>NZ_JBKEDJ010000045.1:0-115520 GCF_047975355.1 Shewanella sp. | reverse complement strand
TGCTACCATGACGGGATCGAGAATAACGGGTACTTGCGGAAACTGGATTTTAAAACCGGCGAGCCAGTCGGCAAGCTGGCGCAGTTGCTGCTGATTTGCCAGTAAACCAATCTTAATCGCCTGAGGCGGTAAATCGGCTAACAGGGTCGAGAGCTGTGTGAGTAGCATTGCATCACTCACAGGCTCAACTAAATCCACCGCCACCGAACTTTGAGCCGTTAATGTGGTGATCACGCTGCATCCATGGCCGCCCAAATCCTTGATGGTGGCTAAGTCGGCTTGGATCCCCGCGCCGCCACCGCTGTCTGAACCCGCAATGGTCCAGACGATAGGTTGAGGCGCTAAGTGGCTAACATGTTTAGCAGGGGTCATTATCAAACCTCCGCAACCTGTGCTGTGGGTTTGAGCTCTGTCCCATCCTGATGCTTTGTCGATTCATTGGCTGTATTGGCTGTATTAGCATCACCCAGCGGTAGATACAGTTTGGCACCCGAGGCCGCAAACTCGGCCGATTTTTGCGCCATGGCCGCCGCTAATTCATCTCGAGTTTTGACTGTGATCTGCTGGATTGCTTCTGTGTTCGATTGCCCTTGTGGAGCAGAATTTATCGATGCAAGCGCTTCAGCGCTCTCAACATTTTGGCTTGACGAAGCCACTGACAACGTACCCGCCGCTAAACTTGCCGCATAGTCGCGTACATCTTGGGTGATCTTCATCGAACAGAACTTAGGGCCACACATAGAGCAAAAATGCGCAACCTTGGCCGACTCCTGTGGCAGGGATTCATCGTGATAGGCACGCGCGGTGTCAGGGTCGAGCCCCAAGTTGTATTGGTCTTCCCAACGGAATTCAAAGCGCGCCTTAGATAACGCATTGTCGCGGATCTGCGCGCCCGGGTGACCTTTAGCAATATCGGCCGCATGGGCGGCAATCTTGTAGGCAATCAGCCCTTGTTTGACGTCCTGCTTATTGGGTAAACCTAAGTGTTCTTTCGGCGTCACATAGCAGAGCATGGCGCAGCCATACCATGCGATCATCGCCGCGCCGATCCCAGAGGTGAAATGATCGTAACCCGGCGCAATATCGGTAATTTGTGGCCCTAAGGTATAAAACGGCGCCTCGGCGCAGTGGATAAGCTGCTTATCCATATTCTCCTTGATAAGCTGCATCGGGATATGCCCAGGCCCTTCGATAATGGTCTGCACATCGTATTCCCAGGCGATTTTGACCAGCTCGCCTAAGGTCTCAAGCTCGGCAAACTGCGCCTCATCATTGGCATCGGCAATGGAGCCAGGACGCATACCATCGCCTAATGACAGCGATACATCGTAGGCAACGCACAGCTCGCAAATCTCGCGGAAATGGGTATAGAGGAAGTTTTCCTGATGGTGGCTCAAGCACCATTTGGCCATAATCGATCCGCCGCGGGACACAATCCCAGTCACCCGTTTGGCAGTCATGGGCACATAACGCAATAACACGCCCGCATGGATGGTAAAGTAATCGACGCCCTGCTCCGCTTGCTCAATCAAGGTATCGCGAAACACTTCCCAGGTCAGGTGCTCGGCAACACCATTGACTTTTTCCAGTGCTTGATAAATCGGCACTGTGCCAATCGGCACTGGCGAGTTTCGGATGATCCATTCGCGGGTTTCATGGATATACCGTCCCGTGGACAAGTCCATCACAGTGTCCGCGCCCCAACGGGTTGACCAGACTAACTTTTCGACTTCCTCCTCAATGGAAGACGTGACCGCCGAGTTGCCGATATTGGCATTCACTTTCACCAGAAAGTTACGGCCAATAATCATGGGCTCAGCTTCAGGGTGATTGATATTTAACGGAATAATGGCGCGCCCACGGGCAATTTCGTCGCGGACAAATTCAGGGGTAATAGGTTTACCGATTACGGCGCCGAAGGATTCACCTTGGCCGCGACGGTTTAAGATTTCATCTTGCACCTCGGCGAGCGCCATATTCTCCCGAATCGCCACATACTCCATTTCTGGGGTAATGATCCCTTGGCGTGCATAGTGTAATTGGCTCACGCGTTTACCCAGTAAGGCACGGCGAGGACGAACAATCGCACTTGAGCCGGCTTCGAAGCGCAGATGATCTAAGCCATCATCCTTCAGGCGCTGCTGGGTAAAATCTGAGGTCGCACAATCGAGCACTTCGGTATCTTGGCGCTCAATAATCCAAGGTAATCTGAGTTTGGCTAAGCCTTGGCGTACGTTAATTTGCGCAGCCGGATCGGAATAAGGTCCTGCGCAGTCGTACACCGGAATGGGAGGATTTTTCTCGACTATGGGCGCAGTTGTAGTACCGCCAATCCGCGTATCGGTTTGCAGAATTTGCCGCATCCCTACACGGAGATCCTCACGACTCCCCTGCAAATACAACTTTTGCGAATTAGGGTGTTGTAATGGTTTAAGGGTATCGATAAAGGCTTGCGCCTGGGCTCGCGCCGCACGGCGGCTAGTTTGCCCTTGGGTGTTCACGGCAATCGATTCTGAGGACGATTCTAAACTGGACATAAGCAATCTCACTTTAACAAATAAAAATGGAGTTGCTTGTCTGGAGACTTGAGTGTTGAAGCTGAGCCTTGCAAACCCTAAGTGGATTTGCGGACTCAATAACGACTAAATCGATGGGTTAATACAGGGCAAAAGGTTGCCACTGATACGATTTAATGGATGTTATTATGCTTGTTTCCTTCGCAGGTTTTAACCTGATCAGGTTCAACGGATCCCGAATAAACGGTCTCAGCCAAGAGGCACTCCGACAAGATGGGCAAAAGTATAGGCAGAAGCGCTGCGAACAAACAAGCGTAATTTCAAGACAAAAATCAAATTACCAATCAAAAATAAAGAATGAATAAGATATTGTATAAAAACAAATTTAATTCAAATAAACTCTACAATCCACAATATACATCATTTTCAGTGAAAATTTATCATCACTACTTTTTAACCTTTTGGCCGCTTTACCATCATTTTATCCAGTTGCGCCTTAATAGCATCGTCAATTTCTTGATTCATTTTCTTGCCACTGCAATCGAAGGGGAACCCTAAATTCTCAGCATAGGGATTAATTTGGGTGCCGACTTTAACGACCCGATAGCAGGTATCCCCTTTCCGGACAATTCGATTGGGATCCAGTTCTAAATCTAAACTGGTGGGGCCGCTAAAATCGTCGGCATTGGGCACAATCAACACCTCCATCTCGGGGCTCATTTCAGACATAGTCGATCGTTTAGTGTAATGATTTGCCTGCTCTAACACTAAATCATCTAAGGCTTGCTCACGCTGACGTTCAAAATAACGCTGGGTAAATAATCCCACACTGCCAGCAGCCCCGCCGCTTTGCTCATCGGCAGCTGACTGGTGAGTGCTTGTCGCTTGGGCTGGGCTTATTTGAACCTCTGTTTTTGTCAGCGTATTAACAGACTCTTTTGTACTCTGCGCGATTTGGCGCTGTGCAGATGAATTTGATACTGATTTTTTTGATGCTTGGGCGCTGACTTCAGGAGGTTTCACACGCAGCTCATCCGGTTTGGGAGTCGGTTTTACAGTTGGCTTTGACGGCACTTTCGCGGCCTGTTCAATACCAGCTGTCGGCGATGCAGGATTTGGTGGCACAGTAATCAGCTCGCTCGCAGTAACAGGTTCTTTCACTGATTTATCTTGAAATGAATGCTCTCCCGAGGTTTGTGTTTTCGGTGCGTAAATAAAATAAGCTTTTAACGCTTTCGTCGCAGTAGGTGCATTAGTTGAAGATTCTGTAAAAGAAAAACCTAACTGTTCTGATTGGGTTCACCATAAAAAAACTAATAAAAACAGTAGTAAGCCATGGCCCAAGATGACCCAAAGCAATAGCTTAAGATTGAAATAATGCGACCATTCTCGAGAGCTTTGGTGGAATGGTTGTTGAGAAATACGACCATTAACTTCAATTAAATTGAGGTTGTTGTTATCCCTGGAGGCGTTACTATCACAAGGCACATTGTTTGTGCTAAAAGGCGTAGCTGAAAATGGCATATCCTCATCGTTTGTAGCACAGCCCTGCGCATCAAAACTAAGGTCATCTTCTGGGGCAATATTCGATCGAATAGGCAAAATCTATCCCTTAGTACTTAGTGAATAAAGTACTTAACAAATCCATGACATCTTACGGGGGATTAGAGAAAGCGGGTCGAACAAAGTTCCAAGGCGCTGACATTAATAATGTCGTAAACAGGTGCCATAATCTGGTACAACTAAAACAGGACTCGTAAAAGTGATAGTCGATGGCAAGGGTGCTTAATAAATTAGCTTACACGTGTAAGCTAATTATAGCTTTCCCATTTATCTACTGATAGACTCAGTCAATATCGCCATCGAGTGGATCAACAGCATGCCAAGCCAGAGTTTGATAGAGCCGCAAATGAGTCATGAAAAGCCATTGAATATCAGTGCGTATAGCCTTAGTGAAGAGATAGCCAATAGCATCAGCCATGGCCTAGGGGTGATTGCGGGCTTGGTAGGCTTAGTGTTTATGATTCTGAAGGGCGCCGACCACCTCACAAATATTCAGCTCACAGGTGTTATTATTTATGGTACAAGCCTTATCCTGCTGTTTTTAAGTTCCACCCTGTACCACAGCGTAACGCATCTAGGCTGGAAACATAGACTCAAGATTGCCGACCATTGTGCTATCTATTGTTTGATTGCGGGCACCTACACCCCACTGATGTTAATCAGTCTGCAGGGGCAGCTTTCGACTATTATCCTCACGGCGATTTGGTCACTGGCCATCGGTGGTATTCTATTTAAAACCTTATTTATTCATCGCTTTAAAAAAATCAGTCTCGTGGTCTATTTGGCGATGGGGTGGCTGTGCGTAACTGTAATTGGCGATCTGACCGCGGCAATGACTCCGCTGGGATTTAATCTGCTGCTGTTGGGTGGATTATTTTACACCCTAGGGGTGATCTTTTATGTGGGCAAACGCATTCCGTATAACCATGCGATTTGGCATTTGTTTGTGCTGGCGGGGGCGATGAGCCATTTCTTCTGTATTTATTTAACGGTGATCTAGTATACAAGCCATCCTCTGGGTGGCTTATTATGTCGCAAAACCAACAAGGCTATCAAACAAGCCTTTATCTACAACAACTCTTCGACTATCCGTTTAAGCAGAAAGGTTTCCCTGTCGATGGATTGCCCTTTATTGGCAAACGTCCGTTGGATCTCTTCATTATGGGCAATCGCTTGATGGATATTGATCCACTCGGGGCGCATACCATTTTTTATCTCATGGGCTTCGAGCTTTGGCTCACCCAGCCCGCGATTGCCTTGGCTCATATCGATTTCGCATAGATAACAGTAAGAGTCCATATGCATTACGTTTGCGTCCTCGCGAAACCAGGAACGATATTCCTCATAACGGCCAAAGGGTGCTAACACTCTAGCGGCAATGGCGCCGGTTTCTTCCTGTAACTCGCGGATAAGTCCGACTTCGAGGCTCTCACCCTTATCTACCCCACCGCCTGGCAAACCGTAATCGCGATATTTTTGGGTATAGAGCAGCAAAATATCTTCCCCCGACAGCACAATGGCGCGTGCGGCTTGACGATAAAAGATCTTCGCCTGATTAAGATTTAGATTGGCAGCTTGGGTGGACTTCAATAAACGCATAATAAGACTCAAGATTAACGGCTTACTAGCATAAACCAACTTCATGGATTTACAGAGCAAAACCGTTTTCAAGTAAAACGCTCGACAAAACGTGCGCTTGAAATTTGTTAATTCAGTTGTTTAGTTGCAGCAAGATTTGCTGATAGGCCGCCACAATTTGCGGCTTGTTAGGCAAACGGCTCTCGGGGATACGCTGGTAGTGGCCGATTGTCTGCCCAAGATAACGCTTAGCCAGCCTGGTTTTATCCGCATCTAACCCTTGCCACATCATTGAGCCAGTCGAACTTAAAAGTGCCGTTTCATTGGTCCCTGAAGCGGCATTCGAATGAGTTAAATGCAGAATCTCGTAGAAACGCTGGTTTTCTTCGAGTAAATATTCATATTTTAGGGATAATCCCAACTCAGCCAGCGAGCTGCGCACATGATAATTATGATGCACGGGACACAAAATAAACTCGAGCGTGTAGGCGTAATAACGCACCACAATACTGCGCACCAGTTCAACCAATAACTCACCACCCACACCCGCAATAATCACTAAGTGCTTGGCTTGCTTTCCGTACTGCTCCAGTGGTAATGCTGCCACATCGAGGCAATGCACTTGCCATTCACTCTGGGGGATGTCTGTATTTTCAACTTCATGCTGCTGCGGAAAAAACCGCGCTAACTCGATGCTCAGTTGCTGCATCAAGGGCGCGACACAATCGACAAAATGCACCTTAGGTGCGGCATTTCTTTGCAGTAACAGCATGCCGAGTAAACCATGATCGCAGCAGCAGTCCCAAATATGATCGTATCCTGGACCCACCATCTGATTGATCTGCTGTAATCGCTGACTGATTTTCACCGCTGAGATCCCCAAAAGCGCGCCCATACAAACTTGAACGCAATAAAGCCGTGCATTCTACCCGAGTCAGCGGGCAAAACCCATCTCTATTAGGCTTTGTCATCAGGTTGGCAGCCTCTAGATCACACTGGTGAATACGTATGCAAACCATTGCGAGCAAAAAGCCATCGCCACTAGTATGCATTGACCCATATTCACTATAAAAACAAGGATCAGGGAATGTTCAGCAATCCTCTTACCCACGCACGCCACATCAACTCGCCAACACGAAATAGCCGCCATTGGGCCGCCAGCCTATTCACGCCCTGCTTGCTAGCACTCAGCATTGGCAGCCTGCTCAGCACCAGTGCCACAGCACAGACCCTCAACCTAAGCTCACCCGATAAGCAAATCGTCTTGAGTCTGAGTGATGATACCGGCCGTCCCGAATACCAAGTCCAGTTTCATGGCAAGTCGATTATCGAACCAAGCCGCTTAGGCTTAGTCTTTGCTTCATTGGGTGAATTAGGCCAAGGTCTTCGCATCAAATCGAGCCACAGCGCCAGCGCCGATGAAAAATGGCAACAACCTTGGGGTGAACAAGAGTGGATAAAGGATCAACACAATCAACTGAACGTGGTATTAACCGACGGTAAAATCGAATTAAACCTCGAGTTTAAAGCCTTTGACGATGGCATCGGTTTTCGTTATCACTTAGCAGCCCAAAACGCACTGCCGACCAATACACCGCTTGCCATTACCGATGAACTCACCGAATTTAATATTGGCCAGAGTGATAAAGCCACCGCCTGGTGGATCCCTTCTCGTGGATGGAACCGCTACGAATATCTGTATCGCACCAGCGCGCTCAATCAGGTCGACCGAGCCCACACCCCTTTTACCTTTAAACTGGTCGATGGCACCCATTTAAGCATTCACGAGGCGGCGTTAGTTGATTTTGCCTCGATGACCCTCGATCAACAGCGCGATGGCAACCTCAAGGCCGATCTCACTCCTTGGTCAGATGGTATTCGCGTTAAAACCCAAGCGGGCTTTTATACCCCTTGGCGCACGATCCAAATCGCCGACAAGGCCATGGGACTGCTTAATTCGCACCTTATCCTCAACTTGAACGAGCCCAATAAACTGGGGGATGTCTCTTGGGTTAAACCGGGCAAATATGTCGGTATTTGGTGGGGGATGCACCTCAATGAAAACACTTGGGGCTCGGGCCCAACACACGGCGCAACCACTAGCGAAACAGAGCGCTATATGGATTTCGCCGCCAAGTACCAGTTTGATGGTGTCTTGGTTGAGGGTTGGAACCAAGGTTGGGATGGTGATTGGTTCCATAATGGCGACCAATTCAGTTTTACCAAGGCCTATGATGATTTCGATTTACCGGCCATTACCGCCTACGGCGCGAAAAAAGGCGTGCGCCTAATTGGTCACCATGAAACCGCAGGCTCAGTAACCCATTACCGTAATCAAATGGATGATGCCTTCGCCCTGTATGAAAAACATGGCGTCACCCAAGTCAAAACCGGCTATGTGGCTGACGGTGGACAAATCAAACGCATCGATGAGAACGGTATTACCCGTCACGAATGGCACGACGGTCAGTTTATGGTAGGCGAATATCTGCACAGCGTGACTGAAGCAGCAAAGCACCATATCAGCATCAACAGCCATGAGCCGATTAAAGATACTGGGCTTCGTCGCACCTATCCGAACTGGCTTGCCCGCGAAGGCGCACGTGGACAGGAATATAATGCCTGGGGCAGCCCACCAAATAGCCCAGAGCACACCGCCATGCTGCCCTTTACCCGCATGCTGGCAGGCCCTATGGACTTTACCCCAGGGATTTTTGACTTAGCGCCTAAGGGCTTAGATGCCGAAAACCGTGTGCAAACTACCTTGATGAAGCAGCTCGCCCTGTATGTAGTGCTCTATAGCCCAATCCAAATGGCCGCCGACTTACCGCGTAATTATCAAAAACACATAGATGCTTTCCAATTTATTCGCGATGTACCAACAGACTGGTATCAAAGTATCGCACTGGCTGGCGAAGTGGGTGACTATGTGGTGTTTGCCCGCCAAGCCAAGGATCAACAGGACTGGTACTTAGGCGCGCTGACCGATGAAAATGCCCGCGAAGTCAAGGTAAAACTGGATTTCCTCGACCCAAACAAACGCTATCAAGCACATATCTACCGTGATGGCGCTAAAGCCGATTGGAAAACCAATCCTTATGATTATGTGATTGAAACCAAAGAGGTTAGCGCCAAGGATAGCCTGACATTACAGTTAGCCAGCAGTGGCGGCACAGCGATCCGCTTTAAAGCACTGTAACCTCAAGCGCTATAATGGACGCTTAAAAGCCTTGAGCGACAGTCACTATTGCAACCGTAATCGTAGCGACATTGGTCATTACAATAGTCACCGAGAACCCGTTCTTGGTGACTATTTCTTATTATTGAGTCCCTTCTGTATATTCCGCCATTTTTGACCAGCTTTCCGATTTTGTTTGGCCAGCAGTGTCAAAACAATCTGGCCAGCTTTCCGTTAATGATTGGCCACTTGGTTAGTGCCTTATGCTCACTTGTTGATGTTTGGCTAAGTGCTTGTTCCTCGTTGCGATGAGCCAATTCAGCCCCAACTTAGTCTCTGGTAGCACGCAATGGGGATCATTGAAGGCCTGCGCTAACTCTTGGCTTATCAGTTGAGTTCCCCCTTGTAATTTCCAATACAAAAAGAGCTGTTGGCATTTAAGACTGCTGACAATACCTAAATCTTCTGCGGCTAGTAGAAAATTCAGCATGGCTTGCGCATAGCTAAAGTTCTGCTCACCCCCTCCTTACCATAGATCCAAAATGGCATTGTGATAAACGTGAGTCTTCGACAATCACTTGCTCAAAGTACGTCCACAACAACATGGGATATGGCTGAAATCACTGATAAGCAGATATTAAACGTATTTGTGTATGACGAAGGACAGACTTTGCTGTGCTTGAAAATCAACAGTAACGCACTTATCGCGGCAAAGTGCGAGAAGGCAGGCAAAGGCGTCATAATTCCATATTCTTAATAGCCGTTGCACGGTACTTTCTCTGATGATCTTCAATGATTTTGGCTGAGAACCACTGGGATTGCGTTTAAAAAATCAGTTGTTGTATGGAAATCGGAAGCGATTGATAAAAGCGTTGCCAATAGTCTGCATCGAGTGGTCCCTCTGCCAGCGCTACCCACATGGGATGCTCATAAAACACTTGCAAGGTTTTTGCCGCTAGAGGACTTCCTAATAATTCGGCTACACAAGCTACCCATAATATGACAGCATCATCATCTCAAAGGGTTTTAGAGGGGTCAAAATCTTTGAGTACAACACCGGGGAATCGAGCTGTAGCAGAAATAAAAGCAGGCGCAGCCTTTGGCTGCCAGTGTAGCTACGGGAGATGCAGGGGCAAAAAAACTAAATGAAAAACAATAATGATTTATTTAGATATTCGATATATACCTTAGGGGCAGGTTTGGCTAGTTTTATATTCGTATTGTTTTTAAATATTACTGGGCAATATATGGGTTTCAAACAAAATGAAAATGTACCAATTGCAGAAATTGGCTACTTAAATGTCATTTTGTTTCTACTATCGATTGCAATTGAGGCTATTGTTTCGTATGGGGTAGTTTTTGGATTAATCCATAAGCTATTTAGATTTAAGTAAACGACAAATCAACTTTATAATGGCCGGTTTCCAGCGGAAGACTGGACAACTTTTTTCGGAATGGTGGACAATCTGTTTCGTAATCGTGGCTGTGTTAGGGCGGAATATACACCTTCGTTACTTTGCTTAAGTTACTTAGCTTCAGTTACAGCACCTAACAACCGTTGGCAGGTTTCTTTTGAGCAGGACCACGCCCTCCACCACCAAATCACACTCAATACGGATGCAAATCATCGAAAGTTAGCTTAAGCTAAACTCCCCAAACGCTTAATGGTGCCTAGCTTGCGATACACGGCCAATGAACTCGAAATGCGCAGTTTTAAGCGTTTCGAGACCCAATTTGTCCACTTAGGCTTTAATCATTTTCAAGCCATTGCCCCACTGCGCCCTTGGGTGCAGCGCTATTTTCATTTGCGTGTCGCGGCGGATTTACTTAAGCCAATCGACCAAACCTTCTATCCCGATGGCGGTACAAGCCTGCATTTTTATTTGCCATCACCCGACATTAGCGACGCGCCTTCGGTGTATTTTTACTCGGGCCAGCAGCGGCATTACCACAGCTTCGCA
Source organism: Shewanella sp. (assembly GCF_047975355.1). GTDB lineage: Bacteria > Pseudomonadota > Gammaproteobacteria > Enterobacterales > Shewanellaceae > Shewanella. Next base: position 104,724 of record NZ_JBKEDJ010000045.1, on the reverse strand, counting down.
CCGGGTACCGAGCAAATTACGGTGCGTTTTCAGCCCGGTGGCGCCTTCCATTTACTAGGGGTTGAGCTTGCCGCCATGCAGGCCGATACGACAGCAAGCGTTATCGATGTGACCCAGTGGCCCATTGTTGGTTTAACAACGCTCTTATACCAACTCGTTGATACGCCACCACCTTGCGAGCGTATCGCCCTCGTGGAACGTTGGCTATTGCAACGAGCGCAGCAATTAGACTTAAGCTTATCGACGCGCATGAGCCTAGTGCCGGCAACTCTGCCTCGACTCATCCAAACCCAAGCCAATTTGGATACCTTTTACGGGCAACTCCCCATGAGTCGACGCCAATATGAACGCAAATTTAAACAGGAAACGGGTTTATCGCCCGCGCAGTTATTGCAGCTGAATCGAGTAAAAATTGCCCGCAACCTATTGAGTCAATCGCCGTCGCTTAGTCTCGCGCAGGTGGCCTTCGATTGTGGATTTTACGATCAAGCCCATCTACATCAGCACTTTTTACGGGTGATGCAGCAAACACCGGGACAATATAAAAAACGTAAGATGTCGCAAATCTCCAATATCAAGGACGATTAATCCCTTAGATTCAAGCCTCAACTTACAGGAGGCTCTATGTCAGAACGTATTCCGCGCCAACAGATTTACCAACTCCAACCCGAGCTCGCCAAGGCACTCATTAGCCTAGATAAAGCGGCCGCTGACTCGGCGTTTTCGCCATTATTGGTACATTTAGTCAAGCTGAGGGCATCGCAACTCAATGGCTGCGCGTTTTGTCAGCGAATGCACGCCGAGGAAGCGCGCCACGACGGTGAAACCCAGCGCCGTTTAGATTTACTGGCCGCTTGGCACGAGGTCGATGATCTCTTTGATGCACGAGAGCAAGCTGCGCTACGCTGGACGGAAACCTTAACTCGCGTCGCCCTATCGCCGGTGCACGACAGTGAATACGCTGCGCTCGCCGAGCATTATTCAGAGAAGGAGATTGTCGATCTCACTTGTCTCATCATCGCCATTAATGGTTGGAACCGCATCGCGATCGCCTTCCATTTACAACCCATCTAGCGGCGCATAAATCGACAAATAGACAGGGCACCGAATCGGGTGCCCTGCTTGTTGATATCACTGTGTCGTTCGTATCGCTATGCCGTTAGCTTAAGGTCAACGCAACAATTTTAAGTGGATGATTATCATCGAACGACGGGAAATCCTCATGGGGATCGAGCCAAGTGTGCTCAGTCACACCTCGGCCTTGTTTTTCAACGCAGCGTACTAGGCTATCAAACCAATCTTGTCGGTCTACTTTCGCGACATTATTGCAACACACGATTGTGCCACCGGCCTTGGTTGATAATAACGCGGGTTTAAATAACCCTTGGTAATCATTAACTAAATCGACAATTCCGAAGGCACTCTTGGCATAACGAGGAGGATCGAGGAACACCAGATCAAACTGAGTTTGCGGCAATTTAGGGTAACTCGGCAATTTTTGATTGCGACGTCCACCCACATTTAAACCAGCTAATTGGCGCAGGGCCGGAAACGCATCACTCTGCACAAATTCACATACCTCTGACACTTGGTTTAACTCGGCATTGGTTCGGCCAGCGGCGAGTGCAAAGGAGGAAAAGTCAACATTCACAACTCGTTCTGCGCCGCCCATGGCAGCTGCGGTTCCGATACCACAGGTATAAGAAAACAAATTCAGCACGGTTTTATCTTGGCTGTGTGCCCGCACATACTCACGACCAATACGCATATCAAGAAATAGCAGCGGATCCTGTCCTTCGTGGCGCAGCTTAGTGGTGAATTTAATCCCATTTTCCTGCATCACCAACTCGGCACAAGCAATATCATCCAGTTCAGGGCTTAATACATTGAGCACGCGGGAATGACCAGCGGAGCGATCGTTATACACCACAGGCAGAGCCACTTCTTGGGTGAGCACTTCCACAATTTCAGCTAATTCCGCAGCGGTTAAGGTTTGGTGAAAACTCTGCACTAACCAATTATCGCCATAGCGATCGACATTCAAACCACTGACACCTTCGACTGTGCCATGGAACACCCGAAAGCAATCGGTATGGTCTTGTTCTGCTTGCAGTAAAAAATCATGGCGCTTGGCCAGAGCCGTCGATAACAGCGTTTGAATAGACATAAAAAGCGGGACTCATACAGCGGAAACCTGCGTCAGGCTTCTAGGGGAAAATAGCATGATACCAAACTCAACGGCAAAATATTGGATAAATTCCCCCAAACATTCAATCATAGACGGAGCATGCAGGTTAGTTTTAATCCTTTTCCAAGCCATAGGATTGATAGCGTTTGGCATTCTTATGTCTTGCTTTGATACCAATTTTTAACATAAAACACTTATAACATAAGACACTAAGGGCGACTTTCCCTTAGCGCCTGCCTATGTATCCATAGCCTCGATCCAAACTATTTATCTAAGCAATTCATCTAAGCTATTTATCCAAGCTATGCCAGATAAGCGGGATAATCGATATAACCAAGGGACACAAAGCCGAGTTTTCCCTTCAGCAAATCATCGTTAAAGCACTTCAAGGAGTTGCTCTAATCCTGGTGCCGTCTTCGTTGGCACAAATTCTACCACTTCGAACTCGGCCACCGCTTCGCTGTAGAATGGATCTTGCTGCAAAATTGCCTCTAGGGCATCGCGCGACTCTGCCTTGGCAAGGATCACACCGCCAGTACGGGGTACCTTACGGCCTGAGGCGATGAAAACGCCCTTGCCGTAATACTCATCGAGATAAGCAATGTGTGCGGCTAAGTGCAGCTCAACATCTGCGAGCGGCTTTTTATAGGTTAAGGTGATAACAAACATAGATATCCTTTATATTCAAAAACATAATATATTTTTAGCGGTGCCAATAATGGCCACTTAAGAGAGCCCGTTGCCATACTGATCTATTATTTGTTCTGTATCAATAATATAAGCTCAGTAAATGCTGAGCTTACAACTTTGTCTAATCGCTAGATATCCAGGCCATTCCATATGAGTGTAAAATCGGCAGTAGGTTACACAGCTGTTTATCCCGAGTTACCAAGGAATGATGAATACGTATGTAAGCGGTTGTGTGTCAATCGACGCTGCGGCTACTATAAATTCGCTAGTTTCACCCTCTGCTTGTGGGGTTGAACACTGTGAGGTCGTTTCTGGTGGTTGCCTTTGAGGATAGCTGTCAGGCTTAGGTTCTTTTCTGCTACTGAGCATTTGCATCATAGAGTATGAAAATGAATTTATTGGCGAATATGCTTCTGAGGGAGAGGTATATTCGCCATTTTTTCACCTACACGGCCAAGCGGTGATGCATTTTTTGACACTAGCACAACACGCGTAAAACTGAGCAAAGGGCCACAGATAGGCCACACATTATAACGATAAATGACTCAAGGCAGCCCCGCTGCCCGCTACTGAAGGGAAGTTGCATGTCCGCGGATCAACAAACGGTTACCCCATTAGAGAATTTCTCGCCCAAGGTGGCGCTGCGCGCCGTGCATAGGGTGCAACCCGAGCTGAATTTCTGGCAAATCTTCAATATGTGCTTTGGCTTTTTGGGGATCCAATTTGGCTTTGCGCTGCAAAACGCCAACGTCAGCCGCATTTTCCAAACCCTTGGCGCTTCTATCGATGATATTCCTATCCTGTGGATTGCCGCACCGTTAACGGGTCTGCTGGTTCAACCTATTATTGGTTATCTGAGCGATAACACTTGGGGGCGCTTAGGTCGCCGCCGGCCGTATTTTTTAATCGGCGCCATTTGTACCACTCTCGCAATTTTTGTGATGCCGCATTCCCCCACCCTATGGATTGCCGCAGGCATGCTGTGGATTATGGATGCCTCAATCAATATTGCCATGGAACCCTTCCGTGCCTTTGTTGGGGATAATTTACCCCCAAAACAGCGCACTCAAGGCTATGCCATGCAAAGCTTTTTTATCGGCATCGGTGCTGTTGTTGCCTCGGCCCTGCCCTATATTCTCAGCAACTTCTTTAATGTTGCCAATACGGCGCCCGCGGGCGAAATCGCCGATTCGGTGCGTTATGCCTTCTATTTTGGTGGCGCAGTGCTGTTTCTGAGCGTTGCTTGGACTGTTATCTCCACAAAAGAATATTCCCCCGACGAACTTGCCGCCTTTCATGGCAACACAGACTCTAACTCTGAAGAGAACCAAACGCGCACTCGCACCCATAAGAATTATCAATTTGCCGCTATCGTTTGGATGGCCGTAGGTGCACTACTGACTCTTGCGGTGTGGACGCAGGATTTAGATAAACAGCTGTATATTTTAAGCTTAGGGATTTTTGCCTTTGGCCCATTGCAACTTTACTGCGCCCTGCGTTTAAGCAAATCAACGCTCTCACAACGCTCGCAACTAGGTATTGTCTTTAATGTGGTCGACGATTTATTCCATATGCCTAAGGCCATGCATCAGTTGGCTGTTGTGCAGTTTTTCTCCTGGTTCGCGCTATTTGCGATGTGGATTTACACCACCTCGGCGGTGACGTCCTACCATTTCGGCAGCAGCGATGTGTTGTCTAAGCCCTATAACGATGGCGCCGATTGGGTGGGTGTGCTGTTTGCCTCCTATAATGGGTTTTCGGCCATTGCTGCCCTGTTTATCCCACTGCTTGCTAAACGTATCGGCATCAAACTGACTCACACCTTTAATATGTTCTGCGGCGGTTTTGGGTTGGTCAGTTTCTATTTTATCAAAGACCCCAGTCTGTTATGGCTGCCCATGATTGGCGTGGGTATCGCTTGGGCTTCGATTCTCTCCGTGCCCTACGCCATGTTATCCGGCGCCTTACCCCCGAAAAAAATGGGCGTGTATATGGGGATCTTTAACTTCTTTATCGTGATCCCACAGCTGCTCGCAGCCAGTGTTTTAGGCTTAATTCTTAATGGATTATTTGATGGTCAGCCCATCTATGCCCTGATCACCGGCGGCGTTCTGATGCTCTGCGCCGGGATTGCGGTGCTCTTTGTTGAGCAACCTAAAGCGTATACACAGCACACCTAATCCAAACCGTTTACCCTACTTGCTCGGCAAGCTTGGCGTTTGAGCGACTCAAACGCCAAGACTTAGCCACATAGCTTACAACTAGAATAAATCGCAATTAGCACCAACTTTTGACTGGGGAGATTTTGATATGACATCGACAACAGTAAGTCTGCAACAGGTTCGCAGCAACTTAACCCGTAAGCCGATTGCGCTTGCGATCGCAGCGAGCCTTATAGGCTTAGCCAGTTTAAGCGGTTGTTCACCCTCAGCTCCCAAAACAGGCACAGACGCTTCTGCACCGACCATAACCAAAGACAGTGGCGCGAACGCACAGATTGCCCCCGGCGCACCGGGTAAAGCACCGACTTGGGCGTTCTCGGGCAAAACCGGCATAGGCACCTCCTATGAGCCTTATACCCAAGGTCAATATCAAGATAGTGCCCAAAGTCCCATTAGCCGAGTGTGGTTCTCCGTCGCGCAGGGGATTTTAACCGAGACCATGTACGGCCTTATTCACAATGCTCAGCTCAAAGAGTTGCAATTTGTGATCACCGGCAATGGCTTTGTCGATACCGAGAAAGACAACACCATCAGCAGCATTGAATACTTAGATACCGACGCCAATGGCCGCCCACTATCCTTGGCCTATAAGATTATCAATCGCGACGTTGAAGGTAAGTATCAGATAGAAAAACATATCTTTACCGATCCCGACCGCGATACGCTGATGATGCGCGTGACGTTTACCGCCTTTGAAGCAGGCATCACACCACATTTATACGTTAACCCCCATATCGATAATGCGGGCGCGAATGATATTGGCAGAATCGATCATCAAGCCCTTATCGCTCGCACCGCTGACCCACACAGCAGCGTGATGACGGTTAAATCGGATATCGATTTTACGCAGGCGACCACGGGCTTTGTCGGTGTATCCGACGGTTTGGCCGATTTAGCCGATAACGGCAAGCTCGATACGCTGTATCAGGCCACCAGCAACGCCGAGAAGCCTACTCAAGGCAACATTGCTTTTACCGCCAGTTATCCAGCACTCCAAGCTAATCAACCTCTTAATGTGAATTTAGCGATTGGTTTTGGCCAGGATGAGGCCAGCAGTTTAGCCAGTGCCAACGCCAGCTTAACGGCGGGGTATGACGCTGTGCTCAGTCAATACAACGCCAGTTGGCACAGTTATTTACAATCGTTACCCGCGATGCCTGATATGGCGCAAAGCACCACAGATAATGGCAAGCTGCTGTATACCAGTGCCATGGTACTCAAGGCGCAGGAAGATAAAACCTACGCGGGCGCCCTTATCGCGTCGCTTTCTAATCCTTGGGGCGATACAGTCCCTGCTGTCACACCCAGCACGGGCTACAAGGCCGTTTGGCCCCGAGACTTTTACCAGTGCGCCATGGCATTTCTCGCCATGGGCGATACACAAACGCCTAAAGTCGCCTTTGAGTACCTTAAAAAGGTGCAAGTGAGCGACAAAACTCCAGGTTTTAGCGGCACACCCGGTTGGTTTTTACAAAAGACCCATGTGGATGGCCAAATCGAATGGGTGGGCGTGCAGCTCGACCAAACGGCTATGCCGATCATGCTCGGCTGGAAACTCTGGCAGGCAGGCGTACTCAACCAAGCGGAACTGAGCCATTGGTATCAAGAGATGCTAAAAGCCGCGGCGGACTTTTTAGTCAGCGGCGGCGAGGTGAATCTTGACTGGAATCACACGCAAATTACGCCACCGAAAACCCAACAAGAACGTTGGGAAGAACAAGCTGGTTATTCGCCTTCCACCACGGCCGCAGTGATCGCAGGTTTAGTGGCCGCGAGTGATATTGCCAAGGCTGTAAACGATAGCGATGCCAGTCAGCGTTATCTCGCAACCGCCAAAACGCTTAATCAACAACTTGAAAAACACTTAGTGACGACTCAAGGTTTGCTTACAGATAGTCAAGGCATAAAGGCGCCTTATTATCTGCGATTAAGCCCCAACGGTGAGCCAAACACCGCCGAGCAACTCGCCGCTAATAATGGTCGTGCGGGATTAGATCAACGTCAGATCCTCGATGGCGGCTTTTTAGAGTTGGTGCGCTATGGCGTGCGTGGCGCCACCGATAAGCTGATTAATCAAAGCCTAGCACTGGTGGATAATACTGAGCTTGAGGACAATTTACGCCTCAAATACAACTTTACTGCAAAAGATGGCAGCAGCGTTCCCGGCTTTAGGCGTTACGGTAACGATGGCTACGGTGAAGATACTCTCACTGGCGCAAACTACGCCGAATCGGGCAGTAATAGCGACAACCAACGCGGCCGCGTCTGGCCCTTCTTCACCGGTGAACGTGGCCATTTTGAGCTGGCCCTTGCCAGTGCCAAGGGAGAGCTAAGCGGTGCTCACGCGCAGCAAACCAAACAGCAGCTTATCAATACCTATGTGCAAGGGATGGAAACCTTCGCCAACGCGGGGCTAATGCTCCCCGAGCAAGCATGGGACGGTGTGGGTAACACCACACGTTACCAATATCAACTCGGCCAAGGCACTAACTCCGCCACCCCGCTCGCCTGGACCCACGCTGAATATATCAAGCTGGTGCGTTCAATGAGCGACGGTCAAGTATGGGATAACTACCCTATAGTCCCAGAAGCATTGAAATAGTTTTTAAGGCTGATCCCAGTAAGTAAAGCCCGCAAAACCTCAGTTTTGCGGGCTTTATGATCCAAAGCTGCATTTCATTCAGAACCGACTTAATACCTTCAATTCGCCCACATCATCCATCTGTACACAGTTGAGGTATTCTCTGATTTTTACGTGAATACTTGTTTTTATTGCAGTTGTTTAAATAAAAAATTGACTTACAGAAGTCGGCTTAAATGTTAACCTGTTTGCGATTTTGTTAATTTATCGATAAATGGAGTTTTGATGAAACATTTAAAAACCGCAATCAAATGGATTTTGCTCACGCTATTCTTGGTGCCAGTGAGTCTTTATCTGATCCTTGTCGTCATCAACATGAAAGATAGCCCAGCTTCAGAACAGGCTAAAGCCTACCTAGACGAAATTCAAAAGAGTGATAAGGCGTTAGCCGACAACCAAGCTCAGAATGCGTATCTCTATGCACTGGGCTTTGATGTGAATAGTGGCGGCTCACCTATGGATGCCGGGATTTCTCGACTCAAAACCATACAACAGCTTGGCATTTTGGAACGTTCCCCAACACTAAACACAACTCCTATAGATAAACCGCAAACACCATTCAACGAGTGCATTAACCGTGATGATTTTATGTCCAGTTGTCTTCCTGTACTGGCAGAACAAACGCCTTTTGACGAACTCCTCGTAACAAACGCCGAATTAATCGCGCGATATAAAACATTAATTCAGTTAGATACTTGGCAAGAAGGCAGCCAGTTTAATGTCTTTTTGTCTTCTCCATCACTTTCACATCTGCTCACGGCACAGAAACTCTACTTCATCGATTTACTGGCTCACGCTCATACCATGTCTGCGCAGCAGATTGCCGATGTGATTAATCAAGATATGTTGTTTTGGCAACGCGTAGCAGCCAACACCCATGTGCTACTGATAAAAACCGTTAGTCAAAACGGCATCACAACAAATATGAAATTTGGCGAATTGGTCTTAAAGCAATTACCACACGCTCAACTCAGCAGCGCTATTCCCGTTAGCTGGCAGATGCCTGTTCCTTCAGCTGTGATGTCGTTTGAGCGCACGAAAGCGGGTGAATGGTATTACTTTACAGGCATGACCAAAGCATTACAGGCAATTGATGGTGAAGATATCACTGCAACAGTGACGCAATGGTTACTGACACCGTTAATGCAACATCAAGACACGGCGAATCGCTACGCGGCGATTTTAGATGGTACAACACCTCTGCAGACTTGCCCTGCTCATTTGTCTATCGCTGTCGTCGGTCAGTTTATGTATAACCCGCTAGGTAAATTTGTCCTCTGCTCTAGCATTCCACCATTTGACCGCTATCAACAAGGTTTGAATGAGCTTGAGCCACAAAGAGCCCAGCTCATCACTAGACTGCTGTAGACCTGTTACTTAGGGCTGTGGCTTGCACGCTTTTTTGGGCGTATTCCTGTGGCGTGCAACCAAATAGGGCTTTAAATGCTGCGCTAAAGCTACTGACACTCAAATACCCAAGTCTATGGGCCACACCCGTCGTGCTCTCCCCTTGGGTTAACCGCTCAAGGGAGTTGAGTAATCGGTATCTTTGGCGCCATTGCCTGTAGGTCTGTCCGGTTTCGGCTTTAAAGAGTCGTTCTATGGTTCGAATACTCGCCCCCGCGCCTTGGGCTAATTCGGCCAAGGTATACTCCGCCTGCGGTTTTTTGATCAACAGTTGGATCACTCGACCAAGACGCGGATCCGAGCCCGCATTCAAATAGGTATTCACACTGTCTAGCGCATCTAACTCGTCTATGGCACTTAAGCCTAGGCGAAAATACTTGGCTGGTTCCATTGTGGCGTCTTGGCATAGCTTCAGCACCATTTCACGCATTAGCGGCGTCATAGTAACCATCACCACCTGCGTGTCCTGCACTCTAACGCGATAACTGGGATCGATATATAAATTGCGAAGATGAGCTTGGGTTTCACAGTTAATTTGATGTCGGCACCCACTGGGAAGCCACACGGCATGGGTCGATGGCACCACCCAAACCGCATTATCGCTCTGAACCCGTAAAATCCCTTTTGCCGCCCAAAGTAACTGCCCCCGAGGGTGAGAATGGGGCTCGACGCCCATTTCGGCCTCGAGATTGCGCGCATTACTCAATACGGGACGATTTGCGTCTAACGTGAACGCAAATTGGCTGGGTGCCAACATTGTCGCTTTAGAAATAACATCTGGCACATTGCCACCTTAAAACGCCATATCAACTGGGCTATCTTAGGCCGCAATATCAAAGCCCGCAATATTAAGGTGATCCCCTATGGGTAAGTTAAGTATTAAAAAATGGTTGATCTTTAGCGCCATGCTCGTCGCCGTTTTGTTGGCCATGTTTCCATTCGAGCAGCACCCAGCACTTTTTTCCTACAGCGCATCTGTCGTACTCATCACCCTGCTATTTTGGAGCACAGGTTTTATTCCGCCCTTTATGGCGGGGCTGATCTTTTTTGCCTTGGCCACCATTTTCAAGCTGATTGATCCCAGTGTGTTGTTCTCGGGATTCGGTTCGGCGGCGGTGTGGTTAATCATCTCCGGCTTTGTGATTGGCAGCGCCATTTCAGAGTCGGGATTAAGTCGCCGGCTCGCCGCCCTTATCGCCCCCGCGTTAACCATGAGTTATCCGCGCATGATTGCAGGACTGGTCATCAGCGCGATGTTACTGGGATTTGTGATGCCATCCTCCGTTGGGCGCGCGGTTGTGATGCTGCCCATCGGCATGGCCTTGGCCGAGCAGATCGGGTTTAGCCGTGGCAGCAATGGCCGAATAGGCATAGCCACCGCCCTAGCACTCGCCTGTAATATGCCCAGCCTTGCGGTGCTGCCCGCTAATATTCCCAACATGATTTTGGCAGGTGCGAGCGAAAATCTGTTTAACGTGCATTTTGGCTATGCTGAATATCTGTTTCTGCACTTTCCGATTTTGGGTCTGCTCAAATCGGCCATAATAGTGGCGCTCGTGGTGTATTTGTTTCCGGCCAAGATTGATAAAACCCAGATGGCGACAGCGACGGATATCGAGGCGTATGATGTGGTCAAGCAAATTAAACTCGGGGTGTTACTCATCATCACCCTGTTATTTTGGATAACAGACTCATGGCATGGGATCAATCCTGCATGGGTGGGGCTAACGACCGCCATCATCCTTTTGCTGCCGAAATGGGGCATTATTGAGCCAAAGCGTTTTAATCAATCGGTTGATTTTTCAACGGTTATCTTTGTTGCCGCCGCACTCGGACTAGGCGTCTTAGTCAATCAATCAGGGCTTGGCAGCGAACTCGGCCAAGTATTCAGTCAATACCTTCCCTTGTCACAAGATGCCTCTTTCCTCAACTTTATGTCCTTATCACTGATATCGACCTTAACTGGATTAGTGGCAACCGTGCCTGGCGTGCCCACGGTATTAACCCCAATGGCTGCCGACTTGGCGAATGCGACAGGGTTTTCTCTCCCTGCGGTATTGATGACCCAAGTGATCGGCTTTTCGACGGTGATTTTCCCCTATCAAGCGCCGCCGCTGATTTTGGCGATGCAACTATCTCAGGAGTCACTCACTAATCTATTGAAGATCACCTTACCCTTGACGCTAATCACGCTATTGGTGTTGATTCCATTGGACTATCTTTGGTGGCACTTACTAGGATGGATTAGTTAACTCTCCCCCAGAAGCATTAACATGCTTTTCCAACGACAAACCTTAAGATGAAGGCGACATTAAGCAACCCTTGCTTAGACTCAGCAAGCCTAAGCTCAGCTAAATGTCGCCTTGGCAGTACTTCGCCTTAGTCCCCTGAAAGTGAAGCAAGCCAAGAAATATCTGCAAACTTATTTATGCGCAGCTTTCAACGCCTATATTCAAGGCGCTTACTTACTGCCAACGCAATATTTTTGCCTATTGAGCTGACGATAGTTGAGATTGCATATGCGGCGCCGCCATTAAACGGATATCGCCAGCAAGCTGTATCAGCCCTTTATCCATACTGTTGACCAATGCGGGATAACCTTCTTCGGTTAAGGGGATCCGATATTGGAATGGCTGCTCAAGCAACACTTGTTGCATACCATCCAAAAGGCGCCACTGGCCACCAATCACTGCATCGCCTATATAGCTGCCATAAAACTCCGTCACTGTGAGGGCGAGTTGGACGGGTTTAGCGGGACTGTTAGCTGGCAAAGTCCAGCTAGTAGGTAAAGTACATGACTGGCTCAGCAAATTGTTAAGCCGAAATTGAATTTGCTCGGCTAGAGAGCCGGCCCATAAATGCTGGCGTGCCACAACGAGCTCCTGCGGCGACGTTTGATATACCAAGCCATTGCTATTGAGATAGTCAGCCATGCTCACCTGATTAACGCTTAACGAGCACGACTCACTGGGACCTATAACGCCGGTACTTGTAGCTGAACCAGCAGCATGTTGCAGGGCGATAAAATAGGTTTTAGGCGCGGGCTGACTGCTACAGCCCGTCATCAAAAATGCAATAAATAACACTAAAATACGCATATTAGTTACCTTTTACTGGGATTGGATCTGCGGGCAGATCAGCCCCTAAAATAAGTGAGTTTGGCTTTTGATTTAGCTGGCGCGACAAAGGCGCTAATTCCTTCATCAAGGTTTGCAGTTGCTGCAGACTGGCCTGAAGCTCAGCATAAACACTCGACTCTGGCCCATATCCCTTCGCCGTCAAACTTACGGCTTTCAAGGTTTCCTGCATTTCTGCGGGCAGTGACTTCGTTTCTTGTTGTTGCAACACTTGGTCTAAGCTGGCGCCAACCTTATCCCATTGCGCTAGTGCACTGGCGGTGTTCTGTAACGTGGTATTCACCTCAGTGAAGGTTTTTTCCAGCGGTAAGTTATTAAGCTTGCTAATAAGCTGTCCAACTTGTTTTTGGATCTCAGCCACACCTGCGCGCTGCGTCGGGAACACCGGATAGCCCATAAAATCAGTGGTTTGATAAGGCTTAGCATCTGCATATAAATCCAGATCGATAAACAAGGCACCCGTGAGTAAATTGCCCGTTTTTAGGCTCGCACGCAGACCCGAGTGCAACTCACGCTCGATTTCAGCGCGTAAATTATCCAGCCCTACCTGTTCAGCATGCTCAAATACCCGTGCTAATTCGATTTTGACCAATACGGGAATAGTACCATTGCTAAAGCGGCCAAAATGGGGATCGAGTTGTTGTAGCGTGAGCGGTGATTTCACCACTTCGCCTATAGTGATACCACGGAACTCCACACTTGCACCGTCGTGTAATCCACGAATAGACTCATCGAATAACATCACGAACTCCAAGTACTTGTCGTACACGCTTTGGCTCGCAAGTTCCTGTGAGTCATACAACCTAAATTCACTGCCTTCCTCAGTGATTTTGGCTCCCGCGAGACGCCCTTCGGGCAAACGGAAGCTCACACCGCCTGAGAGCAAGGTTTCTAGCGATCCCACCTGTAGATTTAACCCTTTGGCCGAGAGCTGCATATTGATGCCAGAGGTCAGCCAAAACTGGCTGTTATCACGAACGAGCTCATCGTAGGGTTTATTGATGAACAACTGGTAGAACGCTTCGCGACGCTCGGTGTTAAATCCTAGGGTTTCTACTCGGCCCACTCGAAAACCTTCATAGAGCACAGGATCGCCCACACTTAGCTTACCTGCTTGCGGGCTACTCAGGGTGATCCGAATCCCCTCCTCGTCGGCCGAAGCCACAGGTGGATTATCCAGCACGGTAAATTCATACTGGGGCGCGCCAGATTTACCCGGCTCTAATTCGATATAAGCGCCCGAGAGCAAGGTATCTAACCCCGAAACACCTTCCATGCCGATCCGCGGTTTCACCACCCATAAACGTGCATCTTGCTTTAACATGCGCTTGGCATCGTTTGAGATCCGCGCCGTCGCCACAATGGCGCTGTAGTCATCACTTAATTTAATGCTTTCAATCACCCCAACATTCACATTACGGGACTTTATAAAGGTTTTACCGACTTCAATGCCCTCGGCGGTCTTTAAATGCAGTTGGATTTCGGTACCCAATTGGCTGAAATAGCTATATAACATCCAGCAGCCAATCATGGCCGCGATGAGAGGGATCATCCATACGGGGGAAAGTTGCCGAACTTTAGACTCTTTAGCTCGGATATTTTCATTATTTATCATGTTATTACTCATTTTAAATGGGTAGTATCTATCGATTTGTGCTGAAGGATTGTCGCCACAACACTCGAGAATCAAAGGTTATGGCTGACAGCATGGTTAAGATCACGACCATGGCAAAGGACAGCGCGGCTGGGCCAGGTTTAATCGCCATTAATTCATTGAGTTGCACCAATGCTGTCAATAAGGCCACCACAAAAATATCAATCATCGACCAACGACCGATGAATTCCGTCACTCGGTAAAGCTGTTGATTTTTAATGGTTTGCTCTGGTGAATTAGATTTTCCTGCTTGGCGGAATAAGTAAGCCAAAGAGGCTATTTTGGCTGTCGGGATTACGATGCTGGCAAAGAAGATAATCGAGGCCACAGGATAAGATCCCAAGTGCCATAACAGCACAACGCCGCTGATAATCGTTGAAGCCTCTGTTTGCCCCACGCTAGTGGTGTACATAATCGGATAGAAATTTGCCGGAATATAAAACACGGCCGCCGCGAGCAAAAAGGCCCATGCGGCCTGCATACTGGTTGCGGGTAAGTATTTATGTACAGGCCCTGAGCAGCGGCAACATTCCGAAGCATCGATGGCATTTAACTGGCCGCAGATAGGACACACTGAATGATTATGTTGTAAGTGCGACTCACCCACCCTCACATAAGGTGTCACCTCTCTGGGGGTTAATTTATCCCATACCCACGAGCTATCGACTAGGCTGACAAACTTCACTAATAACAAGGTATACACACAAAAAGCCCAAAACGACGGGCCAAAGCCGACTTCTGCCAGCGACAGAATTTTCACCATGGCGACTAATATCCCCACGAGGAACACATCTGCCATCAGCCAAGACTCAAATTGAAATACCCGCTTGCTCCAAGGTTTGAGCCACTTAAGCTCAATCGTTTTTCCTTGCTGCACTAAGTAGGCTTGCCAATAAATAAACATTGAAAAACTGATATAAATTAATGGCAATATCATCACACACAACAAGATAAGCATGGCCAACAGGCTATTGCTGGCATAATGCATGCTGATCAGCGCCGACCACAAACTCGCCTCTTGGGATAAGCCCTGCACACTGAATGATAAGAAAGGGAACCCCAGACTCAGGCCCAACATCATTAGGGTAGCGATCCCATAGGCCCAAATAGGCTGAAACGGTGTGGTTAATGCGGACTGCAAACTATGTTGACATCTTGGACAATGGGCGCGATAGCCGGGTTTGGGCTCTATATAAGGCGTGACTAAACCACATTCCTCACAGGCCTGTAAAACCCCCTCATGCTGGGGGGAAGAACGACACTTTGACACGACAACTCCTAAAACACTGGCTCAGATTAAAGAATATTTTCAGCGACTAACTAACCGAAATGCTGATAAAGCGTTCCTGCAGTGGGGAGATCTCCCAACTGCAGGAACATCCTCATGCACCCTTAATCCATATCGTTTGCCAGTGTCCAATCGCCACCTAAGGCCTTGTAGAGCGATACCACACTCGATGCCGTTTGTAGACGGGCTAACACCTCCGCATCCTGCATATTGTTTTTCACATTTTGCGCATTTAGTACGCTCAAGTGATTTTCTAACCCGGCGCGATAAAGCGACGTCGCTTTTTGCACTGCAACCTCAGACTGCATCTCAGCTTCAGCAATAAAGCGATGATATTGCTGGTTATTGCCATAATGCTTTAGCACGGTTTCGACTTCATTGATGGCATTATTTACCGCCTGCTGATAGCTAAGCGCTGCGGTCTTAAAGCCCGCTTCCTGTATCTCCACCATGGCTTGTGTACGACCGCCATCGAAGACATTCCAACTCACGCCCGCACCTAGACCCCAGGTAAGGGAATCCGATGAGAAAAGATCGCCGATATGATCGGCCGATAATCCTGGTGCTCCCGTCAAGAAGAAGCTCGGATACTTAGCCGCAATCGCTGCGCCAAGCTCTTGGTTTTTAGCGGCCATCTCACGCTCTGCAATCGCAATATCTAAGCGGCGTGTCAGTAACTCTGAAGGAACGCCCGTTGGGATGAGTTGCTTCATCGCGGGCAAAGCAGCCGCGCTTAGGCGCCCTGATGTATCGGTAAGACTTTCCCCCAATAAAATCGCTAATCGATGCAAGTGCGCCTGCTCGGCGGAACTTAACATGGGTAACATGGCCTCGCTGGCGGCAAGTGCCGCCTTGGCATTGGCGACATCCAGTGGAGAGCCATAACCATTACGCTCCAATGATTCCACCAAGGCCAACACTTCAGCTTGCTCGGCGATGTTTTGCCTTGCGATCGCAATGCGCTCCTGCGTACCACGGTATTGCAGGTAGTTATCGATGACCTCAGCAGTCATTAGGGTAGTCAGATTAGCGCGATACAATTGTGCCTGTTCGGCACGGATTTCAGCAGCCTGACTTAAACTCGCAATCCGGCCAAACAAATCGGCTTCCCAAGCAATAGTCGCGCCCACTGTCGTACTGTTCGGATCGCGATTCATCAACTTAAGGTTACCGCCACCTAAACTATCGGGCAGGCCTATTCCCCCAACCGCACTCCCCATCAGCGGATCGTTTTCACTGATGCGCATATCGAGGTAACCCGCGCCCACCGAAATAGTAGGCACTTTTAACGATGAAACCGCCGCTTGATAGGCCCGTGCGGCACGTACACGCTCACTGGCGATTTGCAGACTAATATTTTGTTGCTGCGCCTTTGCCACCAGCGCATTGAGCTGAGGGTCGTTGAACTGATGCCACCAGGCTTGGTAAGCCAATGCTTTTTGGCTTACACCCTCAGTCGCCGCATTTAAATACAACTCACTGACTTTCAGCTTTGGCGGTGCATAGTCCGGAGACAGACTACATCCCCCTAGCAAACTCATTGCCGTAAAGGCCACTAATAGATGTTTGTTCATGATCAGACCTCTTTGGCACTGCTAATAACCGAATGTGTGTTGTCCGTTTGTGCGTCAAGTAATGCATCTTCCTCACGCTCATCCCGACGATAAAAGAGTCGATACAAGGCAGGCATCACAAATAAGGACAGCACGGATGCTGCGGTCAAACCGCCAATAATGGTCGCGGCCATTTGGTCAAACAGTCTGTCAGTCAACAAAGGGATCATCCCAAGCGCCGTAGTCAGGGCCGCCATCGAAATCGCCATGGTGCGGTTGAGCGTCGCCGCCTTAATCGCCTCGGCAATTCTGCGACCATTACGTCGTTCGAGCTCAATCTGATCCATTAATACAATGCCATTTTTGATGATCATTCCCGACAAACAGATCATGCCGACAATCGCCATAAAGCCGAAGGGTTTGTCCAGTAACAATAAGCTCCAGACTATGCCTATCGCCGCCAATGGCAGAGTAATCATAATGATCATTGGTTGACGGAATGCGTTAAACATCGCCACCAAAATAATCACCATCAACAGCGTGGCCTTAGGGTTTTGCTGCATCAAGTCGTCAATCGAGCGCTGCTCATCGTAGTATTCACCACCCCATTCCATCCGATAGCCTTCCGGCAGTGCAATGGCCTCGATATCGGCCGCAATACTCTGGCGCACGTTCGATGCAGTATCGCCACTCACGCCCGCTTGAGCCGTGATCGCAGGTAAGCGGTTGCGACGCCATACCATGCTTTCTTCACCTTGGATCTCGATACTCTCAACCACTTGCCCCATAGGCACGCTGTGTGTGCCGAGTAATGAGCGCACGGGAATATTTTCAAAATGTTCCAAAGAGGCATCGGCGCTACGTAATTTAATCGGGATCAAATCGTCACCGTGTCGCATAGTGCCAACATTGGTGCCTTCAGTAACACGATTGATGGCATTGGCAATATCGGTGCGCGTCACACCTGCTAAACGGGCGGCATGCATATCCACCTGTGGCGTCATGACTTTGCTCTCTTGACGCCAGTCATCACGAACGTACTTTAAGTTCGGATGTTGGCGCATGATGTCCTTGGCCTGATCGGCTAAGCTATGCAGCACCTCGGGATCCGGACCAATAAAACGCGCTTCAATCGAATATTTATCCTTAGTCGCCAGCTTTAGCTCCCTAAATCTTGGCTCTGCATAAGGAAACTCCTTGGCTAACCAGGCATCGCCCTGCTGGATTAAGTTTTCGATATCTTCAAAATTGCGCATATTGACTAGGATTTGGCCGTAGCTCGAATCCAAAGGCTCCGGCTCGACAGTGACCGAGAAACGCGGCGCACTCTCGCCCACATAACTAGAGATACTTGCCACCTCCGGTCTCGCCAATAACCATTGCTCGATCTTGCGCATATCCGTCGATGTTTGTTCGATACGCCCGCCATTGGGCAGCCAATAATCGAGGAACACGATGGCGCGATCGGACGACGGCATAAAGTTCACTTTCAATAACGGTGCGACCAGTAAGGTGCCCAGCAGTAAAGGTACGGTAAAGAGAATAGTCTTCTTCGGGTTTTCCACGACCCACTCCACCGCTTGTTGATACATCAGAACGTAGCGAGAAGGCGGTTTCGCATTTTCAGCATCGGTTTCGCTGGTTTTCCCCAAAAAGTACCAACACATGAGCGGTGTAACGACCATGGCGATAATCCATGAGAGCAGTAGCGAGCTACACAACACCTGCACAATAGAGAGTGAAAACTCCGCCGAGTCAGTTTGTGATAACAGCACTGGCGCCGTACCCATCGCAGCTATCACAGTAGCGCCAAGAAGTGGCATAGCCATTTCTTTAATGCTGTCGATGACCGCCTGAGTGCGCTCTATGCCCTGCTTGATCTTGGCTTGGAACAAGTCGACGATCACAATGGCATTATCCACCAGCATCCCTAGCGCCAACACAAAGGAGCCGAGGGAGACCCGCTGCAGATCTACGCTGGTTAGATTCATATAAATCAAGGTGAACAGAATAGTGAGCAGCAAACTCACCCCCACAATCGTGGCGCTGCGCCATCCCATAAAGATCAGCAGCACTACAACCACAATCACCACACTCTCAATCAAGTTAACAATAAAGTTGTTAACTGACTTTTGTACTTCCTCCGGTTGATAGGCAATCACCCCTATGCCCGCACCATCCGGCAACTTGGCTTGATAATCGGTCAATACACTCTTCAAGGTATCACCGATGCTTACCACGTTTATGCCATTCACAGGGCTGACGGCTAAAGTAATCGCCTGTTGGCCGTTATAGCGGCTGAGAGTTGAGGCAGGATCTTGATATTCCATAGTCACATCGGCAATATCCCCTAAGCGGATCACCGCCGATTGCAGCCCATTTAAGCCCGTTTGAATGCTGAGATTACGAATATCATCGATACTTTTAAAGGTATCACCCTGCTCCACGCGCAGGTTTTCGATGCCGAGATCGAAATCCCCCGCCACGATAGGCATATTCTGGCTATGCAATTGCTCAACCAACTGTAGCATGGTGAGGTTGGCTTCAGCCAAACGTTCCTCAGAAATGCGGATATTGACCACTTGCTCGTTAATGCCGTGCAGTTGGACTTTTTTCACCCCATCGACAGCCTTAATGCGGCGTTGTAATTCCCGCGCATGGTCCTTCAGCTCAGCCATTTCCATATTGTCGCCATATACCGCAAACAACATGCCGTAGACTTCAGAGAATTCATCTTGAACTATGCTGATCTGCGCCTGCACTGGTAGCTCTAATTTGACGTCTTCCACTTTACGGCGCATCAAATCCCACTGTTGTGGCAATGCCTCTGAGTTCACTTTCTCCTTGAGATCGACAAAGATCATCGAACTACCCGGACGGGATAGTGAACGTAGTTTCCAGAGGGATTCCATCTCCTCGAGCTTAGTTTCAATTTTATCTGTGACTAACTGCTCCACTTCCTTAGCATTGGCGCCGGGATAGAGGGTCACAATCACCGCACTTTTTACGGTAAAAGACGGATCTTCCAACTTGCCCAAATCAAAGTAGGAATAAATCCCCGCGATGATCGACAACACAGTGAAGAAAATAATGAACGTTTTTTGCCTTAGCGCAAAGGTTGAAAGACTCATGATTTAACTGACGCCCCATCCAAAATGGTGACGGCTTGGCCTTCTTCCACAAAAGCGCCGCCCGCAATGACTATCTGCTCACCGGAGGTTATGCCGCCGGTCACACATAAGGAGTCGTCGGTCTGGCTCACCGATTCGACGGGGGTAGCACTCACATGCTCGGCAATGACGCGGTTCACATAAAGTTGGCTATCGCGGCTCGCGACCGCCAGGGCGGGAATACAATAAATCGGCTTATTGCTGGCATAAGGCAGGGCCACATCCACACTCACCGCCTTACCCGCAACTAACTGTTTTGGCGCGTGCGCGAGGTTGAAAGTCACTTCATAGGTGCGCTTTAAGCGATCGGGTACTGACGCGATTTTAGCCACAACAGCGGGCACGGCTTCAGTGCCTTTAAACCAAGTCACTTGCCCTTCAGAGCCAAGCTTAAGGTTCCAGATCTGACTCTCGGGGACATCAACAACCGCATTGAGTAATTCAGGGCGGTGAATCGTGAGGATTTTTGTGCCAACATTCACTTGCTCATGTTGATCCACAAAGGTTTTACCCACTACGCCAGCATAGGGCGCAGTCAGTTCTGTATAGTGCAGGGCATCCTGGGCTTTTTTCAGAGACTGGCTGACTAATTCGACTCCGGCTTTAGCACGCGCTTCGGCGGCAACAGCGCGGTCTAACTTCACGCTGGCAATCGCACGATCATTAATCGCACTTTTGACCCTTTGCAGCTCAATTTTTGCCAATTGATGGGCGGTTTTCGCCTCATCTAACTTAGCCGTCAGCTCCAGAACACTGACTTGAAAATCATGGGGATCGAGTCTGGCAATCACTTGTCCTTTAGCAACCTCAGTCCCTTCTTCGGCCAGTAATTCTGCAAGTACGCCTTGGACTCGGAAGGATAAATCCGCACGATTTTCCGACTCCAACACACCGCTAAACTTATAACCTTTATCCGTGACTGGTGATGGTAATTCCATCACCTGCACTAACGGACGCTTTGAGATTGTAAGGGTTTGGTCTTCACTGCTACCACAGCCAGCAAGTACTAATGCAATGCCTGCACAACACAAACCCGTTCCGATTTTGATTGGTTTCACTCTGTTCACCACAATTTCCAGTTACGACTAAGGTGGCACAGAGTAAAGGAGATGAATTTAGTGGACAATACTCAAAAAAGGCACATCAATGTCACGAATTTTGTGACAATGTGACATCAGGTGTCTTACTCGCCTCTTGAATTAAGCTATCGATCAGCAACCGAGCCGCATGGGTCATGCCTTTGCGGCTAGGATAGACCAACCAGGCATCATCAACATAAACCTCATATTCGGGTAAAACTTCAACCAGATTACCTAATTGCAAATGTTCACTCACACTTAATTCGGATAATAAACTGATCCCGGCCCCCTTTAATATGGCATGGCGAATGTAATGACTGCTGTTGGAAATAAGCCGACTTTTCACTCGATATTCGCCTAAGTTGAATTTCCAATGGTCTTCTAACTCTCCATTTTGCATACGATGAAGCATGAGTACGTGCTGATTAAGATCCTCTAAGGTTTTTGGCATACCATGGGTAGCAATATAATCAGGGCTTGCGTATAACTTTCGACACATCCGCATTAGAGGACGAGCCACAAAAGAATTATCTTTAATATGGCCAATATGAATACAGGCATCCAATCCATAATTTAAAATATCGTGATAACCCAGATTACTGACATGGGTTTCTATCGTAATTAAGGGATAGTTATTTAAAAAATCCTGTAATAGATTATGCGTGACCACATCCGCCTCTCCAACCAATCCCAACTTAACGGTTCCTGTTGGCATATTGCGTTGATTTTTGACCGACTCATTGAGTGATTCGAGCCTTGGAATAATTTCCAGTAACTGTTGGTGATAGTTTTCGCCTGTAGGTGTCAGTGATAATTGACGCGTAGTACGTGTAAACAGTTTAGTCCCTAGATCATCCTCTAACTCACCGATACGCCGGCTGACGGAAGCCCTTGGGATCCCAATCGAATTAGCTGCGGCGGCAAAGCTACCTAGCTCAACGACCAACAAAAAAAGCCTAAGATCATTAATTCTCACATTCACCTCGTTCTATCTGCCAGCCATCAGCGATACCCTCTCGCGCCGATCCGCTGACCTCGGTTTTTATCCCAGTAATGGTTCTCACTATACATGATAGCAAACAGATTTATCGACCTTTTGCTCCTAGCTAAATCAAGATGCAGCGTTTGCAATAAAGCAGCCTTTTTAAGCATAGCTAATTAATTAGATATTAATTAAGCAGCTTAAGTATAAACCGATTTTTTTTAGACACTATCCCAACATCGTCAAATACAAATTATCTTTATTCGTGACAGGGTGTTTCAGATTTATGGATAAATTCGAATATTTTAAAACTGAGAGTTTTGAAATTTAGAAATTTGACCATTTTGGCAAAATTAAAATGTTAAATTGTATTTTTAAGCCTAAATTAAGGTGCATTTTTAAACACTTAATAAGACCTTTTAAATTTACTGCTGCAATACTAGCTTGAGATAGATCACATTATTTAAAACCGCTTAATCCCGAACATTCATTTATAAAACTGATATTGTAAAGACAATGTTGAGTTACATTAAGATACAACCTGCCAATTTCGCACGCCGTACCGCCACTCTTTATTTTTAATTGCGCTTAATTAGCCTTTTAAATATTACAAATGCAACACCACTGCAGCCATTAAACAACAATTAAGCGGTTGATATTAAAATTGTTAATGATAATTTTCCGGCTATGGAGGGCAGTTGCAAATAAATATAAGCCATGATGAAAACCTTCCTGATCATCACGGCATAACAAAGGGAATGAAAATATGACTACGCAAACAACCGTGGCACGCGCGGTTCGTTTTAGTTTACTCGCTTTAGTATCAACATCCTTATCGCCGTTGGTTTTTGCCGCCGATGAAACGGCTGTTGTCGATGATAAAGTTGAGCGTATCGAGGTAACGGGTTCACGCATTAAACGTACCGATCTTGAGAATGCCTCCCCTATCGTGGTGGTCAGCGCCGCGGACATCGAAAAAGGTGGCTTTAACTCAGTGCAAGATGTATTAGGCAACCTGTCGCAAAACTCAGGCGGCTCGATGACGCAGCAGGAAGTCCACGGTTTTACCCCGGCGGCGTCTGCCGTCAACCTGCGTGGTGTGGGCGCCGGACGTGTGCTGACGCTGATCAACGGTAAACGTGTGCCTAAATATCCCTTTGGCGCTGGCGGCACCGACAGTTTTGTCGATACAGCTAATATTCCGTTAGGAGCCATTGAGCGTATTGAAATCTTAACCACAGGCGCCTCGGCAATTTACGGCTCAGATGCGATGGGCGGTGTTATCAACATCATCTTGAAAAAAGACGTTGAACAAAGCACCTTCAAATACCGTCACTCAGATACCTTCGACGGTGGCCTGCAGAATAACCAATTCTCGTTTATGACGGGTGTCAGCAGTGATAAAGCGAACCTGACCTTCTTCGCCGAATATGAAGATCGCCAAGCGTTAAAAGCGTCAGACCGCCCAGAATGGGGAACCGATATTGTCCCTGGTAACTACTATGCTGGTTACAGCTCCTATGGCGCCAACCTTGTGGATAGCAATGGCAAATTACTCAAGAGCTTAAGCGCTGCAGAATGTGATGCACGCGGCTATGTGATGATGGCCAATGGTAAGTGTGGGTATGATCGCTCAGCGCAGCGTGACTTCTCTCCTGAGCAGAAACGCTACTCTACCATGATCAATCTCACCAAAGATTTAAATGACGATCATCAGCTATACTCGCGCCTCGATTACACTCACGCCTCGACCTACACTGAGATTGAATCGGCAACGGTCGGCGAAGACTTTATGTTCAACGTGTCTGGCAATAACGTCACCATCCTTGATGAACAAAATGGATTATCGCAAGTCTTCGATAAAAATACCGCCTTCGGCGGAGATTTTGCAGGAGCGGCCGATGGTGATTATTACTACACTCGCCGTATGTCTGAGTTAGGTCCGCGGACCTCTGATTTTGAGACCAACAATTTCTCCTTCTTATTAGGCAGCAAAGGTTACCTCACCGATACTATCGAGTACGACACCTCATGGTCGATTGCCCGCCAAACGGTAGACTCCACCACTAAGGGCTCCCCAACCTACCAAAGCATGTGGAACTACCTTACCGCAGGCACAAACGGCAATTCGCTGCTGGATGTGATCTCGGCGGAAGATGCCGCAATGCTGGATTTCCAAGGCGGCAAGAAGGGGCAATCCACCCTGTCGAACCTTAACGCGGGGATCAGTGGCGAAGCCTTTGAATTACCAGCAGGCACAGTAGCTTATGCTGTGGGTGTCGAATACGGTAAAGAATGGTTCTACGACAAGTCCGATAGTTTCACCAGTAATGGTGGCGTAATTGGCAAAGGCGGTAGCAGCGCCCAGGGTGAACGTGAGCAATACGCAGGTTATGCCGAAGTCGCTGTGCCTGTGATCGAAAACCTCACAGTCACCCTTGCGGGTCGTTACGACTACTATGACGATTTATCCGATGTCGGCGGTCAATTTAGCCCACAGGTGGCGGTAGAATATCGCCCAATTGATAATCTGTTATTACGCGGTCTGTACGCCGAAACCTTCCGTGCGCCTGATATGCAGCGCTTATTTGGTGAGCCAACGGCAGCCTATAGCACAGTGATCGACACCCCAACCTGTGAAGCCGCAGGTGGTACGGGCCCTGCTTGTGAAAAGATTGACTCACTGCCAATTACTATCGGTGCAAACCCTGAGCTTGAAGCGGAAACCGGTAAAAACTATAACCTTGGCATCGTCTGGGATTATAACGATCTCAATTTAACCTTGGACTACTGGATTGTTGAAATCGACAACCTAGTCAATAGCCCAAGCGCCCAGTATATCTTGGATCACTCGGACGCCTTCGCCGATAAGATTTTCCGCGATGCAAGCGGCAAGTTAATTCAAGTGAATACTCAAGCCATCAACATGTCATCCCAAGAAACCTCGGGGATCGACTTCTCGGTTGGCTATCGCTATGAAACTTCAGGCCTTGGGGATTTAAGCGCACGCTTAGAAGGCACCTATCTGCTGAAATGGGAGGAGCAACTAACTCCGGATTCTGAGCCATTAGATCTGATCGATGGTGACGGCTCTGCCCCGCAAATCCGTGGTAACTTAAATCTCGGTTGGAACTACGATGACTTCGCTACCAACCTGCTGATCAAGTACACCGATAGCATGAATGGCCAGCGTAAAGAGGCATTCATTAACAATGGCTTAGCGGACAAGTATGCCGTCACTATCGACAGCCATGTCGAAGTGAACTGGGCCGCCAGCTATATGTTAACCGATGCGATTAAGTTCTCTGGCGGGATTAATAATATCTTCGATGCAGGCCCTGAAATTGACGAAACCCAAAACTCTTGGCCGCACTACCCACGTTCTTACTACAACGTTGTTGGGCGTGAATATTATTTAGCGGTAGAGATGAGCTTCTAATCAGATTTATGTCTTTGATTAGCATCGCTTCCTAAAACACAAAGCCGAGCAACTGCTCGGCTTTTCTTTATTCATGTCATTTTTAAGCATAGGTATCAATCGATTCCCCTTTACCCATCCCATGGGTTCGCTCCTGGGCAGTCTAAATCACCTCTTCCACTTTGGCAGGTGCAAACTGAGCTTGTAACACAGAGGGTGAAGACAAACGGTTGGCGGCATAGCTATGCGCTAACATTGGGCTGCTTGCACTGATATTCATCGCGATCCCCTTGTCGATTTAGGCTCAATAGACAGGCTCAATACTTAGACTAGAAGCTAATACTTAACTGACGCTTAAGCTTTCGTCGCTGTTTGCCCAGCTATTCCTAGCCGTATTCTGAATAGTTACCGCCCACACAACCTTATATCCCCCTTGTGGCATCCAGCGCACAATGCCACAATGCGAGCAAAATCAATGCGTGCCAACGGCGCCCCGCGATAGGAGCATCATCTTGACCCTTTTTGGTATTAAAAATTGCGATACAGTGCGTAAAGCACGTAAATGGATTGAAACCCATCAACTTTCGGTCAACTTCCATGACTTTAGGGAAGATGGATTAGCAGAAAAGGATCTTCAGCATTGGTGTCAAATTGCAGGATGGGAAACCGTCTTTAATAAACGCAGTACCAGTTTTCGCGCCTTGAGTGATGCCGATAAAGCGGATATCGACCAAGCTAAAGCCATTCAACTGATGCTCACCCACCCGACGCTGATCAAGCGTCCTGTGCTCACCGTGGGTGAACAAGTGCTGGTGGGCTTTAACGAAGCCGAATATAAGAAGGCCTTTTCCCTATGACGCACGCTTCGAACACCCACCCAGTTACCGAACTGACTAAAGAGTTAATCGCCCGCCCTTCGGTCACCCCGCTGGATGAAGGCTGCCAAACCCTGATGGCCGAACGCCTCGCCGCCATTGGCTTTAATATTGAGCCCATGGTCTTTGAAGACACCACCAATATGTGGGCGCGTCGCGGTAATGAAGGCCCAGTATTTTGTTTTGCCGGCCATACCGATGTGGTCCCCGCGGGCGATTTGAGCCGCTGGCATACCCCTCCCTTTGAGCCAACCATTATTGACGGTTACCTCTATGGTCGCGGCGCCGCCGACATGAAAGGCTCGTTGGCGGCGATGATCGTTGCGACCGAACGTTTTGTGGCTAAGCACCCCAATCATCCCGGCTCGATTGCGTTTTTGATCACCAGTGATGAAGAAGGCCCCTTTATCAATGGCACCACACGGGTTATCGACACCCTAGAAGCTCGCAATGAAAAAATCACTTGGGCGCTAGTAGGCGAACCCTCATCGACCCTAAAACTCGGTGATGTGGTCAAAAATGGTCGCCGTGGTAGTCTCACCGCCAACTTAACCGTTAAGGGCATTCAGGGCCATGTGGCCTATCCACACCTTGCAGATAACCCAATCCACAAAGCCGCGCCATTTTTAGCCGAGTTAAGCCAAACCCATTGGGATAATGGCAACGAATTCTTCCCGCCCACCAGCATGCAAATCGCCAATATTAACGGCGGCACGGGCGCATCGAACGTGATCCCAGGCGCCTTGGAGGTGATGTTTAACTTCCGTTATTCAACCGAAGTGACCGCCGAGATATTAATCGAGCGCGTAGAAGCCTTATTAACCGCCCACGAACTGGATTATGACATCAGCTGGACCTTCAACGGCCTGCCCTTTTTAACCGGCGAAGGCCCACTGTTAGACGCAACTCGCCATGCGATTCGTCAGGTCACTGGCTATGATACCGATCCGCAAACCACGGGCGGCACCTCAGATGGACGCTTTATTGCGCCAACGGGCGCCAAAGTGTTGGAACTCGGCCCAGTGAACGCCACTATCCATAAAGTGAATGAATGTGTAAAGGTCGATGATCTGGAGCAGTTAGCCCTGTGCTACGAAGTGATTTTGGAACAATTACTGTGTTAAACGCCACGCCACGCTTAGCCAATACTGCCCAGCTCTATGGAATAGAGTGTGGAATAGAGAGCGGAATAGAGAATGGTATAGCAAGCGATTTAGACACGGGCTTAAATACAGACTTATCCGCTGATGTAACACAAGAGTCAGCGGAGAGACTGCAATTAGTCGAACTGCTGAGTCCCCATCACCCGAGCGAAACACGCTTCATGCTGGAGGCTCAAACCGCCCTCGCCTTTAAGGCGATGGCAGACAGCGCCGCCAAAGATGGGATTAAGCTGGCGATTTGCTCGGCCTATCGCCCTTTTGACCGGCAACTCGCCATTTGGAACGCCAAGGCCAGCGGTAAGCGTGCAGTGCTGGATATCAACGAACAGCCCGTGGATATCAGTCCACTGAGCGATGATGAATTAGTCGATTTGATTTTGCTCTGGTCGGCACTGCCTGGCGCGTCACGCCATCACTGGGGCACTGATATCGATGTGTTTGATGCCAAGCAAATCGAGGTAAAATCCCTGCGTTTAGTGGAAGCCGAATACACCGACGGCGGCCCCTGCGCCCACTTGCATCAATGGCTACTCCAGCATGCCAAAACCTTTGGGTTTTATTTTCCCTTTCAGCGCGGTAAAAGCGCCGTCAGCGCCGAGCCTTGGCATATCAGCTATTTCCCTGTGTCTCAAACCCTGTTACCCCAATTTGAGGTGCAGGCCTTAGCGCAGGTTCTCCAGCAGAGCGATATGTTACTAAAAGAAGCGGTGCTCGCCCGTTTACCTGTGCTTGTGGCGGAATATGTACATCGAATTGCAAAGCCTTAAGGTTTAGCAATTCACACAACTTGATGGCGCCTTATACTCGGCGCTCATCTTAAAAAAGTAGGTTTTATGGATTTTTCTTCATACAGAAAACAACTCAACATCGCCGGTAGCCAACTCAGTTACCTCGATATAGGTTCAGGCCCAACGCTGTTATTCGGCCACAGTTACCTCTGGGATAGCGCCATGTGGGCGCCGCAAATTGCCCGCTTAAGTAAACAGTATCGCTGCATCGTGCCGGATCTTTGGGGACACGGCCAATCAGGCGCCGTCCCAGAAAGCTGCAACAGTCTCTTAGACATCAGCGAGCATATGCTGACCCTGATGGACGCCCTTGATATCGAGCAATTTGCGGTGATCGGTTTATCCGTGGGCGCCATGTGGGGCGCCGAGCTAGTGCTTAAAGCACCCTCGCGCGTCAATGCACTGGTGATGCTCGACAGTTTTATTGGGTTTGAGCCAGAGATCACCCGCGCTAAATATTATGGCATGCTGGACATGATCCAAGCAGCCGGCAGCATACCTGCACCACTTATCAGCGCCATTTCGCCACTGTTTTTCGCCGATAATACCAAAGAAAATAATCCCGAATTAGTGCTACGTTTTGAAGCCTACTTGGCAGCCCAAACGCCAGAAACCATCCCTAGCATAGTTAAGCTTGGGCGAATTATTTTTGGCCGCCGCGATACTATGGAGTTTGCCGAGCAATTTACTCTGCCCTGTTTAGTCATGGTCGGGGTCGAAGACAAGGCCCGCAGTGTGCTTGAGAGTTATCTGATGAGTGATGCCATCGATGGCAGTCAATTAGTGCACATTCCCAATGCTGGCCATATTTCCAGTCTGGAACAAGCCGAATTTGTCACTGAACATTTAGGTCAGTTTTTAGCGAACGTGTTGTAACTGTGCACGAACCTGCATGGTGCCACCGCACAGTGGCACATTGGATAGACCAGCAAGCGTAAATTTACTGATATACTCTTGCTAAAAATGTGCTGCTTGCATCACTTAGGGCAATAAAGACATTTTAATATGTCAATAAAACAATAGGTTAAAATGAAACTACTTAAACCCTTATTCGATAACAACCGCCGCTGGGCCGGACGCATTCGCCAAGAGCACCCTGATTTTTTTGAACAACTGGCGAAACAGCAAAACCCTGAATACCTCTGGATTGGTTGTTCCGACAGCCGAGTACCTTCTAACCAAATCATCGATTTAATGCCGGGCGAAGTCTTCGTTCACCGCAATATTGCCAACATGGTGATCCACACCGATCTTAACTGTCTATCAGTACTGCAATACGCTATCGATGTGCTTAAGGTGAAGCATATTATGGTCGTAGGTCATTACGGCTGTGGTGGTGTGCGTGCCGCCATGGGGAATCAACGCTTAGGGCTTATCGACAATTGGCTTGGCCATTTACGCGATGTGTATCGTCTCCATCACGATGAGTTAATGCAGATGGATGAAGCTAAACGTTTTGATCGCCTATGCGAACTTAACGTGGTTGAGCAGGTTTCCAACGTTACCAGCAGCACTATCGTGCAGGAAGCTTGGGCCCGCGGCCAAGAGTTGGCGGTGCATGGCTGGATTTACGGTATAGATAACGGCCTATTGACCGATCTTGATGTGACTGTCGATCGCGCGCAAAAGCTCTAATCTTGCCTCAGTATCAAAGCGCGATTCGCGCTGGGTTTACCCATCAAAACCTGCCCCGTGCAGGTTTTTGTTTTGATGCATGCAACATCAATGGCAATCCATAGCTAAAACCAAATCTGCAAGCAAGATTGACCTAATGAAAATAAGCATCTGTTTTATTCCACACTTATCCCACTGACTCTTCCACTAAATCGAGCTTTACGGGCTAGCAAGCACGAACACATGCAATAACACAGTGTTAAGTGAGCAAAATCTAAGCTCGAAACGTCAACATGACCTTATTTTCATCAATAAAACATCGCAAGGGATCTTTAGCCCAGTTATAATCCGCCAGTTAATTGCAGCGCGACCATGCGCCACAAATTCTAAGGAGATACCTTCCATGCCCGGTTTTGAATTATTTGGTCCAGAAGAAAAGCAAGAAGTCGCCGATGTGATGGAGCACGGCTTTACCTTCCGTTATAACTTCGACCATATGCGTAATGATCGCTGGAAGACTCGCGATATGGAGCAACTGCTCTGCGAGAAAATGAATGTTAAGCATGCTCACCTCTTATCTAGCGGTACTGCTGCGCTGCAAACAGCCTTAATGGCGGCAGGCATTGGTGCTGGCGACGAAGTTATCGTGCCACCTTTTACCTTTGTTGCTTCTGTAGAAGCGATTTTCATGGCTGGTGCTGTGCCAATTTTTGCCGAAATCGACGAGACACTGTGTCTATCACCAGAAGGTATTGAAGCGGCGATCACCCCACGTACTAAAGCGGTGAACTTAGTACACATGTGTGGCTCTATGGCCAAGATGGACGAAATCAAAGCCGTCTGCGCTAAGCACAACATCGTATTGTTAGAAGATGCTTGCCAAGCCATTGGCGGTAGCTACAAGGGCCAAGCCCTAGGCACTATCGGTGATGTCGGTTGTTACTCTTTCGATTCTGTTAAAACCATTACCTGTGGTGAAGGCGGCGCGGTGATCACCAATAACACCGAAATTTACGATCACGCCCATATGTTCTCCGATCACGGCCATGACCATATTGGTAAAGACCGTGGCGCCGAGTCACACCCAATTATGGGTCTGAACTTCCGTATCTCTGAAATGAACGCGGCCTTAGGTTTGGCCCAATTACGTAAACTCGATACCATTATCGACATTCAACGTAAAAACAAAAA
The DNA here is from genome assembly GCF_047975355.1 of Shewanella sp. Classification (GTDB taxonomy): domain Bacteria; phylum Pseudomonadota; class Gammaproteobacteria; order Enterobacterales; family Shewanellaceae; genus Shewanella. The sequence goes on along the minus strand of NZ_JBKEDJ010000045.1, from coordinate 73,664 downwards.
AGTCATTAAAGAAGCGATGGCGAGCATTCCTGAAGTCAGCTTCCGCGAAATCCCCGATCCAGAGGGTGATTCAGCGGGCTTCTTAAGCTTTATGTTACCAACAGAAGCGCGTACCCAAGAGATCAGCAAAAAACTGGCTGAGAATGGCGTTGACGGTTGCTTCTACTGGTACGTGAACAACTGGCATTATCTGAAAAACTGGAAACACATTCAGGAGCTTAAGGCCCCTGCTGCGTTGCCAATCACATTAATCGCCGACAGACCTGACTATACTCAAATTTCTGTGCCGAAATCTGATGCCATTATGAGCCGCACTATTTCCATGCTCATTAAATTGTCTTGGACCGATGCTCAGATTGCCGAGCGTATTGAAAACATTAAGAAAGCATTTGCCCAATAATTAAACGGGAGTTTTTGCAATGAGTTTTAAAAATTTTAAAGTAGTTGAAAAGATGATCTTCGGTCGTGGCTCCTTCGCACAATTAGACGAAGTATTAGCTGCACAGCGTAAGGCCGACGATGACTTCGTGGTATTTTTAGTCGATGACGTTCACCAAGGCAAACCACTCGAAGCACGCATCCCAGTGAAAGCCCAAGACTTACTGATTTGGGTTAACGTAGATGATGAGCCAAGCACAGTGCAAATCGACACCCTGACCGAACAAGTGCAAGCCTTCAACGGCAAACAACCGGTTAGCGTAGTGGGTCTAGGTGGCGGTTCAACCATGGACGTCGCAAAAGCGGTATCGCTGATGCTGACCAACCCAGGCGGCTCTGCCATGTACCAAGGTTGGGATTTAATCAAAAACCCAGCGGTTCACCACATTGGTATTCCAACGATTTCAGGTACCGGTGCTGAAGCGTCACGCACAGCAGTATTGTGTGGTCCAGTGCGTAAACTGGGTCTGAACTCAGATTACACAGTGTTCGACCAAATCATCATGGACTCTGAGTTAATCGAAGGTGTTGAAACTGACCAATGGTTCTACACAGGTATGGATTGCTATATCCACTGCGTTGAATCATTAGAAGGTACCTTCTTAAACGAATTCTCTAAGTCATACGCCGAAAAAGCCATGGAGCTTTGCCGCCAAGTGTACTTAGAAGATCACCCAGAAAAAGACGACAAGCTGATGATGGCGTCATTTATGGGTGGCATGAGTATCGCTTACAGCCAAGTGGGTGCATGCCACGCGGTATCTTATGGTCTGTCTTACATCCTCGGCTACCACCATGGTATCGGTAACTGTATCGCCTTCGACGTGTTAGAAGAATTCTACCCAGAAGGTGTGGCTGAATTCCGTCTGATGATGAAGAAGCACAACATCACTCTGCCGAAGAACATCTGTAAAGATCTGCCAGATGAAACCATCGCGAAAATGGTTGCCGTGACTAAGAGCATGGGGCCATTATGGGCAAACGTGTACGGCCCAACATGGGAAGAGAAAGTCACTGACGAAATGTTGACTGCTCTGTTCCGTCGCATTTAAGCTCTCAAGCAGATGACAAGGGCTCGTTGTGAGCCCTTTTGTCTATCTACACTGCATATCTTTGATAAATTAGGATAATTTAATGAATGTGACTCTGTTAATCCCGGCGCGTTACGGTTCAAGCCGCTTCCCGGGCAAGCCCTTAGCCCCGATTAACGGCAAGCCGATGATCCAACACGTGTACGAACGCGCGTCGTTAGCCAAAGGCCTCACCAATATTTATGTTGCAACCGATGATGAGCGCATCAAAAGCGCTGTTGAAGGCTTCGGTGGTAAAGTGGTCATGACCAGCCCTGATGCAGCATCGGGCACAGACCGTATCAATGATGCGATTAACCAATTAGGTTTGAAGGATGACGATTTAGTCATCAACCTTCAAGGCGACCAACCGCTAATCGACCCGACTTCCATCGAGCAAGTGATCAGCCTCTTCGAACGCCATCCAGGCGAGTTTGAAATGGCGACCCTCGGCTATGAAATTGTCAACAAAGCCGAACTTGACGACCCTATGCATGTGAAGATGGTGTTCGATAACGACTATTACGCGCTGTATTTCTCCCGCGCACGTATTCCCTTCGGCCGCGATACCAAAGATTATCCAGTTTACAAGCACTTAGGCGTGTATGCTTACACCCGCAGATTCGTGCAAGCCTTCGCCGCCCTCCCCTTAGGTCGCCTCGAAGATCTGGAAAAATTAGAGCAGCTACGTGCCTTAGAACATGGCCATAAGATCAAAGTCGCCATCAGCGCCTTCGACTCTATCGAAGTTGACACGCCGGAAGATATTCGTAAGTGTGAACAACGTTTAGCCGTTGATTAATCAGGGCGTTGCTCAATAAGGAGTTGTCATGTCGAGCTTAGAAGTGTGGATCATTATTATTTTGGTGGTCGGAGTGATTGCCAGCAATCTTGCCGCACTGAAATACAGTGCCAAATTCAAACTGCCACAGTTTGGTCAGCACGATAAAGAGAAACAGTTGAAGACCGATAATCGAGCGAATTCCTCACCCGAGGCAGATAATTCTGCGGATGTGGCGAATGAGAATGGCGATAAATCAACCCAAGTTGAGCAGGATAAACGCTAAGCGAGCTGTTTTACTCCCCAGATTTATTCCTCAAAAAAGGCGCACTAGCGCCTTTTTTGTGGGAGAGAAATAACGTTTCGGCCTAGCTTGGCGTATACCCCCAATCTTTCACAGCAAAGATGAAGCATTGAATAATAAAGATTTATACTCGCCACTAAAATGCGTTGGATAAGAACGTGCCTCACGTATTCAAGTGTCATACAAGCCGAAGCAAGAGCGCGTGGAAAGGGACAAAAGCGTATCGGGACGTCAGCTGTATCAGGTGAATTTAGGGTAAAAATGTCTATGGGTTAACGCCCGCGTCACGGGCCGAGGTATTTGGCGCTAAATTTGCGCCAGCAAATTTGGTGACAAATGCCGAAGGTCACATGCACGCGCTTGTTAGCTTATTCCTTCCCAGCCATCTTTACCATGACAATACAATTCAATTCTAGTGTTTGATTCCCAGCTATCAGGATGAGGTACAAATGCAAGAAAGTAGTTATCCCCATCTTCTGGAACAGCCTTACTTAATATTAAAAGTGCCCACTCTTTGATCTGACTACTTTGGGGAAGTATTAATAGCTTGTTTTTTGAGCGCGCCATTACCAATTTACTAAAATCGATTATCGATGCACGGCTATCATTCTTTTGAAATTCGCTTTCAATAGCCCACTCCATGCTCTCAACACACGATAGCTGTTTATGGCCTGATGCCGAAGATAAAGTCATTACTTTCACGACACTGATATCAAAAAGCAATTCGTTTAGTTTAAATTCACCTCTGTTATGAGAATAATCTGCTGAAAAAACTCGGTATTCTGTCTTCTGATAGTCATTTCGAAATGAATCTGCAAGGTGTTTAACCCAAGCTTTACTTCTAGCAGAATGAAGAAATCTTGGTTTTGAATAACTAGAGCTTAAAGATTCCTGCAGCGCTTTATTTAATGAATTCTCTAATCTTTCTAAAAGCATCGTTCTATCCGATAAGCTAACGCATTACTAATGGGCTGCCGCAGCGTAGCGTAGGCAGTCCCGTGGAGGCCACGCTGTTTGTGGCCGGAACGAAATTTAGTAACTTGTTATATGCCGATAAGCGAAGGATCATGCCATACATCCTCAACACCAGTAGCAACCAAAAACCTATATCCAGAAGGCAAGCCAAGATACTGTTCAATTTCCGGTAAGTACTTACTGATGTGACTTACGTGCAGAGGTTTAAAGAAATCTGCATCATCACTAAGTTCTTCACCACACCAAATATACCAACCACAAGTTCCATTTTCAGCTATGTGGCGCAGACCATTGATAGGAAATTTACCGATAGTTTCAATCGCAATACCTAGCTTATCGCCGCTGTTACAAGGCGCAAATTCCGCTTCAAATTTAGCGCAGATAGCTTGCTGGCTAACCATAACTTTCCTTAGGCATATAACGTTCGGTTCAACCGCAGTTTGTAAGCGCGAAGCGCTGGAGCGGCGTTGCAACCGCTTGTTATGGATGGTGAATTTCACTTTCCCTGACCTCAATGTCCCCATTTTTTTCTGTTTCTACAACGTAAGGTGGGTTAGGCTCAAATTTAATTACAGACACAACAGACCCAGATAGACCGGCGTGGCGTCCAGATGCAATCACGACATAGTCATTCATTGAAAATTTCACACCTGCAATCTGTTCACCACCAAGCCATCTATTATGAAGATCACGTGCTACGTTCATGCATTACTCCATAACGCCGCCAGCAGGGGCAGACAAAGCGCGCAGCGGTTTGGCTGTCCCTCTGGCTGGCTTTGTTATGGTTACGTTGTCTTGTACACATACCAATTTCCAACGATATGCTCAATATAGATATAATTATCGTCTGACATTTTTGGCACTTCGGTTCCAGTTGGCACAAACAAATACCCAACTGAATTATCCAGAATCCCACCTATGTTGACGTCAACGATGCCGCTGGTTGACTCATAGCCTACAAAATTAAGATTTAAATGTTTGGCGGATTCAGTAGCCTTTTCCTGGCTTGTTTTAGCCTCCAAGGCTATCGTATTTAGGCTATCAATATTTTTATGCAAGAATTCTTTAAGCTCGGAATCTAATTGCAAAGTAAGTAGCATATTCTGATATTGATGCTCCTCTTCTTTTGTTCGATTGGCTTTGATTTGTACCTCTTGCAAAACCATAAAGAACAAACCTGGTAATGCTAGATTCCTGACTGCTGAAATTTTCCATTTGTTTTGGTCATTTACTAAATAGATATACCAGTCTTGAGATCTACCATCTTTTGAGAGCAATACAGCATAAATCTCTCTTTGAGGATTTTTTTCAAGCGCTCTCAGGCTAACCTCGATACCTTTGGGCAAAGTCTCGCCCAAAGTGGGTCTATCCAGATAATGTTCCAACATTTCACCGGCATATACTTCTCTTTTATTTTTAATGCCATCTTGGCCAAAAAATTGTTTCACGAGTCTAGACTCGCCTGCTAACACAGCCAAAGGTAAAAACAAGAGAGCAATTAAAATTCGCACGAAACTTCCTTAGTAACCATAACGCCCTAATAATGGGCAAAAAATTGTTGGCTAAAATGTTGAGGAACGAAAACAGCCAACTGTTTTTTGTCCTTATTAATTAGCTTGTTAGGTATTTTTATACCACGACTCTGGGTATTTAAACAGAAATACATAATCAAATGCCTGCTTTACATTAAACCTACCTGAAAGCACTGCAAAAAATGAAAAGATTAATGCAACTAATACAGCGCCAAAATAAACAGCAAAAGCGAAACTTACGATCATTACGACTAAACCAGTAAATACAACACCAGAAGCCATTTGACGGAGTGGAACACTAGTATCTAAGTTAAGTACAGCGAACAAGTTTTCAAATTGCCACGAAAAGAAAGCTAGCCCCAGAGCGCAGCCAATTGCACCAACATAAGATGTAATTTTGTAATATTTAGGCTGGAGGTTTCTTTGATTTTGGATCGCCTGAACTAAAAATTTAATGACCAACTCCAGAAATACCTAACGATTAAGCTAACGGGCAGACAAAAGCGTAGCTTTTGGCTGTCCAGCGAACGAAGTGAGCGGCAGTTGAGCGCATTGTTAGGCGCTAATTGCCACGATTTCATTGATTGCGCCTTTGATCATTGCTTCAGATTCTGGAAAAGACTTGACCCCTTCATTGCATAAATAGATTTCGTCCGAAATCCAATGAAGTAATTCGCGAGGACGATCTTTCGCGATTAGAGCTAATTTATAACATTGAAGCCCAAACTCGTTTAGGTCGATTTCTTTTTTATAAAGCTTTTCTGAAATCATCTGTGCCAACTGCGAGCACTCAAGTACACCCATTTCGTTGCGAACGATATCTAGTTCCCGGGGGCTTTCGGGTATTTCTCCTAAAGCAATATCTATGATGAAGCTAGGAGGTTCGTTTGTATTCAGTATTTTTTCATCCGCCCATGCAGCTAATTCGTCTAGAGACATTACCCCTATACGGTTCGCAAGGATCATTAGTCTGGATTCGCAGATGAGCGTATTCATAGTGCCTAACGTTTGGTTAAGGGGCGGGCTTTAGCCCGTCCCAGCGAGCGGAGCGAGCGATTTGAACCACTAGTTAGATGCCACTTAACTCGGTTCATAAACTACTTCAAATTCAGGGCCAAGCTCTGCCTGAAGTTCCGATAAGAAAGTAAGTGCTTCGGCCTCAAACTTTGCATATTCATCGGTGCTTCAAGGGCCTGGGTCGGGTGGATATTCCCAATTTAAGGCGGTGTCGTGCCATTGCGATAATGCATTTAACCGTTCGAGCATTGCATTGCTTAGGGGTAATTTGTCTTCCACTGGGCCGACATCAAATTCTTTTAGTGCGGCTTCATTTCCACACCACAAAGAGCCTCCGCCCCATTCGAACATTAGTCTGATGTGGAAAACGCCGGACATTGATGTGGCCTCTAACGCCCGCCTAAGGGGCTGACAACGCATTACCACAAAACTCAAACACAACAACTGCAACCACAGCGGCTCATTGGGACTGGAAACGCCACGCGTTGACAGTCCCTCTTGAGGCGTTTGTTATGATTTTGAACCAGTGAACGTTATCAGAGTATTTCCACTCAGTGAACTTCCACTCCAATCTATAACGCCTTGCTTCTTGAAGTGGAACAATTTTCCAACGATTGAATCTTCCTCGACAGAAAGATGATCGCACAATGAAGTTAATGTAATCTTTCTTCCCATATTGGCAAACCTCGTAATAGTTTCTAATAACTGTACTGAGCCTTGTTCACTCTCATATGAAACGGAATTGTGCAAAGCTTTACCAACCAGTTCCTCTATTTTACTTTCAATATTTGGAATATTCTGTCCCTTTAGCTTTTTGGACAATTCTGCGTTAATTTCCTTTGTTAGGTCTTCTCTTAATTTGTTAATTCTATCTTCTTCTTTGCTCAAAACAGAATCAGAGTTCCATACATGCTGCCTCATATCATTCATCGTATCCTTAACCATAGAAAATGTATCAGAATACAATTTATCAAACAGCATCTCTAAGCGCTCAGTGGCATTAGATATGTTATTTGAAGACTGTTCTAGTTTTTCAGAACTTCTTGCTGACATTTTGTAAAACTGCACAGATAACCAAATAGCAAAACCACCGATAATCAATGAGACCAAAGAAGATACAATTGAAAAGATTTCTAACCAACTAATTGTCACGTATATACTCCAATAAAAATCATAACATTTTATTAGTGCGCATGCGCGTTTACCTCGTTGGACCAGTGAAAACGCGCACAGTTAACTACTTGTATTGCAAATAACTTATCAGCTTCTCTTCAAATATACTATCTGGAAAAATGCGCATGCGCGTTTTCCAAACCTATTATCTCAAACCGCAAACACATAACATATTGATATAAAATAATTATATGAATTAGCACACGTGCAAACGCGCAAAATTTTTTCACTATTTTCCTTGATATCCGGGAATCTTAAATAATACTGTATAAAATAACAGTATTTAAGAGCAAGGGTTATCATGAGTCTAAAAAGCCCATTTCTAAGCGGCCTTCAAGAAGAAATGCGTATGCGTGGTTACAGTATTAGAACGGAAAAAACCTATCTGTATTGGATCAAGGCCTTTATTAACTTTCACGACAAGCGTCACCCTGAAACAATGGGAACGAAAGAAGTGACACAATTTTTAACCTTCCTTGGCAATCAACGAAATGTGGCCATCAACACACAAAAAATTGCACTTAACGCATTAGCCTATTTGTATCAGAAACATTTGCACCATGAGCTTGGGGATTTAGGTTTTTGCTATGCCACTAAACAGAGACATTTACCGACTGTGTTATCCCCATCAGAAATCTCACTAATACTAAATGAACTTGTTGGCCGCGATAGGCTAATAATAGAACTACTCTATGGTAGTGGACTAAGAGTTTCAGAATGCCTCAGGTTACGTATCCAAGATATTGATATTGAGAGAGCTTCGCTGACCGTTAGAGACGGTAAAGGACATAAAGATAGGCAAACCATCCTCAGCCATAGATGCGCAGAAAAGCTCACTACATATATTGAAAAGGCTATTAAAATTCAACAGAATGACAACCTACAAGGGATAGGTCCATCTCTGCCAAATGCATTAGAACGCAAGTATCCCAATGCGTTTAGGCAACACGGGTGGATGTTTATTTTCCCTTCCAGCACAACCTGTATCAATCCTTATACAGGAACACTTTGCAGGCATCATTTACATCAAAGTGTTATTCGTAAAGCGCTCGGGAATGCCGTGCATAATATTCAAATGAATAAACGCGTCACCTGCCATACGTTTAGGCATAGCTTCGCAACCCATTTGCTTCAAGCTGGTCGTGATATAAGAAGTGTTCAAGAGTTACTGGGCCACAACGACGTTAGTACCACACAAATCTATACACATGTACTTGGCCAACATTTTGCGGGGACAACTAGCCCGTTAGACACATTATAAATGTCATAATCCTTTCGAAACTCAGTAGCATTACTAAAATTTGGTCTACTTACAGCTTGCAGAGTTAATTGTCAGTAGTCCCCTAATAACGCGCAATGGGGCTGAAGCGAGTCAGAAAAAGCGATAGCGAACTCAATCCCGCCTTATGCCACATACGATTTATCTACGCCATAAAAAAGGCCAAGTGTGGAGAGCACTTGGCCTTTGGCTGGAGATGGTATGTGAGTCGAGTTTAGAAGCCTTCAACCCCGGCCATATCGGGAAGATGGTGAGCAATCCCTTTATGGCAATCGATACAGGTTTTCTCACCACTGGCCAAGGATGTCGAGTGCATCTGGGCGGCGCGTGGCGACTGTCTAGTAAAGTCCATATAGGTAAAGTTATGGCAGTTACGGCACTCAAGCGAGTCGTTTGCCTTTAACCGCTCCCATTCATGTTCGGCCAGCTCGCGACGTTTGTTCTCAAACTTTTCGCGGGTATTGATGGTACCAAACACTTTACCCCACACTTCTTTCGATGCCTGCATCTTACGGGCAATCTTATCGGTCCAGTTGTGCGGCACGTGGCAGTCAGGACAAGTCGCACGCACACCACTGCGGTTCGTGAAATGGATAGTCGACTGTAACTCTTGATAGACGTTATTTTCCATTTCATGGCAACCGATACAGAAGGCTTCTTTGTTGGTAGCTTCAAGCGCGGTGTTAAAGCCCCCCCAGAAGATCACCCCCGCCACAAAACCACCTAAGGTTAAAAACCCTAAACTGTAATGCACACTCGGACGATTGAGAACTTGCCAGATCTTTTTAAGTTTATCTAACATGCTGACTCCTAGTGTTTTTTCTGCTCAGTGTTGGCTTTAATCAGATGATCCATATCCACAAAGTCGTTTTCGACCAGTAATTTGGCATCCAGTTGCGGCACATGGCACTGAGTGCAGAAGTAACGTCTTGGCGAAAGCTCGGCTAAGAAGTTGTTATCCCTATCCATATAGTGAGTCACGCTGACCATAGGCGCCTGGGAGTCCCCCGTGCGGTGTCTGGCATGGCAGGACATACACTTGTTGACCTTAAGATCGAGCTGATAGCCGTCGATCTTGTGCGGGATCACCGGTGGCTGCATCGGATAGTTACGCATCTCTTTGATATCTTTGTTCAGAACCGCCTGCATCGCGGGTGGCGTTGGCTCAACGTTGATTGGCGCCTGACGTAAGGTATCGATCTTATCCTCAGGAATGTTCGCCGCAGTCACGCTTGTCATCATCAGGGTGGAGAAGGCAAGCGCACTAAATGCTGAGACTAATTTGAATGTTTTCATCCTGTACTCCTTATACCTTGACGATTTTCACGGCGCATTTCTTAAAGTCGGTTTGTTTTGACAGTGGATCTGTCGCATCCAAGGTGACTTTATTAATGAGCTGACTGGCATCGAACCAAGGTACAAATACTAGGCCCACAGGCGGCTTGTTACGGCCACGGGTTTCGACTCGCGTCTTGATTTCACCACGGCGTGATATCACTCGAACCTCATCACCACGGCGTAATCCGCGTTTTTTCGCATCTTCTGGGTGCATAAAACACACGGCATCAGGGAAGGCACGATAAAGCTCAGGGACACGCTGCGTCATCGAACCTGAATGCCAATGTTCGAGCACACGGCCTGTCGATAGCCAAATATCGAACTCTTCATCCGGAGACTCCGCTGGCGGCTCATAGGGCAAGGCAAAGATCACCGCGCGACCATCGGGCTTACCGTAGAACTCGAAGCCTGTGCCAGCTTTGACATAGGGATCACTCCCCTCACGGAAACGCCATTTGGTTTCTTTACCATCGACCACTGGCCAGCGAAGACCATGGGCTTCATGGTAAGCCTCGAAGGGTGCTAAATCGTGGCCATGGCCGCGGCCGAAGGTCGCGTATTCTTCAAACAGGCCTTTTTGGACGTAGAAGCCAAAATGTTTCGCTTCGTTGTTCAAATACTTAGGATCGGTATCTGTCAGTGGGAACTTATCCACATTGCCGTTTTGGTACAGCACTTCAAATAAGGTTTTGCCCTTAAATTGTGGGTTAGCCTCTAACACTTCCTTCGACCAAACTTCGTCTGTGGTGAAGCGCTTAGAGAACTCCATCAACTGCCACAGATCCGAGTGGGATTCGCCCGGCGCCTGTACCATCTGGTGCCAGAACTGAGTACGACGCTCGGCATTACCATAGGCGCCCTCTTTTTCGACCCACATGGCAGTCGGCAGAATTAAATCCGCAGCTTGGGTCGTGACCGTTGGGTACGCATCGGATACCACAATAAAGTTGGCGGGATTTCGATAGCCAGGTAAACCTTCCTCATTGATGTTCGGGCCTGCCTGCATATTGTTGTTCACTTGCACCCAGTAGCAGTTCAAGTCGCCATCTTTTAAGCGGCGGTTTTGTTCTACGGCGTGATAACCGGGTTTTGGCGGAATAATGCCACTTGGGATCTTCCAAATTTCTTCGGCGTGTTTTCTATGCTCAGGGTTAGTCACCACCATGTCGGCGGGTAGACGGTGGGAGAAAGTCCCCACTTCACGGGCCGTACCACAGGCTGAAGGTTGACCGGTTAACGAGAACGGGCTGTTACCGGGAGTCGAAATCTTACCAGTCAGTAAGTGGATGTTATAAATAAGGTTATTACACCACACGCCGCGGGTATGTTGGTTAAAGCCCATGGTCCAGAACGAGGTGACCTTGGTATTAGGATCGGCATAGAGTTTGGCCAATTCAATCAATTTAGCCTCAGGCACACCCGACATCTTACTGACCTTCTCCACCGTATATTCGGCGACAAAGGCCTTGAAGGTATCGAAATCAATCGGAGTAGAATCCCCTGCCGTTTTCACATTTTTGGCTTTCTGCTCTAATGGGTGGGTTGGACGTAAACCATAGCCAATATCCGTAGTACCTTGGTGGAAGTTAACGTGCTTCTTCACAAAGTCCCAGTTTACTTTATCGTTTTGAATGATGTAGTTAGCGATAAAGTTAAGGATGGCTAAGTCGGTTTGCGGCGTGAACACCATCGGGATATCCGCTAAATCGAATGAACGGTGCTCGAAGGTAGAAAGCACGGCCACTTTTACATGGGGTGCACTCAGACGACGGTCAGTAACACGCGTCCAAAGGATGGGGTGCATTTCAGCCATATTCGAGCCCCAAAGCACAAAGGCATCGGCCGCTTCCATATCATCGTAACAACCCATAGGTTCATCAATACCGAAGGTACGCATAAAGCCCACTACGGCAGACGCCATACAGTGGCGCGCATTCGGATCAATGTTGTTAGAGCCAAAGCCCGCCTTCATCAGTTTAACCGCGGCGTAGCCTTCCCAAACGGTCCACTGGCCCGAGCCAAACATACCAACGGCGGTTGGGCCTTTGGCTTTTAGGGTTTCTTTCCATTTTTGCGCCATGATGTCGAAGGCGCTATCCCAGCTAATGGGAGTAAATTCACCGTGTTTGTCGTATTTGCCGTTGGTCATTCTGAGCATTGGTGTGGTCAAACGATCGCTGCCGTACATAATTTTCGACAGGAAGTATCCCTTAATACAGTTAAGGCCGCGGTTCACTTCGCTGTTGGCATCCCCATGGGTGGCAACCACTTTGCCATCACGGGTCGCAACAATCACAGAACACCCCGTACCGCAGAAACGGCAAGGCGCTTTATTCCACTCTAATTTGGTTTGCTCTGAGCTGGTGATTAAGTTGCTCGCCGATGCCGGCAGCGCTAAACCTGCGGCACCCGCCGCTGCAATCACCGCATTTGCTTTGATAAAGTCACGTCTATTCATGTTCATTCTTCACCCTCTTCGAGCTCTTCACTCTGGTGGTAAACCATAGTGGCGGACAAGACGCCAGGAATGGCATTTATCTGTTCGATACCGTCCATCAAGGCACGTTGGGAGTCACCTTCAAGTACGACAACGAGTTTCACTTCGTTATTGACAGAGAGTTCGGCATTTTCAATCGTCATAATGTGTTGCCTAACATCCGCCATTTTATGTGGCATGACTTGCACCACCAGACTCGTGATATGAAGCTCTTTGCTCATCCGACACTCCGTTTTATTCTGTTGTTATTATTCTGTACTGACTCAACCTGCCCCCGGTGGGCCAGTGAAGATTTGACTAAACCATATGGCGAATCCCAACCCGCTTACCATCAACACGGATAAGAGGGGGGCGAGAAATACGGTTAAAAAGATAAAGATCTTCAGTTCTAAGGATTTTTCTGCTGCGCTGTTAGCACTCATGCGTCCTCCAAGAGGTTCGTTCCTGCAATGTAGACTCTGACCAAGGCAGGATTTATAGGTATTTCTATTGCATCTTTGATCGACAAAATGATCATAGCGTTAAGGTGTTAACAAACTGTATACCTCCAAATCGGTAAACCCTTGGATGCTTGATCCAGATCATCAATTTGACGATAGATTTAGTTAGATCATGGTTTTTAAGCGTTTTTTTAGATTGTAAAACGATTGATTGGTTATGTTTTTTTATTAACCAATTACTAAAGCATGGGAAAATGATAGGTACTACGCAAGCTGAAAGGGTATTTTTTAAACAAAATATACCTTAAGGAGTACAAAGGGGTAGGTAAAAGGAGTATAGGAAAGACCCTAACATCAAGTAAATCGACCTAATGCATCGAGCAAGTGGCTATTTTCGTCATGATAAGTTCAGTCAAACTACAGTCAAATCCCCTATTTCATTTGCTCGATAACCAGTCCAATCTTAAGTCGTTAAACGCGCAATTGTGCCAAACTGTTTGGCAAAGAATTTGTATATGCCCATTAGGCTAAGCGGTCTTTTAATCGTGCCGTGGTGAATAATCATCACCGCCAAAGCGTTTGATCGCAAATAGGTTTTACTGAGTGAAAGCTGCGAAAAACACAGCTAATAAACCGAACCCTAAGGTTCGGCTTTTGATTTTACAGATGAAATGTAACGCTCAACTTATTGAATCAACTCATTCAATCAGTATCACGTCTACGCATTAGCTCAGCATAATATGGTTTAAGATGCGTTTTTCCGAGATGGGATAAGCCGTTCCCAGCGCCTGGGCAAAGCAAGACACACGGTATTCTTCAATCATCCACCGCGCTTCAATAAGTGCCGCAGGCACGGGCTGTGAGCGTGACACCTTAGCAAGCTGCGCCGCTAAAGCCTCCTGCACTTTAGTGAGACTCTGCATGTGCAAGCGGTCACGTGTCGGGTCTACAGGTAATTTATCGATGCGGATTTCAATCGCTTTTAAGTAACGCGCCACATCGGCTAAACGCTTCCAACCGCAGGCTTCGACAAACCCCTTGAACACTAATTGATCTAATTGGCTTTGAATATCACTCATCGCAAAAGCGATATCTAAGCTAATTTTACCCTTAGTCCGCTTTTTAATGCCTTGATAAAGCGTCAGGATTTGTTCCACCTTAAGCGCAATTTGCTCGGCTGTAGGGTTCAGCTCTTGGCGCACCCAATCCTTGGCTTGCTCGAACTGAGCGGCATCGCGCACATCCAGCGCCTTTTCATCAAGCAATTGCTGCACCGCTGCGGCAATAATGTCATCAATTAAAATTTGCACTTGGCCAAATGGATTGAAATACATCGCCAGTTTGGCCTTGTTGGGCAGTGCCTGTTGCAGGTGTTTTACGGGTGAAGGTATGTTGAGTAACAACAAGCGACGTAGACCTTGACGATGCGCTGCCTGTGCCTCAAATTCATCATCAAATAATTTGATGGCAACTGAATCTTTATCGTCAATCAATGCGGGGAAAGCCCGCACTTGATAGTTACCCTTACGCTGCTCAAATTGCTTAGGTAAGTCGCCGAAGGACCACTCGATGAGCGCTTCCTTTTCAATCCCCTTATCCGCCACTTGACGAATCGCCTTCGCGACCACGCCCTGTAACTCGGCCTTCAAGGTATCGAGTACCCGCCCCTGTGCCACTAATTTGCCCTTGTCGTCCTCAATCTTAAAGTTCATCTGCAAATGCGCTGGCATCTGCGAAACATCAAAATCTTCGGGATTGACGCGGGTGCCACTCATACGCAGCAGCTGTTTGCACATGGCGTCGAGTAAACTGGTGCTAAAGGGCTGCATCGCCTGCACGCAGGCACGGGCATAATCGGGCGCAGGCACAAAGTTACGTCTCAGCCCCTTTGGCAGGGATTTAATTAGCGCGACGCATTTCTCCTCACGCATTCCCGCCACCAGCCAATCGAAATCGGTATCATCGATTTGATTAAGTAGCGCCACCGGAATATGCACAGAGACGCCATCATCACTCGCAGCTGGATCAAAGTGATAACTCAGTTGTAGGCGAATATTGCCCTTGTGCCAAGTATCGAGGAAATCGAGCGCCGATATGTGATCGGCACTGCGCTGCATGAGCAGTGACTTATTAAAATCGAGCAGATCGGGTTGAGTTCGGCGCGCTTCCTTCCACCAGCTAAAGAACTTAGGCGCGTTATAGATACCTTCGGGGATACGCGGCTCATAAAAGTCCATCAACACTTGTTCATCGACTAAAATATCGCGGCGACGGGACTTGTGCTCGAGTGCTTCGACGTCTTCCAATAACTTTTGGTTAGCGATAAAAAAGGCTTCTTTGGTCTGTAATTGCCCTTCGGCGAGCGCGCTACGGATAAATATTTCCCGCGCTTCAACAGGATTAATCGGCCCGTATTGCACGCGGCGGCGATGCACTACGGTCAAACCGTAGAGTACTTGGTTTTCAAAGGCAATCACACTGCCCTGTTTCGCCTCAAAATGCGGCTCTAGGTGATTCTTCTTAATCAGATGCGCCGCTAACGGCTCGAGCCACTCTGGCTCAATTTTGGCGCAACAACGAGCAAACAGCTTAGAGGTTTCGGTCAACTCCGCCGCCATAATCCATTTAGGGCCTTTTTTCGCCAGCGGTGAACCTGGGAACACAAAAAACTTACGATTGCGCGCGCCTAAGTATTCGTTGTTATTGTCCTTAAAGCCGATATGGCTGAGCAGACCCGATAACAGCGCACGGTGTAGCGCATCGTAGTTGGCTGGTGTGTCGTTTAAGCGCCACTTTAAATCGTGAACCGCTTGTTTTAGCTGAGTATATAAATCCTGCCATTCGCGCACACGCAGGTAGGCTAAGTACTCGTCGCGGCATTTTTTACGGAACTGGCTCGCGGATAATTCCTTTTGCTGCTCTTTTAAGTGCTGCCATAGATTCACCCAGCTAACAAAATCTGAATGGGGGTCGGCAAAACGGCGATGGGCCTCATCGGACGCCTGCTTTTTATCCATGGGACGCTCGCGGGGATCTTGAATCGACAGACCCGCGGCGATCACTAGCACTTCCTGCAAACAGCCCAGCTGATGACTCTCCACCACCATACGCGCTAAACGCGGATCCACCGGGATCTGCGATAGCTGACGCCCAAGCGGCGTTAACACTACATTGCCCTTCTGCTGCTTAACGGCTTGTAATTCCTCAAGCAATAAGAAGCCATCACGAATATGACGCGGATCGGGCGGCTCAATAAAGGGGAAAGCTGCAATATCGCCAAGGCCGATGGCGAGCATCTGTAAAATCACCGAGGCTAAGTTTGTGCGTAGGATTTCGGGATCGGTAAACGCGGGACGACTGTTAAAATCTGCCTCATCGTATAAACGAATACAAATACCCGGGCCAACACGGCCGCAGCGGCCTTGACGCTGATTGGCACTGGCCTGTGAAATCGGCTCGATCGGCAAGCGCTGCACCTTAGTGCGATAACTGTAACGGCTGATCCGCGCTGTCCCTGGGTCAATCACATAACGTATACCAGGGACTGTCAGCGACGTTTCCGCTACGTTCGTCGCAAGCACGATGCGACGCCCAGTATGGCTGCTAAACACCTTAGACTGCTCACCGTAGGAGAGGCGCGCATACAGCGGCAAAATCTCGGTATCGCGGTAATTGCGACGATTTAACTGCTCGGCGGTATCGCGAATTTCGCGCTCGCCGTTCATAAAGATCAGAATATCGCCCAAGCCTTCGGCGACTAACTCATCGACGGCGGCAAAAATCCCTTCGATTTGGTCGAGATCCGCTTCGGTATCTTGCACCAGCGGGCGATAACGGGTTTCCACCGGATACGTCCGGCCAGAGACTTCGATAATAGGTGCATTATTGAAATGCTTAGAAAAACGCTCAACATCGATAGTCGCCGAGGTGATGATGATCTTAAGATCGGGGCGTTTTTTCAGAATTTGCTTGAGGTAACCCAAGATAAAATCGATGTTGAGGCTGCGCTCGTGCGCCTCGTCGATGATGATAGTATCATATTGATCTAAATAACGATCCGAGGTGAGCTCCGCCAGTAAAATCCCGTCAGTCATCAGCTTGATATAGGATTCACTCTTTAAGGCATCGGCAAAACGCACCTTAAAGCCCACCACTTCGCCGAGCGGACTTTGTAATTCTTCGGCAACACGTGTCGCCACGCTGCGTGCCGCTAAACGGCGCGGCTGGGTATGGCCAATAAACCCGCGGCTACCTAAGCCTAGTTCTAAACAGATTTTGGGGAGCTGAGTGGTTTTACCCGAACCAGTTTCACCCGCAATGATCACCACTTGGTGTTCACTGATGGCTTTAGCGATCTCTTCGCGCATGCCGCTAACGGGCAAATTATCTGAGTATTGGATTTTCGGGCGCGCCTTAAGACGCTGCTCGACCTTTTCGAACGCTGCTTGCGCCTGTTCGGCAAGTTTGGCTAACTCTTGGTTTTTCTTATCAGAATCGGCTTCTTTATTGAGCTTAAATAAACGGCGGCGGATCCGCGAGGCATCACTTTGAAAGCACTGCTTGAGAAAGTCGCTCGATAGCGGATGTTTGTCAGAGTTCAAAACCAAATTCCATTGCTAGCATCAAAAATGGCGATCCTAGCAAGGAACGTGGTTTATTGGTATGGCTAATTTTCCGAAAACCGCGGTAAATCGCTGGAAAATCAGCTCCCGAAATAACAGCTTAGGCGGGTGCCAGATAACACTGCTGCATATACACATTCATGGCTCGCAGCACATTGGTGCGATTAATAGTGCCAACGACTTTACCCTGCTCTACCACGGGATAAATCTTAGGTTTAGGTCCAAGCATTTGCTCTGCTAATTGCAAAATACTGTCGTCGGGACCGACAAACAGCACTTCGGTGCGCATACAGTCTTTAACGACTGAGGTCATATCACAGTGATAACTGCTCTTTAGCATCACGGCTAAGCAATCCTGCTGGGATAAAAAGCCCACCAAATTGCCACTATCATCTACAACAGCGGCCCCCATCTTGTTATTGTCTAACAGTTTTTCAACCGCAGTAGCCAGCGACATATTGGCGCGCAGCAGCACGGGCTGACGGTCCATATGGTCGCGTATTTTTATAGAATCCATAGCAATCTCCCCAATCTTTCCTTTAACCAACTCTACACACCTACGCTTTGAGTCTAGTCAAAATCTCGCAAGAGGTAAGCGATTAATATCGATTGTGCTTATCTATTGGCTATCGGGATGGAAATTTGGCGGACAAAAAGTGCGATTAAATGGGGTTAAGCTGGGTCTACAAACGCCATTTGGAATGGAGAAACTTTGAGGATATTTGCCTTAGCGCTCGTTTATCCTGCGCTAAGGCAATAACACTTAGGGTCTATTGATCCTGCCAAATCATCACTTGGGCAGGCTCGCCATTGCTACGGGTGGCACGGTACATACCTTCGGTATTAAATGGCGTGGCAATATTGCCCCTGTGGTCGACCGCAATCACACCGCCAGTGCCGCCAGCGGTGATAAGACGTTGATTAATCACCTCATCCGCCGCTTGAATAATGGATTTTTGCTGGTATTTCACCTTAGCGCAGATATCGCCCGCCACTTGGTAGCGAATAAAGAACTCACCGTGTCCCGTGGCCGACACGGCGCAAACGCCGTTTTCCGCATAGGTACCCGCCCCAATCACAGGCGAATCCCCAATCCGACCAAAGCGCTTGGCCGTCATGCCGCCGGTAGAAGTGCCCGCCGCTAAGTTGCCGTTTTTATCTAAAGCGACAGCGCCGACGGTGCCAAATTTATAATCGAGATCTGTCATTTCAACACCTGCAATTTGCTCTGACTTTTCAGCCGCCTGCAGCTTTTGTCTAGCATCGAGTAATTGCTGGTAACGGGCATCGCTATCGAAATGGCTGTTAGGCACCAGCTTAAAGCCTTGGGTCAAGGCAAACTCTTCTGCACCAGCGCCCGCGAGCATCACATGCTCAGACTTATTCATCACGGCTAAGGCCAAATCGATGGGATTAGCAATATGGCGCACACCAGCTACCGCGCCAGCGTTCATAGTTTTACCATCCATAATCGAAGCATCTAACTCGTGGCCGCCATCATAGGTGTAAACCGAACCGACACCGGCGTTAAACAGCGGGCTATTTTCCAATACATTGATAGCGGTTTGCACCGCAACTAAGCTATCACCGCCTTGTTCGAGCACTTTTGAGCCTTTATCGACGGCTTCTTTGAGCTTGTCTTTGTAGGCCTGACGCAGCTCAGGAGTGAGGTTGGCCTTAGAAATGGTGCCAGCGCCACCGTGGATCGCAATGGCAAAAGGTTTTTCATTCGCATGGGTATTTTGTGACATAAAAAGTGCACTCGAGAGAATTAAACTAGAGGTGGCTAATTTTATTTTCATTATTTACATCCCCTTAAACAGTAAAGTCCTTTGTAACCATTTCAATGACTAATTTCAATCATCTCCTTGCCTGTTACGCCTATTCTGGCGACAATGAACTCACATCACAGGGATTATAAAGTGCAGCGATTCTTGCAAATAACGTCATTATCTTTTCGTCTTCATTTGCTACTAGGCCTGAGTTTAGTGACATCGGGGGCTATGGCCGCCGATAACTTGTTAACGCTTTCAGTGAACGGGGTCGACGAAGCCCTAAAGCGTAATATTCTCGCCCATTTAGGTGCTATGCCAGACTCAGAAGTGCAGCGCCGAGCCTTCTTATTTAACGTGGAAGACAATGTCAGCACCGCCCTCGAATCCATGGGTTATTACCATGGAGAAGTGGAAGAACAGTTAGTCGAAAAGGACAAGGGACCGTGGGAACTCAAGCTCACGGTGAAGGCGGGCAATCCGGTTAAGATCCAATGGGTCGATATTAACTTCTCGGGCGAAATGCTCGAGGACCGTGCCTTCGATAAGTGGCTTTCAGAGGTCAATATCAAACCCGGCGATACCCTCAACCATGGGGTGTATGCCGATGTAAAATCCCAACTTGTCACCCTCGCCCTAGCTAGGGGTTATTTCGATGGCGAGTTCACTGAGTCGCAGATCAAAATCAACCGTGATTTAAATACGGCGCAAATTAGCCTGCATTTTAACTCAGGTGCGCGTTACCATTTCGGTCAAGTGAGTTTTGAAGGTCATAGCTTAGAGCCTGATATTCTCACTAAGCTGGTTCCCTTCAAGGAGGATGCGGCCTACTCGACCCGTCGAGTCAGTGCCCTTAACCGCCAGTTATTGGATACGGGCTATTTTGCCAATATTAAAGTGATCCCGCAGATCGATCAGGCTAAGGACAATCAGCTCCCCGTAAAAGTGGAACTCACAGATAAAGCCAGTCATTCCATCGAATTAGGTCTCGGTGGAGATATTGGCCAAAGCGCGGATAACACCTTCGAGCCGCGTGTACGGGTCACTTGGCGTACGCCACAGATAAATAAATACGGTCATTCCCAAGAGACCAGCTTGGAATGGTCGCCTGACAGGCCCAAATTTTTAACTACTTATACGATTCCGCTTAGCCATCCTTTAGACGATCAACTGAAAATTCGTTTAGGCTTGCTGCGGGATAAATACGGGGTCACCCAGATTTACGAACCCGAAAACCGTGATTTCCGTAATACGGGCCAACTGGAATCGACCAAGTATTTACTCGGCCTTCTCAGGCAACAACGTTTAGATAATCAATGGTTAATGAGTTATTCCCTCGATGCAATTCGCGAGGAATATACCCAGTCTGATATTGATTACAATCCCACTTTCTATCTGGCGGGGATTAACTTTTCTAAAACCACTCGTGGGGATAACTCCCTCGATCCTAAATCCGGTTTTAGGCAAATATACAGTCTAGATTATGCCGATCCCTATCTCGGCTCAGAGACGCGCCTCGCACGCTTACAGGCCAAGTTTAAGTGGATAGATACCTTTTTTGATAACCACAGAATCGTGGCTCGCATGGATTTAGCGGCCAACATTGCCAATGAAAATGAACTGGCCTTTATCCCACCGTCACTGCGCTATTTTGCTGGTGGCGATCAGACTATCCGTGGTTATGGCTATCAAGAACTAGGCCCTTATCTGGACTATATTGATGCCAATGGTAATGTTAATCGCGAGGTTATAGGTGGCCGTTATATGATGGTCGGCAGTTTGGAATATCAATATTACGTTACCCCAACATGGCGGGTTGCCACCTTTGTTGATGCGGGTAACGCTTTTGATAACAATCAGTTTGAACCCGTAGTTTCAGTGGGCGGCGGTATCCATTGGATCTCCCCCATTGGTCCAATTAAGTTAGATTTAGGGGTAGGTTTGAAAGAGACTGACACCATTGACCGCTCATGGCGCATTCACTTAACCATGGGGACAGAACTATGAGTCAACCCCCTATTCATGAGCCTAATACACCTGCTCAACATGATAATCCAACGCCTGAGCCACAAACGTTGGAACCAAACCCAAGTTGTGCGCAGCCTAAAACATTTAAGCTGCGCCTATGGCAAATATTTAAACTCTGCACGCGTATTATTGTTTACGTCCCCTTAAGCCTCTTGGTACTCACGGCGCTACTGCTGGGCACTGAAATTGGCTCACGGATAAGTGTTGGATTAGCCGATAAATTTGTCCCAGATCTCGCACTAAACTACACCTCGGGCTCCTTAAATAAGGATCTCACCTTAGCCCACGCCAGTTGGTCGATGGACGGGATTAACGTTGAGCTCAAGGATTTACATTTGGCATGGCAACCCACTTGTCTATTGCAAAAACAACTGTGCGTGAATGCCTTAACGGCGAGCAAAATCGATGTCAGTATCGATACGCAAGCCTTAGGCGCTGGTACGACTGAAGCCGAAGTCGCCCCCGAAAATGCCGAGCCCACCGAACTGGTTCTGCCCTTTGGGATAAAACTCGACGCAGCCGAACTGAATAACATCAATATCGCGGTCGATAAGATGCGCTTTTCGGCAAACCATATTCAGACCGCCGCCACTTGGTTTGCCGAAGGACTCACGGTTGAGCAGCTGAGTAGTGAAGGTCTAGCGGTTTTAATTCCAATCGACAATAGCCCTGTGACAGACACGAATGTGACTGACACCACGGCTACAAACTCAAGGGTTGTGGATGCGACTAGCGCGGCTGAAACCACTAGCCCCCCCGCGGCTACGCCTCCGAAGCCTGATTCGGGCAAGTTAGCAGCAGAAGTTGCAACGGCAAACGCAAAAACGTCAACTGACAAGCCAATTGCTGATAAAGGTTCGGCGGCGCAAACGCCTGCAAATACTCAAGTAGATAAGCAAACCGATAAAAACGAAGATAAGAAAACAGCCGCGGATGAATGGGCACTTGCACACTTGCCACAGGTGTTTATGCCTTTTGCGGTGGATGTGAAGCATCTCCGTTTAGACAACAACCGTTTGCAGATTGGCCCGCGCGAAGATCTGTTTAGCCATATCGAACTTCAAGGTCAATTTGCCAAGTATCAGTTAACCCTAGATAAACTACTGCTCACCCATAGCTACGGTGAGCTTTCTGTGGTTGGTCAACTCGCCCTAGAACAAGATTATCCCCTCGAGCTTGAGGTTAAGGCTAATTTGACACAGGTTGCAGAGTTGCCTGAACTGACCCATCAACAATTAAACCTTAAGCTTAGCCAAAGTGTCGGGCAACTCGGCATTCATGCCCTCGCTACTGGGGATGCCGATTTTAACCTCGATGGCCAACTGACCCTGAAAGATCCTACCCTGCCCTATAAGGTCAAACTAGAGAAAGCTAGGGCACAATGGCCGCTGCAAAATGCCGAATATATCGTCAGCGATCTTAGTCTCGACAGCCAAGGCTCGCTCAAAAAACAAGCTGCAACGTTAACGGGAAATGTCACCACACCTTTTCATAAAGTGTTGGCCATTAGCAGTGAGCTACAACACCAAGATGCGAAACTGGATATCAAGCAGTTTAATGCTAAGGGCGAGTTAGGCGCGATTGATGTCATCGGTGAATTGGATTACGCCAAGGCGATCACCTGGAAAGCCAAAATTCTGCTCGATAATCTCAAACTACAGGAAATAATCCTCCCTGTAACTGCGCAAACGCCTGAATCGACGCCAAATAAGGACACGCAAACACCGAGTACGAATACCGATAAGGCGACTCCTGCCACTTCTCCAGCTTCAGCGACAAGTGCAACAACCAGCTTGCCAAACAGCTTAATCTCAGGCCAATTACACACCACGGGTCGCTTGTTAGATAAACTGTGGCAAGTTGGTATAACAGACACTCAATTGTCGGGCACGATGCAGGGATATCCTTTTGATATCACTGCCGATGTAAGCATTAACGATAAGCTGTATATCAGCGCCAAAGAGGTGAATGCCAAGGTACTCGATTCCACATTAACCTTAGCGGGCGAAACCAACAAAACCTGGAACCTTGTAGGCAAACTGCAAGTGCCCGATTTCGGTTTATGGCTGCCCCAAGCCAGTGGCCAATTGCAGGCAGATATCAATGTTACTGGGGATGAAAAACATCCACAGCTTGAGTTAACCGCCCAACTGGTCGACCTGGTGCACCAAAATATTAAGCTCAGGGAGTCAACGCTCAAGGCCTACTATAAGCCTTTGGATGCCCATGAGTTCGCCCTTTCACTCAAGTCTAAGGCGTTGCAACTTGGCTCACAGAGTTTAGATACCGTCACCTTGGGCACTAAGGGCGATATTCAGAACCAAAAGCTCACCCTCAGTGCCACAGGGGATTTGGGACTAGAGCTTGGTGTCAATAGCCAATACGATTTGAAAAAATCCCAACTGCAGGCGCAGGTGAATAAAATTAACTTGGCGACCCCTGTTGGTCGCTGGGAAATTGATAAGGATATTCTAGTCGCTTGGGATCAAAACAAGAACAAAGGCAATATCAGCCCATTCTGTCTGGTCAACCCAAACAGTAAAGTTTGCTTAGATAATCAAGTAACTATTGGAAAAACTGGCGATGCCCAGCTCAGTTATGCGGGCAATCTGGGTAAGCTGTTAGTGCCTGTGTTGCCGAGCAATATGCAATGGGACGGCAGTTCGTCACTGCTGGCAAACTTTGCCTGGGCTGCGGGGCGTAAACCCACGGCCAATATCGACTTCAACTTTAATCCCGGTAGCATCAAGCTAAAACGTGCTAAAAACCGTGAAGTCACCATTAATTATCAGCAACTAGATTTTAAAACTAACTTAGACGCTAAACGACTGGTTTCGTCAATCAGCTTTGAATCGGAAGATGTCGCCAGCTGGCAAAGTGAGGTCACTATTAACGTGACGCCAGATCGGACCTTGTCAGGTTATGCCAATATCAAACAAATCAACCTGCAACCATTGGGTGAGTTTTTCCCGCAGATCAACACACTCGAAGGCTTGCTAACCAGCAGATTAAACTTTGCTGGCACCTTGGAGACGCCAGAGGTGTCAGGCAATGTGTCCTTGACCCAAGGCGCCCTCGCACTGACTGTAAACCCGACCCTTATCAATAAAATCGATTTGTCGATGGATCTTGGTGGCCAACAGGCGTCCCTTAAAGGTCGTTGGATGATGGGCAATGGTGTAGGCCGAGTCACGGGAGAAATGCGTTGGCCACAGGGCCAATTTAGTGGCGAGCTTGCGGTGAAAGGCGACAAATTAGCCGTGATCCAGCCGCCACTGGCGCTGCTCGATGTCTCTCCCGATCTCACCATCGCCTTTAGCAGCCAGCAGCTCGAAGTCAAAGGTGCCGTCGATGTACCTTCGGGCAATATCAAAATAGTCCAGCTTGCCGAGGGCGGCGTTGCACTGTCGGAAGATGTGGTATTCGATGACTCGATTGCGGCGGCTCAGCCCAAGGCCAGCCCCTATGCGATCGTGGCGGATCTGAATATCAATGTCGGTAACGACTTAAAAGTGGATGGCATGGGCCTTAAAGGCAAGCTGCAAGGTACCCTAAAACTTCAGCAACAGGCGTTTCGGCCGCCACTGCTGTTTGGCGATATTAAGGTCAAACAAGGTAGCTATAAGTTTATGGGACAAACCCTGAAAATTCGCACCGGCGAAGTGCAGTTTGTGGGGCCAATTTCAGTTCCTAACTTAAATATTGAAGCGATTCGGGAAATTAAGAATGAGGATCTCGTCGCGGGTGTTCGTGTCACAGGCACACCAACCCGCCCCGTAGTAACCCTGTTCTCAAATCCTGCCAAAGAGCAAGCGGAGATCCTGTCTTACATTATTAAGGGCAGCGGTTTTAACAGCAGCAATAACGAACAGAATAACTCCCTGATGATGGGCGCGGCGCTAGGATTAGGCTCACAGGTGGGCGGCGGTGGCGCGATCAATAATATTGGCAGCACGGCGGCCGGAATTATTGAAGAGTTCGGTTTCTCTAACGTACAACTGGATACTAACGATGAGGGCCGCGTGGCAATCAGTGGCTTTATCGGTGATAACCTGATGGTGAAATATGGCGTTGGGGTATTTAATCCAGGTTATGAGATGACAGTCAGATACTACCTGTTATCCCAGCTCTATCTTGAAACTGTATCTGGCACCTTAGGCCAATCCCTCGATATCTATTACAACTTCAATATCAAATAATGGGCCCCGCGTAACCATGTTACGCGGGATAACTTAGCATTTGAAAGCTAAAAAACAGCCACAAAAAAAGCGCCCTAAAGGCGCTTTATTACATCAATCACGCGATTAAGCGTAAACGAAGTCAACGTGCTCGATCATTGGCTTGAACGCATGACGTTGCATAGCTTGTGCACGAACACCTACTTCTTTGCCATCTAAAACGATAGTCAGTACAGAAGTGTAGAAGTCTTCGTTAGTTTGAATGTTGATGATGTCTTTGTGATCAAAAACAATAGAAACTGGCTCTTTGCCTGCACCGTAGATAACAGCAGGAACTTTACCTGCATGACGTAGGCGGCGGCTCGAACCTTTCCCTATTTCAGTGCGGGTTTGTGCTTGGATAGTGTAAGACATGTGTTTCTCACTTAAATTTAGAGTAAAAACCGTCATCATTTTCGACCAATGATGACTCATATAAAGCGCGCGCATACTAACACAGTTGCTAGACAGGCACAAGAACAGCCTGGCTCTCAAACTTGAATGGTACAAAACGGCTATCGTTATCAATCACAAAGAGTATTTATTGAATTGGAAAACTTGTTTGTGGCCTGTTACATAGGCGAAACGCCTTTGATCTGAATCAAAAAACACGCGATCTTGATCACACTTACGCCAGCCGATGCCTGCTAAGCTCGGGCAAATTTTGTCACTTCAGTCTTGTCAAACATGCGTCACGAGCTGTACTTATTGCAACAAGATAATCGCCTTTCATGTCAATTAGCCCGTGAACTCGTCTCACTTATCGAAACTGTTCCTTATCAGCAGACCATGATCGAATTGAAATTGTTAGAGCTGCTCGCCTGTACTCAGCAAAAAAACCGTAGTTTGCTGATGTTAATGCAGCTATGTGAATCGACTGTTGTTGAAGGCCAACGACAGAGACAATTTAAGTTTTCACAGTGCCTCAATCAGCATGTGAACGACTGGCAACAACACCGGGAAATGAACAAACTAGGGCAACTGTTTTTGCCATTGTTGAAGCATTATTTGCAGGATATTCAAGCGTTAGAGCTGCAGTTTTATCAGCAGCTCACTCAGCAAAACGAACAGACTACCAATGGCGTACTGGGCCACAGTCAACGTGTACAAAGCCCGACCTAGGGTAATAACCCACGCCACCCAATTTGAGTGATAACGCCGCATCTCTAAGAGTCTTAAGATTCACCCCAGGGATTGCAATGTCCATCGCCATGCCTTGCATATGGTAACTTTTCTTTGCCACCCCGCTGCTCTTACCCGCCAACATGGCATTGGTCTTGGGTGAACGATAGCCTGAAATCACATGGATTTCATTATCCGTATTGAGGGTGCTCTTGAGGCTGTAAAGCAGATCGAACAAACGTTTATCCATGGGCGCCGCGACATTTTGACGGTGGTCACGCAGCAAATGGCTAAAATCATTCAACACTTCGCGCTGGTAATGGCCGTCAATCCAATAACTGCCATTGTTATGCTCGCCCGTGTGGCGATTATAGAGACTCAGATCGCGAACCCCTTTAGTCGACCGACTCGCAAACGCTTTAGAAGGAATTAAAGAACACAATGCCACACCACTGAGGCCTAACAACAACTGCCTACGGGCAGGACAAAGTAACGTCACATCATCACCTTTTGTTCGTTTTTTGGACACTAAAACCGCAAATTATACTGAATCGCTATTCAGATCAAGCCTTGACCCACTCACAAGATTTCAGATTTCAAAATCCCTTAAAAGTTCAGGTCGTTATAGAATGTAAAAAATTGATGCAGGAACCGCCTGCGTAAACTCAGCTTCTAATTGATAAATATCATTGCGATATTGTACTTGCCCAGCATCATCAAGCCATGCCGTCCAGTACACAGTGTAAACTGGCAAGGTTTCTGACAGAGCAAACCATTGGGATTGGGTTATATTAGGCGTTAAGTTATCCCAAAGGCGCGTATCTTTAATTAAGTGAGTCTTAAACCAGAGAGCTAACTCCTCTACCTTTTCAACCCTAATACAACCCGATGATAAGGCCCTATTGGTCTTTTTAAAGAGACTTGGCTCAGAAGTTCCATGCAAATACACACTAAAACTGTTGTCGAAATGAAATTTATACCGACCTAAGGCATTTTTCGCCCCAGGACGCTGAACTAAACGGTAGGGAAAATGGGTTGCCGCCAATGCTTGCCACTCCTGCGGCGAATGCTCGACGCGTTCACCGTTATAATCGTATACCTCAAACTCGCGGTCCTGTAGATAATGCCCATCTTGGAGTATATGGGGCAAGATATCACGCCTGACAATACTTCGTGGCACTCGCCACTGTGGATTCAGCACTACGTTCGAAATATGGCTGCTTAACAGTGGTGTAGGCCGCGACGCTTTGCCTACAATCACCTTAGATTCGAGCGTCACCTTTCCTTCTACGACTAATTGCAACTCAAATGCTGGGATGTTTATTACCAGATAGTTTGTCGGTAAGGTCCGTGTAAAAATCTGCTGCCTAAGGGTATTTTTAGCCAGTAACTGCGCCCGAACATAGGGAGATTGATTAAGCCAATACAGTGTCTGCTTACCTATTACCCCATCGGCCTGTAAGCCATGCTGGGTTTGAAAGGCTTTGATTGCAGTAACCAGTTCATCATCATAACGCAGGGGGTTGTTATCAGTTGCAACCTGCTTCGACTGTGCGACTGTTCCAGCAGGAGTTGTTGCGTCTGGCGAAATGGTGTCTGGTTTAATGAATGGCTCTGATTCTAGTTCAGATACAGGCACTGATACTTTATCGGCTACAGACTCGGAAGCTGTGTTAGACTTATCTTCTAGAAAACCTAATAGGAACAGACGCTGCGTAACCGGCGCGATGAGTGGACTCTCTTGCCCTGGACTTAGCTTATCTTCGAGGATGAGCGTATCCCACGAAGAGGATTTCGATAACGCCATTAATTGCTTCAACTTGAGGACCACAGCGCGAAAATACGTATCCTTTGGCATCAGTGTTGCCGATGAGCATGGCGTGATGCATTCAGCTTGGGCATCGAGATACTGCCAATAGTTATCCAGTTGCAGCTGCATTTGCTGAAGCTTCACCTGCTCCTCATTATCCAGCGCCCTATGCCGCCACTGAATCAATTGCTGATAATTAGCGTTAAAGACAGGGCTGACATTGGCAAGACTCAAGAGTAAGGTTTGCCCTAATATTTGCTCAAGGGCAGAGTCAGGTTCGGAAACTTCACTCGGGCTGGAAGGTGTTAAAACCGGCTCTTCAACGGCGACAGGGTCTGTTACTAATGGTTCGGCGGCATAGGGTTCGATGACAACAAGCGTAAGACCCATCAACAATGCGCTGAGTGGCCAACGCTTAAATGAACTCAAGCTACGGTCTCGTTTATTAAGATTTAGCGTTAATCGACTCACAGGCATCATAAACGTCCCCTGTTACCGCAGATACTTAGCGATGATATTACCGCTAACGCTGACATCAGTACTCAATTCACTATAGCTGAAGCCGTTAACGAAATGCAGATAGCAGAGGGATAAAACAAAAATGCCACTGATGGCATCAGTGGCATTTCATCGAGCTAGTTATATAACGCTAGGTTAATGCTTGCGCTAGCAGAAAGACACTAAGTCTTCCGGCACAAACTGCTCAGGCAGTTTTTGTAAACTTCTCAGCATCAGCGGATTAGCCAGCACTAGCGCCATTTCCTGACGGTTGAATAGTGCTAAGGCACTTTGTTGGCACTGCGCCTCATGCACTTTAACATGTACTATGGCTTCCACCGGTTCAATTGGTGTGCCTGCGGCACGCAGCGGCTGCTTATCGACCATTGCTAAGTGCAATTCCATTAACGCAGGGTCTTTTAACAATTGCGCTAATGTCCAAGGCTGCTCGATATGTGCCTGATAAGCCGCACGCGCCTCTTGAGCACGAATACAGATAGGCGCAGGATTGCGCTCTTCTGGCGTAGCCAAAATACCAATGCGTTTGAAGAACTCACCAATTTTGATAGAACCCGTCCACGCAGAAATCGGCACCGCTAACCACAGGCCAATCAAGGCTGGGCTCATCCACGCGAGCAACGTCAAGGAGTCCAAAATCGCCGCATAACCCAACATCACGCCCGCCAGCATATGCCAACGGTGGCGATAGATCAGGGTTAACCAAGGCATGCTGCCATCGTCACGACGCTGCGGAGACCAACCACTGTCACGCCCCATCAGAATCGACATCACCGCACCGCAGTGGATAAACATCATGATAGGTGCGATTAGTGCGGAAAGGATCACCTCAAATATCACACTGAAAATGGCCTTGATGCGACCGCCAACACTGCGGGCAAAATTGCCATCTTTTAGCAGCAACAATACACCGAAAATTTTAGGTCCAAACAACACACCCATGGTGATGTAGAACAATCTTAATGCCCTGTCCGAGTCCATGATTGGCCAGGTAGGGAACAAGGAGAATTGGTCGGTAAAATATTCAGGGCGAATAAAGTGTGCCTGCAAGGCGAGCATCAAACCGGTTAAAATCAATAACAACCAGAATGGCGATGACAGATACGCCATAATGCCCGTCATTAAGTGTAAACGGCTCACCCAGTGCAACCCTTTGGTTGGCAGGATACGGGAATGCTGTAAGTTACCTTGACACCAACGGCGATCGCGCACGGCTAAGTCGACGATGGAGGGTGGACATTCCTCGTAAGAGCCGGGTAAATCGTAGGCAATGACCACACTCCAGCCAGCACGGCGAATAAGCGCTGCTTCGACGAAGTCATGGCTTAAGATATGGCCACCAAATGGGGGTTTCCCCTTAAGGTTTGGCAGACCTGCCGCCCCCATAAAGGCTTCAGTACGGATAATGGCGTTATGGCCCCAGAAGTTACCTTCTTTTTGTACCCACCAACCTAGGCCCGTACCAATCACAGGACCATAAATGCGCGCAGCAAACTGTTGCAGACGCGCCATTAAGGTTGTGCCATTGATCAGCGATGGAATGGTTTGGATAAGTCCAGCGTCAGGATCGGCCTGCATACGCTGCGCAAGGCCTGTAATGGTCGATGACTCCATCAAACTGTCGGCGTCGAGCACCAGTAAGTGATCGTAACGCGAACCCCAACGGCGACAGAAATCTGCCACGTTACCCGCTTTACGCGCCACGTTCTTACGACGACGGCGGTAATACACACGGGAGTGTTTATGGGTTTCTTGGCGCAGAACTAAAAACGCCTGTTCTTCTAACAGGGCAATTTCAGGATCTGTAGTATCACTTAAGATAAACCAATCGAACGCATGTCCATGGCCCGTTTGAGACAAGGCCTCGGCCATCACAGAAACCGCAGAGAATACCCTGTCAGGCGACTCATTATAGGTCGGCATCAAAATCGCGGTGCGGGTATGTAGCTCAGTCTGGTCAAGCTCGTTTGGCTTGGGCTTTTTCAACAACATGAAGAAGCCCGCGATACCACTACAAAACGCCAAGGCAATCCAGCAGAAGTTAATCGCAAACAATACCAGCATCAGATATTCGAGAGGGGTGATCCCTCCGATACTGAATACGGCAGCCATTTCATAAATCGCAAAAGCAGACAGTGCCAGTGCACCGCCCACAACCAAAAATCGACGGGACACCTTTGAGCGCACACCGTTAGCAACAGTGCTACGGCGTGGGAATCCTTCAGGCATTTGGCTTAAGCTTTGGGGTTCCATCGCGCCAGGCCTTTCATTAGGCATGGCGCTACCACCCACGAGCACTTCAGTCTCAAGAACCGAATTCTCGGATACAGTCATATTATGTTGCTCCGTCATGGACCTTACAACGTCCAGCGATAGAGCCAGGTTTCAACCTGACGCGGTGTTGAGAACTTGAGTTCGGCACGTAGTTCGATAAGTTCCTTATCTTCTGGCTCCAACTCAAACGCGAGGCGATAACCATTGTTAGCCGCATTACGCGCGATAACCACATTTGAAATCACCCCACCGGAAGACTCAACCTTCGCAAGCGGTAATTCATCGGGCATTGCGCCGTTCAGATGATAATCCACGACAAACAAACGTCTTGGAGTCGATTTTGCGATGTCGGCACGACCACTTGCAGTACGACTCACCACGACGGAATTGGTTTTCGCCACTGGCTCATCGCCCCAGCTCATACGGTAAGCAAAGTGATATTCGCTGCCCGCAGGGATCGGCTGACGCGGCTTCCAGAAGCTGACGATATTATCATGAATTTCTGATTCTGTTGGAATTTCTGTCAGAACGACCGCACCTTGTCCCCAGTTGCCCACGGGTTCAATCCACAGACTTGGACGACGCTCGTAGTGGGCTTCGAGATCTTGATAAGAAGCATAATTACGTTCACGTTGAATTAAGCCAAAGCCCTGTGGTGAGTTGTCAGAAAACGCACTCACCTGTAATTGACGTGGGTTGGCAAGTGGACGCCACAGGTGTTCACCACGGCCATTAAACATCAACAGACCGTCAGAATCGTGGACTTCAGGTCTAAAATCATCGGTATCGTGGCGACCATTGAGTGAATGCAGGAACATGCTGGTGCTAGGCGCCAGTCCTACTTTGCTGAGTTCGACACGAGGGAATAAAGTAGCTTCAACGTCGATATGGGTGTTGTCACCAGGACGCACAGAAAAGCGATAAGCGCCCGCCACACTTGGGCTATCCAGCAATGCATGCACCACGATCAGGTTGCTGTCGTAGGAAGGACGTTCAACCCAAAACGCACGGAAAATCGGGAACTCTTCCCCTTCTGGATCGGCGGTTTTCAAAGCCAAACCACGGGCAGATAAACCATAGGAGTTACCTTTGCCTAGGGCACGGAAATAACTCGCACCTTGGAACACCATCAACTCATCATAGACGCCGTTGGTATTTAACTGGTTATGGATGCGAAATCCTGAGTAGCCAATGTCATCACTCGGCAACGCTTGAGTGATAACCTCACCCGCAGTGAAATACTTGGGTTCATAGGCTAAGTGAGTCGCTTGGTTGGCTTCAACTATGGCTATTTCGATTAAATCTTGGAAATAGAAACCACGGTGAAACATTTGCATTTGGAATGGCAAACCTTGATCGCGCCAAATAGACGAGACGGGGTTAAAGCGAATGTCGCGGTATTCATCGTAACTTAACTTAGCAAGGCCAGCTGGTAGCGGGTCCTTCAACACCACATAGGGTTTAGAAGCCAACTTGCGGGCTAACTTCACTACAGAGTCGCCATCAAAGGTGCCCGTTTTAGTAAATCTCACTTGATTTTTATTCGCCGGCTGAGCCGTCGCCTTAGGTGGACTCACCACAGGTGTGGCGGGTTTGTTTTCAGCAGGCTTTGTCTCTTCAGCAAATGCCGAACTCGACAGCGCAAATGCTGCGCTAAGTGCCAGTGAGCAAATGAGTGAAGATGAAGGTTTAAACGATTGGCAACGCAACAAGCTAACCATAGGATAGGTAACCTAAAAATAAACTAAGAAATCAACGTTTTTTGTGTGCACAGTGAAATTTTTTTACCGCGGTTTGATGGTAAAAAAACACAGGCTGTTACATATCGCGAAAGATATCAGAAGGAGTAAAAAACTCATAAATAAAGATGCAGTTAACTCCCTTTGCACGATACTATTTAGCAATATACTTATACCAATAAAGAATATCAAATTCGAATTAACATACCAATTTGATCTTTAAAAGTAATAAGTGATAATAAAGTGCTGCCAAGTTCGCATAAATAGAAACAAAATCTGTCTGTTTTGCAAATTAGCCACTGTCATTATTCTTAGTCACTAATCTTAGGTGATAACTGTAAATACGCGAACCAGTTAGCATAAAATAATTATACTAATGCCCTTAATCATTCCGATATAACACCTAAACTTATCATGACTATGGCAAGGTGAGCGTGACAACTAAGCCACCGTTTTCACGGGGCGCTATTGTCAATTGACCTTGGTGCAAATCAATAATGTGGTGGCAGATGGATAAGCCTAATCCCGCGCCTATACCTTCGTTTTCATTAACTCGGTAAAAACGTTCCGTCGCACTGGTGATTTGTTGGAGAGTCATGCCTTGACCGCGGTCGGCTATTTTTATCTCAATTCCTGTGTAAGTTCGGGCTGCACTAATGCAAATTTGCGTTTCAACTGGACTGTATTTACAGGCATTTTCGATAATATTTTTCAGCACTATCAGTAGGTAAAAACGATCACAGTTCAGCGTTAATGTTGCGTCGACATCAATATTCCATTCATAGTCGGTGATCAGTGGCATCAACTGATTCAG
The DNA here is from genome assembly GCF_047975355.1 of Shewanella sp. Classification (GTDB taxonomy): domain Bacteria; phylum Pseudomonadota; class Gammaproteobacteria; order Enterobacterales; family Shewanellaceae; genus Shewanella. The sequence goes on along the minus strand of NZ_JBKEDJ010000045.1, from coordinate 39,906 downwards.
GGCATCCTCGACCATAGGTAACAGAGGATGAGGCTGCACATTCAGTTCGGCAATCGAATCGACCCGAGCGAGCAGCAAGAGTTGCTCTACCGTATGGCTCATATGTTTCACTCCCGCATCGATTGCCGCAAGGTGGATCCGCTCCGCATCCCCTTCTCCCACTAAACCTTCTAACCCCTGTTGATGTAATTTAATTACGGATAAAGGGGTTTTTAATTCATGGGCCGCATCGGCACTAAAACGGCGCTCCCGCGCAATAAAGTGCGCAATACTGCTGATGTACTGATTTAATGCCCGGCGCACGGGCACAAGTTCCTTAGGGAGCGACATCGTCAGCGGCGTGAGATCGTTAGGCGAGCGCGCCATTAACTCGCGCTCAAAGGACTTCAACGGACGGAACAAAATGTAAAACAGCAAGCTAACGATAAGCAAAGTTAAGGGCACTACGATCAGCGGCACTATCACGGCATTGTGCATAATTTGTGAAACCAGTTCCTGACGTACTTCGTCTTGCTGGGCGGTGACGATCCAGACTTTGTGCTTCACCGAAAAAAAGCTAAACACATGCCAGAGCTCCCCTTCGAACACTTTTTTGCTGTACCCCTGCACAAATTTAGTGATGGGTTGACGACCAATATTATCGGAAAAAACCAGTGCCTGCCCTGCTTCGCTCCAGATCTGGAATGCGAGTTTATGTTCATAGGCCAACTTTAGCGCATCGGCCTTTTCAGCAAAGCTACTGATCTGACTATCGGGGACATGGAGAATTTGTGGTATCTCTTGCGGCGCTTTAAACTCCGCTTCATCGTGATAGAAAAGCTCAAGCATTTTCGCAGATTGCAGCATCTGCGCATCGAATAACTCTTCAATTTGATGTTTAGAATCTCGGGTGCTAAACCAACTGGAAATGCCTACGGACACAGAGATCCCCGATAGCATCAACAAGGTTAATAACAAACGTAATGAGTACACATCCAGCACCTTGAGTCGATTCACCCCGTAGTCCCCGTTATCTATGGTAAGAGCAGACTTGCCTAAAAGGCAGTTACTAAATACCGATAAACGCCGAGTTTGTCACTTAAATCCTGATCGGTGATCCCATTTTATGGGTTAATTGACTTCGGTTAGGGTATAGCCAATGCCGCGCACTGTCTTAATCAATTCATTGGCCATTTTTTTACGCAAATGATGGATATGCACTTCAATTGAGTTGCTGCCGACTTCATCCCAACCATAGGTTAGCTGCTCTAACTGATTACGGGTTAATACTCGGCCTGCAGATTGGGCCAATTCGAGCAAGAGTTGAAATTCCCGGCGAGAGAGGGGCACATTTTGATCGCGGAAGGTCACCTCGCGGGTGTTGAGATCAATACTTAATGCGCCGATATTCAAACTGTTATTATCGAGACCATATTGACGACGGACGATCGCTCGTATTCGTGCGGCTAGCTCGCGCACATCGAAGGGTTTACCTAAATAATCATCGGCGCCAATATCCAAACATTCGAGTTTAGTATCGAAATCTGTATTGGCCGTCAACACTATCGTCGGGATCGAAACGCCCTGCGCGCGCCATGCTTTTAGCAGTTCTTTACCATTACCATCGGGTAGACCTAAATCGAGCACTATGGCACTAAAGGTCTCATTCTTAATGCCCACCAATGCTTGCTGATAGCTACTTAAGTGATCGACCTGCATCCCCATTTTAGCAAGGCTTAAGCAAATCCCTTGGGCTAATAATTCGTTGTCTTCCACTAACATGATACGCATTGATAATGCCCTATCGAAAAATACTGAATTGAATCGATTGCTCTGCTAAAAAGGCTTCTGCCTGCTCACCCAGTAACATGGCCATGGTTGCTAACATCCCCGCAGTGACACAGTTTGGTCCAAGCACTGTCACTGAACGTGGCGCTCCGTTTACTGGATAGCCTGTGCGAGGGTCGACGATATGCCCATAGCGCCTCCCCTCGACCTCAATAAAACGCCTTGTATCACCGCTGGTCGCTAAGGCGCCTCGCGTTATGGCAAGCACTTTAGCGGCATGGTCGAGCCGATGGGGATCTTCAATCCCCACCTGCCAAGGCACAGCATTGGCCACCGGACAGGCGATATCACCGCCAAAATTGACCAATACTGAAATCCCAACATAGGATTCGGCAAGTTCATAGGCGACCCTATCGACCGCATATTCTTTGGCGATACCACCAAAATCGAGCTGCATGCCTTGGGGCATCAACAACTCATGGGTATTAAATTCGATACGCTCAAAACCGACCAAGGCTCTCGCAGCCTCAATATCGGCGCTTGCGGGCATCTTGGCATCGGCAGTAAAACGCCATACTTGCATTAGAGGGCAAGCCGAAACATCAAATAGCCCTTCGCTTAACTCAAAGCATTGTTTAGCAAAAGTTAGCAGCTGCCAGGTTTCCTCATCGATTGACTGACGTTTGCCATCGGCATGATTCAAACACCATAGATAATTGCCTTCCATAAAACGGCTGTACTTTTGCTCGATTCTAAGCGCCTCGCGGGTCGCCATATCGAGCATATCGTAGGCGATATCTTCATCATGGCTTGCGATTAATAACTCACAGGGACTTGCCATGGCCCTAAACTCACCCAAAAATCCCCAATCACGGCGCACGAGTCGATAAGGCGTATTAGGGGAAACTGCTGGCATCTTAATATCCTTATGCTATGACTTAGCCAAAACTCAATATGGGCAGCAAGGCTACGCATATTGCTTGTGCTGTTTGTACTAAGTAGCACAGTTTACCTTTAAAATGAATAACTAAACTGCGCTGTTATCGCCTTTTGTGTCGGGAATAAGTCGTAGTTTTGCAGCTCACCCGGGATAGCCGTACCATTGTTTTTCGGATCCTGTTGGTAATATTCCAAGCGGTAAGTCATCTCATGACCACCCGAGAGACGATGGCCAAACTTAACCCCTATCGTATAAGCGCTCATGTCACCAATTCGATAATCGGCACTAGCAAACTCAGGCATCGGCGTATCGACAAGCAAGAACGGCTGATAGAAGTTCACCGCGGACTGTTGGTAATAACGTAAATGCAATTGCCCATAGAAGCTGCCGCTAAAATAGTATCGGTAATGGGTTTCTAAAGTGTGCGAGGTTAAGTCCCAATCGTCCGTGTTATAGCGGTAAGAAAAATCCACTACGCCGGAATCGAGTGCCCCTTTGGCCATCACATAAAAGCTGTGTTTTAGGCGCGAATCGGGGCGATTTTCGTAGACTATATCTTGAGTCAAACCGTTGTCATCTACCACACTCAAGACTTTATAGGGATCGGTTAGATAACCACTAACACTGGATAAGCCATAGTTGGCCTGTAACAACCAGCGTTGGTTCAATACTTGAGTGATACCGAGCATCAAGTCGACGGTTTGTTTATCGTCACTGCCACTTTGGCGGGTGGCATCGAATGCACTGCGATAAGCCTCATCGCTAGTAAAATTATCGCGGATGGCCATGGAGGATAAGGCCACGGGTCTGCCACCGACAGGGTCGACCACATCGAAGCTGTAGGCAGTGCCTAAAAACAGCGTAGTATTGTCCTTGTTAAAACCTCGCTCAACACCCGCATTGATGCCCATCGACATATAGTCGAATTCCTTAGAGCCATAGACGCCACCGCTGACTTTCCAATCGGGATTGAGCACCTCTGACCAGTTGGCACTGCCCTGCACCCGGGTATCGTGGAAGGTATCATCTAGGGGTGTCTCACCGGCCGCCACTTTATATTGACCATTGCCGGAAGGGCGGGTGAAGGTCTGGCTGTTACTTTGGGCAACTGCACCTGAGGCCGAGGCACCTGTTAAACTGTCGACCACCAGTTTTAAATCCAGCACACTGTCGTCGCCAAAGTTTTTCTGCGCCGTACCAATGGCTTCAATCGCCTGTACCCTATCCTGCTCGCCGTAATACATCAGCGCGGCATCGACTTTCCAATCATCGACATTTTTCGCCAGCTCTGTCGCATGGCCATTAGAGGCAAACAAACCACAACTGGCTAAGGCCAACGCGCTGGCGATCTGTTTTGTCTGTACTTTAGTTTGCTGCGTTTGCGGGACTATTGAGTCTAACTTATTGTTATTATTTGTCATGGCAGACAACACCTTTATTTCAATAAAGCTTATTTAGACTAAAACCTCAGGTACAACTTGTTGAACTTGCACGGTTTAATTACAACCACAACCGCCGCCCGCAAACGCGCGGCCGCCGCTGCTACCTTCCTTACTGAAATAGATGTGATCGTCTAATGCTTGGTCTAACTTCTCGCTATCGAGCGCCATATCCGCACGCGCGAGTTGTCCCTTCTCCCATGGCTCCACCCCAATGCTTGAACAACCACTTACACCCAACATCACCAATGACACGGCAACTAACGTAATTTTACCCATAGCTTATTCCTTCAACAGACTCACGAGTTCTTGTTCATAGTCGGCGGCTTTGTCTTGATAAAAGCCCACATGGCTTTTGACTAACTCACCTTGGCGGTCAAACATAAAGCTGCTGGGCATACCCAATAAATCGAAACTTCGCGCCACATCGCCTTCGGGATTAAAACGTACCGAAAACTGGGCGGGAATCTGCTTTAAAAATTCATCAGCCAACGCCTTATCAGTATCGAGGTTAATCGCCACCACGGCTAAACCTTGGTCACGATACTTTTGTTGCATCGCATTCATCCAAGGGAAAGACTTACGGCACGGCCCACACCAAGACGCCCAAAAATCGACGTAGACGACTTTCCCCCTAAACTCAGTTAAGGAAACCGCTTGGTTTTGCGCATCGAAGACTTGGTGATCGAGCGACGGAACGGCATAGGCTCCCACACTGAATAATCCGAGTAACAACAAGAGTTTTTTCATACGTCTTCCACCCATCACAATTGCGTTCGAATCTATTAACTGAATCTTAAGGTTTTCTTAAACTGTAGAAGAATAAATTAAGTCTGCTGTTCAACTTATTCTTACGACATCAATTGATTACAAAGTGAACTCTAGCGGAAAAAATGTTAAAAGTGAGACATTTTGTCCCATTAGCAAATTCGAAATTAGATCTGTGTCATGTTAATTAAATGTCAAAATCAGTTTCATCACATCTCTTGAAAATTCTTGATATGCATCAAGAATTATCCATCCCCTAAGGCCTAAACTGACTGTGTCAATTATGTAAACCCTTACCAATTTACATTCAAATAACAAAAAGGTTGACCCATGGACACACATGCAGCCCTCTATGAACAGGGAAAGGCGCGCTTAGATGCGTTACGCCAATTCGCTCCCCGTCAACAACAAACATTAACCGAAAAATTGCAGCAACACGGCATCACCCGTCGTGACTTTATGAAGTGGAGCGCCATGGTGACGGGCATGCTCGCCCTACCACTGCCCTTTAGTAACTTAGTCGCTGAAGCCGCCGAACTAGCCGACCGAGTGCCCTTAATCTGGTTACACATGGCCGAATGTACTGGCTGCTCCGAATCCTTAGTTCGCGCCGATACGCCCAATCTCGATTCACTGATCTTCGATCATATCTCGTTGGAATATCACGAAACCTTAATGGCCGCCGCCGGCTGGCAAGCAGAGGAAAACCTCGAACACGCCCTAGAGACCTACAAGGGTCGTTATCTACTCGCCGTTGAAGGTGCAATCCCGACCGCCAATAACGGCAGCTTCTTAACCGTTGGCTGTAAAGGCCATACGGGCTTAGAAATTATCAAACATGCTGCCGAAGGCGCCGCTGCCATCATCTCGGTAGGCACCTGTGCCTCTTTCGGTGGTGTACAAGCGGCATATCCAAACCCAACTGGGGCTAAAGGTGTGCACGAAGTGGTAAGCAAACCCGTGATCAACTTAGGCGGCTGCCCACCGAGCGAAAAGAATATCGTCGGCACCCTGATGTATTTCATTATGTTCGGCAAATTGCCTGCGTTGGATATGTTTAACCGTCCAAAATGGGCTTATGGCGCACGGGTGCACGATAACTGTGAACGCCGTGGTCGCTTCGATGCCGGAGAGTTCGTTGAAGAGTTTGGCGATCACGGTGCGAAAGAAGGTTACTGCCTCTACAAAGTGGGCTGCAAAGGACCATACACCTATAACAACTGCCCAACCGAGCGTTTTAACCATCACACCAGCTGGCCAGTGTTAGCAGGCCACGGTTGTATGGGCTGTTCAGAACCTAACTTCTGGGATGATATGGCCGACTTTGAGAAACCCCTTGGTCGTCAACTGCTCCATGGATTGGATGCAACCGCAGACACAGTCGGTGCGGTGATTTTAGGCGCGACCGTCGTCGGCATTGGAGCCCACGCCGTTGCCAGTATTTTTGCCAAGCCGCTGGAGGAATAACCCATGAGCAAGCGCGTTGTTATCGACCCTATCACCCGTATTGAGGGTCACTTACGTATCGAAGTGGAAGTTGATGAGAATAATGTCATCAACAAGGCATGGTCATCCTCTACCCTGTGGCGTGGTATTGAAGTGATTTTGAAAGGCCACACACCGATGGACGTGGGGCTGATCGTGCAGCGGATCTGCGGTGTCTGTACCTATTCCCACTATCGGTGTGGTACCGAAGCAGTGGAAAATGCCTTAGGCATTCAAATCCCATTAAACGCCAAGTATCTGCGCTCCTTGATGCAAACTTCGCTCTATATGCATGACCATATAGTGCATTTCTATCATCTACACGGTCTAGACTGGGTCGATGTGGTCTCGGCCTTAAGTGCCGATCCCGCTAAGGCCGCGCAGGTTGCCCTTAAATATACAGACAAGCCGATTGCCGCGGGCGAAGGTGAGTTAAGAGCGGTGCAAGAGCGCGTTAAAGGTTTTGTCGAAACAGGCAAACTCGGCCCCTTCGCCAACGCTTACTGGGGCAATGGCACCTATAAATTTACCCCAGAGCAAAACCTGATTGCCCTGTCGCACTATCTCAAGGCCCTTGAAGTGCAACGGATTGCCGCGGAAATGCTGGCGATTTTCGGGGGTAAGCAGCCACATCCACAATCATTGGTTGTGGGCGGAGTCACCTCAGTGCGCGACATGTTAAGCCCTGCTCGCCTGCAGGAGTGGAAACAAAAACACGCCATAGTGACCGACTTTATTCTGCGCGCCTATCAGGCGGATATCGTCATGGCGGCAGAAGCCTTCGGCGGTGAGGCCAGTGTGCTTGGTGGCGTGAACGTTAAAAACTTCATGGCGACCAATGACTTTGTGCTTGCCAATGGCGAATACCTGTTCGACCAAGGCGTGATCATGAAGGGCGACCTAGCGGGCGTGAGCGACATTAACCCCGAGCTTATCGCCGAAGACGTGAGCCATGCATGGTATACCGCCGATGCGCCGCAGCATCCCTACGACGGCACCACCATTCCTAACTACACCGGCTTTGTTGAGCGAGATACGGTTTACGGCAAACTGCCAACCTTAGATGGCGATGGTAAATACTCTTGGGTGAAATCGCCACGCTATCAGGGCGAACCCGTGGAAGTCGGTCCATTATCCTGCCTGCTGGTCAGCTACGCCCGTGGCAACAAAGTGGTGGTCGATGCCGTCAACGCTCTGCTGGCACGCACAGGTTTACCCGTAGAAGCCCTGTTCACTACACTAGGCCGCACCGCAGCACGTATGCTGCAAACCGTTATCGTGGCGCAGGAAGGCCTCAGAACCTTCGATGCTCTGCTCACCAATATTCAGTCCGATGAAACCACTTATGTGATGCCCCATATCGACCCAAGTCGTGAATATGTGGGTCACGCCATGATTGAAGCGCCACGCGGCATGTTAAGCCACTGGATCCGCATCAAAAACGGTGTCATTGAGAACTATCAAGCCGTGGTGCCCACCACCTGGAACGCAGGTCCAGTGGATGCCAATGGCAAGATTGGTCCCTATGAAGCCTCACTGATTGGCTTAAAACTGGAAGATCCCACTAAACCCCTTGAGGTGATACGTATTATTCACTCATTCGACCCTTGTATGGCGTGTTCAGTACACGTGATGGATTTCAAAGGTCAAGCATTGAGCGAGTTCCGTGTCAGCCCCAATGGTCAATAACAACGAGGGAGGGAACGCAACATGAACCATTCTGAAACCCGTATTCGGACACTGGTTTTTAGTCCAGCGATACGGATTTTCCACTGGCTACGGGCACTGTCGATTTTAGTGCTGGTGATCACCGGATTCTATATCGCTTGGCCGTTTCTTGTGGCGCCCGACAGCACGGATGTATTGGTACAAGGTTGGATCCGCTTTGCCCATTTGATCTGCGGTTTTGTGTTGACCGCTGTCACCTTGGTTCGCTTCTACCTGTATTTTTTCAGTCGAAGTGATATCGAGCGGCGCTCATTCCGAGATGTGATGAGCGTTAAGAGCTGGATCACCCAACTCAAATCCTACATTTGGATGGGACACTTACACAAAGCTGGTGTTTACGGACCGCTGCAATTTGTGACTTACGTAGCAATCTCCTTCGTGGCACTTGTGATATGTATTACTGGACTCGTGCTGTATGCCAACGTTTACCATAAAGGTTTAGGTGGCATGCTTTGGAGCAGCGCAGCTTGGATCACGGCGCAAATGGGTGGACTGGCACAGGTGAGAATTTGGCACCACTACCTCACTTGGGCATTCGTTATCTTTGTGGTTATCCACGTCTATATGGCGGTTTGGTCAGGGATACGCTTCAAACATAACTCTGTCGACTCAATTGTCTCTGGTTACGACTATCCGAAACCAGACTCACACCACTAGGAGTCCAATGAAGATATTGCTACTGGGTATTGGCAATGTCCTGTACGCCGATGAAGGCATCGGCGTACATTTTGTCAATTACATCGCTGATAATTATCAGTTCACACACGAGTCCCACCAGCTCGAGATGCTCGATGGCGGCACCTTAGCCCAGGGGCTCATTCCGATTATTTGCCAATACGATTATTTGATCGTAGTCGATACCGTCAATGCCAACGGCGTCGAGGCGGGCGAAGTCTATTTCTTCGATTTTGATAAAGCCCCGCAGGAAATTGACTGGCAAGGCAGCGCCCATGAAGTCGAAATGCTGCAAACCCTCAATATGATGGAAATGGTTGGCGACAGGCCAAAAACCTTTGTGTTAGGTGTAACCCCAACCGTGTTAGAACCGATGACACTGGGGCTGACCACTAAGGTAGCCTCCGCCGTCCCTTTGATGGAACGCACCCTATTATCCCACTTAGCCTCCCTTGGGTTCACCGCGACACGCATTGCCGAGCATAGTATCGATTCGCTGATCCCCTATTCTTACAAACGTGGCGTCACTACTGGTGAAAATATAGAAGATGAAACACATCAGATTTGAGTTTACCTGCTCACGGCAGGTGCCTTTGTATGCGCATTTATGTAATCAATACCTAAATTACGATGCGCTCAACATCAGCATCGGCTGCGACAACCAAAATGATTTTGGCCCTCAGACCTATTTTATTGAGGCGCAGGGCGAGCAAATACAACTTGAGCAGCTCGCCGATGCTATCGCTGCCGACTTTTTAATTTCCGTTTGGCTCGTCGATTCAGGCATTAAAGTGATCGATGAGCCACAAGGCCAGCGGACATTATTGGAGGTTGTGCCTACAGAAGCGACACAAGCTGATCAATCTGTCGCGGCCTTTTGCCAGCAATGTTATCCCCTTTTTGGCGATAATCAGGCGGCTCAATTTGGCAAGCTCGATTTAGCCTGCGCATGCTGTCACGGTGAAATGCGCTTAACGGATGCACAAAAGGCGCTAACGCTTTCCGATCTTAAGGCCATGGTCACCATGCTTATCAACCATGGTACGCTTGATTTAAGCAGCGAAGGGGTGCAATTAAGCCTAGAGCCCTTTGCCAATCCTACGGGGATGAGACCTCAGCTGCTTATTTGTAACCCTAATACGCTTAATGCGCACTTTTGTCTGAAAGACCATCAAGTTTTCGCCTTATCCAGTATCGAAAAACCGCTGATTTGCGTCAGGCCAACCCAAGATCATCAAAAACTACCCGCACCGCTCTACGATATCTGTTTTGGCTACAGCCGTGTGGTGTTAGTCCTGAGTGAAATCCTCAGGCAAAAAGGCATAGATTGGGTTTATCTTGAGGGGCAACACCACAGGCCTGCGTTAGCTTGGATAGATGGCGCGTGGGCACAGCTATCGAGCCAAACGCTAGGTAATACACAACAATCTCAAGCGATTAAACACTTCCATGCGCCAGAGCCCTTAAGGGAAGATATTCGTTTTTTAGGCTTTAAGACGAATTGGCAAGCCCATAAGAAAACCCGTTCACATCAGGGTTTGCTCACAGTGCAACCGCTGTCCTCACTCGAGAGCCAAACCGTTTACGAGACTGACGAAGAAGATCATACCCTTGCCGATGCCGCCCTTTTCGCGGCGCTGCTCAATGGCAAATTTACTACCCACAAGCAGGCCAAGCATGCGGCAGTGATTTACTTAAGCCAAGAGCATACGGGGCAAATCGTCACCTGTGATAATAAGGGCGAAACTTCGCTGTTTTTTGCCCTGCCCGAGCTGCCTGACAATGGCTATGATATTTTTCACAAACTCGACAGCAGCCCGCAAAAGGCCGTCGCGCAAAAATTTAAGAGCCTGTTCCCAGACGACTACTTAAAACTGCTGAGCCTCAAACTCCATGGCAGACGCGATAATCTCCAGAGTCTGTGGGCAATTGCCGCGATTTTGATTGGCCTAAATCCACAGGAAGAAACCCAGACACAAGAATATTTGAGCGATGCGCTACTGGCCGCGGCCATGCGTTACCATGGAGCCAATGCGCCACGTATCGATTACCCTCTCACCAAAGGTGAAGCCCACCGTAGCCTCAATTGGTGTAAAACCCTTGGCACACTGCTCAGTTTTCGCGTTGCGGGACACAGCGATCCAAGTCAGCTGGCCTTTGCGATGCAGGACTCCCTCGCCGATTACCTCGCCAATTGGCTTGAACACATAGACTTAAATATCGGCGTGCACAACATTGCCTTTGCAGGTAATGAGTTAGCCAATGAAACCCTTTGCAGGCGTATAAGCTTGCGACTAGGGAAAAACTTCCCACTAGTGGTCAATCGCAGCCTCGATTTAGAGGGAGATAACTTAGCCGTAGGGGCGCTCTATGTTAAACAACGTCAATTGAACGCCCAGTGATAAAACCGACTAACATCAGCGCATTATAATCAGATAATGCTAACGCATGGAGGATAAAATATTTTATCTTCCATGTAGATGCCGCCAGATAAACAAAGAAGGCCAAGATTGAGAACAGCCGCCTCACCCGTCACTCAAACAGGCGTAATTGAGCGCCGCCAACTGCATATTACTGGCATAGTGCAAGGTGTGGGCTTTCGTCCCTTCGTTTACCGCTGGGCAAGCGAGCTTAAATTAACAGGTACTGTGCTCAATAATGCCAAAGGCGTGCTGATTGAACTGCAAGGTCCCGTCACTCAGTTGGATATCTTTGTTCACGAGTTAACAACCAATCCACCACCACTGGCGCGCATTGACCAGATAAGCCTGAGTCCATTAACACTAAAGCCTGAAGAGACATGCTTCGATATTCTTCAAAGTGATAGTCAAAGTGATGGCACAGAGGATAATCGCCAAGAGGCACTCGTCGCAGTATCGGCCGATAAGAGCACCTGTCAGGATTGTCTCAACGATATGCACAATCCAGAGGATCGCCACTTTGGCTATGCCTTTACCAATTGCACGAATTGCGGCCCAAGATACACTATTATCAATGCCTTACCCTACGATCGCCAACATACGGCCATGGCCGATTTCGCCATGTGTCCCGACTGCGCCAAGGCTTATCAAGATCCCCTTAATCGTAGATACCACGCCCAGCCCGTGAGTTGCCCCAAATGTGGTCCTAAGCTCAGTTTAAAAACACCTCAGGGCGAGTTACTTGCACCTAACTCCTTGTCTGCTTCGCAAGATATCAGCCTTGCGGTATTGTCAGCTGCAGCGAAAAGACTGGCCCAAGGGCAAATTCTGGCGGTTAAGGGCCTTGGCGGCTTTCACTTAATCTGTGATGCCACAAATACCCAGTCTGTGAGCCTACTTAGGCAACGCAAGCAACGTAAAGCCAAGCCTCTGGCGGTGATGATGCCAAGCATTGAAATGGCGAAACGCTACGTTACGGGCACAGAGGCGGAGTGGCAAACCTTAAGCTCTCAGGAGCGGCCAATTGTGCTGATGAGAGCCCTAGCTAAGCACAACCTTAGCCCTGAGATTGCGCCCAATATTCCAAAGCTTGGCATCTTCTTGCCCTACACACCACTGCACCATCTACTGCTCGGACTATTTAATGGTCCGCTGGTAGCGACTAGCGCAAATCTGTCGGGCGAGCCGATTATCACAAACTGCGATGAACTTATCAGCCAACTAGGGCATGTGGTAGATGCGATAGTCGATCACAATCGCCCCATCCTCAACGGCTGTGATGACAGTGTCGTGCAACTTATTCACCCCAAAGACAACCCGCCTCAGCAACAAGTGCTGCGCTTGGCTCGGGGGTATGCACCATTAAGCTTTCCGTTAGCCGCGCCGCTAACCAAACCCATACTTGCCGTGGGCGCCCAACAAAAAAATGCGATCGCCCTAGGCTTTGGTTCGAATGTATTTTTAAGCCCTCACATAGGTGATCTTTTTAGTGTCAACGCCGAGCAGTACTTCGAGCGCACCTTGGCTACCTTTACGCGCCTATACCATTTTAGCCCCGAGCTGATTGTGCATGACAAGCACCCAGACTATGCTCCCTCACGCTGGGCAGAGGAACAAAGTCAAAATAACAATACAAAAAATAATCATAATACTAGCAATAAAATTAATGTCTTAAGCGTACAGCATCACCATGCACATGTGCTGAGCGTGATGGCCATCAATCAATACCAAGACTCGGTCTTAGGTTTTAGTTTCGATGGCACAGGCCTGGGTGACGATGGTAGCCTCTGGGGCGGCGAAGTCTTACTCACGACGCTTAGCGGCGCCGAGCGTCTCGCCCATTTCGAGGCCATTCCCTTGCTCGGAGGTGAGCAGGCGATTAAGCAGCCGGTGCGATTATTGCTGGCGCTGCTGTTTCAGAAGATGAGTTTAGAAGCGGTACAGGCTTTGAAGTTGCCAATTCTCGAAACCTTAAGCCCTATCACCTTAAGCAATCTTCATCGGATCTGGCAAAACGGCCATGGAATTAAAAGCTCATCGGTGGGACGTTTATTCGATGCCCTCGCCTGCGCCTTAGGTTTTATCGATACTACCCAATTTGAAGGCCAAGCGGGCATGTTAATTGAAGCGGCGGCAAAACGAGCCGATGCACAACAACTGCCTGCGCTTTTACTCGATTTACCTTTCGAGATGGCGAATGTATCAAATGGAAATTCGGCGCACAAAGCGCATATCTGGTGCAGTAGCCAACTCTTTAAACAAATAATTACACTCATAACCGAAGCGCCGCTCACAGCACAGCGGCAAGAGCGGATCGCCCGCGCTTTTTTACATAGTTTGGGTGATGCGATTTGTGGTTATGCCGCGCACTACCCATCGCTGCCCGTGGTGCTGTGCGGCGGAGTCTTTCAAAACCAATATCTGCTCGAATATTGCCTCAGTAAACTGCAGCAGCAAGGCAGTACAGTGCTGCCCAATAAACAGATCCCCGTCAACGATGGCGGTATCGCCCTTGGTCAGCTTTGGTATGGAATACATCAAAGGGCAAATATTGAGTTCGAATAAAGCATATTAGTGAAATAAACAAAATCTCATCCCTTGAGGACAATACGTCCTAATAACCTGACGAATATCAAAGAATCCGCTGCAGATTTATATCACACTTAACATTAGCGTAATCAAATTAACCCTATTCGATAGCATCAACATATTGTCAGGCAAGCACCTCCGAGAGAGGCTCCTCAGCCTAGGACAAGGAGAGATATAAGATGTGTAAAGACTGTGGCTGCTCACTACCCCGCCATTCCCACGATCACGGCCATCACCATCAGGAATTGCACACCAATCCTCAGCTTAACGATAAAAAAACCTTGTCGGTGATCCACAAAATTCTCGATAAAAACGATGTTGAAGCCGCCCATAACCGCGCGCATTTTGAGGCGCACAATATCACCGCCTTCAATTTAATGAGTAGCCCAGGCAGCGGTAAAACCACTCTACTTGAGCACTTGAAAGAATACACACAGCTCAACTACGCTGTGATTGAAGGCGATTTAGAAACCTCCCGCGATGCCGACCGTTTGATAGCTAAAGGCATTCAGGCCCATCAAATTCAAACCGGCAGTGCCTGCCACCTCGACGCATTCATGGTGCACGGCGCTTTGCATCATTTGCCACTCGAAGGCTTAGATATTTGCTTTGTCGAAAACGTGGGAAACCTCGTCTGTCCCGCCAGTTACGATGTCGGCACCCATAAAAATATCGTATTACTCTCGGTGCCCGAAGGCGATGATAAGATTGAGAAATATCCCGTCATGTTTCGCCGCGCCGATCTGGTGCTCATCACAAAATGCGACCTCTTGCCCTACTTCGACTTCAATGTCGACGAGGCTAAGGCCCAACTTAAAAAGCTTAATCCTGACACGAAGATTCAGGAAGTCTCCATCAAGGATGGCGATTCCATGCGCGCCGTCGTTGCATGGCTTAACAGCAACCTTCGCCACGCTGCAGGAGAGCCACAATAATGTGCCTGTCTATTCCTTCCCAAGTGGTGGCTGTCGATAACGAGCGTCAATCTGTCACCGTCGATACCTTAGGCGTCAGGCGTGATGTCAGCAGCCATTTAATGACCGAGCCCTTAGCCATTGGTGACTATGTGCTTATCCATATCGGTTTTGTGATGAATAAAATTGATCGTAACGATGCGGAGCAAAGCCTTGAATTATATAAAGAGATAGTCTCAAAACTTGAAAGTGAGACCATGCATTAAGTAATCACCGCAGTATAAGTGATAACAAATAACAACCAAAACTGCGCAAGGACTGAAGATGCTTGACCTAAAACAACTTTATCAAGGCTTTCGCGATCCCGACACCATAGCCTCGTTTGCCGAGGATATCGCCAAATGTGCCCGCACGCTCAAAGAGCCTATCAACATCATGGAGGTTTGTGGCGGCCACACCCATACCATCATGAAATACGGCTTGTTGGATTTACTGCCGGAAAATATCGAGTTTATCCACGGTCCCGGCTGCCCTGTGTGTGTAATGCCTAAAGAGCGAATTGACCAAGCCGCATTGCTCGCCCAGCAAGAGAATGTGATTTTAGTGACCTTAGGGGATATGATCCGCGTGCCCGGCTCCCAGGGCTCACTTGCCAGTTTCAGGGCCAAAGGCTGTGATATTCGCCCTATCTATGACCCTTTAGATACACTCAAAATCGCCCGCGACAATCCCGATAAAACCGTAGTGTTTTTCGCCATTGGCTTTGAAACCTCCACCCCAATGACCGCGGTGTTGCTACAACTGGCCGAGCAGGAAAAGCTGGCGAATTTGTTATTTCATATCAATCACGTCTTAGTCCCACCCGCGATTGATGCGGTAATGCAAGACCCTAAAGCAAGGGTGAATGCCTTTATTGGCCCTGCGCACGTCAGCGTGATCAGTGGCGCCAAAATTTATCGCCCCGCCGTCGAGCAATATGGCACACCTGTGGTGGTATCTGGTTTTGAACCTGTGGATGTGATGGAGTCCATCCTGCGCATAGTGAGGCAAAAGGCCGCAGGGACGGCGCGGTTAGAAATCCAATACAGCCGCGCCGTGTCCGAGGAAGGCAATCTTGCCGCTCAAGCCAAGGTTAATCAATTTTTCCAGACTCGGCCGCAATTTCGTTGGCGCGGGCTTGGGCCAATTCCTAACTCGGCGCTTGAGTTAAAACCCGAATACGCCCACAGGGATGCTGAGCTGCATTTTAAGGACAGATTACCCGTCAAAGAGATTGACGATCATAAGGCTTGCCAATGCGGCGATATTCTTCGCGGGCTCGCCAAGCCTAAGGACTGTAAAGTCTTTGGCCGCGGCTGCAATCCCGAAACCCCTCTCGGTAGCTGTATGGTCAGCTCCGAAGGCGCGTGTAATGCGTATTACCGCTATCAAGGCATAGATAGCAAGGAGCCACACCATGGCTGATTTCCAAACCAAAGATAAAGCGATTCAACTCAGCCACGGTGGTGGTGGCAAAGAGATGAATAAACTCATTCGTGAACTGTTTTTTGCCGAGTTCGATAACCCCATCCTGCGTAGCGAAGAAGACGCGGCAAAACTTGATCTGCAAGGTGCTACAGCCTTCACCACAGACTCCTTTACCGTATCGCCGCTGTTTTTTGCCGGTGGCGACATCGGCAAGTTGGCAATAGCCGGCACTGTGAATGACTTAGCCATGATGGGCGCCGAGCCACAGTATTTAAGTTGTAGTGTGATTATCGAAGAAGGTTTTTCACTCAATCAGTTAACCACTATTGTGCGCAGTATGGCCAAGGAGCTAAAACAAAGCGGCGCCAGAATTGTCTGTGGCGATACGAAAGTCGTGCCTAAGGGCTGTGCCGATGGTTTGTTTATCAATACCTCAGGCGTTGGACGGATTTTACGTCCGAATATCTCGGCGGCGAATGTCGCGCCGGGGGATGCCATTATTGTCTCCCGCGATGTGGGCTGCCATGGCGCAGCAATTTTAATGGCGCGTGAAGGCTTAACTCTTGAATCAGCTCTGCAAAGCGATTGTGCCACCCTCTGGCCCGTGGTTGAGCAGCTTATTGCGGCGAATATTCCTATTCATGCAATGCGTGATGCCACCCGTGGCGGACTATCCGCCGTGTTAAATGAATGGGCAACAGCTGCCAATGTCGGAATTACCGTCAATGAAGCCAGCATCCCGGTTTGCGATGAAGTCAAAGGCTTATGCGAACTCTATGGCTTTGAGGCAATGGATTTAGCCAATGAAGGCACCTTTATCTTGGCCGTACCCAACGATATCGCACTCGGTGCCTTGGAGATTATGCAACGCTTTGGTCACTGTGAGCAGGCGGCCATTATCGGTACCGTCAGCGACGAATTGCCGGGAAAAGTGATCTTAAGAACTCCGTGGAATACCAAGCGTTACTTAGACTTGCCCCAGGGTGAACTGCTGCCAAGGATTTGTTAATGCACGAATATTCCATCGTCAGTGCCTTGATTGAACAATGCGAGCAACACGCTAAGACCAATCGAGCCAACAAAATCACTCGCGTCGATATCAAACTCGGGGTCATGAGCGGTGTCGAACCCCCTCTGCTCAAGACCGCCTTTGAGACCTTCAAACTCGATGGGATCTGCCGTGATGCAGAACTTCGTATGACGCTGCAACCCTTAGTTATTAGCTGTTTAGACTGTCACCAAGAGTCAGAGCTCGACGAGCGCTCTATCATCTGTCCTGCTTGTAAAAGTTACCACACGCGGGTATTGGACGGCGAGGATATGCTGCTAATGCAGCTTGAAATGGAACAAGAGGACGAGCCTGAGCGATTGTGAGCATCTTCCCAAGCACTCACTCGTCATAAAAAATGGGCTTTAAGTATTCCACTTAAAGCCCATTTCATTTAGGTGAACAATAAGCGGATAAACGCTTACTGATAAATCGAGGCTTGCCCTTCGGGTCGAGTCTTAAGCAGTCTTAAGAACCACATATACTGCTCAGGATAAGCGAGGATCACTTGTTCAACCGCTTTATTCAGCGCCAGCGCTTCGTTTTCTTTACCGACCATATCGTCGGCGGCAATGGCAGGCATCACAGTCAAATCAAATTGGTGTAAAGCTTGATTATAACCAATTTTCACCGGCAAAACTTGCGCATTACCCGCCTGCGCTAACCTACCTACCACGGGTAAAGTGGCTTTCACTGTGCCTAAAAACGGCGTAAACACGCTTTGGTCTGGGCCTAAATCCTCATCAGGCAGATAGAAAAAGCTATTGTTCCGCTTAAGCTCGGCCAATAAGGCACGAATGCCAGCCTCTCGCATATAAACGTGGCCACCGCCACTACTGCGTACTCGGTTATTGAACCAGTTAAATAACGCGTTTTTATGGGCTTTTGCCATAGTGACCATGGGCAGCTCGAGGTTTAGCCTCAGTCCCGCATAATCGATGGGCCATACATGGGGCATGATAAATATCACAGGTTGCCCTACCGCCTGTGCAGCTTGTACGTGCTCAAAGCCCATCAGATTCACGCGGCGGCGTAAATGCGCCTTGGAGCGTACCAACAGCTCACCTTGCGATAACAGCACTAATACGAAGTTTTGTACGTTATCGTTAATTAAGGCTTCAATCTCTGCAGCGGATTTTTCAGGGAAGCAAGCCCTTAAGTTAGCTCTGGCAATGCCAATCGGCTTTTTCGCAATAGGTGCCACCAGTTTAGCCAAGGTTTTGGCAATAGGATCACGCAGCCATGCGGGCATGATCCCAAAAATCACTAATAGGCCGATCGCCAACCAAGTGACCCAATATTTAGGGTGCAATAAGACCAGTTGAAAACGTCGGTCAAAATGTTTGGGCTGTCTTGACAAAGAAATCACCTCAGACAGTAAAAGACTGAACTACCAAAGGAAGAAAATAGGAAAGCCACTCACGAAGGAGTGGCTTTCCTATCAAACTTAAAGAAATTACTTGCCCGCGTTAGCTGCTTCTACGCGAGTTTTCAGTTTCTGGCCGGGACGGAAGGTCACGACACGGCGAGCGGAAATCGGGATATCCTCGCCTGTTTTTGGGTTCCTTCCCGGTCTTTGATTCTTATCCCTAAGGTCAAAGTTGCCAAAGCCAGATAACTTGACCTGCTCACCACTTTCAAGTGCGCCTCGAATTTCTTCAAAAAACGACTCAACCATCTCTTTGGCGACACGCTTGTTAATACCTAGTGTTTCAAAAAGATGTTCTGCCATTTCGGCTTTGGTAAGTGCCATACTTTAATCCCTCAACGATGCGTTGAACTCGGTCTTCAGGGCAGAAACAACTGATTCAACTGTCTCAGCGATCTCTTTTTCCTCAAGTGTACGAGTAGTGTCTTGTAATGTAAGTGCTATCGCCAAGCTCTTCTTGCCGGGCTCAACACCTTTACCTAAGTATACATCGAACAAGTTTACGCCAACCAACTGATTTTCGCCAACTTTTCTTATCAACTTCATTACATCACCTGCAGATACAGTTTCATCTACTACTACAGCGATGTCACGACGATTAGCCGGGAACTTAGATACAGCTTGGGCTAGCGGTAAACTGGTATGCAATAATGCATCCAATTCCAACTCAAATACGATGGTTTTACCATTGAGTCCAAAAGGCTTCTCCAAACTAGGATGGATAGCACCTATATGACCGATCACTCGATCATTTCTCAATATTTCAGCACATTGCCCTGGATGAAGAGCAGAATGCGTCGCTACTCTAAAGCTAAATTCTGATGCGGAAACTGTCAAGCCGATAATTGCTTCTAAATCGCCTTTAAGGTCGAAAAAATCAACAGTTTTCGATTCCATAGCCCAATGTTCGTCATTTTGAAGGCCAGTTATGACGCAACCGAGCATAGCTTGCTGTCTTACACCTGATTCTGCATTAATATCAGGAACAAAGCGCAGGCCAGTTTCAAAAAGTCTCACACGACCCTGTTGACGACTTTGGTTGTAGCCAACCGCAGTCAATAATCCTGTGAACATCGACAAACGCATGGCCGACATTTCGCTGGAAATTGGGTTCGGTAACACCATGGCTTGCTCACCTGGGTGAACCAGATTTTGCAGCTTAGGATCGACGAAACTGTAAGTCACAGCTTCCTGGAAACCACGGGCCACTAACAGCGAACGTACACGCTTGAGGCTTAAGTCGGTCTCTTTATGATCTGACATCCGCAGTGACGCCACAGGCGCAACGTTTGGAATGTTGTTGTAGCCGTAGATACGGGCCACTTCTTCGATTAAGTCTTCTTCAATCGCCATATCGAAGCGGTAAGTGGCGGTTGTGATCTGCCAGCTACCCTCACCTGCAACAACGCCAAAACCTAAACGTTCGAGGATTTCAACCACGTCGCTATCAGGAACATGGTGACCCAGAATTTTATCTAACTTGCTGCGACGCAATAGGATTTGCGCAGGCTTTGGTAAGTCAGCGTCAGATTTGGCTTCAACTACAGGACCCGCTTCACCGCCGCAAATATCCAGCACTAAGCGAGTCGCACGGTCCATAACCTTGTGCTGCACCTCAGGGTCAACACCACGTTCAAAACGGTGTGAAGAATCGGTATGCAGACCTAAACGGCGTGATTTACCCATAATCGCTAACGGTGCGAAGAAAGCACATTCCAGCAGAATGTCTTGCGTGGTGTCACTCACACCCGAATATTCGCCACCAAATACGCCAGCAAGTGCTAATGGACGGGCATCGTCGGCAATCACTAAAGTGTCGCTTGGAATGGTCACTTCGCTGCCATCGAGCAGGGTGATTTTCTCTTCGCCATTGCCTAAACGCACTTGGATATCGCCAGAGAGTTTGGCAAGGTCGAAGGCGTGCATAGGTTGGCCGAATTCAACTAACACGAAGTTAGTGATATCGACGATAGGATCGATAGAACGGATACCGCTACGGCGCAGTTTTTCCTGCATCCATAGAGGCGTAGCCGCTTTCACGTTCACATTCTTCACCACACGACCTAAGTAGCGTGGGCACGCTGCGGTTTCCTTCACATTGATAGCCACTTTGGCATCAATCGTTGGCGTAACGGCTTGCCATTGTGGCTCAGTCACAGCAGCACGGTTTAACACGCCGACTTCACGGGCCAGACCCACCATACCTAAACAGTCGGCACGGTTAGCGGTTAAATCCACTTCAATCACAGCATCATCAAGCTGGAGATACTCACGTAAATCCGTGCCTAATGGCGCATCTAATGGCAGTTCAATAATGCCATCGCTGTCGATGTCGATGCCCAGCTCGCTGTATGAACACAACATGCCTTCAGACGGCATACCACGCAGCTTAGCCTTCTTAATTTTAAAATCGCCTGGCAATACAGCGCCAACCATAGCAACGGCAACGCGTAGACCTTGGCGGCAGTTAGGTGCGCCGCAAACGATATCGATAAGTTCACCACTGCCGACACTGACTTTGGTCACGCGCAGTTTATCTGCATCTGGGTGCTGGCCACATTCGACCACTTCACCAATCACAACACCGCTAAACTCGGCGGCCACGGCATCAACGCCATCAACTTCGAGGCCAGCCATTGTGATCTGGTGGGATAATGCTTCACGGCTAACGGCAGGATTGACCCACTCACGAAGCCAAGATTCGCTAAATTTCATGCTATACAGCTCCGTTATTTAAATTGCTTCAGGAAACGCAGGTCGTTTTCGAAAAACGCACGTAGATCGTTTACGCCGTAACGCAGCATAGTTAAACGCTCAACGCCCATACCAAAAGCAAAACCAGAGTATTTTTCTGGATCGATGCCAACGCTACGCAGTACATTTGGGTGCACCATACCGCAGCCTAACACTTCTAACCATTTGCCGTTTTTACCCATCACATCCACTTCGGCTGAAGGCTCAGTGAATGGGAAATAAGAAGGACGGAAACGCACCTGCAAATCTTCCTCGAAGAAGTTACGCAGGAAGTCATGCAACACGCCTTTTAACTCGGCAAAGTTCACGTGCTCATCCACCAGCAAACCTTCCACTTGGTGGAACATTGGCGTGTGGGTTTGGTCGTAGTCATTACGATAAACACGACCCGGAGAAATAATCCGCAGTGGCGGCTTTTCAGTTTCCATAGTACGGATCTGCACGCCCGAGGTTTGGGTACGCAGCATCAGCTTAGGATTAAAGTAAAACGTATCGTGGTCTGCACGCGCTGGGTGGTGCTCAGAGATATTCAAGGCGTCGAAGTTATGGAAGTCATCTTCGATTTCTGGCCCTTGTTTTACCGAAAACCCTAATTCCCCAAAAAAGGTTTCGATACGCTCAATAGTGCGCGTCACTGGGTGTAAACCACCTATTTCGATAGTGCGGCCTGGTAGCGTTACATCAATCTTTTCGGCGATTAATTTAGCTTCCAGTTCTGCACTTTTCAGGCCGTCGATGCGCTCAGTTAATTTCTGTTGAATCGCCTGTTTCGCATCATTGACCGCCTGACCAAAAGCGGGTTTTTCTTCAGGACTTAAGCTGCCCATCATTTTCATCATGTCGGTGATCTTACCCTTCTTACCCAGGTAATCGACACGGATATCATCCAGTGCTTTTAGATCACTGGCCTGGTCAATAATGACTAAGGCTTGTTCTACGATCTCAGTTAACTGCTGCATTTTCTCTTCCACTGCATAGTCGCGCTTGATAAACAAGTGCTATGGGCGCCAAACTTTCAGGCTATTTGGGTGCTCAGGTTATCGGGCGTTAATGCCAGACGCTTTGCTAGCTATAACGAAATAAAAGGAGAGAAATTTTACGCGAGCGAGCGACATATTACTAGGGTTTATTCGGGGTTTTTATCATGCAAATTCATGTGTTACCCCAACAAATGCCGCGAGTTCGATAGCGAAAAATCAGGATTGTTGATTTTTACAGCAAACAGTTCCTCATCTGCCACCACTAGCTACAAATGTATCCAAACTGTAAACTTGCGTTTGTACCTTGCCAAAATTGCAGCAAAACAAACAAAAATGCCGCAATTGGACAACAATAATACAAGCAACAGCTTACTAAGCAGAAAAGCATAAAGTCTATGGCAAATCGACCGATATCCATTTGGTCACAGCCCAATTTATCGAGGCGCTAATGAAAGAAGTTAAATTTCGCTGGATAGATCAATATCTTATCCACATGACCTTAAAAACCAAATTTGCAATTCTCGCCCTAGTTCCCATGTTTATGATTGTGGGATTAGCGCTATTTTTAAATACTCAGTTTAGGGATACCTTGCTCGAAAGCCATTTGAACGGCATTCAGGACTCATCGCAGAAAATCAATCAACTCGCGGCGCAGGTGTATAACAACTTGCCCGAGCAAGAACGCCAAAATCTACCGAATCTGTTGAGCCAAGGCATAAAGAATGTTCAAATTGTCACGGTTTCTGATGCCGATAGCCGCGCACAAACCATTGCCCGTAGTGGTGGCGGTATCGATACTAAGGGTTCTCCCAATAGAGCCATAAGCTCGGTTAACGATCAAAATATGTTAACCATTATTCCCGTAGATGATCGTCAGCTTAATGCACTTTTAGCCGACGATAATATTTTGGTCTATAGCGTGATGGGGGTACTGTTATTCGTACTCTTCCTCTTTAGTTACTACATCTCCACCTTCGTGGGCGGCGCGCTCTACACCACTGTGATGGCGCTTAAACGCGCGGCTTCGGGGGATTTAACCGGTCGATTAAACTTCTTCGAAGTGAAAGATGAGTTCAGCATTTTAGCGATTAGTATCGACACCTTGGTCGAGCGTCAACATACCCTAGTGAAGCAAATTGCTGAATCCACCAGCAAAATCCGCGAAGTGGTTTCATCATTTAGAAGCACGGCGCAGCAAGGCCAAGCCCTTGCGGTCAATCAACGTCAGCACCTCGATTCCTTAGCCACCGCGATGGAAGAAATGACCGCCGCAGTTAAAGAAGTGGCGCGCAACGCCGAGCAATCCTCCGCCGAAACCCAAGAGGCCAATCAACAAGTCAGCGCGGGCTCTAAAGATATTGAAACCACAGTGAGCGCTATTGATGTGCTGTCGGATGAAATTTCTGCCGCCTCGGATGCGGTGAACATCCTCAACGACAACGCCAGTAAAATTGACGAGGTGGTTTCAACCATTAATGCGATTTCACAACAAACCAACCTACTCGCCCTCAATGCTGCGATTGAAGCGGCGCGTGCTGGCGAACAGGGCCGAGGCTTTGCGGTAGTAGCCGATGAGGTTAGAACCCTAGCTGGTCGCACCCAAGCAGCAACGGTTGAAATCAAGTCGATGATCGAATCATTGCAACTGGGAACCCGCAATCTCACTCAAGTGATGTCGCGCACCGTGAGCCAAGCGAGCGAAGGCAAACAACATGTGCTGCAAACGGGTAAAGATCTCGAGTCGATTGCCCACCACAGCAGCCGAGTGTTCGAAATGAGCGTACTGATAGCGACGTCTGCCGAAGAACAATCGGCCGTGGCTAACGAAATCGCCACGAATTTGATGGAAATTAGGGATCAATCCCACGATGTTGAACAATCGGCGAACCAATCGGTGTCGGGGTGTGATGAACTGCAGGCAACTGCGGGACAGCTAGATCAACTGATGGTTGGACTAAAAGTCTAATTATCAAAAAGTCTAAGTTTAGGTTAAGTAGAAGGGATAGTGTTTATCCCTTCCTATTTTTTATGTTGCGCACGTTTAATGGCTTCATAATGTTCAAATGTAGTATTGATCCTCGGGCCGAGATAAATCACCACCTCCCTTGCACCTGCGCCCAGAGCAAGTTCACGCAGTACCCTATCTTCAATATCGGTTAAGCCACCTTCGGTCTTTTCCAACTGATGCACAATGACCCGTGGCGCCGCTCTAAATCCTGATGAATGAAGTTGCGAAATGCCATATTGAAGCAGCTTTTCGGCGAGTTCAAAGCTTGCAACAAACATCCGAGGATGGGAAAAAGGATTCACAAGGCGAACGCCCTCGCCTGACATTACAGCAGCCTCACGACCAATAGCCTTGATCCGCGTCTGAGTCGGCTCATCGACGAGGGCGAGCACAGGTTCATATTCGATACAAGTACGCTCACCAAACACTTTTATCACAACCTTAGTTTCACTTAGCTCAATCAACAGGTCTTTGGAGACTAAGCCCTTTAACCAATTAAACACGTCCGTTCTCCAGCTAAGATATACAAATAATGAGTTTCTGTTCCAACTCATTATTTGTATTAAGGGATTTTCCTTAAAAATTGCAGGGCTTGGTCTAAATCTCGGGTGCGGGACATCGGCGGCAGGGAGTTTAAAAACGCCTGTCCGTAGGCGCGATTCACAATCCGATTATCACAGAGAATGAGTACGCCGCAGTCCTTTTCGTCACGGATCAAACGTCCAACCCCTTGTTTGAGCGCAATAATTGCCTGCGGTAACGACACTTGAGTAAAAGGATCGCCCCCCTGACGGCTGATATTGTCGGCGCGAGCACGGTAAAGTGGCTCATCGGGCGAGACAAAGGGCAACTTATCGATAATCACGCAGCTTAATAACTTACCGCGCACGTCTACCCCTTCCCAAAAACTACTGGTGCCGAGTAACACCGCATTCCCCAGTTGGCGAAACTTGGTCAGTAAACTCTGCTTACCCGCTTGCCCTTGTACTAACAGTGGATATTGAGTTCGAGTCCGTAATGCCAGCGCGGTTTGCTCAAGCATTTTATGGCTGGTAAACAGAATAAAGGTTCGCCCCTGCGCCGCCTCAATCGCTTTCACACACACATCGACTAACTGCTTAAGTGCCTGCTGCTGATTTGCCACATTCCCCAGTTGCCTCGGCACACAAAATAAGGCCTGACGCGGATAATCAAAGGGACTGTCTAAAATATGCGCTTTAGCATCGCTTATTCCAAGCTCCTGAGCAAAATGTCCTAGGCTGCGGTTCACTTGTAAGGTCGCCGAAGTAAAAATCCAGCTAGTATTGGCCACAAATAGCTGCTGGCACTCGCGGGCAATATTGATGGGAGACATACGTAGCATGACAAAACGGCTACCAAACTCAACGCTGTACGCCGCCTGCGGGTTATCGCAATTAAAAAATTGATTGAGTTTATGGTTAAGCTCAGTCAACTTTACCGCAATATCATCCAATAATTCACTGCGCCCCACGTGCACAAGTAACAACTTTTGCAGTGCGGTTAATTCAGCCAATAAATCCCATGAGGCTAAGGCGATGGATTTATTGCCAAGCTGCAGCCGCCAATCCGACTCGCCGCTCGAAAATAACGCGTTATGCCAATCACTTAACTTGGCTAAACAGCGCTGACAGAATTGAGCAATCTGCCCCGTATCGCTGAGCTCAGTTTGATAAATCTGCAATAACTTTTGCAGATAATCATCGATGGTGCGACTCGAGGATTGCTGCCCAAAGTAACTGACGCAGATGTCTGGTAACAAATGCGCCTCATCGAAGACCACGACATCGGGATCGGGTAATAGCTCTGCAAAGCCCGTATCCTTTAACACGCTGTCGGCAAAGAATAAGTGATGATTCACCACAATGATTTTGGCGTCCATGGCTCGGCTGCGGGCCTTGCGGGTAAAACAAGCATCATAAAATTCGCAGCGCTGCCCAAGACAGGTCTCTTTGGTACTGACAACTAGGGGAAGCGCGGGAGAGTTTTCGGCAACAGAAGTTAAGCCACCGATATCACCATCCTTACTCATGCCCGCCCATTGGTTGATTTTCAGTAAATCATCCAATAATCGCGCCTCAATATGGCTGGCCTCCTGCATCTGCCTATCGAGCCGATGCTGGCATAAATAATTATTGCGACCTTTCAATAGCGCAAGCTTGGGCGTAATCCCAAGCATAGATGTCAATGCGGGTAAATCCTTTAGAAACAATTGCTCCTGCAGGTTTTTACTGCCCGTGCTCACGATCACTTGCTTGCCACTTAAGATGGCAGGAATTAAATACGCGAAGGTTTTACCGACCCCAGTGCCCGCTTCAATCAATGCATTGCCCTTGCTGGCAATCGCGTCACCGATGATTTGCGCCATTTCAACCTGACTCTGACGCGCACTAAACCCTTGAATATGCTTAGCGAGCACGCCATCACTGGCAAAAGCACGCAACACTTCACTCGCCAATCGGCTCATCGGACCTTGAGCGTCACTCGACTGCTGATTGGATTGCTGAAGTTTGGCTTGCCGCATAGCTGGGCGTCGGGTGTGATTCAAGGGCGAGCAAGGTCCTTTAATAGGGTTAAATAATACGGTTCAGAGATGGCTAAATCTTGGTAAATTTGTCAGCAAGCGTTAAAGAGCCTGATTCCGTCGCCGCAGTGTAATTAAGCCCGCCTAATAATACCAATAGTTTCAGTCCTGCGCCGAATTCAACACGAACATAGTTATATGCGAGAATATTGCGAAGTTTGGCGGCCAGTCGACAATACGCTTTAATAGATTGGCGCTCATCAGCCACGGATGAACGTTTATAACGCGACAGGATGATTCGATGAAATACCCTTCTGGTTTTTTACTATTGTTGGCTTTTAGCCACGCTTCATGGGCTGGTTGTGATGAAGTGACTTCGCAATGCCTCGTTATTGATGGGGATAAAGCGCGTTCTGAATCCTGTGAAATTGCGATTTGCGCCAATATGAGCGAATACCTAGTTGATGTCTCGCTCGAAAATGGAGGAACCATTTTTATGAGACAGGATAATCAATCGCAGCTTATTCGTGTTAATGGCACCCCAGGTATCTTCATTAGGCCGTCCCCCGAAAAGAGTGACCAAACCTGTTATGCTATGGCAGATAACAGC
This sequence comes from Shewanella sp., assembly GCF_047975355.1. Lineage (GTDB taxonomy): Bacteria > Pseudomonadota > Gammaproteobacteria > Enterobacterales > Shewanellaceae > Shewanella. The sequence continues at coordinate 12,343 of NZ_JBKEDJ010000045.1, read as the reverse complement.
ATAACTTACTGCTTGCCTGATGCAGTGCTGTAATCAATATTGATAACCGTATACTTTAGACGGCAAAACAGACTGCAGACCACTCACTATGAGGGTAAGCGTGGAGCATAGAGGTTAACCATGCAAACGACATTATCTTTGTCACAATATGTGAAAAAGCGAAATGGTGTTCCGCTCGGTGCCAATCACTCGATGAGGAATATGCTATCCCGCGCTCTTGGCGCTAAGTCATTCCCTATTTTTTGGCATTATTGGAATCCGATTTGGGGATATTATTTATCTCGTAATGTCATGCGCCCTCTCAGTCAGTTTCTGCCCATATGGCTTGCCGTCTTGTTCACCTTTTTGGTCAGTGGTGCGCTACATGATCTCGCCGTAGCTCTGGTTAAATGGCAAGCCATGTTCTTTTTTACACCTTGGTTTGGCATCATGGGAGTTATCGTAATTGCCTCAAATAAATATGGTCTGTCCTACGGTGTATTGCCTTGGATTATGCGGGCCTTGATTAATTTACTGTTTATTTTCTCATCGTTTGCGTTAACCGAATTAATGCTAAGTCTGTTGAGGCCTTAAGCCTAATTCTGTCGGTTTAATTAACTCGCCTTAATTAACTCGTGTTGATGATATAAATGATGCTCGCTAAAAGGATATTTCATGCGATTAACATTAACCTTGGAAACCCTATTATCCCAACTCGGTTCTTTTTCGTGGCACTTGGATGTGTATAAAGCCCTAGATCAACCATTAAGTCCAACAATGTCGGTGTTAATCATTGACGATGAGCTTGAAGAAGAACGCGACCAACAGGATGAGCCTCTCTTTCCACAAACCCAAGGCTATCAATACGTTTTGAGCATTGCGGATTTACAAAGCATCAATGCTAACTTAGTGCAACAGCGGCCAAATGCCAGCTTGCATGACTTAATTCATGCTGTCAGTTATTACTATCAAAACGATGCTTATATAAATGTAGAGTGTTAACCGCTTTAATTGAGATTTTTTAAGATAAATTAAACCCAATTGTTAAAAGATAAAAAAGAATCAGATATGGATAAAAAAGCAAAAAGGATTTTATTCTCCACCTATTGGAAGAATGGTTGGATTGACGCAAAAAATAGAAGTCTCTCCGAGTCCGACTTCAACTACGCCAAATCGAAAGGATTAATGTTTGATCCTTTAACTATCTCCCACGATGAATGCATCCTTGCCATCACGACGCTAGTAAAAGGCATTTCGCAAGCACAAGTAACAAAAGGATTTTTAAGCAGTCTAACCTCTCGGGGATTGGATTGGCGCTCATCCCTTGCATCCTATGCGATCGCAAAAAAAATCCCATCACACCAATATGCGCCCGTCATTTCAGGCACTTCCTATACGGATGGCAAACCAACGGCACACTCCTATACCTGTGGCATTTGCCGAGACAGTCAATATGGCATCCGAGGAAGTGAATCCTATAACGAGATGGATATTAACGTATTCAATTTCGAGCGCATTAAATGGGGCGGCGTTCGCCATGGGGATATTTTGTATACCTATTTTGATTTAAGCCAATTTATCAATGCCGATATTCCAGAACCAACGTCAGAAGATATTGCCTGTTTTAGAGCAATATTAACGATTATCGAAACGTCTGAGCCGAGCGATTATCCCAGCTCACTGGAGAAAAGATTAGCGAGTGTAATTAAATCGAGTAAAGCTGAGCGACAAATATTAATCGAGATATTAGCCAGTCTGGGAGTCTTAAAACCTCGTTGTTTCGATAGACAACGCAAAGGCAAAAATGACTGGGTATTTGCCGAATATTGGCGTGGCGAAGATAAATATTGCCAACAGACAGTTGAACATCTGTTTGGAGAATATTTAGCACAATAAAAAGGATGTCACAGCACTAATTCGGCATTAGCGCTGTGACTGACACTCATCCGCACTCGCCAGTCCAGAGGATGCTGCTAGCCAAAATCTGCCATCCTTGCCGCTATTCTAGCTGCCGAAAGGTTCTAAAAGCAGAGTTGGCTTTGCGCCCATCCTAGCAAACCTCAAGTAGTCCCCTCTTGCAATCGGTTGATTTACCTTCTGCGACCATCAAGATGAAACATTTTCATAAAGCGCATAAATATTCTTATTTAGTTAAAATTAGCTGTTGCAAACGGCACAGAAAGCGGTTAGCTTAAAAAAACGTTCGATGGATAAGTATCCATCAACACCGAATTCAACAGAATACAGAGTATAGAGAGTCATATGAGCCCATTACTGAACGCTATCCACCATCATCACCACCATATGCGGTAGCCTTCGGACGCTCACTGCCGGAGGACTGTATCCTTCTGGCGGACTGATTCAAAGATGATCACTAACCCCTGGAAGGAATTCCGGGGGTTTTTGCTTTTAGGCTTTTTAACTTACAACTTAACCCATGTTTAGTATGTAATTTCAATATGTTAGCTAGATAAATACCGGCAAGACATAGAAACCAGTTAAACCATGCGACAAAAGAATATCATTTTGAATTTGTTAACTTTGAGCGAGACAAGACTATGACTGAATCAAACCGTTTACGCATCGCCATCCAAAAATCTGGCCGTTTATCCACCGACTCTCAGCAATTACTCAAGAGCTGCGGCGTTAAGTTTTCCATTAATGAACAACGCCTTATCGCACACGCAGACAACATGCCCATCGATTTACTCAGAGTGCGTGACGATGATATTCCAGGACTGGTGATGGATGGCGTGGTCGATTTAGGCATTATTGGTGAGAACGTACTCGAAGAAGAGCAAATTGAGCGTCAAACCTTAAATAAACCCGCCGAATTTGTGAAGTTACGCCAACTGGATTTTGGGGCCTGCCGCCTGTCGTTAGCCGTGCCAAGCGAATTTAGCTATGCTGATGCCTCATCCTTAGAAGGCTTGAGAATTGCCACCTCCTACCCCAATCTGCTGCGCCGTTTTATGCAACAAAAAGGCATAAGTTATCGCGACTGTATGTTGAAAGGCTCGGTTGAAGTCGCGCCGCGTGCAGGGCTTGCCGATGGCATTTGTGACTTAGTCTCCACCGGTGCCACCCTTGAGGCCAACGGTTTATACGAGACCGAAGTCATCTACCGCTCCATGGCCTGTGTTATCCAATCGACCCAAACTCAAACGCCAAGCAAACAAGCGCTAATCGACAGAATTTTATCCCGCGTAAACGGCGTGATCCGCGCCCGTGAAAGTAAGTATATTTTGCTACACGCGCCCACAGAAACCTTAGATCAAATTGTCGCACTGCTGCCCGGCGCCGAAAACCCCACTGTGCTGCCATTAAACGACGATACTAATCGAGTGGCCATCCACGCCGTCAGTACCGAAGATTTATTCTGGGACACTATGGAAGAGCTCACCGCACTCGGCGCCAGCTCTATCCTCGTAATGCCAATTGAAAAAATGATGGGGTGATCTATGGATATTTTGACTTGGGCAGCGTTATCCGCCGATGAACAAAAAGATGCGCTCCAACGCTCGCCTTTAATCGGTGACAGCGGCTTAGAACAAAGTGTTCGGGCGATTGTCGATGCTGTGGCTAGCCGTGGCGATGCGGCGCTGAAAGAGTTTAATCAAAAGTTTGATGGCTTTAATAGCGCCAATATCGACAGTCTGCGCTTAAGTGAAAGCGAGATTAGCGCCGCCAGCGCACGAGTCTCGGCAGAACTTAAAGCCGCCATTGCCCAAGCGATGGCTAATATTGATGTGTTCCACAGCGCGCAGCAATTTCGCCCCATAGACATTGAAACCCAAGCGGGTGTTCGCTGCGAGCTTCGTAGCGAACCGATTGAAAAAGTCGGTTTATATATTCCCGGCGGCAGCGCGCCCCTCATTTCGACCGTGATGATGTTGGCCCTGCCAGCAAAAATTGCCGGCTGCGAAAAACGCGTATTGGTGAGTCCGCCGCCGATTAACGATGCCATTGTGTATGCGGCAAACGCCTGTGGGATCACCGAAATTTATCAAGTTGGCGGTGCGCAAGCCATTGCCGCACTAGCTTTTGGTACTGAAACGATTCCCAGCGTCGATAAAATTTTTGGTCCGGGTAATCGTTATGTCACCGAGGCCAAGCGCTTAGTCTCGCAGGACGGTCGCTGCACTGTGTCTATCGATATGCCAGCGGGGCCTTCCGAGGTGTTGGTGATTGCCGATAGCGATGCCAATGCGCAGTTTATTGCCGCAGACTTACTCTCGCAAGCGGAGCATGGCCCAGATTCGCAGGTCATTTTAGTCACGGATTCGGAGCCATTAGCACAGGCAGTCAATCAAGCGCTCGCGTCACAACTGGCCGCCCTGCCGCGCCAAGAGATTGCCGCGACCGCACTAAAAGGCAGCCGCACCATTTTGGTCAAAGATATGCTAGAAGCGGCGCTCGTTTCGAATCGCTATGGGCCCGAACACTTAATTATTCAAACCCGCTTCCCACGGGATGTGCTAAATCATATTCGTGCCGCAGGCTCAGTGTTTTTAGGCGCCTATACACCTGAATCCGTCGGAGATTACGCCAGTGGAACTAACCATGTATTGCCGACTTACGGTTATAGCCGCGCGGTATCTAGCCTCTCCTTAGCAGACTTTAGCCGCCGCTTTACGGTGCAAGAGCTCAGTGCCAAGGGCCTGCTCGGACTCGGACAAGCGGTGATGACCCTTGCCAGCAATGAGTTACTCGATGCCCATAAAAATGCGGTCGCGATACGCTTAGCCAGTCTTAAGGACTGATGAAAATAAGTAACGCAATCAACAGTACGCTTAATTAACGCCATAGCAAGACTTAGGATGAATAGGATGAGCCAAGTGCCAACTAGCCAAGCACCAACGAGCCCAGCACCGACGAGCAATGTGCCTGTGACAAACATTCCGAGCGCCAATTGCGCCAGCAATACTCTCGATAACAATACTCTCGATACCACAAGCCTCGAGCCGACAACCCTTGCTACACGTCTTGCGCGGCCCGAACTGCTCGAGTTAACGCCCTACCAAAGTGCTCGCAGGCTGGGTGGTCGAGGGGATATTTGGATCAACGCTAACGAATCGCCCTTCAATAATGTGGCGGTTGCCGAACTCGATTTATCTAAGTTAAATCGTTACCCCGAGTGCCAACCGCCCGCGTTGATCAATGCCTACAGCCAATATAGTGGTGTAGCAGAGAGCAAGATTGTCGCCAGTCGCGGCGCCGATGAGGCCATCGAACTGCTGATCCGTGCTTTTTGTGTCCCAGGCATCGACTTCATTGCGACCTTTGGGCCCACTTACGGCATGTACGCCATTAGCGCGCAAACCTTTAATGTGGGCGTTAAGGCATTAAGCTTAACGGCGGAGTACGGTCTCCCAGCCGACTTTGCGACGGCCGCGCGCGGCGCTAAATTAGTGTTTATCTGCAATCCCAATAACCCAACCGGCACTGTGATTGACAAGGCGCGCATAGAGCAAGCTATCCAAGCCCTGCCCGACGCCATTGTTGTTGTCGATGAGGCTTATATCGAGTTTTGCCCAGAATATAGCGTCGCCGATTTACTCGAGTCTTACCCAAACCTTGTGGTGCTACGCACCCTTTCAAAGGCCTTTGCCTTAGCAGGCGCCCGCTGCGGCTTTTTGCTCGCCAATGAAGGGATTATCGAAATCATCATGCGGGTGATTGCACCCTATCCCGTGCCACTGCCCGTGAGTGAAGTGGCCGTGCAAGCACTGTCACCGGCTGGAATTGCGCGGATGAAAACCCAAGTCAAAGAGCTCAATGCGCAGGGAGAGCGACTCGCGTCGGCGCTGAATTTGTACTGCGAGCAATGGGGCGGCGCCGTACTAACACCCAATGGCAACTATGTGCTCGCCGAATTTGACGACGTGGCCAAAGTGGCACAGCTACTTATCGATAATGGCATTGTCGCGCGGGCCTATAAGGACCCAAGGCTGGCTAAAGCCATTCGTTTTAGCTTCAGCTCTCAGGCTGACACCGACCGCTTAGTGTCGCTATTTGAATCGCAAAAGCTTTGAGCATTTAGCGAAAGTCTTGTCGCAGCATTTGCCTAATAAACTGATTTTATAAAGATAACAAACTGAATTGAAAGGTAGCAGCATGAACCCAGTATTTACTCCTAATGTCGCCCAGAAAATACTCTTTATCGACCGTGATGGCACCTTGATTGAAGAGCCCATCACCGACAAACAAGTCGATAGCCTTGCTAAACTGGTCTTCGAGCCCCAAGTGATCCCCGCCTTGCTGCGCCTGCAAAAAGCCGGGTTTCGTTTGGTGATGGTTAGCAATCAGGACGGACTCGGTACCCCTTCCTTCCCGCAGGAAGATTTCGATGCGCCGCACAATATGATGATGCAAATCCTTTCTAGCCAAGGGGTTAAATTTGAAGATGTACTCATCTGCCCGCACTTTAACGATGAAAACTGCAGCTGCCGTAAACCTAAACTAGGGCTGGTAAAAGACTTTTTGACCCAAGGCACCATCGATTTTACCCAGTCCGCCGTGATTGGTGACAGACATACAGATGTGGAACTGGGCAATGCCATGGGGATAAAAAGCTTTCAATATCAACGTGGCAGCCTAGGTTGGGACGCCATTGCCGATGCCTTACTCAACAAGGGCCGCACCGCGACTGTGGTACGCACCACCAAGGAAACCGATATTCGAGTGACTGTCGATCTCGACAATGCCAGCAAAGGCGCCATCAACACCGGCATTGGTTTCTTCGACCATATGCTGGATCAAATCGCCACCCACGGAAACTTCAAAATGGAGGTGAATGTCGATGGCGATCTTGAGATAGACGATCACCACAGCGTTGAAGACACGGCATTGGCGATTGGGGATGCACTGCGCCAAGCCCTTGGCGATAAACGCGGTATCGCCCGCTTTGGTTTTAGTTTGCCGATGGATGAGGCCAAGGGCGAATGCTTACTGGATCTTTCCGGCAGGCCTTTTATTAAATTCGCCGCCCAATTTGAACGGGAAAAAGTCGGTGAAATGGCCACCGAAATGGTGCCGCACTTTTTCCGCTCCTTTGCCGATGGCCTACGCTGCACCCTGCATGTGGCCGCCGAAGGAGACAACGATCACCACAAGGTCGAAGCGCTATTTAAAGTGCTTGGCCGCGCGCTGCGTCAGGCAGTCAAAGTTGAAGGTGATGTCTTACCATCGAGTAAAGGCGTGCTCTAACAGCGCACTCAACCTGAGTTAGGTGTGTAATGACCTAATGCAGATTGATTAGCGAATAATACAAAGCCTGATGATTTTAACGAGGGGCAGTTTAGGAAATGCGGCGACAAGCCACTTCCCCACTGACCCATCAATAGGAAAACCCAATGTCAGCAAACATAGATGAATTTGATGTTGTCATCATAGACACAGGTTGCGCCAACTTAAGCTCGGTCCGTTTCGCCTTTGAGCGCCTCGGCGCTAAGGTGTTAGTCACCGATGGCAAGGCCAGCATTAAAGCCGCCAAACGTGTGGTACTGCCAGGTGTCGGCAGCGCTGGCGCCGCGATGGCTTCATTATCTGAAAAAACCTTAGTCGAATTAATTCAAGGGTTAACTCAACCCGTGCTGGGCGTCTGCTTAGGAATGCAAATGCTCACGCTGCTCTCTAAAGAACGCGGCGGCCAAGCGCTGGATTGCCAAACTTTAGACTGTAAGTGCTTAGGCATTATTCCAACCGAGATTGACGAGCTAGACCGTCAAATACTGAAGGCCGAAGGTTTACCTCTACCGCACATGGGCTGGAACCAACTGACCTTTAGCAATCCGTCTCAGGTTCATCCGCTGTTTGCCGGCGTGGCGGCCGGCAGTTACGTGTATTTTGTGCACAGCTACCGCGCGCCATTAAGCGACTACACCTTGGCACAATGCCGTTATGGTGAGGACTTTAGCGCCGCCATCGGTAAAGACAACTTTATGGGCGTGCAATTTCACCCCGAGAAGAGTGCCGCCGTGGGTGCACAAATCCTAGGTAACTTTTTAAAAATGCAGTAAATGCAATCGCTTATTGTGTTTGGGATGAACCCGCATTTTTGAGCCATAACATTCAGCAATAAAATGCGGCAGCAAATGCACCAAAAAGAATTTAAGGACAACAGATGATTATTCCAGCAATTGATTTAATTGATGGCCAGGTAGTTAGGCTCTACCAAGGGGATTATGGGCAGCAGACCACCTTCGATTTAAGTCCGCTGGCCCAGTTGCAATCCTACCAAGACCAAGGGGCAAGCTGGCTGCATATTGTAGATTTAACTGGCGCCAAAGAACCTGCTAAACGCCAAACGGCTTTGATTGCTAAGCTGACAGCGGGGTTAAGCGCCAATATTCAAGTGGGCGGCGGGATCCGCACTGAAGAGCAAGTCGCAGAGTTATTATCCCTTGGGGTTAAACGCGTGGTGATAGGCTCGCTCGCCGTCAAAGAGCCCGAGTTAGTCAAAGGCTGGTTTAACAAGTTTGGCAGCGAGGCTATTTGCCTCGCACTGGATGTCAATATCAATCAGAGCGGCGAGAAAATCGTTGCGGTTTCTGGCTGGCAAAGCGGTGGCGGTAAGAGTCTAGAATCTATCGTCGAAGACTTTAGCCAAGTGGGACTTAAACATGCGCTGGTGACTGACATCAGCCGCGATGGCACCCTCACGGGCGCTAATACCGAACTCTACCGCGAGCTATCCAGTCGCTATCCCCATATCGCTTGGCAAGCCTCGGGCGGCATTGCCACCCTTGAGGATGTTGCCGCCGTCAGAGACAGTGGCGCCGCGGACATCATTATCGGTAAAGCTTTACTTATCAATCAGTTTAATGTGGCGGAGGCAATCCAATGCTGGCCAAACGAATAGTCCCCTGTTTAGATGTGAAAGATGGTTGCGTGGTCAAGGGCGTACAGTTTCGTAACCATGAAATTGTGGGCGACATAGTGCCTCTCGCGGCGCGTTACGCCGCAGAGGGCGCCGACGAACTGGTGTTTTACGATATCACCGCCAGTGCCCACGACCGAGTAGTCGATAAGTCTTGGGTAAGCCGAGTGGCGGAGCAAATCGATATCCCCTTCTGCGTCGCCGGCGGCATTAAAACCATTGCCCAAGCCCGTGAGTTATTGGCCTTTGGCGCGGATAAGATTTCGGTCAACTCACCCGCCCTCAGTGATCCCAGTTTAATCTCGCGTCTGCAGGATGAATTTGGCCGTCAATGCATCGTTATCGGCATCGACTCTTTTTATGATGCGGCAAGCGATAGTTATAAGGTGAAGCAATTTACCGGCGATGAAGCCGCCACCAAAGAAACCCCTTGGTACACTCAGGATTGGGTTGAAGAAGTACAAAAACGCGGCTGCGGCGAAATCGTGCTCAACGTGATGAACCAAGATGGTGTACGCGGTGGCTATGATATCAAACAGTTAAGCCTAGTACGCCAGCTGTGCGACGTGCCCTTAATCGCCTCGGGCGGTGCTGGCACTATGGCGCATTTTCGCGATGTGTTTATCGAGGCTAAGGTGGATGCTGCGCTGGCGGCCAGCGTGTTCCATAAGGCCATTATCAATATCGGCGAGTTAAAACAGTATTTAGCGGCCGAAGGCATCGCCATTCGCCAGTAACTCAACATCAGTAGCGATTGATAGAAATAATAAGGTATGCAGATATGACAACTGGAACCACTTCAAGCTATTGCCAAGGCCCAGTAAACACAGAACTAGTCAATAGTCTCGACTGGGAAAAACAACAGGGGCTTATCCCTGCGGTTATTCAAAATCACCTCTCGGGCAAGGTGTTAATGCTCGGATTTATGGATAAAGCCGCGCTGCAGCACACGCTGACGACCGGTGATGTGACGTTTTTTAGCCGCTCTAAGCAACGTTTATGGACCAAGGGCGAAACCTCGGGCCATACCCTAAAATTGGTCGCCATTGATAAAGACTGTGATAACGACAGCTTGCTGGTACAGGTGTTGCCCAATGGCCCAACCTGCCATAAAGGCACTGAAAGCTGCTGGCTCGATGGCAATGCTCACCCGTTTTTAAATAATCTGGCCGAGCTGATTGCTTCACGTAAGGGGCAAAACCCAGAGTCGAGCTACACCGCTTCCCTTTTTGCCCGTGGCACCAAACGCATCGCCCAAAAAGTCGGTGAAGAAGGATTAGAAACCGCCTTGGCCGCTGCGACTCACGATAAAGAAGAGCTGATTAACGAGGCATCGGATCTGGTGTATCACTTATTAGTCTTGCTTGAAGATCAATCACTAAGCTTAAGTGATATCAACGCCAATTTGCTCGCCCGCCATCAAAAGGCGCAGCAAAAGTAGTCCGTTTTCAAACATCGCAGTACCTCTCTGCCGCATTCCTTTGGTTCTGCGGCAGAGTACTCTCCATTCAGCCCTATTTAGATGCTTTTTACGTGTCTATTTGCTTGTCTATTTGTGTGCTTTAGCCAACCAAAACCCCGCTTCTACAGTCTGTTTTGTAATCCTTAACCTGACCTATAAACCACACAACGTCACACAAATTGTACACTTGTCTCCTGACAAAAAATCAGCAAAATACTGTTGTAATGGTTGACAAGTACATTTTAACAGCCTATCGTAGCCAGCGTCCTCGAACCCGCACCGAGGCATTAACGCAACTTATTAACATTTAAGACAAATTTAACAACAGGGCGAATTGCCTTAGTTATGTGATGTGGCCAAGCCATTAGATGTGATCAAGTCACTAGATGTCATTAAGTGCCAAATTAACCCCAAGCAAAGGCGAGTGTTATGCGTATTACCACAGCTTATTATCCCTATCTGTAGCCGCAATGGCATAGATAGGCACACTCGCCTGACCTTCCATTGTGGCCATATCCCCAACGATCCGCAGATTGCGCCACGATCACAATACAGGTACACCCAGGTACCTTTTAGACCCCAGTTTCACGCGCCACTCTGCACAGCTCCTCAATAAAGCACTCATCTGACACAGTTGAGCCATTAATAAAGACGTTTGAGCGTACAGTTATGACACAAAATAAATTTTTCGGCAGTTTGCTACTAATTGCAGGCACCACCATCGGCGCGGGCATGCTCGCACTCCCCATCGCCTCAGCAGGACTCGGCTTTGGTGTATCGAGCATGATTATGCTAATCCTCTGGGCATTGATGGCCTTCACCGCCCTACTTATGGTCGAAATTCACCAATTTGCCCCGAATGATGCCAGCCTCAACCAATTAGCCCGCACGCTTTTGGGCGCTAAGGGCCAAGTGGTTGCCAGTATCGCGTTAATGTTTTTACTCTACGCCCTGTGCGCCGCCTACATCGCAGGCGGCGGGGAGCAAGTCAATCAAAAGCTCAGCACTTGGTTAGGGTTAGCGCTGCCGCCACAGGCAGGCGCCATCTTATTTACCCTCTTGATTGGTACGATTGTGGGTTTAGGTACCCACTGCGTCGATTTAATTAACCGCCTTCTCTTTAGCTTAAAAATCATTGCGTTGATCTTGATGCTGGCGTTATTACTCCCGCAGGTGGAAGGCACACATTTACTCGAATTGCCGCTGGAACAAGGGCTTATTGTGTCGGCCATCCCAGTGATTTTTACCTCGTTTGGTTTTCATGGTTCGATTCCATCTGTAGTGCGCTACTTAGGCGTTGAGGTTAACAGCCTTCGCAAAATCATGTTGCTCGGCTCGGCATTACCGCTGCTGATTTACCTGCTTTGGCAACTGGGCAGCCAAGGCGTGCTCAGCCAAAGCCAACTGATGACAAATCAGAGTCTTTCAGGCTTTATCAATCAGTTAGCCAGCGTTCTGCACAGCCAATACTTAAGCTCAGCGATCAGTGTGTTTGCCGATCTGGCGCTGGCCACCTCCTTTTTAGGGGTGAGCTTAGGTCTGTTTGACTTTATGGCGGCTAACTTAAGGCAACAGGATAATGCCACGGGTCGCAGTATCACCGCCGCCATTACCTTCGTGCCACCTCTGGGTTTTGCCCTCTTTTACCCGCAGGGATTTATAACCGCCCTCGGTTATGCGGCGATCGCCCTCGTGATCCTCGCGATTTTTTTACCCGTTGCCATGGTGTGGGTGCAAAGACAAACGCGCGATAGGTCCAACCTGCCTCAGGGTTACCGCGTCGCGGGGGGGAAGCTCGGTTTACTGTTAGCTATGCTCTGCGGAGTGGCCGTGATTGGCGCTCAACTCTTGGGATAAGCTGCGCGGATAAACAATCGCGATAAAGCTATTGTACTTTAAGCCGTATAAGTGCCTGTAAAATCAAGATGAATACTGACAGGCACTGAGTCTTACTTCGCGCAAGGTTGCCAAGTTCTTTATTAGTCAGCCAGCGGCTTGAGTGTTAAACTGCCGCTAATCCC
>NZ_JBKEDJ010000075.1:0-20299 GCF_047975355.1 Shewanella sp. | reverse complement strand
GTAACGGTCAAAGTCGGCTAAGTCATGGCCATGGCCGCGACCAAAGGCGGCATATTCTTCGAAAATGCCTTTCTGTAGATAGAAGCCAAAGTGCTCGCTTTCGTCGTTTAACTCGGCTTTACAATCTGTGGTCGGGAACTTGTTGATGACGCCGTTGGCAAACAGCACTTCATAGAGCGTCTTGTCAGCGTATTCTGGCTGTTTCGCGATAAGCTCAGCGGGCCACACTTCAGACACTTTAAAGCGTTTTGAAAACTCGACTAATTGCCATAGATCCGACTTAGCTCCCTCAGGCGCTTTGACCTGTTGATGCCACATATGGGTACGGCGTTCGGCGTTACCGTAGGCACCTTCTTTCTCTACCCACATAGCGGTGGGTAGAATTAAGTCAGCAGCCATGGCGGTGACGGTTGGGTAAGGATCTGAGACTACGATAAAGTTTTCAGGGTTACGGAAACCGGGATAAATTTCATCGTTGATATTTGGGCCCGCCTGCATATTGTTAGTACACATAGTCCAATAGCAGTTGAGTTTACCGTCTTTGAGCATGCGGCTTTGCAGCACGGCATGGAAGCCCGGTTTTGGCGGAATCGTGCCTTCTGGTACTTGCCACACTTTTTCTGTAATGGCGCGGTGTTTATCGTTGGCCACTTCCATATCCGCAGGTAAGCGGTGGGCGAAGGTGCCGACTTCACGGGCGGTACCACAGGCGGAAGGTTGACCCGTTAATGAGAATGGGCTGTTACCTGGGGTGGCGATTTTACCTGTGAGTAAGTGGATGTTGTAGAGCATATTGTTTGCCCACACGCCACGAACGTGTTGGTTGATCCCCATGGTCCAAAGACTCATGACTTTTACCTTAGGATCGGCATAGGCCTTAGCTAAGGTTTCTAATTTTTCAGGCTCTACACCACTCATTTTCGCCGCATATTCCAGCGTATAAGTGCTGACGAACTTAGCGTATTCTTCGAAGCTGATAGGGCTGGATTTACCATTGCCTGGGTTTTTGGCTTTCTTCTCTAACGGATGATCTGGACGCAGACCATAGCCGATATCATCCACACCGAGGGCAAATTTAGTATGTTTAGTCACAAAGTCGGTATTCACGGCTTTGTTTTGGATGATGTAGTTAGCGATAAAGTTGAGGATCACAAGATCTGACTGTGGGCGGAACACCATAGGGTTGTCCGCTAGGTCGAAGCTGCGGTTTTCGAAGGTCGATAACACATGCACGCGGCTATCTTTGTTGCTTAGACGGCGATCCGATAAACGCGCCCACAGGATTGGGTGCATCTCGGCCATGTTGGCGCCCCAGAGCACAAAGTGATCGGCAGCTTCTAAGTCATCGTAACAGCCCATAGGCTCGTCGATACCGAAGGTACGCATAAAGCCACCCACGGCCGATGCCATACAGTGGCGAGCGTTAGGGTCGATATTGTTGGTTAAGAATCCAGCCTTATGCAATTTAGAGGCGGCATAACCTTCCCAGATGGTCCATTGGCCTGAGCCGAACATACCGACAGAGGTTGGGCCCTTAGTGGCGAGGCTGTGTTTCCACTTAGCGGCCATAGTGTCTAAGGCTACATCCCAACTAACTGGGGTAAACTCGCCTTCTTTATGGTATTGGCCGTCCTTCATACGCAGTAGCGGCGTAGTTAATCTGTCCTTGCCGTACATGATTTTCGACAGGAAATAACCTTTAATACAGTTCAAACCACGGTTAACTGGGCTTTCGGGATCGCCCTTAGTCGCGACCACTTTACCCGCTTTGGTGCCGACTAATACGCTACAACCCACACCGCAGAAGCGGCAGGGTGCTTTATCCCACTTAATGTTATCTGACTCGGCGGCTTCGACCATTTTCACGGGAAGCGTGACGCCAACGGCCGTCGCAGCGGCAACCGCTGCGTTAGCCTTGAGAAACTCGCGGCGGCTAATGCTCATAGTGTTTCCTCACTCTCTTGTTCTAAGGGTTCTACTTGGTGGTAAATCAAACTGGCAGATAACACGCCGGACAGGGCATTGATGGCTTCAACATTGTCGAGAATGGCTTTTTGGCTATCCCCTTCGAGGGTGATAACCAACTTCCCCTCGGGTGAAACGGCGTGGATATCGCAGCCTTTTAACGCAGCAATATCGGCCTCAACCTGTTGTAAGGCATTCGGGGCGGCATGTACCACAAGACTGGTGACATGGTATTCCTGACTCATAGCGGTACCTTTATCTTGAGATTCATTGAGTTGTTTTCGATAGAAATCGCTACAACTCAATGTGGATAACTATGAGTCTAGACCTGATAAAAAATGTGGGTATACCTCACAAGAGGTATTGGCGGGGATAGTCGATCGGGATCAAAGTTTTGCGCGTGATCTAACTCTCAGTTTGAAATTTAAACAATCCCTATCCCTTTGGAGAGGGAGCTGGCGAGTGAATCATAAGTCTGGATTGTAACTATAAATATTGCCACTGCTTTAGCAGAATGACTGCGGGGTGTGCATTATCTTCCCCTAAGTCAGCGGCGCCTAAGGCATTGTCATCGAAATGCAATCACTGAGTGATGATTCGCAAGCATTTGCAATCGATAGTATTAGGATTGGGAGTTTTAAGCCGCTGTATTTGAGACGGAAATCAGGTAAATCCCAAGTCTAACTTATGGATATTAATACCCTGTGAGTTCCATATAACCCATGCCGCTATGGCTGCCTTTAAGCTCAATCGGGCCTTCCCAATAGGAAGTGGATAACGCCATGGCGCTATTGGGATTTAAGGGGGAAATGCGGATGTCGATTTGCTCGCTTGGGATTTGCACTTGCCAGCGGATGGGGTATTTCCCCGTGCTGGTGGTTTGCCACTCGAGTGGCGTCATTTTTATCCCATCCGGGGTGTCGCGAGAATTAATGTTGCGTCCGGTGCCATCGGCAAACATTCGTCTGGCGCTGTAAAAGGCCGATTGCGTTTGAGTCTTATCTGTGGCTTGCTCCCTTAACTGAAATAGCATCAGTGCCGAGCCATCATCTAACCTAAGGGCAAACCAATCCCAGCCCTGCTGGTTCTTGGTTAAAAACTGCGAGCTCCATTCTCTATCTAGCCAGCCTTGGCCTGTGACTTTCTCGACGCGGTTTTCCACTCGGCCATTGATCTTGATATGACGGGTGATTTCACCGTGAATCGTGATAAAGGGTTGGCTGTAGTAGTAAGAAGCCACTTTGCCGTTGCGACTCTTAATGCTGTAGCCCTTATCCCCTTGATATTGCAATGGTGCTTGGCTGTTAAGCTCAAGTTGATAACTAAAGTCGTCGGTTGCAACGCTCAAGGTTGCAGGGAATAACTCACTCGATTGACTGCGCCATTGCCAATTATCGAGGCTAATTTGGTAGGGATCTGCGCTCACCCCTGCTAGCGCCGGATGCGCCCGCGACCATTTTTCATGGGCGAGGTGAGAAGTGCTTGAGGTGAGTGCGCTATGGGCAAAATAAAGCTGCTCCGTCGCCCAAGTGGACTTAAGATTAGGTTCTACGTTTTGCGGTTCAGTATGCTTAGGTTTTAGCGCTACTCTAAATTGCGTCCATTGGGCGCCAAGTTGCTCACCATTCTCAGTGGTTAAATTGGCGGTGAGATACCACCATTCCTGGCGAAAATCCTGGTGGGCGAGGTGATCCTGAGGAAATTGAAAGCTGTTTCCTGGTGTCACCTTAGCAAAGCTTTGGCTATCTGCGCTTGCTTGCCCAAGTAAAGTCCCCATGGATTGAGATTCGGTAGTTGAAGGCGCATTATCGCAGCCACTTATACTTGTAAGCAGTAATCCACCAATAATGACCCTCAGCATTAAGCGTGCGCTAGTGCAGGCCCTAAGCAGTGTTGCAGAAGTTAACTTATTAACGCGCCAAATCTTGGTTTGATGTTCGCGAGAGATCATAGGGTTTCCTGCTGCAAACTGACGATTAAGGGCCTACGGGTTTGCCAGTAAAGCGGTAAGAGTACGGCTAAGGTGCAGGTCACTAAGGCAATGAGGATGGCTTTTCCGTAGGCGAACCAATCCCAAATCATCTTGATTGTCCAGCCAAAGGCTTGCAGGGTGATTTTATCTATCAGTAAATACCCGAGCAGAGCGCCCGTGGGCATGGCCATCAGGCAAGTGATAACGACGACCAGCAGCATTTGGCTGAACACCATAGTCCGCAGCTTATTGCGACTCACCCCGAGGGAATACAGCCTCGCCAATGGCGCTTGCCTAGATTGAGTCAACATCAAGCAGGCGCTAAATAGTCCTATGGCCGCCACCAGTAAAGTTAAACTATTGAGCACTAAGGTGATTGAGAAGGTGCGTTTAAACATGGCAATGGCCTGAGCCTTGATCTTGGCTTGGCTGTAAATTTGCGCCTGCGCTAAGTCTAATGTGACGGCCAATTGCCCTTGCAATTCATCCAGCTCTGTCTCGCTGAGTTTGCGGTGAGTCGCTGTGGTTCGATCTTCTGGCTCAATAGAGTGGAAACTGGCCGCAAGGCTAATGGGTAATAGTGGTAGCTGCGCCCGTTGCCATAGTTCATGGCTGATGATGAGCTCATTACGGGTATTGCCATGGTCGTAATAGATACCCGCGATAATGACTGGGTTGTTGGCGGTTTTGTCTAGCACGTTTAACGCCACTGTATCGCCAAGGTGCAACTGATACTTAATAGCCATGGGTTCGCTCACTAACACGTAGCGTCCATCGAAGTAGGTTTGCCAGAGATTCGGCAAGCTTTCTTTGAGCGTGCTGGTGTGTTGAATCGATGCATCATCGCGGCTAATTAGGTTGACGGGAATCGTTTGCGCCGCCCCTTGGGGTGATACTTCGGCCTCCACTTGCCATTGCTGATACAACCCACTCAGGCGAGGATCTTGGCTCAACTTATCGCGCACTTCGGCCATGCGGTTCACGCTGGGGCGCAGGTATAAATCGGCATGCAAGCGGGTTTCTAACCAGCTTCTTAAGGTTTGCTCGAAGCTCCCAACTAAGGTGTTCATCGACACATTAGCGCTTAGTGCCAGCAGTATCGCCATCATGGCGAGAGACAATGGCGCAATAAGCTCGCGGGTTTCGGCGAGAAGATATTGCTTAAGTCCGGGGCGAGTCAATGGCAACAGCAAGCTGACGCCCCAGTGCAATACTTGCGGTAATAGCAATGGAATCGCGACGGCGACCATGCCCAACAATACCAAACTGGTGTTATAGCTTTGGCTAAAGGGCATGAGTATTGCGGCGAGCGCGAGCAGGCCGCAGGCTAAGATAAACTGCCTACCATGGGTTTTGTTGTGGGCCTGCGTTTGTTGATAACGATTAGCGCCTTGGGCGAGGGATTGGCGGGTTAAGTCGAAATACAAGGGCAAACAGGCGGCTAGCGCGGCAACTAAAGTGAGGGCTATCGCCTCGGCCAACCAACGCCATTGCCAAACTCCCGGCAACAAGTGGGCGCCGTAGAGCTGCTCTAAGGTCATAGCAACCATAGGTTGCAACCAGTGACTCAGCTGTAATCCTAAGATAAATCCCATTAACGAGCCCAACACCACCAATAGCAGTAATTCGCCAAGTAGGGCAAGCATGACTTCACGCCGCGCTAAGCCCTGTTGCAGTAATTGGGTTAATAGACGTTGACGTTTCATCAGGCTGTAACGCACGCCGTTATAGGCAATAAACAGCCCGATCACAAAGGCTAACATGCTCATCGCATTGAGGTTTAAATGAAAACTGCGGGTAAGCGCCATCAAGGCTTGGCCTTGATCCTGTTGACTGTAACTGGCGCGAAGCGGCGTAATCCCTTGGGTATCGAGCCGCTGCTTTAAGGCAGGGAGCTTATCCCTGTCACTGAATAGGGCGATATAGCTGAGTTTGCCTTGCATCCCGAGTAACGTTTGGGCGAGGGAAATATCGGTCAGAATTGCACTGCCCAGTCCCCAGCTATCATCGATACTAATGACCTTAAGCTTGTCTGGCGCAAAAGACGCTGGCGCGAGTGCGAGTTGGCCATTGGGCGCGATTTTATTGGCAAGGCTCTGACTCATAACCACTATCGGCTCACCACTCATTAAATCGGCGAGCGGCAGCGCTCCCATCGACATCCTAGGATTGGCTTCTTGTTTTGTGCTGGCGTTGTGCTTTTGTCCCTCTTTTATGCTTAGACTTGCCGTCAGTGCGGCTACGATATCGCTGCCTTCAATTTGCCAGAACTGACCGTTCAGGCCTGCCACTCTGCCACTGACAACCGCAAGGCTTTGGCTTATGCCCGCTTGGCGTAGGCTGAAATACACGGATTCGTCGAGGGTTTCTTGGCCGATGGGCGCGCTTAAGAGCACATCGGCCCGCTGGCTCAAGAGTTCCGTGGCCTCACTGTAGCTGCGAATAGCATTATCATTGGTGGCTTTAACCCCGATAAGCAAAGTCACGGCGAGGGCAAGCCCAAGCAAAATCGCGCCCGCTTGCAGCGGCGCGTGGCGATAATGGGCGAGAAAGACCTTTAATACCCAATAGATCCGCAGCCATGGGCGGTTTCTGGTTTGGCTGTGATTTGCCTTAGGGGTTAATGCAGGACTCATCATCTAGTTAACCGGAGATAGATACAGCGGCGTGGGAAAGATGCCAGCGTTTGTTCATAAAGGCGGCGCATTCTTCACTGTGGGTGACCATGAGTATGCTGGTTTGGCTTTCTTTGGCGAGTTCGCATAGTAGTGACATCACCTGTTTACCCGACTCATCATCGAGGTTGCCCGTGGGTTCATCGGCCAGCAATAAACTCGGATTGTGGGCTAAGGCTCTGGCGATAGCGACCCTTTGCTGTTGCCCGCCGGACAGTGCCTCGACCTGCCTGTTGAGTAGCGAAGCAAGCCCTAGTTTTTCGACCAGATAATCGCACCAAGGATCCCAACTGGCGCCATTGAGGTTTAGCGAAAAGCCTATGTTGTTTCTCACATTGAGCGGTGTTAGTAGATTAAACTGTTGAAACACTACGCCTAAATGGCTACGCCGGAAATCGCTCCAGTGCTTGTCTTGCCATTCTTGGGTGGATTGATGATTCAGCACTATCTGGCCGCTGTCTGGCGTTTCAAAGCCTGCGATCAAATTTAACAGTGTGCTTTTACCGCTGCCGCTGGGGCCCGTGAGTGCGATGGTTTCGCCGCGATGCAAGGTTAAATCGACGGCCTGCAGTACGGTATGGCGCTGCTCGCCATCGCGAAAACTTTTACTCACTTGGATAAGTTTGGCTACTTCTGACATTTATCCTTTCACTCTGACAACATTTAGCCCGACTAAAGATAAAACATTTTATCTTCTGATAGATACTGCTATTTGGTTCTTAAGGTTCACTTTGCATGGATTCAGACTTAGGTTTTATGCTGTTTAAATTTTCTGCAACTGTGGCGTTTAGCTCGCATTCTGTGAGCGAATGGGCTTGAGCTATTTTTGTGTTTGTTGCATGCTGTGCGCCCTGTTAAATCGATAGCGGACTATCGATTTAACAATCCGTTCGGATGAAGGTAGCAGGAGAGTGGGGAATTAACCCCACACCGACGAGGCAACTTTGTTTTAGATTTCTATAAAACAAAGCACTCTTTCAGGTGCCGCAAGGCGTGGACTGTTACTGGACGAGCCTCTGGAGAGACTACCTATTGCATTAGGTTGCAATATTGGTGGCGCCGAAGGCGAAAGTAGGTGTGTCGATGGATGCATTCTGCGAAACGCTCAGGCAAAAGGACAGAGGAGAGGATGACTGCACAGTTCCTGTCGTTTGTCTTTGTGGACTATTTCTCTGCCTTTATTGGCTGGGTGGTAGTATTTCTTTAGGCTGACAGCGGTGTGTCACAGCCATTTCTTTTCCTCCTCCTTTATTAATTTAGTTGTTTAATAATTGAGGAATATCATGAATTTTCAAGCTTTACTCAGCAGCCTGAACGGCATCGTTTGGGGACCTGTTACCCTGTGCTTGCTGGTGGGGACGGGTATCTATCTCACCTTGCGTTTGCGGCTTATCCAAGTGTTTCGTCTGCCCATGGCGCTTAGTCTATTGTTTAAACCCGCTAAGGGGCATGGGGATTTATCCTCCTTCGCCGCCTTGTGCACGGCACTGTCGGCCACCATTGGTACGGGCAACATTGTCGGGGTGGCAACTGCGATCAAGATGGGCGGCCCAGGTGCGTTATTTTGGATGTGGTTGGCGGCCTTCTTTGGCATGGCGACCAAGTATGCCGAATGTATGTTAGCGGTAAAATACCGCACTGTGGATGCGCGCGGGCAAATCGCCGGCGGCCCCATGTATTACATCGAGCGGGGTCTGGGCATGCATTGGATGGCGAAGCTATTTGCCCTCTTTGGTGTGGGGGTGGCGTTTTTCGGTATTGGCACTTTTGCTCAAGTGAATGCAATTAGCGATGCCCTGACCATTGCCTTTGAGGTGCCTACTTGGGCGACGGCACTGGTGCTCACCCTGTTAGTCGCGGCGGTGACCTTAGGTGGGGTGAAGCGTATTTCCAACGTGGCGCAAAAGTTAGTTCCTGCTATGTCTATAGGTTATGTGCTTGCTTGTGTATGGATTTTAGTGAGTTTTGCCGAATCGATTTTACCCGCCTTGCAATTAGTGGTGGAGTCTGCCTTTACGCCTGTTTCGGCGGCGGGCGGATTCTTAGGGGCGACCGTGGCGCAGGCGATTCAAATGGGGATTGCCCGCGGGGTGTTTTCTAATGAATCGGGTCTGGGAAGCGCACCTATCGCTGCCGCGGCGGCGAAAACCAATGAGCCGGTCGAGCAGGGTTTAGTGAGTATGACGGGCACCTTTTTCGACACCATCATCATCTGCACTATGACGGGGCTGGTACTGATTATCACGGGTGTCTGGAGCGGTGATACCGCTGGTGCGGCGATGACCAGCGCGGCCTTCAGCCTAGGCGGTTCGGCGGTCGTTGGTCAATATTTAGTGACTATCGCCTTAGTCTGTTTTGCGTTTACCACAATTTTAGGTTGGCACTACTATGGCGAGCGCTGCTGGTACTATTTAGTGGGCGAGCGTGGACTGCGTGCCTATCAAATGCTGTTTTTAGGTTTGATTGCCGTGGGTGCCTTTATCAAGCTAGATGTGATCTGGTTATTGGCCGATACGGTCAATGGTTTAATGGCGATACCGAATCTGATTGCCATTGTGGGGTTACGCCAGGTGATTATTGCGGAAACTCAAAGTTACTTTGAACGAATGCTCTCAAAGAGTGCATTAGATACTGTTTATTAATGTTGTGAAAACAATATATTACTTCACACTATTTTAACTTTGAGATTGTCGCCGCGCCGTTCTTCGTTTACTTTAATAGATGCTGTTCGAAAAATAGCATATTTAGACGAGAACTTTGAGGCGACGCCATGGACAGAAGTAAACTCCGCACCTTTCGCAGCAAGATCCTATCCCATATTGCGCTGCCATTGATTCTAATCATGGCAGCCGTGTATGGCATTAATGCTTGGTTTAACTACCTTTCTGCCGAGCGCAAGCTATACGATTCCCTCACCCAGGAATCCCATCATTCCGCCTATCGTCTACAACTTCTGCTTGAACATGCGCAGACTAATACTCAGGGCGTTGCCGATTTTATTGGTTTTTTATCCAATATGGACGGCCTGAATAATAGCGAGAAAATCAGGCAGATGTTAACCAATCGCCTCGAACGCAACCCCGATTTTTACGGCTCAGCCGTTGCGTTTAAACCTTATACCTTTCCCGATAAAAAACTCTTTTGCCCCTATGTTTACCGCGATGGTGACAGTTTCCATTACTTAGATATTGGCGCCGAAGGTTATGACTACACCGATGGTTCATGGGATTGGTGGTCCAAGGCAATCAATCAGGCCGGGGGCTATTGGTCTAAGGCCTACTTTGATGAGGGTGCCGGCAACATCTTGATGGTGACTTATTCTGTCCCCTTTGGCCCTGAAAATGATTATTTTGGCGTGGCAACGGTCGATTTGTCGCTTGATAAATTGCCTGAGCAACTTGGCGTACCACCGAGCCAATTAGTCGTGCTCGATGATCAAGGGCGGTTCATTTTCCACAGTGATAAAGAGAAAGTACTCGCGGTGACGTCGGCAGAATGGCTCGATAGAAATGCCAGCCGAAACAGAGACTTTTGGGCGTTATTAGACAAAGACTTAAACGGGCAAGCGCGTTTTGTTGATGATAAGAGCATAGTATACCTCGCCAGTGTCGCCTCTGTGGCTAAGCTCAAGTGGCGGGTTATCGTCATGGTGCCCGAGCAGCAGCTATTTTCTGCGCTCTTGGATGATATGGCCTCCATGGTGCTCAACCTCAGTTTACTCACTCTGTTGCTGATACTGACCTGCTATATCGCCGCGAAACGTCTGACGAGGCCGCTTGAAATGCTAGAGTCAGGCATTTTGGCCTTCGGTCAGGGGAAATCCCAACAATTAGCGATCCCGAATGGCGCCGTGAGTGAGATAGTGACGCTTAGCGAAACCTTTAACCAAATGACAGAGCTACTGGCCGAAAGGGAACAGGCGATTTTAGATTCCCGTGGCAATCGCTTTGCTCGCTTGATTGACGGTATGAGCGATAAGTCCTTCTACTGCTCGCTCGACCCCTCAGGCCAATTGGCTCAGGTGAGTGAAGGGGTCACTAAGGTCTTGGGTATGTCTCCTGAGCTCCTCAAGCGTAAGTATCAGCGTTTATTTACCGCCAATCCCTTAAATGAAAAGAATTGGGAATACACAGATCTGGCCTTGAAGGGGCAAAATGTTCCTTCCCACCAAGTGGAATTACTCAATGCGGGTGGCCACCCTCGTATGCTCGATCTCTTTATGCAACCTTTAGTATCGGATACGGGGGAGTTGATGTCGGTGGAGATGTTATTTACCGATGTGACCGAGCAGTTCTCCGCCGCAGCTTGGTCAAATGCCGTGCTCGAAGCGGCGCCTGAGGCCATGTTAATCGTTGACCAAATGGGGTCGATTGTGTTCAGCAATACTCGCTGCCAAATTCTCTTTGGCTATGATGCCAACAGCATGCTGGGACTACAGGTAGAGTCGCTCTTGCCCGAGGCCATGCGCGGCAATCATGCCCGGGATCGCCTGCAATTTTTGCGAGAAGGCCGCGATCGTCCCATGGCCAATGCGCGCCATGTGCGGGCGCTCAAAGCCGATGGTGGGGAGTTTGTTGCCGAAATCGCCTTGAGTATTCTGCCCGCCGATAATGAAGGCCGCCGACAAGTGGCGGCGTCTATTCGGGATATGACCCAGAAATTAGCGGTTGAACAAAAAATACGTGATAGCGAACTGAGGTTCCGCGGTTTAGTGACTAACATTCCCGGCGCCGTCTACCGCACGCGTATCGGCGAAGTCTGGGTGATGGAATATGTCAGTGACAACATTGCCGATATTACGGGTTATGCGGCAAGCCAGTTTATTGAAAACCGTCAACGTACCTTTGCTTCGCTGATCTTGGAAGATGATCGCGAATTATGCCATCAGCATATCGATAGGGCGCTGGCGCAGCAGGAAACCTTTGAGGTGGAATATCGCATTCGTCACCGTGACGGCAGCATTCGCTGGGTACATGAAAAAGGCAAGGCCAGTTACACCGATGAGGGCTTTCCGCTGTGGTTCGACGGCAGTATCGATGATATTACCGAGAGTAAACTCGCACTAGTCGAGCTTGAGAGTTCGCGTCAGCAATTGACCAATATCACCGAATCCATCCCTTGTACCGTGTATCAGCTACGTTGGGTTTCACCTGCGGATCGCTCCTTTACCTTCCTCTCCGGCGCAGCGTTTCACATGTTGGGCTTACACCGCGAAGAGTTACTGAAAGACTTTAATATCATCGCCGAGCGGATTTTTGACGAAGAACGTTCCGAAGTGGTGCGTGCCTTGGCGGGTAAGAGTGAGGATAAACTGCAATGGGTGCGTGAGTTCCGTTATCGACACCCTAACGGCAGTATCCGTTGGATGGAAGCTGGCGCTAGCGGCCATATTGGCGACGATGGTGCCATTGTTTGGAATGGCTATGTGATGGATATTACTGAGCGCAAGGCCATAGAAGAAGAGCTTGCGGTCAGCGAAGCGCACTTTAAGGCGCTGTTTGATGGCTCCACCATAGGTATAGTGAACGTCGATGCCAAAGGGGTGATCCTCGATTGTAACGACCAATATTGTGAAGACATGGGGCAGTCCCGTGAGTCCCTCTGTGGCATATCGATTTTCGATGTCTTAAGCCTGCAGGATAAAGAAATCGCTAAGGCGCAGTTTAAGGAACTGGCTGAGGGCCGAGTCGATCATTATCGCGGTGAGCGCAGCTTTATTCGTCCCAACGGTGAGCCTCTGTGGATGACGGTCAATGTGTCGGCACTCTTCGACAGCCAGAAACGGTTTGAATCGGCCGTGGTCAGTATGGTCGATATGACAGAGTTAAAACTGCTGTCTGACGAACTCTTAGTCGCTAAGGAAGAGGCCGATGCGGCGAGTAAAGCCAAGGGCGACTTCCTCGCTAATATGTCCCACGAAATCCGCACGCCAATGAATGCCATTATCGGTATGTCGCAGCTTTGTTTGCAGACCGATCTCGATAAGAAGCAGAAAAATTATGTGGAGAAAATTGAGCGCGCCTCAAAGTCCTTGCTCTCCATCATTAACGACATTCTCGACTTCTCCAAAATTGAAGCCGGCAAGCTAGATATCGAATCGGTTCCCTTCCAGCTCGATACTATGCTCGAAGATCTCAGCGATATGTTCTCCGAGAAAGCGGCTCATAAACAGCTTGAACTGCTGTTTGCTGTGGCGCCCAATGTGCCTCGGCATCTGTTTGGCGATTCGCTACGCCTCGGGCAAGTGCTGATTAACCTGATGAACAACGCGATTAAATTTACCGAACGGGGCGAAGTCTTGCTATCGCTCAATCTGGTTGAGCAGCAAAACGATGATGTGGTGTTGCGTTTTAGTGTGCGCGACAGTGGTATCGGCTTAACCGCTGAGCAGCAGGCGAAACTGTTTAAATCCTTTACTCAGGCCGATACCTCGACCACCCGCAAATACGGTGGCACAGGCTTAGGGCTAGCGATTTGTAAACAGTTAGTGGAGTTGATGGGCGGTACTATCGGGGTTGAAAGCCAGTTCGGTCACGGCAGTACCTTCTACTTTACCGTTAAGTTGCAGATTTCCAGCGGTCAAAAGCTGACGGTCGCCCAGGAACTTGAAGGTATGTCAATTCTGGTTGCCGATGATAATGCCACCGCCCGTGACATTATGCGCACGACATTAGAGAGCATGGGTTTTAGGGTCGATACGGTGCGTTCCGGCGAAGAGGCCGTGACTCGTTGTAGGCAGCAAGAATATGCAGTGGCATTGATCGATTGGAAAATGCCAAATCTCGATGGGATAGAAACGGCAAAACAGATTAAGCAGCAGGTGAAAAACGCGCCACGGATCTTGATGGTGTCGGCCCACGCCACCCAAGAATTCTTAAGCCAAATTGAAGCACTGGGCTTGGCGGGTTATATCAGTAAACCTATCAGCGCCTCACGATTGCTCGACGGCATTATGAACTCCCTTGGCCGAGCTGGGGTGCTTCCAGTCAGGCGTAACAGTGAGAGCATAGATCCTAAGCTCCTGCGGCCACTGAAGGACAAACGTATCCTCTTGGTGGAAGACAATGAGATGAACCTTGAGGTGGCCACCGAGTTTTTAGAGCAAGTGGGGATTATTTTATCCATTGCCACCAATGGTCAGATTGCGCTCGATAAGCTGGCACAGCAGAGTTTCGATCTGGTATTGATGGATTGCCAGATGCCAGTGATGGATGGTTACCAGGCCACTAAGGCACTTAGAAAGAGGCCAGAACTTAAGGAGTTGCCTGTGATTGCGATGACGGCTAATGCGATGGCGGGCGATAAGGAAATGTGTTTAAAAGCTGGGATGGATGACCATATTGCTAAGCCGATAGAGGTCAACCTATTGTACCAAACCCTACTGAAATACTTAGGTGGCGAGGTACCGCCGGCCGATGGCGCCTCACCGAGACAATTGGTTGAAACTCCTGTTAAACCTATCAATCTGGATTCAAAGTCCGTGGTGAAATGGCCCGAGCATCCGGAATTAGATATCGATAGGGGGTTACAGTTAGTTCAAAACTCAACGCGCCTCTATCAACGAATATTTGACCGTTTTGTGACCAGTCAACGTAATGTGGTTGAGTTGATAAATAAGGCGATAGCCAGCGACAAGCGCGACGATGCAGTGCGTATGGCACATACCTTAAAGGGACTCGCGGGCAATTTAAGTTCGAGTAAGCTGGTGGACTTGGCAAGGCAACTAGAGTTGCACTTAAGTGAAAATGCTGAGTATCAAACTGAGTTAGACCAAATCCAAGCGCTAGTGGCATCCATTTGTGAAGCCATCGAAAAGGTGAAGCCGCAGTTTGAAGAGCCGAAAGCATCAACGAGTGAACAACTCTCGCCAGAGGCGCTTGTGGCTGCCTTAAAGCAATTACGACAAAGCTTAGAGGATGCCGACTCTGATGCGGTGGCGCAAATAGATGCATTAAAACCTCAGGTGAGTAGCAAGTTATGGCTGCAGCTCAGCCCAGCTCTGACTATGATTAATCAGTACCAGTTTGATGAAGCAGTGGATTTGATTGATGAAGTGCTTGCGGAATTAGCGTGAAAACCGGTCAATTGAGTGCGGTAGTTGGCCATAAATAAAGCCACAGGATAAGGTGAAAGTGTTGATGGATAAGGCAACAATATTGGTCGTCGATGATACACCGGAAAATATTGATATTTTAGTGGGCATACTCGGTGAAGACTATAAGGTTAAAGTAGCGATTGATGGGCCAAGAGCATTAGCCCTTGTCACGAAAACCTTGCCGGATCTGATTTTACTCGACGTGATGATGCCCGGTATGAATGGCTATGAAGTCTGTAAGTTGCTTAAGCAGGAGCCTTTAACTTGCCATATCCCGGTGATTTTTGTGACTGCATTGTCTGAGGTAGCCGACGAGACTCAAGGATTTGAACTCGGCGCGGTCGATTACATCACTAAGCCTGTCAGTGCTCCTGTGGTAAAAGCACGAGTGCGAACCCATCTGGCGCTGTATGATCAAAAGCGCCTGCTAGAGCAACAGGTGAAAGAGCGCACCCAAGAGCTTGAAGAGACGCGGTTTGAGATTATTCGCCGCTTAGGCCGCGCCGCCGAATACAAAGACAACGAAACGGGCCTACACGTTGTGCGCATGAGCCATTATGCGAGGCTCCTTGCAATCAAATTAGGCTTACCCAGCACCTTCTGTGAGTTGTTGTACAACGCCGCGCCTATGCATGACATTGGTAAAATTGGCACACCAGATGCTGTGCTGAAAAAGCCGGGTAAGCTCGATGCTGAAGAGTGGGAAATCATGCAGCAACATGCTGCCATTGGCGCCGAGATCATTGGTGAACATGGCGATCCACTGCTGCAAATGGCGCGGCGTATTGCCTTAACGCACCACGAAAAATGGGATGGTTCGGGTTATCCTAATGGTTTATCGGGCGAAAATATTCCCATCGAGGGGCGCATTGTCGCTATTGCAGACGTTTTCGATGCGTTAACCTCTCAGCGGCCTTACAAGGAGCCTTGGACTATTGAGGCAACGGTCGAGTTGCTCGAAAGCCAAGCAGGCAAACACTTCGACCCTAAGCTTGTGGAGGAATTTAAGCAAATTCTGCCCGAGGTGATTGCAATTCGAGACACTTATCTCGAACATTAAAAAGTAAAGGCGCCTGAGGCGCCTTTTTCAATTCAACACTCGTTTTAGCTTAACGGCAGCAAACTATTCATCTTCGAGCGAGTAGGATAATGCTTGAATGCGTAAGCTGGATTGCTCATCGTCGGCAAAGCGCAGCTTGGCATCGTTCTCGGTATCGTTTGCCAGTACTGCGGTGAGCAGTACTTGATTGCCACGCTGTACGAACTCAATAATTTGTCCGCCCTTGCGATAGCCATCTTCCAATTCGATCTCGAGAGCACTTTCCAAATTGATGTCTGAGGAAGTCGTGCCGTGGAGAATATAGAGCGCGCGCTTGTTACCACCACGGTATTTCATCCGAGCCACAGTTTCTTGGCCCATGTAGCAGCCTTTGTTAAAGCTGATGCCGTTGATAGCCTGTAGGTTACACATCTGCGGCACATATTGGTTAGCATGGCCTGGCGCTAGGTTAGGGTATCCTGCTGTAATTTCTAAGGCTTGCCAAGCGCTGGCATCAAACACTGTGTGCTCGCCCACTAAGGCCGTTGCCGCGTCTGGCTGCAGCACCAGAATAAAACGATCCGCATCCTTTAAAATGGCGCCATGTTCGACCAGCGTCAGTTCTTCAGTGATTTCACCAAAGTGTTGGGTCACAAATTGTGTTGCCTGTTCGCCTGCTACGCCGAGTAATGTCCACTCCGCCGTCGCATTGGTCAGGGTTGCCTTGCTAAACACCGCATATTTTTGCAGTTGCGGCAGATCGACCTCGATAGTCTCCCTTGGCAGCAGCATCAACAGCGCCTCTTGGATAGCAAAGGTGCGGAAGCTGGCGATCATCTTACCCTTAGGATCGCAATGTGCGCCCCAGCGCCATTGGTTGGCTTCGAGTGAGCTAATGTCCGTAGTCACTTGGCCATGGATAAAGCTGCGCCCCTGTTCACCGACTACTTTGATGAGGCCGAGGTGGGATAGGTTGGCGAGCATAAGTGGAGGCATGGAGGCGTCCAGATCCCAAGTGGGTGTCGAAACTGCAATAGTCATAGCGGAGATCCTGAAAATGAAGACGATGCAAGAGGCTAGATTGTAGCGGAATTAAGCGGCGCTCAAAAGCATAAGGCGCACATATCTTGAATGAAATGTGCGCCTTATAAATTCACTCAAGCTGAGTGCTTAAAGCATTAGAACAATACGCGGGTGCGCAGTGTGCCTTCAATGGCTTTAAGTTCAACCAGTGCCTCTTCGGCTTGGTGAGTATCGACTTCCATCACCACATAACCGATTTCAGCTGTGGTTTGCAGGTACTGAGCGGCAATGTTGATGCCCTTTTCAGAGAAGGCTTTGTTGATTTTAATCAGCACGCCAGGACGGTTTTGGTGAATGTGCAGTAAGCGCGAAATGCCTTTGTGCATTGGCAGCGACACTTCAGGGAAGTTAACCGCAGACACGGTCGAACCGTTGTCAGAGTATTTGGCTAACTTACCGGCGACTTCGATACCGATGTTTTCCTGGGCTTCGGCAGTACTGCCACCCACGTGCGGAGTGAGCAGCACGTTATCTAAACCACGTAATGGGCTGATAAATTCATCATCATTCGATTGTGGCTCGACAGGGAATACGTCGATGGCCGCGCCAGCAAGGTGACGCTCTTTGAGGGCGACCGTCAGGGCATCGATATCAACCACAGTACCGCGTGAGGCGTTGATAAAGATGCTGCCTTTACGCATAGCGGTAAATTCGGCTGTGCTAATCATATCTTTGGTTTGCGCCGTCTCAGGGACGTGCAAACTGATCACATCGGACTGTGCCAGTAATTGTTCCATCGAATGGATTTGCTGGGCATTGCCTAATGGCAGTTTGTCTTCGATATCGAAAAACACCACGCGCATGCCTAAGGTTTCAGCCAAGATCCCGAGCTGTGTACCAATATGGCCATAACCTATCACACCTAAGGTTTTGCCACGGACTTCGTAACTGCCTGCGGCCGTTTTCATCCAGCCACCACGGTGGGCAATCGCATTACGTTCAGGAATGCCGCGCATCAGCATGATGATTTCGCCTAATACCAGTTCAGCCACGCTGCGAGTATTAGAGAATGGTGCGTTAAATACCGGGATACCGAGTAATTCGGCGGTCGCCAGATCCACTTGGTTAGTACCGATACAGAAACAACCAATCGCAATCAGTTTTTCGGCACGCTTTAATACCTCAGCCGTTAATTGGGTACGGGAACGAATACCAACAAAGTGAGCATCTTTGATGGACTCGAGCAGGGCTTCATCACCTAAGGAGGCTTTGTGATACTCGATATTGGTGTATCCAGCACGTTCAAATACATCGACCGCAGATTGGTGGACGCCTTCCAACAACAGGATCTTGATCTTATCCTTGTCCAGCGAATGTTTCGCCATGATATGGGTACCCTCTAATTAATTGAAATGGTTCAGTGTGATATGCTGACAGCCTTGGCCCTCCAAAGTAGCACTTTTTTTGCTCAGTGTGGAGGGCTAGATGGCTAAAGTTAATATTCTAGATTTAGAACAATATCGCATAAGAGGAAGGAACATTGAATAACAAAATCATTTGGTGCGGTATTTACCTCTCAGTTTTAATATGGTCGGCGATAAAACCCGCAGATGCTTTCACTTGGTGGCTCGAAGCCTTGCCCGCATTAGTGGCTGTGCCTTTGCTCTTTTTTACCCGCAAGCGTTTCCCACTGACGCCCTTAGTGTATTTTTTGGTGATAGTGCATTGCTGTGTGTTGTTTGTTGGCGCGCACTATACCTATGCCGAAGTGCCACTGTTTGACACTATTGCCCAGTGGATGGGCAGCGAGCGCAATAACTACGACAAGGTTGGGCATTTTGCTCAAGGGTTTATCCCAGCCATGCTGGCTCGTGAGATTATGTTACGAAATCAAGCGGTTAAACCTGGAGCTTGGTGTGCTTTTCTAGTCACCTGCTTTGTGTTGGCCTTCAGCGCCTTCTACGAACTGATTGAATGGTGGGTGGCCGCCGCGACGGGCGAAGGTGCAGAGGCCTTCTTAGGCACTCAGGGGTACGTTTGGGATACCCAATCGGATATGTTTTTAGCCTTGATAGGGGCTATTGTTGCGCTGCTGAGTTTATCGCGTGTACAGGATAAGCAGATTGCACGGCTCTAGGCTCGGCCATAGATAGCAAAATTAGATAGCAAAATTAGATAGCAAAATTGAGTGCTGTTAATGCCCCAGAGCACCTATTCTGAGGGCATATTAATTCTTCATATTGTCATATTCTCGCATTAGCTTTTGTGTAAACTTTCGATTGATCATCTAATCAACTAAAGTAGTAACTGATTCCATAGATCTGATTGGCGCCTTTAAGACTTCAGTAAGTACAATATTTGTTTGTCACTCTAGGGTTCCTGTCTAAGGTTACTTAGCGTAGATTGCAAATTTTAGTACATTTGGGGGGTAGTATTCGGTTGTTAATTAGTCAAAATGACTAGGTAATACATAGTTGGTACTGTGTTGTCGGCTGTTGTACTAAGTCTCATGCCAAAACAAAGCAAAGCAAGTACTTTTCAGGGAGAAGAGTAAAGTGATTACCATCAATGAATTAGTGTTCTTACATCAATTAACTGTCCCTTGCCATTTAGCGATACTCGCCGAATCTCTGGGATTAAAAACACGGATTGTTAAACAGGTTACAGAGTTAGATGTAGGTAATAGTCACCACTGTTTTTGTCTGATATCCCAAAAAGGAGCTGCTTTGGATAATGAAGGAATTCCTTTGTTGGCATCACGTTTAGTTCCCCATATTCCTATTGCTCTATACCAAGTAGAACGTAATTCTTTAGATCAGGAAGTGGCTATGTTGCTGGGGATCCGGGGGCTGTTATTTACTGATCAACGAATGGACTTAATGTTGACAGGATTGCGTAAAATGGTCGCGGGTGAACTGTGGTATGACAGAACGCTATTAAGTAAGATGTTTTGCCGAATGGTACAGAAGTTAGAAGACAATAATGAGCTGTCCGCCGATAACGCTGCCGTATTACAAATGCTGACTACCCGTGAACGAACCATCATTCAGTTTGTGTCTAGCGGTGCGCGTAATAAGGAGATTGCCGATAGATTATTTATCAGTGAGCACACGGTTAAGGCGCATATATCCTCTATCTTCCGTAAAACCCAGTCCCGTAATCGGGTAGAATTGCTTCGTTGGGTGCAAACTTATCAACCACATTTCGAATTGTGTAGCTAGGAAGTGTTGATGTTTCTGGGGGGCTTTGTTTCTTAAATCGACTCAGCGAACAAAGCCCCTCATAATTGTTCAAATATCAAACTACATAGTGAGTTTCAGGCATACCTAGCCCTGTGAGCTTGTTCAACGTCCTTATCATCGCGTAAGTTTCGCCTACCTGACCGTTATAATTTCGCAAGCTTAATCTGCCACCTAATAGTTGCTTCACCCTGTACATGGCAGTTTCTGAGATTGACCGACGATGATACCCATAGCGCTTCTTCCACTGTTTATTTGAACCATGAAGTTGTTGCCAACTGACTGCTAAGT
>NZ_JBKEDJ010000089.1:0-4349 GCF_047975355.1 Shewanella sp. | reverse complement strand
CGTCCATCTGCGCAGCACCAGTGATCATGTTTTTAACCTAGTCAGCGTGGCCTGGGCAGTCTACGGGTGCGTAGTGGCGAGTTGGTGTATCGTATTCGATGTGAGAGGTATGGATGGTAATACCGCGCTCACGCTCTTCTGGAGCGGTATCGATGTGAGAGAAGTCTTTAGCTTCACCACCGGAGGTCTTAGCCAGTACGTGAGAGATAGCTGCAGTCAGAGTGGTTTTACCATGGTCAACGTGACCGATGGTGCCCACGTTAACATGGGGCTTATTACGTTCAAATTTAGCTTTTGCCATGGTATTGCCTCAATCCAAGAGTCTTGGTGATGAAAACATACATATAGAAAAAATCCGATGCATATAAATGACATCGAACCGATTATTTAGGTATAGGAGCTTAATTCAGAAAGGCTGGTGCTGATAGGCAGATTCGAACTGCCGACCTCACCCTTACCAAGGGTGTGCTCTACCAACTGAGCCATATCAGCAACTAAATTTGGAGCGGGCAGCGGGAATCGAACCCGCGTTATCAGCTTGGAAGGCTGGAGTAATACCATTATACGATGCCCGCGCAACCTAACTAAGGCTACCTAACTACCTAGAAAATGGTGGAGGGAGAAGGATTCGAACCTTCGAAGGCGGAGCCGTCAGATTTACAGTCTGATCCCTTTGGCCACTCGGGAACCCCTCCAGTAAAATGGTGCCGGCACCAAGAGTCGAACTCGGGACCTACTGATTACAAGTCAGTTGCTCTACCAACTGAGCTATGCCGGCAAATCATTTCGGAACGGGATATTAGGTAAATGTGTGCCCAAGTGCAAGCAAAAATCGACGATTTGTTTAAAAAAAGCAATCAAATGATGATTTTTTACACTTAAATCTAGGCTGTCGTGCAATTTTTCTGCGAATACTCAAGCGTGACCAATAAACGGGGCATCGGGAATAGATTTTATATTGTCGATACTTAAGTCATGGTGTACTGTGCGATCCCTAAGCCGAGGAAAGCCAATGACGTCAAAAAATCCAATTCAAAAAGCACTCTATCTTGCCTTTGAGCGCGCGCAATGGTCTGTTTTACGGGACGCAGTGCCAATGACACTGAGTGAACAAGACTTGGAAAATTTGCGCGGTATTAATGAGAAGGTTTCCCTCTCTGAAGTAACCGATATTTACTTGCCTCTCAGTCGGTTACTGAATCTCATCGTTAAATCGAAACAACAGCGTGGCTTGGTCTTGGATGAGTTTCTCGGGCAAAAACCCTCGAGCAGTCCTTATATTATTAGCATCGCGGGCAGCGTTGCCGTGGGTAAAAGTACCACTGCACGTATTTTGCAAGCCTTGCTGCGCCACTGGCCGGAGCATCCTAAGGTCGATTTAGTCACTACCGATGGTTTTTTATATCCTTTGGCTGACTTAAAGCGCAAGGGCCTGTTGCAGCGTAAAGGCTTTCCCGAAAGTTACGACATGAAGATGTTGGTCGAATTTATTTCGGCAGTAAAATCGGGGCAAGCCCATGTGAATGCGCCCATCTATTCCCACGTGACTTACGATCGTATTCGCGGCCAGCATCAAACGGTCTCTCAGCCCGATATTTTGATCCTAGAAGGGCTCAATGTACTGCAAACCGGCTTAGATTCACCGGTAGATATACGTCGCCCCTTCGTCTCCGATTTTGTCGACTTCTCCATTTACGTCGATGCCGAAGAGCACTTATTAAAGCAGTGGTATCAGGAGCGCTTTTTGCAGTTCCGCAAAGGCGCCTTCAGTGATGAAAAGTCGTATTTTCATCACTATGCCAGCCTAACGGATGATGAGGCGAATGCAATTGCGGCTAAAATTTGGGACACGATCAACGGCCCCAATTTACAACTCAATATCCAGCCGACAAGAGAGCGGGCACATCTGATCCTGCAAAAAGGCCAGGATCACTTGATGTCCCACGTATTGTTACGCAAATAATCTATCTTGGTCTTAAACTGATTTCGCCGCCGATGAACGCTTGTGTGCCATCGGCGGTTTCAAGTAACACAGCGCCCTGCACGTCGACTCCGCGGCAAATACCATCAACATGATTTTCTCCCATGAGTAAACGGATCTCTTTCCCATAGAACAAATCAGCCGCTTGCCAACGCAGTCTGAATGCTGCCAGCCCTTCACGCTCAAATAGTTGAATGTCTTTTTTCAGTTGCTTTTGCAGCGCAATCACGAGGTCCGTTTTATTCGGCATAGTCGCTAAGGCGGATAAATCGCTCCAAGGCTGATCGATGCCTTTCCCTTGATCTTCTGACATGGCCATATTGACACCAATACCAATGATCAATTGGCATTCGCTGTCTGCCTGACCTGACATCTCAATTAAAATGCCTGCAAGCTTCTTATAATTAAGGTAAATATCGTTTGGCCATTTCACACCGATATTATCAACGCCAAAGGATTTCAATACCTCGACTAAACTACAAGCCACTACAAGGCTTAAGCCCATTGCCTGCGCCATCCCCTGTGGGAATGACCAAAACTGCGAAAAATACAGGTGATGTCCGTAGGGAGAAACCCAAGTGCGACCACGACGACCTCGCCCTGCCGACTGGTATTCAGCCACACACAAGTCGCCACTCTTAAGCTCACCCGTATGACTCAACATAAATCCGTTAGTACTAGGGATCTCATCAAAATAAAAGCAGCGATTATCAATTGACTGAATTAACCGCGCTGAGTCGATGAGGGAGATGGGGTTCGCTAGCTTATAACCACGGCCTTTGACACTGTAAATTGCCACGCCATAGCCTTCCAAAGCATCCACATGCTTACTCACCGCTGCACGAGAAATACCCAGTTGTGTCGCCAATTCTTCACCTGAGACAAAATGTTCGCTCGACAGCAATCCCAATATTTCGCGTTTTCTCACCCAGTTATCAGACATCGAGACTCGTCTCCCCAGTTAATCCCATAATTCTTGGCTCGGCTTCGAGCTTAACACCAAAAACCTCATTTACTCGCGCAATCACATGCAATGCTAATCGACAGATATCTTGGCCAGTCGCATGGCCTAAATTAACTAATACTAAGGCTTGCTTCGCATGCACGCCTGCATTACCAAGAGCAAAACCCTTAAGACCCGCATGCTCGATTAACCAACCCGCAGCCAGTTTAACCTCTCCATTGGGTTGCGCATAACCGACGATACTCGGGAAACGCGCAGCAAGCTGCATATAAGTCGCCGCGCTTACGATAGGATTCTTAAAGAAACTGCCTGCATTCCCTAGCACTTCTGGGTTAGGTAGCTTTTCGCTCCTCACCTCACAGACCCGGTCAAAAATCTCCTTTGGGGTCACTGTCTCAGCGGTAAATGATTGCAACGGACCATAGGCCAATTTCGGTTGCCAAGCTTTAGGGAGACGCAAACCAACGGCTGTAATCACAGCTTTGTCGCGTAAGCTACCCTTAAATATCGACTCCCGATAGGCAAACTCACACTCATCGACTGTAAGCCTTAGCAAGTTACCAGAGTCGAGATCCAGATATTCGACCCAATCACAAATATTGCACAGCTCAACGCCATAGGCACCGATATTTTGGATCGGAGCCGCACCAACGGTGCCAGGGATCAGCGCTAAATTCTCAAGTCCTGGCATGTTCTGATTTAAGCTGAACTGAACTAATTCATGCCAGTTCTCACCCGCCTCAACGGCAAGGTAAAAGTGAGTGTCATCTTCAGAACAGGAAATCCCCTTAGTTGAAACACGCACTACAGTGCCATTAAAATCATCGGTGAATACGATATTGCTGCCGCCACCGAGCACAAGCATAGGTCGCTTAGACTGATATAAGGATAAGCAGGTCGATTGTAGATCTGCCTTGGAATGGACTTCAATCAAGGATAAGCAGGATTGCTCCACGCCAAAAGTATTAAACGGCTTTAGCGAATATGGAAAAGACATGGTGATGTTCTGCCGCGACAAAAGCGACATTGTAAACGCTTCACCCTAGAATTGCAGCAAACTGAGGTCGATCGGTCAAAGCAGGCAGACTAATGAAGCAAGATCTTGAACAAGAGTAAAAATAACAGTGGAAGTGGCGGTTAAGAACTGCCAAAGACAAAAAAGCCAGCTTATGCAGCTGGCTTCATTGTTTAATTAGGCGCTTGGCGATGACCTACTCTCACATGGGGAGACCCCACACTACCATCGGCGCGATTGCGTTTCACTTCTGAGTTCGGGATGGGATCAGGTGGGACCACAATGCTATTGTCACCAAGCAAATTTGTTATTCACTACCCGTCTTATCTCACGCAGGCAGTAAATTAAATTCGGAAAGCTGGTTTGAGTTACACTTCTTAAGTGTTTGT
>NZ_JBKEDJ010000052.1:0-3313 GCF_047975355.1 Shewanella sp. | reverse complement strand
GGAATTCTTTCAATATAAATTTTTAATGTCATTCTAAAAATATGGTGGTCGCTACTGGGATCGAACCAGTGACCCCCTCCTTGTAAGGGAGGTGCTCTCCCGGCTGAGCTAAGCGACCGGAGAATGACGACACAGTGAAATTAGGAGTATATGGTGGTCGCTACTGGGATCGAACCAGTGACCCCCTCCTTGTAAGGGAGGTGCTCTCCCGGCTGAGCTAAGCGACCCGGGCATATAACAACTTGAATACCATGATTAAATTTGCATTTAACACATGGTGGTCGCTACTGGGATCGAACCAGTGACCCCCTCCTTGTAAGGGAGGTGCTCTCCCAGCTGAGCTAAGCGACCTCTGCTGTGTGGAGCCGTATTATAGGGAGGTTCGATCGAGTGTCAACGCTTTTTAATGAAAAAAGCATTGGTCGCGCTATTTTTGCTCGGATTGACTTAATGTTAATCACGCCATCATTCAAAGTGTTACTTTATTGGACAATTTAGGCGGGCTTTCGCTTCTCTCGGTTGATTCTTCTCGTCAATAACTCAC
The DNA here is from genome assembly GCF_047975355.1 of Shewanella sp. Taxonomy (GTDB): domain Bacteria; phylum Pseudomonadota; class Gammaproteobacteria; order Enterobacterales; family Shewanellaceae; genus Shewanella. The sequence continues at coordinate 2,769 of NZ_JBKEDJ010000052.1, read as the reverse complement.
CTCAACGTAGCATTAAACGTTCATTTTTGATGGTTTGCGGATTTTTTCGGCCGAAGGAGGGGGAGCCAAATAGGTTTATAAAGAGGGAAGGGCGTATCGCCATTCTCTTGGTTTATTTTCCTAGAATATAGATGCGCGTACTTTAATGGGCTTTGGTTGCTAGGTTTTGGGCCGTATGAGATCAATCCGCAAAGAGATAGCCTTTGGGCAGATACTTTTAGGGGATCTGCAATACCTGCACTATGTGCCATTTGCAGCGCAGACTTAGGCTGCTAGAATAAGCCCACTTTTTACCGTGATTGTCTTTATCTAGACGACTTTATATAGGTTAGTGTCCCATTATGACAACTAAGACGCGTTTTGCCCCAAGCCCAACAGGCTTTTTGCACGTGGGCGGTGCCCGTACTGCTCTTTATTCTTGGTTACAAGCCCGTGCCAATAATGGTGAGTTTGTTTTACGTATCGAAGATACGGATATTGAACGTTCTACTCAGGCTGCCTGTGATGCCATTTTAGAGGGCATGAACTGGTTAGGTCTGACGTGGGATGAGGGCCCGTACTATCAAACTAAGCGTTTTGATCGTTATAACGAAATCATCGCGCAGATGTTAGAGCAGGGCACTGCTTATAAATGTTATTGCTCGCGTGAACGTATCGATGCTTTAAGAGAAGCACAAGCGGCAAATGGCGAAGCACAAAAGTACGATGGTTGCTGCCGTGACTTGCCCGCGCGCGATACCGATGAGCCTTTTGTTGTGCGTTTTAAAAATCCTATCGGCGGTTCAGTGGTGTTTGATGACCATGTTCGTGGCCGTATCGAATTTTCAAACGATGCATTAGATGACTTGATCATCGCCCGTACTGATGGCGTACCGACTTATAACTTCTGTGTGGTGGTTGACGATTGGGATATGGGGATTACCTGTGTGGTTCGTGGTGAAGACCATATCAACAACACGCCGCGCCAAATCAACATCCTTAAAGCATTAGGCGCGCCTATTCCTGAATATGCCCACGTGTCGATGATTTTAGGGGATGACGGTGCCAAGCTGTCTAAGCGTCACGGTGCGGTAAGCGTAATGCAATACCGTGATGATGGTTATCTGCCAGAAGCACTGCTTAACTATTTAGTACGTTTAGGTTGGTCACATGGCGATCAAGAAGTGTTTTCTTTAGAGGAAATGAAGCAGCTATTTAAGTTAGATGACATCAACAAAGCGCCGTCTGCCTTTAATACTGAAAAACTGGTTTGGTTAAACCAGCACTATATTAAGACGCTTGATCCAGAATATGTGGCTAGCCACTTACAATGGCATATGGATGATCAAAAAATTGATACATCAAATGGCCCTGCATTATCTGCGGTGGTGACAGCTCTGGCTGAACGCGCTAAGACCTTAAAAGAGTTAGCCGCTTCTAGCCGCTACTTCTATGAAGATTTCGCTGAGTTCGATGCCGAGCAAGCGAAAAAGCACTTACGTGGTGTCGCGCTTGAGCCGCTGCAATTAGTGCAACAAAAGTTAGCTGCATTAACTGAGTGGACCGCTGAAGGTATTCATCAAGCCATTGAAGCTACCGCTGCAGAATTAGAAGTGGGTATGGGTAAAGTGGGTATGCCATTACGTGTCGCTGTGACCGGAGCAGGGCAGTCTCCTGGCTTAGATATCACCTTATTCTTAATAGGAAAGGTACGTTCTGAACAAAGAATATCCAAAGCGATTGAATTTGTAGCAGATAGAATAAATTCCTAAAAAACGAGTTGACACATTTAGGTGCGCTGCCTAGAATGCGCCCCGTAGGTGAGGCACAGGCGAGCGAATGCTTGTAGTGCACTTAAATACCGCTGGATCAGTTTGGGGCTCTAGCTCAGCTGGGAGAGCGCTTGCATGGCATGCAAGAGGTCGACGGTTCGATCCCGTCTAGCTCCACCAAACTTACCGCCGATATTAAGCGGGTGCAGCATTAGCAATAATGCGAGTCAAATTAGTATGTCCTTGTGTCCCCTTCGTCTAGAGGCCTAGGACACCGCCCTTTCACGGCGGTAACAGGGGTTCGAATCCCCTAGGGGACGCCACTTCTCTTCTTGCTAACAAGAATGCAGACATAAGCATTACATGTTTATGTCTGTTTTCTTCGGCCTCGCGCCGTTGCAAACATGCTCTTTAACAATCTGGAAAGCTGATTTAAAAAGTAGTTCTCAAACATTTGTTACAAGTGCTTTGGAAACTTCTTGGCGAAAACCAAATTTTATTTGGTCCTTGTTGTACGACAACAGGCTGTGCCGGTTTCACCGACACTTCTTGGGGTTGTATGGTTAAGTGACTAAGCGTACATGGTGGATGCCTTGGCAGTCAGAGGCGATGAAGGACGTACTAACCTGCGATAAGCCGTGAGCAGTCGGTAAGAGACATTACGACTCACGGATTTCCGAATGGGGAAACCCACCCAAGATAACTTGGGTATCTGTTACTGAATACATAGGTAACAGAGGCGAACCGGGAGAACTGAAACATCTAAGTACCCCGAGGAAAAGAAATCAACCGAGATTCCCTCAGTAGCGGCGAGCGAACGGGGATTAGCCCTTAAGCATCTTGGAAGTGAGTGGAACGGTCCTGGAAAGGCCGGCGATACAGGGTGATAGCCCCGTACACGAAAACAACCTTGATGTGAAATCGAGTAGGGCGGGACACGTGACATCCTGTCTGAATATGGGGGGACCATCCTCCAAGGCTAAATACTCCTGACTGACCGATAGTGAACCAGTACCGT
>NZ_JBKEDJ010000035.1:0-19467 GCF_047975355.1 Shewanella sp. | reverse complement strand
GTAATGGTATCGTCATAGCTTGGGCTTTCGGTGCCGTTGCTTTGCTCGAAGGGCGTCGCCCATTCGTTATCGGCGCTGAGTAACAACGACTCACTGGCACCGTGCCACGTGATGCTCGGCGGTAGAATGGCGTCATTCACAAAGGTATTGGCGCGAGTCGGTGTCGCTGTCACTGCGGCTTCGGGAGCCGCTTCTGTTGCGGGCGAAACGCTGCTGTCGGCATTTGCTTCAACCGCGTCGATTTTAGCGGCCTCAGCGTTTGCAGCTCCAGTCGTCACTTCTGGTTGCGCGACTTCGGCATTTGCGGCAACGGCTAATTGGGCTGTGAATAGTGAACCCGCCGATAAGCAGGCAATGGCGATAACGGAAGGGGAAAACAAGCGCATGAAAACAGTCCACACATCGAATTTTTATTAGGGCGGTATCTTTTCATTAAGCCCCTGCGAGTGCAAGGGCTGCCAAGGGTTTATCTTGATCTGACTGAGTGATTTTCGCTGCCATTCCCCGTGGTAACAGCCTATGAAGGCTTGGCGGTTTTATGTAACACGGTTTGTCCGCTATAGGCGATTTCGATAATCTCGATATCGGCGTAGAGGGCTTCGACGGCGATGGCGAGTTGATAGATAAGCCAGCCGTATCCCGTGAGGGCAAATCCCTGCGCGACTTCATTGGCTAAAGGGGCAGAATTTGGCGTCTGAGCGGCCAAGCTGAGTTGTAATCTGTGTTGCAACTCTTGCTCTAATGCATTTGGTAGTGTGGGCAATGTGGCTGTTTTGCCCGCAACAAATTCACTCAGCCTGTGAAGATACGCCGTAAGCTCGGCGGCGATTTTGTTGATTTGGTGATATGCCTCTTTGTCGGCCTCCTGCCAACAACTCAAAGGCAATAACTCGAGTAGGGTGATCAACCTAACCTGTTTATTAACTAATTCTGCCAGCAGCACTTTATGTTTTTTCAGGGTTTGGCTTTCCCACTCGAGGGAGAAAAACAATTTCTTCTGGGTTAATACCGCCTTCATCGCCGCCTCGAGTTCGGCGCGAAAATCTAAATCATGGTTGGCGGGGGCGTGTAGATGTTGGGTCAGCACCTTGGCCATATTGTCGATGGCATTGGCAAGCTGGCTGCGCCAGTCCTGTTTGGCCTTAATCGGGAAGATAAACAGCGACACTAGAATGGCGATAACACAACCGAGCAGAATATTCGCCGTGCGCCAGAGTGCCTCTGAGGTGTCGTGGTTCGCATCGCCCACCACGATAATAATGGTAAATCCCGCCACCAGATAGGCATAGCTGTAGCGCCCCGCCGAGATAAAACAGATCAGCGTCACCCCTAAGATCAGCAGCCCCATAATCAGCCAATAACTGTCGATAGTGGCCACTAACATCACGCCATAAGCCGAACCTAAACAAGTGCCTACTGCCCGTTGTAGGGACTTTTCAATCGCGCCGCCCACCTGTGGCAGACTCATCATAATGATCACTATGGTCACCATGCTCCAAATAAAATGCGGCGGCGACCAAATGGCATTGATGGTAACGGCAATCAATAGCGCGAGGCCGAGTTTGAGGGCGTGAATGGCGCGGAAATGACGATAGATAAAGTCGGCAAAAGGGCTTGCAGGGGCAAATACGGACATAATGCAACACTCCTTTGGACTGATGATAGCCAAACCATTATCGCAGAAAGCTATCGTGCTCGTGCCGCTCGGCAGATAAAGAAATACAAATTGCGAGGCGGCGCCGCTTGAGCTTAGTCCAAGGCGCCGCCAAGATCACATAAATCTGCATTAAGTCATACAAAATCAGCGGTATAGAATGTGATATATCTAGGTTTTAACCATAAAAAAGGCTTGAATAAGCAAGCCTATTCAAGCCTAGATACACTCGCGCATCTGTTCGATTAGTTCGAGCTTGGCTCTGCGGTGTACTTATCCATAATGATGGCGCAGGCGGCATCACCCGTGATGTTTAACGCGGTGCGGATCATGTCAAATACTCGGTCGAGGGCGAATAACAGCGGTAAGCCATCAATTGGAATACCCGAAGCCATTAGCACTGCGACCACTAAAAATGACGGCCCCGGAACACCCGCTTGACCAATGGCGCCCAAGGTAGAGGTAAAAATAATTGCTGCATAGGCCGTCATCGATAGATCGACGTTGTACATTTGCGCGAAAAACATGGCGACTAAACCATAGTAAATCGCGTTGCCGCTCATATTGATGGTGGCGCCTAAGGGCAGCACAAAGGCGGTGGTTGCCTTAGAAACCTTAAGATCTTCTTCGCAGGTTTCCATATTCACCGGCAGCGTTGCCATAGACGATGCAGTCGACAGTGCCATCACCTGGGGTTTTTTCATCGCCGAAATAAATTGGCGTGCCGATACCTTAGAAAACAGCTGTACCACTAAGGGGAAGAACACAAAACCGTAGATCAGAATTGCGGCCACAAACACGGCAAACAGCTTAAACACGACTTCTAAGGCATCGAAACCGAAGGTGCCGACGGAATCGGCCATCAAGCCAAATACCCCAATAGGCGCAATCACCATCACACAGTTAATCATCCACACAAAGGCGTCGACGACGGTATTTAACGCCGCCATGATGGGCTTGGCGCCATCGCCTTTGACCTTGGTCAGTGCGATACCAAAGAATATGCTAAACACTAGAATCTGTAGGATATTTCCGCCAGTCAGTGATTCGAACACATTGGTTGGGATCATGCCAATAAAGGTGTCCATTACCCCAGGCAGAGCGCCATGTTCGGCGGTCACTTCCATCAAGCTACTGCTGCTATGGGCGGTAAAGTCGACACCCGCGCCGGGTGTAAACACTTTGCCCATGACTAATGCCAAGGCTACGGCAATCCCTGAGGTGACAATAAAGAACCCGAAGGTGCCGACACCAATCTTACCTGCCGAGGGGCTGTCGCCTAAACTAGCGGCGCCGCTAATGATAGAAACTAGTACCAATGGGATCACTAGCATTTTGATTAAATGGATAAAAATAGTACCTAGCGGTGCGAAGATACTCGCGCTTTCACCCATGATAAAACCGACCAGTGCGCCAATAATCATGGCAATAACTACTTGCACACCAATGTTGCCTAATAAACTCTTGCTCTTCATTCTTGCGAACCCCCCCAATTACCGCGGCATTTTGTGTCTTAAGACTCGTTATCTATTTACAGGCCTGCCCTCGCTTTTGGCGTAAAAGCTCAGCCCTGACACGTTTTTTGGGCGCTTAAGGTACCACAGTTGCTGTTACGGGTTTTGTGAAACATCACCAACCTTGGTTTGAAAATAACCAAAATCTAAATAACGTGACGCCTAAATGAATAATGTTCAAAAAAGCATGCTGTAAAATAATGTTTATTTAAATTTGATTGGTTTTTTGTCCATCGAATTGATGAATTGTGATTTTGGCTTTGATGGACGCAGATGTCCTCTCGTATTCTTGGGGCGGGTTGAGTCGCGAGAACTCCCATCTCTTACTTATATGCATCTTGAGAGTGCTGAATAGCCTCTATGACCATGCAACTTAGTGACTCACTCGGTTTTACTATGACAACGCCATTTCGAGGACATTATGAATATCACTTCATTCTTTGGTCAGCCTGAGTCGTTACAGCGCTGGATAAGAAAGTGCATCGAACAACCGGGATTAAGTTATTGGCTGGTTTATCAAGATCTTGAACAAGGTGAATCGCTACAACTGACCACATTATTATTCCCGATAGTGGCTGATATGAGGGATCTATCGGATGACGAAATCGATGCCTTTGAGGATGGCTTAGGCCACAGTGACTATGGTTATCTGCTAAACACGGATCAAATCGAGGATGTTATCGATAATCTTAAGCAGCAAAAAGCTCAGCCCAGTGAACAGGAACTGCTTGAAGCGATCATCTTTTACTATGAGCGAGATGCGTTTATTTGCCTCTGATGGGCTCTTTGCAGAGCTTCGCGACTTAAGTTGAGATAAGCGCCCCGAGGAATCAACTCAGGGGCGTGGAGGGAGTAAGGTGTATTTTGCTAGCGATTTAAAGTGGTTGTACAGGGTATTGCTGAAGCTTTGGTCGTAGGTAAAGCGATATAACTGTTTATTGTAAGTCGTATCAAATGCTGTGTTTAGCTCAACTTCAGTCAGCAAGTTTGAGGTCACAAGGTAGTAGCTCGGTTGCACCATCTGGCTCGCAATCGGATCCTCCACAATTTCAGTGATAGTTAGCAGCTTGCCGCCGTTCGGACTGGTGCTAATGCTCCATTCATGTTGGCTTTCAGGCTGACCAAAACTATCGAGAATGGTGAATTTATTCGTTGAGTCCTCAACGTAACTCTCGGGGTAAGCGAAGGGCCACAATAGCTCCACGATCATGCTAGAGGAAAGCTCGCTCGCGGTTTCAACGCCCGTTTCATAGGTGATGGGATCTTCTGCGCGGCAAAGCACGTCGGCCGTTTGTTTAATATCCATGCGATATATTTGCGAAGGCCAACTGAGTGAGGCCAGCTTAAGAACACTCGGGAGGTTTGCCAGCAAATCCTGCCAGTCGGCGACCGTGTTCTGATACTTATGGAAATTCATTTCGACAGGGATTTCAGTGCCGGCATAAACGGTTTTTAATTGATTGCCTTCAATCACAGGTTCTTTAAGCACATACCCTTGGTCGTTACGCGAGGCATTGATCCATTTTTTCATTGGCTCATTCCAGCATTCGGTAGGGACCTCCTCTCCGGAAGTTTTATCGAAGATCATCACGGCGTCACCCGAAAATACCCCAGTAAGAGTTTGGTCACCAGTACCATAATCTAAGCTGACAAAATGGCTGTTGCGAACGGTTGCGATATTGAGCACATGAGATGCGTCGGTTTGATTGAGCATGCTGCTAAACACTGTATCCCAGTCAGTGCTGTTCATCGCCTTATCATCAACCGGCGCCTCCATATAGCCGAAGGACACTAAGGTGCTCTCCACCTTATTAGTGACGGCAACGGGATTGGTTTGCAGATAGGCCTCAGTGCCAAAACCATACCCTAGGATTAAATTCTCGAAGGCTTCAAATGCGGCGATTAACACTTCGATAGCCGCCAAAATTTCCACTGTGCGCTCATTGGTGAGGTTTAGCAGGTAATCGTGTAACAGTAGGGTGTCGAGAAATGTTGGTTGCAGGGTAATTTCGGGCGAAAGACTAAATAAATCAGTTTCGACTTGCTTAAATCCAGTGGCGTATAAGTTTTTGAGTTTGGCTCGGAACTCAATCACTTGCTGTGGCGTTAAGTCGGCCTCAATCATCTTGCGATAGCGTGAAAACTCAATATTGGTCAGCGCGTTGATATAACCCGCATGATCGGGCAGGGCAACGATATTCATGCCGCCAGTGGTGGCGTTGGTGTTATCTGCAGCGGAGCTAACCGCCAATGCTGAGCGTGCAGATGAAGCCGCGTTATCAATCCAATTGGCTAGCAGGTAATAGCTAGGTTTTTCGGTCGCGCTTTTCCAATCGATTTGATACTTACCGTCAGTGTCCGTAGTGGTACTCGGTTCACCCTCTGAGCAGCTTAAGTCTTGGTTGAGATCGACGCACACGTTGGCCCCGGCGATAGCGCCGATATAAGTGACCTGACCTGTGACTTTATGTGCGTATTCTGTGGGTGGCGTCGGCTCTGGAGTCGTGGTGGTGTCATCTTTATCGTCTGAGCCAGAACATGCCGTCAGCAAACTGGTGGCGATCAGCAAAGAGAGCAATTTAGGTTTAAACATCTTGTGTCCTTACATCAATTCGGCAATTTCCATTGCACTAAGTTAGCGAGTCTTCACCTGATAACTTTGAGTATTCAGGGTGTTAAAGCGTTAATTAAACCAAGCCAAATAGCATGAGTTTAAGTTAGGGAAAATCACACTGGATGATGGGGAAGGTCATAGCGACAAGGGATTACTGCATTCGCGATAAAACATGCGGATCTGGGGGTAAATCCATTTCACTACCATCTTAGGCATCCAAGCCTGCTTTTCCGTCGGTTATTTTTGTGTTTAGAGTCGATCATCACAATCACGCTAAAGTATTAACTTGTTTCATATTTGTTATTGCGCAATCCGTTTAGTGTTACTTTTCGCAGCAGTATTTCTATGGAGGGTAAATATTGTGCGTGTTTTTAAACGGAGTTATTTAGCGGGGTTATTGGCTATGTCGACGAGCCTGTTGCCTTTGTCGTTAATGGCGGCGGATGAGGGGTTATTTACGCCTTTTCCTACGGCGAAATTAAAGGATGAATTGACGCGCCATTATGCCGAATATCCCTTTATTATCAGCGCGGGTGAACAAAGGTCTGACTATCGTTTTAAGCCTATCTTCGGTCAGGTCTATCAGCAAAAATACAAATTAGCGCCCGAATATAGCCCTGCGCATATTCTCGATAATTACCGTGAGCAGATTAAAAAGCTTGGTGGCGAAGTCCTATTCGAGTGTCTGCTTGAGGCCTGTGGTGATTCTCGCCTATTGCGAGAGAAAATTACGCTGTTGGATGGCGTTATTGGTGTTGAAAGTGGTTATTTGTTTGCTCGAGTGAAGAATGAGCAAAAAGAGTTTTATACCGCCATACAAGCCGCGAATCTGAAGAGTTCTGCGGGTATTCATATTACGACGCTCGAGGTGATCCCCGAGCCGTTAGATTTAGTCACGGTTAATGCAGCATTTTTGCAGCAGGCGCCTAAGCAAATCGAGTTTAAAGATAACCAAAAGAAGGATAAGAACGGCGCCGAGGATCATCCGCTTATCAGCCGCTTAAAGGGAAGCTATATCCAGGACTTTAAACGCCAAGGCTTTGCGAGCACAGTATTTGTGTCTTCAATGGATGCAAGCAATAAGCCTGTGCTGGTGGAACGTGCGGGTAAGTTGACTCAAAATGGCTATTCAATACCAAAGGAATATTCGGGTTACGAGGTGTTCACTAACTACAAGGTGGCATTGACTAAACTCGGATTCGAGATGCAATTTGAGTGTCAGGGAAAGGCCTGTGGTAGGGAGGATAGGTTTATCAAAGCCATCGATTCTCTAGTGAATATTGGTAATGAAGACAGCCAGTTTTATGCTTGGTATACCTTAACGCGCCCCGAGGGGAATGTGCATGTGAGCACTTATACCATTGGTTATATCGGCGGGTTATGGACCGATTTGCGGGTGTTAGAGGAGACTGAGCTTAAGGATGACCGCGTGGGGATCAATCTTGAGGCGCTGACCGACCAAATTGAAGCTAAGGGGCATGTTGCCTTAGAAGGGCTGTTATTTGAGTACGATAGCGACAAGTTATTGCCCGAGGCGCTGCCCGTTGTCGAGGTGCTTGCGAGTTACTTAAAGGCAAATCCTAAGCGTGCCTTTTATGTGGTGGGTCATACCGATGATAAAGGCAATCAAGCCTATAACCAAGGTCTATCCCAACGCCGCGCGGCGGCAATTGTGAAGTTATTGACCACGAGTCATGGTATTCAAACTCAGCAATTGAAAGCCGTAGGGATAGGTGAACATGCCCCCGTTGCTAGCAACAGTGATGAGGCGGGGCAGCAGCAGAATCGCCGTGTGGAGTTAGTATTGAGATCGGATACTAAGTAAGCCCAATCGTTTGATTCAATTGATATAAAAATGGCGTCAGCTCTTATCGAGTTGGCGCCATTTTTGTTTATCTGTGTTCGCTCTGCCGATGATCTCAGCCAAGCGATATTTATATTAAGGCTAAGATAGTGCGGGGAAGGTCAGCGAGCTGCCAATGCCTAATGGCAGGCCTAAGGCCCAGTAAGCCAATAAGAAACCGCTCCAAAGCAGGAGAAAACTGATTGAAAACGGCAACATCAGTGCCACTAGGGTACCAATGCCCGATTCCTTAACGTATTTTTGGCAAAACACCACTATCAACGGAAAATAAGGCATCAGCGGGGTAATGATATTGGTCGACGAGTCGCCCACGCGGTAAGCGGCTTGAGTCAGATCGGGCGATACGCCCAGCTCCATTAACATCGGCACCATGATGGCACCAATCAAAGCCCATTTGGCCGACGCCGAGCCGACTAATAGATTGACGAACGCCGTGAGAAACACAATCCCCACCAGAGTTACGCCCATAGGAAGGGCTAACTCTTTCAACGCCAACGCGCCTTTAATTGCCATTAATGCACCTAAATTGGATTGACCAAAGGCGTAAATAAACTGGGCGCAGAAGAAGGCCATAACGATGTAATAACCCATGCCGCTCATGGACTTACTCATGCCTTGGATAATGGTTCTGTGGTTGTTCGCCGTGCCCGCAACATAGCCATAGACTATGCCTGGCACGAGGAAGAACACAAAAATAATTGCCACAATGGAGCGCATTAAGGGAGCCGAGGCACTGGTTAGCGCGCCATCGGTACCACGCCAGGCAGAGTTGTCACCATAGGCGGTAAACACCAGCCCTAAGGCACATAACAACATGGCGCCCATAGCGAATTTAAGCCCACGGCGCTCATGGGGCGCGAGCTCATCAAGCGTTGGGAGCGTGCTGGGATCGCCATTCACCGCGGTACTCTTTAGGCGCGGCTCAATTACTTTATCCGTTAAGAACCAGCCAACTAAGATGATTAACACGGCTGAGGCCGACGTAAAGAAAATATTATTCAGTGGGTTAATCGTTAATGTGGCAGCAGCGGGATCGGCCGATAATCTTGCCGCTGCCTGAGTTAAGCCCGCTAACATAGGGTCAAGACTCGAGGGCACACCCACGGTCGCAGAGAAACCGCCGGATACCCCGGCGAAAGCGGCGGCAATACCGGCTAGGGGATGACGACCCGCGGCATAGAAGATCACCGCGCCGAGCGGGATAACCAGTACATAACCCGCATCAACTGCGACATGGCTCAGGATACCCACGGCGATCAATACCGGGGTGAGTAACATCTTTGGCGTGACAGATAAAATCGAACGCAGCCCGGCATTAATAAAGCCAGTATGTTCAGCCACACCAAGACCCAGCATAGCAACCAGCACGACACCCAGCGGCGGAAAAGTCACAAAGGTGGAGACTATCGTCGAGGTAAAGGCTGTCAGTGCGCCGCCTTCGAGCATATTCACGACTTGAATGGGGTTGCCAGTACGAGGGTCGATTTCATCAAAACTGACACCCGATAACCCCCAAGAGATCAGCCAGACTAAGCCTAGAAATATCGCAAATAATACCGCCGGATCGGGCAGTTTATTGCCGACCACTTCGACGCCATTGAGAAATCGCTGGAATCCAGTGACAGGTTTATGGTTTTCCATTTGGGTGTCGCTTCCTAAAAAATGATGATTGTTATCGATGATTATAAAAACGCAGCATTAATTTAAGCTTGGTTTAACTAATCGATAAGAAATAAAACACATAAAAATCTACCGCAGTGACCTTTAGTGCGGCAGGCTCTTAGTTATCAAATCCATAGGCAAATAAAAAGCGCGGGTTCATCGCTGAATCCGCGCTTTTTTACTCAACAATGTGTTTGATTACATTATCTAAATGAATCCGCTATGCATTTATGCCTTAGGGCCAGCGTTACGGATGGCATCAGACACTTGGTACTTAGCGAAGTTCTTAGTGAAGGCTTCGGCCAGTTTTTGGGCGTATTCGGCATACAGTGCCTTATCGCTCCAAGTGTTCACAGGGTTGAGTAGGTTAGTGTCTACACCTGGTACCGCCACAGGCACGGCCAGATTCAGCGTGTCTAAGTGTACGGTTTCTACGTTTTTCAGCTCACCGCTGACAATCGCATCGACAATGGCGCGCGTCGTTGGGATGTCGAAACGTTTACCAATACCGTGTGGGCCGCCAGTCCAGCCAGTGTTCACTAAGTACACTTGGCTACCGAATGACTCGATACGCTTCATCAGCAGCTCTGCATACACGCCCGCAGGACGTGGGAAGAAAGGTGCGCCGAAGCAGGTAGAGAAGGTTGACTGAATCGCAGAAGTTGAACCGATTTCAGTCGAACCGACTTTAGCAGTGTAACCAGAGAGGAAGTGGTAAGCCGCTTGCTCTTTGCTCAGGATAGAAACCGGTGGTAATACGCCAGACACGTCGCAGGTTAAGAACACCACTGCGTGCGGCTCGGCGCCACGGTTGTCTTCTTTACGCTGAGCGATATGCTCGAGTGGGTAAGCCGCACGGGTGTTTTCCGTCAGGCTGCTGTCTTTGTAGTTAGGCACGCGGTGCTCGTCCATTACTACGTTTTCCAGCACAGTACCGAAACGGATCGCATCCCAAATCACTGGCTCGTTCTTTTGGCTCAGATCGATACACTTGGCGTAGCAGCCGCCTTCGATGTTGAATACGCCGCCTGGTGCCCAGCCGTGCTCATCGTCACCGATCAGGAAGCGTTTTGGATCCGCAGACAGCGTGGTTTTACCCGTGCCTGACAGACCGAAGAATAGGGTAGTGTCGCCATCTTTACCTACGTTTGCCGAGCAGTGCATTGGCAATACGCCTTGGGCTGGCAGCAGGAAGTTTTGTACAGAGAACATCGACTTCTTCATTTCGCCAGCGTATTTCAGGCCCGCTAGCAACACTTTGCGCTCGGCAAAGTTTAAGATCACCGCCGCATCTGAATTGGTGCCATCACGCTCAGGAACACAGACGAAGTCTGGCGCGTTGATGATTTGCCATACAGGCTTGTCTTGACGGTTAAATTCTTCTGGGATGATAAAAAGGTTGCGGGCGAACAGTTGGTGCCAAGCGTATTGAGTCGTCACGCGCACTGGCTGGTAATGTTCTGGATCTGCACCGACTTCGAGGTCAGATACAAACAACTCTTTATCGGCGAGGAATGCTTCTACGCGCGCCCATAATCCTTCAAAAGCACCGGGTTCAAATGCTTGGTTGACGGGGCCCCATTCGATGTCAGCCGCTGAGCCAGGTTCTTTAACAATAAAACGATCGCCAGGAGAGCGACCCGTGCGTGTACCGGTTTTGGCAACCAGTGCGCCGTTTGCAGTCAATTCACCTTCGCCGCGTAGCAGGGCAAATTCGACCAGTTGTGCTGTTGAGGGGTTGTAATGAACGCGGTTTAATCCATCCGCCATAGTGAGGTCTCCATTGACTTGTATTTGTAAGGTTATTTTTATATCGATCGTCTGCCGATTTTGTTTTTATTTATCGCCCGAGACGTGCTAGGGGACAAAGTGTGCCGATTGTATCCTATCCGTGGCTAAAGTGTGAGCTGGATCATTGAGGCGGTATAAAAAAGGGCACCCTAAGGAGCCCTTCTAACAGTTAATGGTGAGTTATTGCTGGGTATTTGAGCCGGTGCCATTGGCATAAATAGCTGCGATATCAATACCATCGAACACGTATTTCGCATTGCAGTATTCACAGCCCATTTCGACTTTACCGTCTTCCGCCAAAATGGCTTCCACTTCGGCTTGATCGATAGTCTTAATGGCCGCCGCGCTGCGCTCACGTGAGCAAGTACACTTGAAGCTGACTTCGATAGGAGCGAACAGACGCACTTCTTCTTGGTGATATAAGCGGTGCAATACTTCCTGCGCTTCTAAGGTGAATAACTCTTCCGCCTTAATGGTTGCGGTCAGCTGACATAAATGCTCGAAATCGGCATTGTGGTCTTCTTGGCTTGGCAGCACTTGCAGGAACATACCTGCAGCTTGTTTACCGTCGGCAAATAACCAGAGTGCAGTAGGTAATTGCTCTGACTGGTTAAAGTAGTCTTCCACACAGGCTGCTAAGGTTGGCTTGTCGAGGGCAACCACGCCTTGGTAGCGCTCGCCTTCATCTGGCGTCAGGGTGATAACCATATAACCTTGGCCAAACAGATCGGCGAGGCTTGCATCGTCGGCTAACTCGCCTTCCCAGCGCGCAATACCGCGTAATTGCTGCTGGTTATTACCATTGATCACCGCTAGTGATACAGGGCCGTTACCCTGCAGCTGCACGCTGATATCACCGCTGAATTTTAAGGTGGCAGTTAATAAAGAGGTTGCTGCTAGTAATTCACCTAGCAGGATTTGCAGCACAGGAGGATAGGCATGTGAACCAATCACCTGTTGATAGCTGTCTTGTAGCTGTACGAGTTCACCACGCACATCGGCATTGTCGAACAGGTAGCGATGTAAAATATCTTGTATCATCTTGTATCTCACTATTAGGTAACTTTTACGTAATTCTTAGCATTCTTTAAAACGGATAAGTTGGCGTCGTTGCTTTTTATCCGGTTTATGGTCGGGCGCAGGATTATTGAGAATATTCAATCGTCTTGCTTCGGCATTTACCGCACGCTTGGCTATACTCACGGCCGTTTCTTCGTACAATTCCTGCGCAATTGATGCACTTTGGCGCACTTCAGATAATTTTTTTATGACGATCTCTTTATCGTCATATCCCTGTCGTATCTTAAGGACGGCACCTATCTCGGCATTCTTACTAGATTTGGTGCGAGCACCGTTGTAATGTACTTTGCCGCCGTTGATCATTTCTTTGGCAATGGCACGGGTTTTATAAAAACGTGCGGCCCATAACCACTTATCGAGTCGAACGCTGTCACTGTCGCCTGCACTTTGCGTCATAGTGTCTCCAAGATAAAAGCTCGATGAGCTCACATGCTGAGCAATAAAATGCCTAAGTCGCATTGCTGTGATGTTAAAGGGTGGTGCGCTTCACACCCTTTTGAGGCGGGCAAAGTTAGCATAAATAGCCAATTTTCGCCAATTGCAATACTGTTATGGGGTTGTTGCCAAATGCGGCCTAGGTTAGCATGTGGCGAACATAATAATTTTTATAATCAGAACAGAGACCTGTATTGAGGGTCCACATAAATATGGATTTATTAGATAAAGTTATCGCTAAAGCTGCAGGTATTCCGCATAAGCCATTGAGCCAGGTTGTTTTCTGGTTTGGCTTTATTCTGTGTTTACTCTTAGCCGCGCAAATTACATGGAAACTCGTACCTAGTTCTTCATCCCCAACGGCTTGGTCGCCAACCGCTGTGACTACGGCAGGAAAAGGTGCTGGTCAAATCGATATGGCTGGATTGCAGCAGCTTGCACTGTTTGGCAAGGCCGATGCTAAATCGGATAAACCCAAAGTGGAAGTGGTTGAGACTGTGACCGATGCGCCCAAGACTTCCCTCTCTATCCAATTAACGGGTGTGGTAGCCTCGACCGCCGATCAAAAAGGTCTCGCCGTTATCGAATCCAGTGGCAGCCAAGAAACCTATAGCCTAGGCGATAAGATCAAAGGCACCTCGGCTTCGTTAAAAGAAGTCTATGCCGACCGTATTATCATTACCAACGCGGGCCGTTACGAGACGTTGATGCTCGATGGTCTGGTTTACACCAGCCAAAGCCCCGCGAATCAGCAATTACAGAAGGCCAAGAGTGAAAAAGCCGAGGTGGTTAGCCGCGTGGATCAGCGCAAAAACGCTGAAATTTCCCAAGAGCTTGCAGAATCCCGCAGCGAACTCTTAGCCGACCCCAGCAAAATCACCGATTACATTGCGATCTCTCCCGTTAGACAGGGCGAAAATGTCGCGGGTTACCGTCTTAACCCGGGCAAAGATGTGAACCTCTTTAAGCAAGCGGGCTTTAAACCCAATGACCTTGCAAAATCGATTAATGGATACGATCTGACTGTGATGAGTCAGGCGTTAGAAATGATGAGCCAATTACCTGAATTAACTGAAGTTTCTATCATGGTTGAGCGGGAAGGACAATTGGTTGAAATCATGTTTAGTTTGCCGCAATAACACGCGTTAGAGGAAAGTAAAATAATGAATAACAAACGGATTCGACGCAAACTGATTGCTGGAGTTGTGGCTGGCGCCACTATGCTGACCTCGCAATTTGTTTGGTCTGAACAATATGCGGCCAACTTTAAAGGCACTGATATCCAAGAATTTATCAACATTGTTGGTAAAAACCTGAATAAAACCATCATTGTTGACCCGACCATTCGCGGCAAGATCAACGTGCGCAGCTACGATCTGCTCAACGATGAACAGTATTACCAATTCTTCCTCAACGTGCTGCAAGTGTACGGTTATGCCATCGTCGAGATGGAAAACAACGTCATCAAGGTCATTAAAGACAAAGATGCGAAAACCGCTGCGATTCGTGTTGCCAACGACAACGACCCAGGTTTAGGCGATGAAATGGTCACCCGCATCGTGGCGCTGTACAACACCGAAGCCAAGCAGTTAGCGCCGTTATTGCGCCAGTTAAACGATAACGCCGGTGGCGGTAACGTAGTGAACTACGACCCATCGAACGTACTTATGTTATCTGGCCGCGCAGCTGTAGTTAACAAGTTAGTCGAAATCGTTCGCCGTGTAGATAAACAGGGCGATACCTCGGTACAAGTGGTGCCGCTCGAATACGCTTCTGCGGGTGAAATGGTGCGAATTATCGATACCCTTTACCGCGCAACCGCTAACCAAGCGCAGCTTCCTGGACAAGCGCCTAAAGTGGTTGCCGACGAGCGCATTAACGCCGTAGTGGTCAGTGGTGATGAAAAGAGCCGCCAACGTGTGGTCGAGCTTATTCACCGCCTCGATGCAGAGCAGGCAAGCACGGGCAATACTAAGGTACGTTATTTACGTTATGCCAAGGCGGAAGATTTAGTCGAAGTGTTGACCGGATTTGCGCAAAAGCTCGAGGGTGAAAAAGATCCTAGCGCCCAGACTGGCGGTAAACGCCGTAATGAAATAAACATTATGGCCCACACTGACACCAACGCCTTAGTGATCAGCGCCGAGCCAGATCAAATGCGTACTATCGAAAGTGTGATTAATCAACTCGATATTCGCCGCGCTCAAGTATTAGTCGAAGCCATTATTGTGGAAGTCGCCGAAGGCGATAACGTCGGCTTTGGGGTGCAATGGGCATCCAAAGCGGGTGGTGGTACTCAGTTTAATAACCTAGGTCCAACCATTGGCGAAATTGGTGCTGGTATTTGGCAGGCCCAAGATAAAGAAGGCACCTACATTACTAACCCAAATACTGGTGATGTGATAGGTCAAAACCCTGATACAAAAGGCGATGTTACCTTACTTGCTCAAGCCTTGGGTAAAGTGAATGGTATGGCGTGGGGCGTAGCCATGGGTGACTTTGGTGCCTTGGTACAGGCGGTGTCGGCTGATACCAACTCAAACGTACTGGCAACGCCTTCGATTACGACCTTGGATAACCAAGAAGCCTCCTTTATCGTCGGTGACGAAGTACCAATTCTGACCGGTTCTACCGCCAGCTCAAACAACAGTAACCCATTCCAAACCGTTGAACGTAAAGAGGTTGGGGTGAAGTTAAAAGTGGTGCCTCAAATCAACGAAGGCAACGCGGTTAAGCTCGCCATTGAGCAGGAAGTCTCAGGGGTAAACGGTAACACAGGTGTGGATATTTCCTTCGCGACTCGCCGTTTAACCACAACTGTTATGGCCGATTCAGGGCAAATCGTGGTACTCGGTGGTTTGATTAACGAAGAAGTACAAGAAAGCGTGCAGAAAGTGCCTTTCCTCGGCGATATTCCAGTACTCGGACACTTATTCAAGTCCTCTTCCAGTAAGAAGACTAAAAAGAACCTGATGATCTTTATCAAGCCCACCATTATCCGTGATGGTATGACTATGGAAGGTATCGCAGGCCGTAAATACAACTATTTCAGAGCCTTACAACTTGAGCAGCAAGAGCGCGGCGTGAACTTAATGCCAAATACGCAGGTACCAGTTTTGGATGAGTGGAATCAATCTGAATACCTACCGCCTGAAGTAAACGACATTTTAGAGCGTTACAAAGAAGGCAAAGGGTTAGAAACTCAGATGCGTAAAACGGACTCGACCCTCAAGTCGCTGGATGAAAACAAGAACAAAGATAAAACACAATGAGTGAAATACAAGTAACCCAAGTCGAGGATTTAAGCTTAGTTTCTAACGAACTAGGTCTTGAAGCCGAAGGTGATGAGGTATTTCGCTCCAGCAGCAAAGAGCGTTTACCCTTTGCCTTTGCCCACCGCCATGAGGTGATTTTAGCCTATGGCGAGGATGGCGCCTTGAGCCTGTTTTATACCGCCAAAACTCCATTAACGGCCATGCTCGAAGCGCGCCGCTACTCGGGTGTGGATTTGCCGCTCGTATTGCTCGAACCGGGCAAGTTTGAGGCTAAATTAACTCAGGCCTATCAAGCCAACTCCTCCGAAGCACAGCAGCTTATGGAAGATCTTGGCAACGAGATGGATTTATTCACCCTCGCCGAAGAGCTGCCGCAAACCGAAGATCTGCTCGAAGGCGATGACGATGCGCCTATTATCAAGCTGATTAACGCCTTGTTATCTGAGGCGATTAAAGAAGAAGCCTCGGATATCCATATCGAAACCTACGAGAAGCAACTGGTCGTGCGTTTCCGTATTGACGGTGTGCTGAAGGAAGTGCTAAAGCCAAATCGTAAGCTGTCATCCTTGCTGGTGTCGCGGATCAAGGTTATGGCGCGTCTCGATATTGCAGAGAAACGTGTACCTCAGGATGGCCGTATTTCACTGCGGATTGCCGGCCGTGCGGTGGACGTGCGGGTATCGACCATGCCATCAAGTCACGGTGAGCGTGTGGTGCTGCGTCTATTAGATAAAAACGCCGGTAATCTGGATTTAAAACAACTAGGTATGACAGACAGTATCCGTGCCAAGTTCGACGAGCTTATCCGTCGTCCGCACGGCATTATTCTAGTCACAGGCCCAACGGGTTCGGGTAAGAGTACTACGCTGTATGCGGGGCTTACCGAGATTAACTCTAAAGATACCAATATCTTAACCGTTGAAGATCCGATCGAATACGAGTTAGAAGGCATTGGTCAAACCCAAGTGAACACTAAGGCGGACATGACTTTCGCCCGTGGTTTACGTGCGATTCTGCGTCAAGACCCGGATGTGGTGATGATCGGCGAAATCCGTGACCTCGAAACCGCGCAAATTGCGGTACAGGCATCTTTGACCGGTCACTTAGTTATTTCAACTCTGCATACCAACACGGCCTCTGGTGCGATTACCCGTTTACAGGATATGGGCGTAGAGCCATTCCTAGTGTCATCGAGCTTGCTTGGGGTTTTAGCCCAGCGCTTAATCCGTACCCTCTGTCCAAAATGTAAGACGGAGCATGTGCCCGATGCGCGTGAGCGCGAACTGTTGGGGATTACGGCGGACGATCATCGCCATATTTACCGCGCTAATGGCTGTAAGGCATGTGGTAACAGTGGTTACCGTGGTCGTACTGGTATCCATGAGCTGTTGCTGGTCGATGATAATGTGCGTGAGCTGATCCACGGTGGTCGTGGCGAATTGGCAATTGAGAAATATATCCGCCAGTCGGTACCGAGCATTCGCCATGATGGTATGAGCAAGGTGCTCTCAGGTATCACCACTCTGGAAGAAGTCCTGAGGGTGACCCGCGAGGAGTAAGCTATGCCAGCATTTGAATATAAGGCGCTGGACGCCAAGGGAAAACAGCTAAAAGGGGTGATAGAGGCGGATACCGCCAGACACGCCCGCAGTCAGCTGCGCGATCAACGCATGATGCCGCTGGAGATTTTGCCGGTCACCGAAAAGGAAGCCAAGGCAAAAGGCACTGGATTCACGCCCTTTAAACGCGGGATTTCGGTGGCGGAATTAGCACTGATCACCCGTCAAATCGCAACGCTAGTAGCGGCGGGCCTGCCGATTGAGGAATGTCTCAAGGCGGTGGGCCAGCAATGTGAGAAGGCGCGCCTCGCCAGCATGATCATGGCGGTACGCTCCCGCGTGGTGGAAGGTTATAGTCTGGCCGACTCTCTTGCAGAATTTCCGCATATTTTCGATGACTTATACCGCGCCATGGTGGCCTCGGGTGAAAAATCCGGTCACTTGGAAGTGGTGCTTAACCGTTTAGCCGATTACACCGAGCGTCGCCAGCAGCTGAAGTCCAAGCTGCAACAGGCGATGATTTACCCCATTATGCTGACGATTGTTGCCATTGGTGTGGTGTCAGTGTTGTTGGCGGCTGTGGTGCCAAAGGTTGTCGGGCAATTTGAACATATGGGCGCCGAGCTACCCGCGACGACCCGTTTCTTAATTGCCGCCTCGGACTTTGTACAAAGCTATGGCTTACTCGTGGTATTGGTTATTGGTGTTTTGCTGGTGGTGTTTCAGCGTCTACTTAAGTCACCGATTTTCAGAATGAAATACCATACATTTTTGCTGAAAATGCCGGTGGTTGGCCGTGTGAGTAAAGGACTCAATACCGCGCGGTTTGCGCGCACTTTGAGTATTTTATCCGCCAGTTCCGTGCCTTTGTTAGATGGGATGCGCATTGCCAGCGAAGTATTGCAAAATGTGCGGGTGCGGGCGGCGGTGGATGATGCCACGGCACGCGTACGGGAAGGAACTAGCCTAAGCACTGCGTTGACTAACACTAAGCTGTTCCCGGCGATGATGTTATATATGATCGCCTCGGGGGAGAAGAGTGGTCAGCTCGAAGACATGCTTGAGCGCGCGGCCGATAACCAGGATAGAGAATTTGAGAGTAACGTAACTCTCGCCCTTGGAGTTTTCGAGCCGGCATTGGTGGTGAGTATGGCGGGGGTTGTACTCTTTATTGTGATGGCCATTCTGCAACCTATCTTAGCCCTGAACAATTTGATTAGTGGCTAGTTTTTAAATTTATGGATTATTGCCTTGCGGTGTTCGCACTGAGAATGGCGTAGGTTTTTTTAGGAGAAGTAGTCGATGCAAATGAACAAAAAGCACAAGGGTTTTACCTTACTCGAAGTGATGGTGGTGATCGTGATCCTCGGTATTTTGGCCTCGATGGTGGTGCCAAACCTGATGGGCAACAAAGATAAAGCCGACCAACAAAAGGCCGTATCTGACATTGTTGCGCTCGAAAACGCCTTAGATATGTACAAGTTAGATAACGGTGTTTATCCAACGACTGAACAAGGTTTAGAAGCCTTAGTTCAAAAACCGACCATTTCACCCGAGCCTCGTAACTACCGTGAAGAGGGCTATGTAAAGCGTTTACCACAGGACCCATGGCGCAATAACTACTTACTGTTGAGCCCAGGCGAAAACAGTAAGTTAGATATCTTTAGTGCAGGCCCAGATGGTCAACCAGGTACCGAAGACGATATCGGTAACTGGAACCTACAGAACTTCCAATAAGATGTTAAAGCTGCGCCACGCCGGCTTCACCTTAATGGAGGTGATGCTGGTGATTTTGTTAATGGGACTCACCGCGGCGGCGGTGACCATGTCTATTGGCAATTCTGGCCCGCAACAGGCGCTTGAGAAAACCGCGCAGCAATTTATTGCCGCCACAGAGTTAGTACTGGATGAAACCGTATTAAGCGGCCAATTTATCGGTATCGTGGTGGAAAAAACCAGCTATCAGTTTGTTTATTATAAAGATGGTAAATGGAATCCATTGGAGAAGGACAGGATTCT
>NZ_JBKEDJ010000006.1:0-297076 GCF_047975355.1 Shewanella sp. | reverse complement strand
ATTACAAGTGCATCAGGAATTAATTTTGAATATTCTGCTTGCAGTTTTTTGGTAGGTACTGATATAAGGTATTTTTTATTCGAGTTTTTAATTTTTGAACAAATAGCGAATGTCTTGCCAGCACCAGCATTATGTTCGTGAATGTATAAAATTTTGTTTGGGGTATTTGTATTGTGTTTAGGCATTTTGGATCTCTTATATTTTATAAGACCACAAAATGAATGGATGATATTTGGAATTGGTAAGTATGTCAATATGTCAATGACATTATATCAAGATTCGATTCGTGGTCGTTGATTGGTTGATTGTTTAATTTTGTATTTATCTAATACATTTGTATTTAGTAAAAAGCTAATCAATAAGTCGGTTTTTTTAAATTTAGGCAAAAAAATACTGAACAGTTTGGTTAATAATTTCCACGAAAAATCATTAACCAATACTAGAAACTCACTTACCAAGTTTTTCTAGTATTTTACTGCCCAGCATTTCCTAATTACAATCAAAACTAGTAACAAATAAGGAATTTGTTATAAAGAGAATGACGATTAATGCCTAGTCAACCACCATATTGATAGTCACTGTAAAAACCAATGACTACAAATAACTAGGATAATTACTGTCCATCAGAAACTATCAATATGGAGATTTGTTTATATGATTAATTATACCATATTAAAAACTGCTTTTTAAAAATAAGGTCATATATTGATAGCCCCTGTTGCCAAGGGTATCAAAGGAAAAATCATTTAAGTAGTAAGGATTATAAATCAATGATTTTAGATATTGATAAATGAACAATTTTATCAATATATGACCTTTAATTTTAGGAATAAAAAATGAATGTAGTAATGTAGTATCATTCTATTATACCTTTATTTAGTGATCCATTTCTGAGCCATTATGAAATGGGTAACTCCTTGCCTAGTTACCCATGTATATTATCAATAGTTAGAAGTGATCCCATAAGCAGGTACATAATTACTATTATTCGATTGCATACCAATGAAACCAGTCATATGAACGATAGTGGTTTTATTGACATTGGTATTCATAAAATTTTGATAACCTTGGTTACGTTCTTGAACCAGTTTTTCTCTTTGCTCTGCCATCTTTTTATCAATAGCATCCGCTTCTTCTTTTGACATACTAGCACGGTCAGAATCACTCAATTTTCCTGACTGAATCGCGCCAATTTTATCAAGTGGTTTATTCTCTGGACTCATCTGTTTCATCATATTATTTGTCGCTTCCTGAAACTCACCTTCCTCTAGATTATCAATAGCATAATGGAAAATCTCTGCTGCTGTTAATGCCCATCCTATCGGGCCTGTTACTGCTTTTAATGCGCCTTTTAATGCCCCTTTAGCACCGACCTTTTTGATTAAACCTTTACCACCATCTTTCTTGATACCATCCCGAATACTATCGGGCTTTGGAGGTGTTGGGTTATTTGATATAGGCTTATTTCCTGAATTGCCTGCTTTCGGTTCTGGTTCAGGTATTTTTTTATTTTTACTAGGTTCAACATCTGGATTGGTATTACCGTTTTTGTAAGCAGTACCTTTACCACGTTTATCAGTATCAGGATTGCTTCTTGTGTTTTTACCTTTTCGTTTTGATTTATCTATATCGAATATATCTAAGTCTATATTAGGGAAAATCGATTTCAATAAAAATGATAAACCTGATACTATGCCGCCAATAATTGCCATTCCTAGACTAGATAGCCCTGCAATGATTTTAGATATACCTAGTGTCATTTTAGATATTCCAGATAGGATAGCCCCAAAAAGTCCATTGGCAAGTTTAGCTAGTGAAGAAATCAGAATTGAATTTTTGATACTATCCAATGCAGATAAAATGTCCTTGTGGCGTGTTTTATTCTCGTTCCTTTCGGCTTTGTTTTCGCCTCGTTCTTTCCTTTGGTCAGCTATATTCTTCTGTATTTTTTCATTATGAATAATTGACTTAGTTTCATTATTAGAACTAGATACTCTGGAAAAGAACTCTCTTGTTGCTTTTTGTTTTTCTACATTGTATTTCCGTTCGATTAATTTTTCTTTAGTACCAGATACCAAGTCGCTAGCTGTTTTATTCGTTTTGTTCAACGCAAATTTAGTAAGCTGTTTAGCTTCGTTATATAACGGTATTTGGTGTAATCCCATTGCGTTCTCAAGTATTCTACCTGACTGATTGAATCCTTGCTTTATTAGTCCAGAACCTAATTCAACACCACCACCAATTGTTTTAGATGCAATTTTTCTGAACATGCCTTTTGATTGTTCAGCTTGTTCCTTTTCTTTATCCAATTTAGCTTTATATGATTTTAAATCATTTAGCCGTTTTGCTTTAAGGTGGTTTTCTAGTTTAGTATCTTTAGTATCATCAGGATTAGTATTAGTTGAACTATTAAATTCGGTTTCATCAGTTTGTTTAACTTTTGTATTGTTTTTGAACTTATCGTTTTCAGAATATCTAAAAATAGGACTCTGTTTGTTTAGCCGCTTTTCTAACTCAATTTTTCGCTTTAAAGTTTCTTGGTATTCTTTTTCTAGTTCTAGTAATTCAGATTGTGAAATCATTAAGTCGTCGCTAACTTCAACTGACTTTTTCATGGCGTCGTCTGATTTTATAATAGTATCATTTAAATTATTGATACCATCAGTAAGATTTGAAATCTTATCTATTGTCTCAGCTATTGGTTTGCTTAAATCGATAGCAACTGAATTTATACTCATTTAATACTCGTTATTTTTATTTGACCTATACAAGTATTTATGTGATGCAGATGTTGACAAATAATTCAGTTAACAATTGACCTCATACGGGTAGGTGATATTATATCTGAGCATATTATATAATGGAGTAATGGTATGAGTAGCGGTTCAATCAGTTTTGACTACGTTATTGGAAATCCACCTTTTGGCAAAACCAACATCCCACCTTTTATTAAAATTTCTTTTGATCTAGCTCAAAGTAAAGGTGTTATAAAATTAATTACACCTAGTACTTGGTTGTCTTTGATTGCTGGCGATTCTGATGAGGAAGAATTACCAGAATTGATAAGCATTATTAAAGACAATAAAACCTCAATAGAATTATTCAACGGGAATGCAGTTTTTTCTAATGCATCTTTCCCATCCTCGCTTTGTGTTGTAACGATAGAAAAAGGTGTACCACCTACGAAAGTAAAAGGAGTGCCCCAAATACTTGTTAGAGGGTTGTTATATGGCGAAGAGTATCAATCAATCGGCTATAACGAGTTTAATGAATGCGGGGCTGAACTGCGCGAATTATTCTTAGACATTCCTCTTCATCAGACATTAAAAGGTTCCTTGCAAGCCTTGCCAGAAGATTGGATGGACAATCTGGATAACAATCCTGCTAGTGACCGTTGGATTGTCAATTTGCCAAGGTATCGAGGTAATATTAAAAAATTAGAGGATTTACAATATGGCTTGAACTGGTTCACACTGTTTTCTGAGAACCAACTAGAGATAGGTGAGGTGATCACTAGAGGCTCACCTAAGACTAAGAAACCTAAGACTAAGAAACCTAAAAATTCTAGTAAACCTAAGAAATCTAGTGAAAAAGAGCCGTTTTGGTTTGCCTTTGATTCTGAGGATGAAGCCAATAATTTTATTGATTTCCTTCGTCATCCACTCATACGAGCATTGGCTAGTGTCGTTAAGAGCAACATCGATAATGATGTGTTTTTGAATATCCCAATGCCCAAAGACGGGTTCAAACGAAAGTACACCGAGGACGAGCTATACAAAGAATTCGGCCTAGGGCATTTGAAGCCAACAATTGAGTCGTTTTTTGAAAAGCTCAATCAGATAGAGCAAGAAGGCCAAGCTTCAAAAGCCAAAGCTCCAAAATCATCCAATGACGGTAAGAGTAAAGAGCGTAAGCAAGAAAACGGTGAGTTTTTCACACCTAAGCCATTAGTAAATCAGATAGTAAGCCAGATTATCGAAACGGTTAGTCAAGGTCTAGGTATAGAGGATTTGGTGTTTGAGCCGAGCCTAGGTGATGGTGCATTTGTGCTAGCTGTATTGAAACATAAGCTCCGATTAGAGACCCCTTATACAAAGGAAGAACAAGCTAAACTGGTTCTGTCTTCTGTGTATGGCGGTGAGTTAATGCGTGATAATTTGGACAAGGCAAAAAGCGCAATTAGAAACATGCTGATTTCTGAATATGGTATCGAAGAATCATTCTATAACAATGAGTTATCAGAAATTGTTGATCACAATCTTGTGCAAGTTGATACTATAAATCCTATATCGAAAAGCAAGTTGCAATGGCCTGAATGGTTGATTGAATCAATCCCTGACAGCTATTGGATCACATATGCATTTCCCAAAAAGCTAACCACGAACGCACACCATGACTACAGGTCGGTGTTAGGTAATCGGATAGTCAAGGCATCTAACAACATAAAGACTGATTTGGCACGTCTTGGTTAAGCCTTTGGGAATATTCTAAATACATGTGCTATTAAGAGGCATACTACCTAATCCATGTAAAAGACCAACTGACTAAAACCAGTTGGTCTTTTTTTATTAAACCTCACAATGACACTATGAATAGACTATCTCCTAATCATAGTATCGATCTGAACCTATAATCACTATGATATAGACGTTTACACCACTTAAATCATAGTATAATATTCATAGTGGTTAAATCATAGTGCCGAGGTTTTTATGATCCGAGTTTACATGCGAGCTAGTACAAATGAACAAGATGCCGAACGAGCTAGGGAATCAATTAAGGATTTCCTAAAGTTGAAAGGTCATAAACCCGCTGGCTGGTATGTCGAAAACATTAGCGGTACTAAATTAGATAGACCTGAATTAAGCCGATTGATTAACGATTCGGAAGCAGGGGATATTCTATTTGTAGAAAAACTCGACCGACTCACCAGATTACCCTATGAGCAATGGGAAACACTCAAAGCAAAACTAAGGGATAAAGGGCTAGTGGTTGTTGTGATGGATCAGCCCATGACTCACAGTGCTTTTAGTGAATCAAACAACGACACATTTACCTCACGTATCCTCACGGCATTCATATTAGACCTAAGCGCATCACAGGCACGTGATGACTATGAAACAAGGCGCAATCGCGCTGCGCAGGGTATCGAGAAAGCGAAGGAACAAGGCAAATACCAAGGACGCAAGAAAGATACTACAAAGCGTGACTCTATCAAAAAATTGCTACTAGCTGGTGAAACCTACACAAGCATTCAGCAAGTGATAGGGTGTTCACCATATCTAGTCCAGCAAGTAAGCCGCGAGTTAAAGCAAGCTACTGAATGAAACCATTGGGAATTAGGGGGGGACTTTAGTGGTTTATCTCTAGCTTATTAGATAAATCGGGACTTAACACCACCAAAGAAATTTGAGATAACTAGAAATGTTATTGCCGCTTGTTTTTAGCTAAGCATTTGATGTAATTTAAATTCATGACGACTAGTACATGCTTTTTGCCCCTTAATTTTCCAAGAGTCCATCAATAATCTGACTATCTACGGATTTTAATAAATCTAAAATTAGTTCAGCTCCGTTTTTGACAGTTTGGTTTGAAATTTCAACTACCTCCCCTTTGATTGTTTTTCCTGTTCTGTGAACTATATCGTGGCGAAGTTGGATGCATTTCGCTAATTCTCCCTGTATCTCTTTAGGTAGATCAATTAGTAGCACACCCGAATAAAAAGTATTGATGGTCTCAATATTATGAAAAGATAGGGTATTGATGTGATTAAGGATTAATGAGTCAAGTTGCTCAAGTGTATGAAATATTTTAGATACACAGATGTTTTTTTGACTTGAATAAAATGGCTTAAATCTTTCTACAAATCTTCTTTTAATAGCTTGTTTATTAAGCACTTGTCTTTTAGCTATATCCGACAGATAGGTTTCCATTATAGTGACAAGGGCACTAAACGAAAGCCGCTGGAGGACTGGATTTTTTACATCAGAGTCACATAGAACTATGATGGCTTCTATCTCCAGTTTCGCAGATTCAAAGAACTTAGTGTATCCAGCTTGCGATTCTGCAATATCACCAAAATCATCTATCCAGCCACTATCTATGAGAGGAAAGACATTCAATTCACAAACTACATTAGGATCAGTTAGTTCAAGAATGACCCATGCATAGCTTTCAGATGACAAACAAGGAAAATGAAATCCACCACAAGTATAATCAGGGGACTCATCGTAGTCCGATAACATAAATTCTAAAAGATTTTGTTCGGCTTCACTTAATACCTGTTTGGTGTTGTCCTGAGAGTTGATTGGCTGATTCTTCGCAATTGGTATCAGTTTTATCCAGCTATCCAAAGAGCAATTTTGAAGACCATCGAGGTATTTCACATATTCTAGATAACAACCATTCTCATGTTCATTAAATGAAGCAACATCATCTTGAATATCTTTAATCCAACGTGCTTTTAGCTCTTTAAATTCAAGTTCTACCGATTCTCTATTGACCCCTTTTAGCTCCAACCTCCGCTTTAGTTTATCAGCACGCAAACGGTAACCAATAAACGTCTCGTTTTCGCCAATTTCTCGAACTCTGTCCAACTCAGAGAAAACCCACTTATAATAAGTGTTTTGCCATTCTTCTAGGGTAAATCCACCTAATTCAATTCCTACCCATGTAGACATAAATCCTTAACCTCTTTTCTTTCATAAGACATGAACTCAGATTTCATTATCTACATATAAAAATTTTACTAAAACGATAGTTAGCGTAATGAAATGTCTAGTCAAAAAGTAAGCTATGAGACAAAAGCAATTTAAGCTAGTCCAATCTACCACCACCAATACTTACGCGCTAACTTATCGATCTCTTGTTGCTCAGAGGGGGTTAAGCGTTTGCCACTAAATCGGCGCTTGTTCTTCAATTGCTGGTAGCGGTCTAAATCACCTTTGTTAGAAAAACTGATGCCGATGATCGCAACAAGCACGAACGCACCTATAAAGAAAGCAATCATTTAGTCCCCTGTGCATGTGTGTAATACAGCTATTAACCGTATTTTCAAAACGAACGGTAATTACCTAGTTATCTACACTAAAATCGTCAAATTCGCTCGACCTAAGGCGTGTTAGTATGTAGCTATTTTGGAGTATTCTAGAAGTCGTTACAGGGTGATACCTGCTATTATCTTGACGCTTTTCTATTTAATATTTGAATACTTTCAAGTACATAAGCAACCAATAAGCATAAACCACCTTTTTCTACGCACATTTTTCTTTTTTCGTTAGTAACCAACGAGATTTCTAACCATTCGGCATTTAGCGCGGCTTTTTCTTCCTCAGAAAATATACTGGTATCAATGTCTTGTCCCAGTTGCTTCTCTAAGTATGGAAACAGTGTTCCTTTTTCTAGTTCTGTCTTAATGTCAGTTATAGATATTGAGTCGTACCTTCCACTTCCTTGTGCACCGTTAAGATAAAAACCTATGAATGTAAGCTGCGTCAGAGTCATCATATTTTCCTTCATAATATTGTTGTAAGAGGTAGCTTAGGCTTTCTGATCCCAGCCTACCACATAGCCATTTTCGACCGTAATTCTTAATGAATAGCGGTTTGCACCTTGTCGATTGTATTTCCAAACTTCTTTAACTTTAGTTTTAAGCTGCTTGTTGTCGACGGCTTCGGGTCGGCCTAGAGAGTCTAAAAGCTGCTCGGCTGTTTGGCCTTCCCAAAAATACCCCTCGGAAATTTTCTTAACAATTAATTCATCACCATACTTATCTCTTAGATACGCAAGGCGTGCTTTCTTCTTACTGCTATTGTGTAAAATCATTAGGATAATTACACCAACAATTATGAAAATTGGGATTTGCCAGCCTGTGGCCTTAAATATTTCTGAGATCACAACAATGGGAATACCAATTATCAGTGCAATAGTGACTAATTTTGCTTCTGCTTTAGTAGATCTTCGAGCCATATACATCCTCTGTATTGTACTTGTGCACCAGTCTTTATCCTTCTGGCATATCACAGACCAACAATTTCACATCAACGTATCAAAAATCATAAAAATACGCCATAAGGTAAATCATGATGCTGTTTCGATAAGTTTTTTGAGTCGTTGAATTTTGAAGGTGATTATATTTGTGAGGTCATAAACACTTGACCTAAGCGTTTTTGGTGGTACAAATAGTGGGTCAATTAACAACTTAACCCACTTAGGTATCTTTAAGCATGTGAATGGTTGCTTACCTTGCAACCCCCGCAATGATAACTTGTGAACTCGGCCAGGCCCGGAAGGGAGCAACCGCAGCAAGCGACTCGTGTGCCGGGGTGTCGGCTCTAGGGGAACCTCCAAATTTCCCTTCTTATACCTCTTATTTTCATCAACACAATTATTTTATAAGTAATATTGTCATTATTAATAATGAGCTTAGCATTTAGCCATCTCAACTGAATTGACTTGAAAAGCTCACGGTATTGTTTTAGTCGGTAGTTAGCTTTCGCTTTCTTCCTGCTGCATTCGTTTTTGTAGATTCTGTTTCAAAAAGGTGCGTGATTTCTCTAATGCAGCTTGGATTTCACGTTTCATCTCTTGTAACTCGTTGTAATCTTCGAAGAAATATGTATCGACAAGGTGGCGAATATAGCGGACTGGTAGTTGATTGAGCGTGACACAACAGAGATCAGCTAAATAATCCTCCGGCAATTCATCCATCAGGCCTTCATCGGATAACATTTCCATTAAGAGAACTTCGTAATAGTTGCGGATTTCGAGTTGCATCGCTGTGCTCCATGATGATTTTTATTGAGTTTGCTACCACAAATGGTTGGCTGCAATAAAAAGTTGGCTATGTCTTTGGCTTAATTGTAGTGCGTCTCGGCTGTAGCCGCCGCCAATTACCGCTGCAACAGGAATATTTGCCGCTTTTGCCATAGATAACACGGTTAAATCACGTTGATATAACCCTTGCTCACTGATCATAAGGTGCCCAAGATCATCATCTTGGTGGATATCGACGCCAGCGTCATACAGGATTAAATCCGGTTGATGTAGGCGAATAAGCAGTTCGAGAGTCTGCTCGACGGTTTCCTGGTAAGCCCTATCATCCGAACCCTTAGTCAGTTCAATATCATAGTGCGACTGCTGTTTACGACTCGGGAAATTCTCTTTGCAGTGGATGGAGCAACTGATAATGCCTTGATGCCTGTGGCTAAGGGTGGCGGTGCCATCGCCTTGGTGCACATCACAATCAAAAATCAGCACTTTATGTAGCTGTTGCTCGGCCATCAGTTTTCGAGCGGCAATAATTAAATCATTGAAAATACAGTAGCCACTGCCAAAGTCATAATGAGCATGGTGATAGCCACCCGTTAAGTGAAGGGCGATACCCGTTTGCAAGGCTAAACGAGCAGTCAAACTCGTCCCCGATACCGAGTGCAAGGTGCGCTCGACCAAGGCTTCACTCCATGGAAATCCGATTCGTCTTAAGGCCGCGTTTGCTAGTCTGCCTTGGATAAATTGCTCGACATAATCTTGGTGGTGTACCTGTATAACATCCTCTGCCGTCATCGGTGAGGGCGTATGAAACTGAGCTGGAACAGCCAGTTGTTTATCGAGTAGATACTGATAGAGCCGTGCGTATTTGGTTGTGGGAAAGCGATGGTGGGCGGGTAACGCCAGCTTAGAGTAGCTGGCGTGATAAACCAATGGGATCATCTTAATTAGAGCTGTGAAATGGCCCAGCTCATAAACTCTTTACGTGTTTTCTCATCGGCCTGTAACCACCAGTATTGCAACATCTGCTGTGGATTTGCACCAGCTGCTTTAGAAGCATCAACCGGAGCGGTTAATGAGGTGGCATTAACTGCCGCCTGCGCCGAAGTCGGTGCTGGTGTCGCTGCTGCAACTGCCGCAGTACCTGCTGTGCCAGTGGCTACGACTGCTGTACCCGAAACATCTACCGCTTGGTTACCGCTAAAGAGACGGGAGACAAAGCTCTCCTCTTCAATATTGGTGTTTGTCACTTGGTAATTTACCTGACCTTTGTCAGAACGAGTTAACACCACTTGCGGGTTTTGAGCGAAGGTTTTAGGCTTTTTAACGACCTTGCCTTCAGCGGCTTGCAAATAATATTGATGATCGCCATCGACTTCTAAGGTCACGATAAAAGGCGATGACTTAACGAAGGTTTGGCTGTCACTGAAATCGTCTTCCACCATTTCGTGGTAACGGATGGCGATTTTGTGAGTGCCTGGCGCCAACTCTAAACTGCTTTTATGATTGAATACGCTGGACTCGACTTTTTTGCCATCGAGGGCAAGGTATTCGAAGGACATAGGGATATTCAGATCTGCAGCAAAGGCTGAGGCAGAGCCGAGTAACACTAGCAGGCTGCTGATTGGCAAAAGTGATTTCATTGTTGCTCCTTAACGATTATGGCTCTGATGCGGACGTTCGAATGCTTGAATGCGATCTTCGATATAACTGATGGCTTGCCTGCATTTACCCAAGCGACGATGCATCAAAAGGATGTCATTTTGCAAACGGATTTTGTCAGCACTATGACAGTTTTCAAGTTTTGACTCCATTTCTGCAATTTTTTGTTCAAATTTCTTCGCCCAATTCAGATGCTTATTCAGTTCGGCATAGATTTCGTGGCTATTTTGTAACACATTGCTGGCTATCCAAGCAAACCCGCTGGCTTGGTGCGACTGGGTCTGTTGTTGGGTAAAACGCGCGCGTTTACTGGCACGTTGTTGATTTTTAGATTTTATATCGATTGAGGTTGTCAGTAATGCCCGCTTTACCGCGGTGAAGCGGTCTTGAATACGTTCACAGCTCATTGCGATGGTTTGCGGCGCGAGTTTTAGGGCGATCTGCTTCTCTAACTGGCCGATACTACTTCGAATTTGCTCAATGCAGGGCATCAGTTGAGCGCCGTTTTGAATAAATAGCGATTGATTAAAGCGTTCTATATCTTGCAGAAGTTTGCGCTGGCTCGGGGCAAGATGACTGTCGTGTTGCAGCACTTCTTGTTCTAGAGTTTTTAGCTGATTTTTCAACATGCTGATTAGCTGCGAAGTGTTCAAAACCATGCGCTCCACGCCAGATTAGCGGCAATTGATAGGACAATTAATATAAACAAAGGCCGAATAAAAGGCATACCAAATTTTATCGCGCAGCGTGCACCGATAAACGAGCCGAGCATCATACACA
Organism: Shewanella sp.; assembly: GCF_047975355.1. Classification (GTDB taxonomy): domain Bacteria; phylum Pseudomonadota; class Gammaproteobacteria; order Enterobacterales; family Shewanellaceae; genus Shewanella. The sequence goes on along the minus strand of NZ_JBKEDJ010000006.1, from coordinate 285,865 downwards.
GTCCCATCCACAGGCCGATTTGCCAATGAACTTGCCCAAGAAAGCCAAAGATCGCCAGCGCCGTCAAGTTACTGGTAAAGGTCATGGCTCTGGCGAGCGCACAGCTATGTAAGAGCGGCAGTTTGTATAAAGAGCCGGAACTGACCGTCCAAAAGGCGCCAATACCTGGGCCGGCAAAACCATCATAAGCACCCAATAATAGGCCCTGAAGGCTTTGTTTGAGTTTGGATTGGGCTTTTGTTGGTGCCTGACAGTCGGTATCCGAAATCGCATTGGGGCTCAGCAAGCTGTAAATCGCGATGCCAATAATCAATAGCGGTAAGGCTTTTTCAAGCCACTGTGCATTTAATAAGTAAACCAACACACTGCCAAGCACCGCGCCAATAAAGGTGGCGATAAACGCCATATACCAAAAGCTGGGTTTGAGCAGATGTTGGCGATAATAGGTCCAAGCCGCCATGGAGGAGCCAAAACTGGCGGCAAATTTATTGGTGCCTAAAGCGGTATGGGGCGGGATCCCAAGGGTAAGCAGGGCTGGAATGGAGAGCAAGCCTCCACCACCGACAACGGCATCGATAAAGCCTGCAATTAAGCCAATGACAGCCAACAGGGCCCAGTTACTGGGCTCGAGTAACAACTCCAAATCTTAATCCTACTCAATGACTCGTCTAAAGGGGGGCAGAGCGTCTAACAAGGATTTGCCGTAACGTTTGGTCACTAATCGTCTATCTAGAATAGTGACTCGGCCATAATCCTGCTCTTTACGCAGTAATCTACCACAACTTTGGATAAGCTTTCGCGATGCATCTGGAATGGTGAGTTGCAGAAATGGATTTCCGCCCTTTATTTTCACATACTCGGCATGGGCTTGCTCGACGGGCGAGGTCGGCACAGCAAAGGGCAGTTTAGTGACGATGAGGTTGGTGAGGTAATCTCCGGGTAAGTCTAAGCCTTCAGAAAAACTGCCGGTGCCGAACAAGATACTCGGCTCACCTTTGTCGCACTTGGCTTTGTGGGTCTCAAGCAATTGTTGGCGCGGGGCATTACCTTGAATAAGAATTTCCTGCGAGAGTTTTCCCTCGAGCAATTCGGCGACTTTCTCCATTTGCCAGTAAGATGCAAACAACACTAAGGTGGCCATTTCGCCTTCAATCAGCTCCTGAATGTGCTCGGCAAGTTCTGCGGTATAGGCATCGTCCGTCGGCTCGGTTTTCATCTTAGGCAAGTAAAGCGTGGCGTTATTCGGATAATCGAAGGGGGATTGCAGGGCGAGATAACGACTACCGTCCTTTACCGATAATCCCACCTGATGGGCGAAATGGTCGAAGTTATTCAGCGCCCGCAGCGTTGCGCTACATAGCACGACGCCAGCCGCCTTTTGCCACAGCATAGATTCGAGCATAAAACCGACTTCAATTGGTGAGGCGCTAAACAGATAATCGACTTGTTTGCCTGTAATTAACTCGATCCAACGGGCCATTGGGGCCCCTTTAGTGGAATCTTCCTTGGCCATCATTTTCCAGAGCTTTTGCAGGTTTTCGAGTCGCTGCAACATAAAGCCCATTTCGGCCTGTAGCGCTTCCGCTTGGTGCTTAGGAATGTCGCCATCTTTTATCGCCTCGGCCAGCAATAATTGCATCTTGTTAAATTGCTTGAGGGCAAGATTGGAGGTGGCCGCGAGATTCTCGGCTGGGATTTTTAACGCATCGGGCAATTTGCCGTGTTCGAAGCGATAGCGGCTCTCGAGATTGGCAAACTGTTTGGTCTGGGTATCACAGAAGTGGGCAACTTGATTGAGCTGAGCGATTAAGTCACCGATATGATCCTGCATCGCCTGCGCTGGGGCGATGATGTTATTGCTCTTTATCTGATTTTGTAATTTTGCACTGGTCTTACCGACTTTTTCGAGCCAGTCGGCGGCGCCCCTAAGCGTTGCCTGGGCGCTAGAAAAGTCCCGGGCGACGATAGGTAAGTGGTGGGCTTCGTCAATGACGTAAAAAACGTCTTCTGGATCGGGCAAAATCACCCCGCCACCGAGCTCTAAGTCGGCAAACAGCAAACTGTGGTTGGCGATCAGTACGTCCCAGGTGTCCACATCCTCGCGGGCCTTGTGAAACGGGCAATTACGATGACTGGCGAGTTGCCGGTGACAACTGTGTTTATCGCAGGCGATTTGCTGCCAAAGATGATCCGGTATCGGTGTCGATAGGGTATCGATTTCACCGTTCCAGCGGCCTTCATTAAAGTCGCTTAGCAGCTCCTGCAGCATGGCAATTTGGCTGTTATCCGGCTTTGTTTGCCACATGGCCATTTGGGTACTGTTATCATCGCCGATCAGCATGGCAAGCTTGGATAAACAGACATAACGCTGGCGCCCTTTTACCAGACCGAAGCGAAAGTTTAACCCTGATTGTTCGAGAAAAAACGGCAAGTCTTTGTGCAGCAACTGCTCCTGCAGCGCAACGGTTGCCGTGGCGATACAGACCTTTTTTTTACTCGCGAGTGCAAGCGGGATCGTGCCTAAAATATAAGACAATGATTTACCAATCCCCGTACCTGCTTCGACTACTATGATGCGTCTATCTTTGTCATAGTCGCCCGCAAGGGTCTTAGAGATTTCTGCCACCATAAAATTTTGCTCGCGCCGTGGCCTAAAATTAGGCAAAGCGGCGGCAATATCTTTGTAGATAGCGCGGATCTGGTTTTTTACGTTGTCAGGTAACATGCGGCACTACTTTATTGAATTAATGCTGTACATAATAACAGTGATTGCATAGCCTAAGAAACTTTTATGCCATTTAATGGCAATTTTATTGTATGCCCCGTGAATCAATAAGCAGCGAGAGCCTTAAGATTGAAACCTGAGTTGAATCACCCCGAGCGCTTGACGCATGAAACGGCCTCACCAGTGAGTGTACAGGGACGGGTCCTGACGCGCCATGCTAATACGCACGGTGCATCGCTAGTGCTGCAGTATTATCTCGCAACCGTTTCAGGTCCTGTACTGGTGGAGTTACCTGGCTCTGAGTACATTTGTTTTTGCCATCAAAGCGATATACCAGCTTTGCAGTTACAAACGCCGGGGCTTGCGCTGCGCTTTGTGCCACTCGCGCTTAAAAGCTTTAAAAGGCAAGCAGTAGCGGCGATTTATGCTCAATCGAACAGTATGTTTCGTAGCTTACAGCGGATAGCAACGGATGCTGGCATTCCCTTATTTGAGGCCGATATTCGCCCTGAGCAGCGCTTTTTAATCGAACGTTTTGTGGCGCTAGATGTGGCATTTTTAGGGCATTATGTCAGCAAAGCTGGCATAGATGGGCAGTTGCCTGTTTTTAGTGCCATTCGCGCTAAAGCGGTTGCGCCGCAGCCAGCAATTAAACTGCGCTCAATCTCCCTCGATTTTGAATGCAGTTTTGACGGTTTACTCTATTCCGTGGCCCTTTATGGGCGCGATGCTCAATCTCAGCCCTATGAAAAAGTCATTATGGTGGGCGAGACGCAGCCTGGTGCTGCAATCTATATCGAATGGGTGAACGATGAGGCGACGCTTATCCATCGTCTAATCGCTTGGTTTGCTGAGTTCGACCCCGATGTGATCATTGGTTGGTCTGTGGTGACCTTTGACTTAGCCCTGTTATATCGGCGTGCCTTGTTGCATCGAATACCGCTGCGTATTGGTCGAGGTGGCGCGGTCCTTGAGTGGAAAGTTGAGAATAAATTTCGGCCAGAAACCTTAATTTTGCCAGGGCGAGTGGTGCTCGATGGTATCGATTGGTTAAAGGCGGCCTTTTATCAGTTTGAGCGTTTCTCCTTGGAGTTTGTCGCCCAAGCGCTACTCGGTGAAGGCAAAGCAATTCACGATGTGGAAAATCGAGCTCAAGAGATTGATGCGCTATTTGCCGAAAATAAACAAGGCCTTGCGCATTATAATCTGACCGATAGTCGCTTAGTGTGGGATATTTTTGAACATACTCAATTGTGGGATTTTGCCCTCGCTCGCGCCGAGTTAACGGGGCTAGAACTTGGGCGAGTGGGGGCGTCAGTCGCGGCATTTAATCATTTGTATTTACCCCATTTACACCGAGCAGGCTATGTCGCGCCAGCAGAACCTGCCAGCCAAGGGATTGAAAGCCCCGGTGGCTATGTGATGGATTCTGTCCCTGGTTTTTATCAGCATATTTTAGTGTTTGACTTTAAAAGCCTTTATCCATCGATTATCCGAACTTTTTTGATTGATCCTAAGGGGTTGATTGAAGGTTTAGATAATGAGGACGGATCTGCATTAACTGAGCCTGAAACTGTTCCGGGTTTTTTGGGGGCTCGTTTTAGTCGGCAGCAACCAATCCTGCCAAGACTTATTCAAAATCTCTCAGAACAGCGTGAAAAGGCAAAGCGAGAGGCGAACGCACCTCTATCGCAAGCGATTAAAATCATAATGAATTCGCTCTATGGGGTTTTAGGCTCCCAAGGTTGTGTGTTCCATGATGCCAAACTGGCAAGCTCTATTACCATGCGTGGTCACCAGATAATGAAACAGACCCGCGCTTGGATTGAGGCGATGGGCTATCAAGTCATTTATGGGGATACCGACTCTACCTTCGTTTATTTAGGCCCTGAACCTGAAATCAATGATATTAATGCATTAGGTAAGCTGATTGCCGTGCAAATCAATCAACAATGGCAGACTAAAATCGCGAAGGATTTTCAATTAGAAAGTTTCCTCGAATTACAGTTTGAACGCCACTACGAACAGTTTTTTATGCCGACATTAAGGGGCTCGGAAGAGGGGAGTAAGAAACGCTATGTGGGTGCTTGGCGTAATCAAAATGGATCGTTAGAAATCACTTTTAAGGGAATGGAGCAGGTTCGCAGTGATTGGAGCCCCTTGGCGCGCAAGGTGCAGGCGGAACTCTATGAACGCATGTTTAATCAGCGCGATATTAGTGGTTATTTGGCGAATGTGATAAGCGAGCTATTGGCCGGAAAGCGTGATGATGAGTTGATATTTAGTAAACGCATGCGCCGTAATTTAGACGAATACACGGCCAAGTCTTCTCCCCATGTGAAAGTCGCTCGACAACTTTGTGAATTAACAGGAAAGTCATCCTTTGGCAAGCGAGGGGCGCAGATTGATTATGTAATTACTGTAAACGGTCCTGAACCAGTTTCGCATAGATCGTCTACAATTGATTATCAGTACTACATTGATAAGCAAATTGGCCCTATCGCCGAGCCTGTATTTTCAATAATGAAACTAAATTACACTAGCATTACGTCGAACCAATTGTTGTTAATTTAGTGTTTGCATTGTGTGTTTTGTGTTTTGTTTGCTGGTCTTTGTAGTGTTTTAACCTGTTTTATAGAGGTTAAACACGCTGTTTTTGTGATGTTTCTCTACATAATCTTTAGGTTTCGCTTGGAGAGTGTAATGAAAATTTGCTACTCTCACTGGGAAATTGTAAGGAAATATAACAACGGAATGACGTTGGTAAAACATAAACGAAAAGGTTAAGCACCAAATGAACAAAACGTTAGTAGCAACTGCGCTAGCAGCACTCTTTCTCGCTCCAACTGTATCTGCAATCGAAATCTACAAAGATGATAAAAATGCGGTAGAGATCGGTGGCTTTATTGATGCGCGTGTAATCAACACTCAAGGTGAAACTGAGGTTGTTAATGGTGCTTCTCGAATTAATTTTGGTTTCAGCCGTGAGTTAACCCACGGTTGGAATGCATTTGCCAAATTGGAATGGGGCGTTAACCCTGTTGGCAGCAGTGACATTGTGTATAACAACCGCTTTGAATCGGTGCAGGATGAGTTCTTTTACAACCGTTTAGGGTATGCAGGCATCAGCCACGATGAATACGGCACTATCACTATTGGTAAACAATGGGGTGCTTGGTATGACGTGGTTTATAACACTAACTACGGTTTTGTGTGGGATGGTAACGCCGCTGGTGTTTACACTTTCAATAAAGACGACGGCGCGGTAAACGGCGTCGGTCGTGGTGATAAAGTCGTCCAATACCGCAACAGCATCGGTGATGTGAGTTTTGCGGTTCAGGCGCAATTAAAAAACAGCAGCTTCTACACCTGTGACATTGAAAACATTACAGAAGAAGCCTGTGAAATGGAATGGAATGCAGGTAAGAAAGAAGCGCAACAAGTCACCTATGATTACACCTATGGCGGCTCTGTAACTTATAAAGCGACAGATAAGCTTAGCTTGATGGCGGGTATTAACCGCGGTGAATTTGATATTGCCTATGGTAATGGCGATCAGAAGACTGCTGTTGATCTGATCTACGGTGTGGGCGCAACTTGGGGTGACTTCGATAAAGATGGCTTATATGTAGCAGCCAACGTTCACAAAGAAGAAAACCATGATACCGATAACATTGGTCGCTTGATCAAAGATGCCTATGGTGTTGAAACTTTAGTGTCTTACAAATTTGACAATGGCCTACGTCCATTTGTGTCTTACAACATTCTGGATGCAGGTAAGGATTATGTTATTCAACCTAACTTTAACGCCGATCCTAACGATGTGTTCAAACGTCAGTTTGTAGTTGTAGGTTTACACTTTGTTTGGGACCCAAACACAGTACTCTATGTTGAAGCACGTAAAGACTACAGCGACTTTACCAGCACCGACAAAGCACAAGAAGCCAGAATGTCATTATCAGAAGATGATGGCATCGCCATTGGTATCCGCTATACGCTTTAAGCCTCATTAGTTATCTAGTCTCTAGATAACTAAAAATTTAACAAAAACGCCAGTCAGCAATGACTGGCGTTTTTGTTTTAAAGTTTTAAAACTTTAGTATTAAACGGAAATATTTTAGTTGTAAAGATAAAGTATTATTTTTTGTGGTAATAAATAAAACTAAAGGTTTATATTTTAGAGGGTTTTTGATGTTCAAAAAGATGTAAAGTTAAAATGTTTCATTTAATTTATTGTTTAATAAGGTAGATTTTTTTGCTTATTTAATCGGGTGGCATGTTGTTTGTTTTTCCCATTTACAGTGCTAAGCGTCTATCATGTTGCTGATGTTTTTATTATGTGATTACAATGTTAATAAATATAGGATTAAGCCTTTATTTAAATTTCCGTATCGTCGTCAATGGAAATAATAATAATTTTTCAAGGGAGATTGACAATGCACAATAATAATTTTTTAGCGACCTCTATACGACTCGCTTTAACTAGTTCTCTTGCTTTGGGGGCCTTTTCCGTATCTTCAGTGTCCATTGCAGAGGAAGATACCGCCAAAGTTGAGCGTATTGAAGTAACTGGCTCTCGCATTAAGCGTAGCGATTTGGAAGGCGCTTCGCCCGTTACAACAATTACAACAGAAGACATGAAGTTAGAAGGTAACTTCACTGTTGCCGATGCTTTACGTAACAGTAACTTAAACACTTTCGGTTCTTTTTCTGAAAGGTCTGGTAGCTCTGCCCAATCACAAGCAACGATAGATTTACGCGGCGCAGGTTCTGATAGAACGCTTGTTCTGATTGATGGTAAACGTTTCCCTGGGTCACCAACATTAGGCGGGGGATCGGCAAACCTTAACGCGATCCCAATGGCTGCCGTTGAACGTATTGAAATTCTCACTGATGGTGGTTCTTCTACCTATGGTTCTGATGCTATTGCTGGCGTTGTGAATATCATCATGAAAAAGAATTACCAAGGACTAGAATTTAATGTCGGAGGTGGTTCACGTGAAGCTGATGGCGGATTAACCAGTAAAGAGTTTTCTGTCGTTGCTGGTTATCAAATGGATAAAGGGAATATTACATTCTCGTTCGACCATCAAGATAGAAAAGGGATTGCGGATGGTGACAGACCCTATACTGCGGCAAGTATGTCAGATCTAAATGGCGATGGGATTATCCAAGCATATACTGAAACGACAGGTTGGAGTATCTACGGTGCAACGGTTGCATCTCCTGATTTTTCTGAAACCCAAGCTTCTCCATTATGTGACGACTTAGCAGCTCAGTATGGTTCTGATGTATTCAAAAAAGTTGCGGCAGATGATGATTGGGGACCTGGCTCAACTTATTGTATGTATGCCAACGCGAACGTTTCATACAACAAAGCATCAACGGACCGCAATACAGTTTATGTTGATGCTAACTATGAGGTTGCAGAGAACATTGAGTGGTTTGGTAGAACCATGATTACTCAAGGTAAATCTTTTGGCCGCTATGCTCCTCCGGCTGCTGCATGGAATAAAATGTCTGCGGATAATCCAAACAACCCATATGGTGTTGAAACGACAGGTTATTGGCGTTGGGTTGGTATTGGCACTCGTGATGGTAATGTCGACGATTATAACCAAGATTATTTAACTGGGCTACGCGGAACTCTGCCTTCATTAAATGATGCAACTTGGGAATTTTATTATCATTACAATAAAGCAGATAATAAATCGATCGGCGAATATTATCTAAGTTATGCGGGTCTAGCCTACAACGAGCAAAATGGAATTGATCTTGGCTCGGAAGAAGGCATTGCTAATATGAAAGCAACGACACTGACTCAAGATACGGCAACTTTCCATCAATATAATGCTGGGATTGGATTCGATGCTTTTGAACTTCCTGGCGGTGCAGTTGCTCATTATTTCGGTATGGAATATTTTGAGCAAGATTTTGCATCTGTGTATGACGCACAATCAGAAGCGGGCCTAATTGGTGGTAGTGCCGGTAACTCTGCAAGTGGTGACCGTCAAGTGTGGGCTGCGTTTTATGAAGCAGTGCTTCCAATTACAGATACAATCGAGTTAAACGTAGCTGCCCGTTATGATGATTACAGTGACTTTGGCACAAACGTTGCCCCCAAAGCTGCAATTCGTTGGCAAGCTCTTGATAATTTAGTTGTTCGAGCATCCTACTCCGAAGCTTTTAGAGCTCCTAGATTGGATCAGTTAAATGCGGCCGATACATTTAGTGCAGAAAGTGGTAAAGATTATCCATTCTGTGGCTCGAATGGCCAAGAGTCTTGTCCGACAAAACAATTTGACACATATATCTCATCTAACGATAGTTTAGATGCAGAAACTTCAGACTATCTGAATCTAGGTATTGCTTGGGATGTTGTTGAAGAGTTTTCGGTTAAATTAGATTACTTTAATCTGAACATTGATAACGCAATTTCTCAGCGTTCAGTCACTAACGTAATTCGTGGTATTGCGAACGGACAGCTAACGCCTGATAGTACTTTCTATGTCGAACGTGCTCCTTCATCACCAGATGGTTCATTGGGACGCGTATTGAAGGTCGGTACTGGCTACGCCAACGGCGATAAATTAACAATCGAAGGCATAGATTTAGCATTTGCGGCAAACTTTGCGACTGGAATTGGTGATTTTGGTATCAATTGGAATAATAGTTTTGTCCTAGATTATACTTCAGAGCAAGTCGGTGGAGCAGCTGCTCAAAACACCGCAGGCTGGGAAGGACAACCTGATTATAAATCTGTATTAACCACAACCTATACCATTACTGACCATAAGTTCTCATGGAATATGAATTATACATCTGGTACTTATGCTAAAGAGAATGCGATCCAAAATGGTTCGGTTCTGGTGCCGGAAGGTGATTTAGATTCATGGCTGATCCACAACCTAACTTACACATACGACATTGGTAACTTTGGCGCTATCACTTTGATGGTGAATAACCTAACTGACGAAGACCCTGTGTTGAATAATGGAAAGTATGAAAATGCGGATCTATATAATAACTATGGTCGTGAATATCGAGCGAGTTATACTGTCAAGTTTTAAAATATAGACTTAAAAAATGCCGCTTCTAGAAGCGGCATTTTTATTTTGTAAATTTTTACTCATTTTATGAAGGAGAACAATTTTAAATTATTATAGGAGGCTGTCCGCATTCTTCTTACTAAGTTTATTTTCCGCAATTTTTGCATTTAATGAAATGTGAGTATCAGACTTATTGATTATCGTGTTCAACAATCATGTGTTGAGTAGTGGTTTCTTAAACCGTCCCATCAATACAGTAGCTTTGCCTACATTAGAAATGCTCCCTCTACTACATCCATAGTCAAAAATTCGAACAGCATATAAATTGGCATCAAACTTTATCACCAACTTGTCGAGCCCCCTTAAGTTAGTCACATTTTTTTTACATCCGAAATTATGCCTGCATAAGTCTTTCAGATTTAACTTATTTATGAGTATGAAAAATAAGCAAACTTTAGACTTAGTTCCAAGTGTACCTAATTGAGCCTGGTGCTGGTAATTGTTGTATCTTTTTGTTTTTGTTGATTTATTTTTAGCGTCTGTACAGTGTGGTGTACGGTGAATGTAATTCTATTGTCGTATTTGTTGATTTTATGTTTACCATGTGTTTTTATTGTGTCGACTTGGTTCCGCCTGTTAACAGACTGATCTAAGTTGTTTAGTAAAAATAATAAATAACAAATATCCAGGGAGATAGACAATGCATAAGAATAGCTTGCTAGCTAAGTCAGTGCGTTTTGCGTTGATTAGTGGTGTGACTGCTGCGACGTTAAGCGTACCATTCACTTTTGCTGCTGAAGAAGATGGTGCAAAGGTTGAGCGTATTGAAGTTACTGGCTCACGTATCAAACGTAGTGATTTAGAAGGTGCTTCTCCTGTTACCTCTATCACGACTGAAGATATGAAAGTTGAAGGTAACTTCACCGTAGCTGATGCACTGCGCAACAGTAACTTAAACTCATTCGGTTCATTCTCTGAGCGCTCGGGTAGTTCTGCTCAATCACAAGCTACTATTGACTTACGTGGTGCTGGTTCATCTCGTACTTTAGTTCTTATTGATGGCAAACGTTTCCCTGGCTCTCCAACATTAGGTGGAAGTTCTGCAAACTTAAACGCCATTCCTATGTCTGCTGTTGAGCGAATCGACATTCTGACTGACGGTGCATCATCTACATACGGTTCTGATGCAATCGCTGGTGTTGTTAACATCATCATGAAAAAGAACTACCAAGGTGTTGAATTCAATGCTGGCGGTGGTTCACGTGAGGCCGATGGTGGATTAACCAGTAAAGAATTCTCTGTAGTCTCTGGTTATCAAATGGATAAAGGTAATATTACTTTCTCTTTTGATCATCAAGATCGTAAAGGCATTTCAGATGGTGACCGCCCATACACTGCGGCAAGTATGAATGATGCTAACGGTGACGGTATTATCCAAGCTTACACAGAAACCATCGGTTGGAGTATTTATGGTGCAACAGTAGCTTCTCCAGATTTCTCTGAAGCTCAAGCATCACCTTTGTGTGATGATTTGGCTGCACAATACGGTTCAAATGTATTCCAAAAAGTGGCGGCTGACGACGATTGGGGGCCAGGTTCAACTTACTGTATGTACGCGTTTGCTAACGTGTCTTACAACAAGGCTTCAACTGACCGTAACACTGTTTACGTAGATGCTAATTATGAAGTCGCACAAGATGTTGAGTGGTTCGGTCGTGCAATGGTAACTGCCAACTCTTCATTTGGTCGTTACGCTCCACCTGCGGCGACTTGGAATAAAATGGCTGCTGATAACCCTAATAACCCTTATGGCGAAGTGACTACTGGTTACTGGCGTTGGGTGGGAATTGGTACTCGTGATGGTAATGTTACCGACTATAACCAAGACTATTTGACCGGTTTACGTGGAACGCTACCTTCGCTGAATGATGCTTCATGGGAAGTTTATTATCACTATAACAAAGCTGATAACAAGAGCGTTGGTGAGTATTATTTAAGCTATGCGGGTCTTGCATATAACAATGCAAATGGTATTGACCTAGGTTCAGAAGAAGGTATTGCTAACATGAAAGCAACTACCTTAACTCAGGATAGTTCAGTATTTAATCAGTGGTTTGCGGGTATCGGGTTTGATGCTTTTGAATTACCTGGCGGTACAGTAGCTCATTACGTTGGTGCGGAATATTTTGAGCAAGAATTTGCTTCTGTTTATGATGCTCAATCTGAAGCTGGCTTAATTGGCGGTAGTGCTGGTAACTCTGCAGGTGGTAGCCGTGATGTTAAAGCGGTGTTCTACGAAGCGGTATTGCCAATTGTTGATAGTGTAGAGGTTAACTTAGCTGCTCGTTACGACGATTACAGCGACTTTGGTGGTGAGTTGTCACCTAAAGCATCTGTTCGTTGGCAAGCATTGGATAGTTTAGTTGTTCGTGCTTCATATTCAGAAGCATTCCGTGCACCTTCTCTAGACCAATTATATGCAGCTACATCATTCAGTGCTGAATCTGCTCGTGACATTCCATATTGTACTGACCAAGGTATTGCTGAAGCTGACTGTCCAAGCAAGCAGATTGATACATATTACTCGGCAAACAAAAACCTAGAGCCAGAAACTTCTGACTATATCAACCTAGGTGTTGCATGGGATATTGTTGAAAACGTTGGTTTGACAGTCGATTATTTCGACCTGACAGTAGAAAATGTGATCAGTTCACGTACAACTCAATCTGTGTTGAAAGGTATTGCTGACGGTACTATCACTGCTGACGATACATTCTACGTTATTCGTGCTCCAAATGGTGCAGATGGTTCTTTAGGTAAAGCCTTAGAAGTTGGTACAGGTTATGCGAACGGTGATAAGTTTGAGATTGAAGGTATCGACGTAGGCCTGAATGCAAACTTTGAAACAGGCATCGGTGATTTTGGCATTAACTGGATGAACAGCTTTATTCTAAGCTATATCACTGAAGACACAGCTGGTGTATCAGAAGATATCGCTGGTTGGGCTGGTTCTCCTGATTATAAGTCTGTATTCACTACAACTTATTCATTTGGTGATAACACACTCGCTTGGAACATGAACTACACCAGCTCTACCTATGAGTCGGGTACTACTGGTCATTTAGATTCATGGTTAATCCACAACATCAGTTATAGCTATGACGCTGGTAACTTCGGTAAAATTATGTTAGGTATTAACAACTTAACTGATGAAGATCCAGTATTGAGTTCAGCTGGTGTTTATGAAAATGCTGACTTGTATAACAACTACGGACGTGAGTACCGTGCTTCTTATACGATCAAATTCTAATAAATACTTGATAATCGTTTAACACTAAAAGGCCAGTTCTAAACTGGCCTTTTTATTGGTATCTTTTAGTTAGTTATAGTTGTTTTTAATGTAGTAAGAGTTTGAGTTTCATTCGATAAAATTGCTCCAACCTGTTACTATGCTGTTAAATGAAAAGTCTTTATAATTCATGGCTATACATAAGCAGGTTCATTGCCAGTATTATTAACCCTTCTTTACTAATCTTGGATATTAAATAGTTGTTTTATATGTAGTCTATTAAATGTTTTTTTATTGGGATAGATATCAATGAGTGAGCACTGGAGTGAGTACTGGAAGTCAGGACACTTAACATCATTTGGTAATGAGTTCAGTGATAATTATACAGGCCAGTTACGTAGCATATGGGAGAGTATATTTAATCGTTTACCAAATAACTTTAAATTGTTGGATGTTGCTACTGGAAATGGAGCATTGCCACTTTTAGCTCAAGATTATCTCAAAAAGTTTAATTTTATAGGTACTATTAAAGGAATTGATTTTGCGAGTATAAATCCTCAGCCATTGATAGAGTATCATCAGAATAAGAAAATCAATATTGATCTGCTCGGTAACGTGAGAGCAGAGTCTTTGCCTTTTTCAGATAATGAATTTGATGCAGTTATTTCACAATTTGGCATTGAATATTCTGATATCAAAAAATCGTTTTATGAAGTTAATCGAGTGCTCGTTAATGGAGGGATTTTTGAGTCGATAATCCATCATAAAAATTCCTCAATTATAAAAAATAATACAAGGCTGCTTAATTTTTTGGGTCTTGCTCAGATTGAATCGGTCATAATGGTCTTGAGGCAACTTGCTCAAGATATGGGAAATATGCGTGGCCCTGATGATTTGAAACGAGTAAAGTCTTGCCCCAAATGTGAGAATAGTCGGTTAGAGGTTAATCGTCTTCTAGCTGAAATCGCTACATTTGATGAAATTGCATTTCGAGATACAGAATTACTGACTTATGTCAATAATTTTTTCAAGAGTGGGCTTTTCTGGTCTGTGGATAAAAAACTTGAATATCTTGATTTTGTCGAATCCCAACTCCTTGTTTACAAAAATCGGCTCAACGAACTCGTTGCTGCGGCTATGGATTCCGACAACATAAACAACCTCAAACTATATCTCACAACATTTCATGTCGCAGATCTAGTTGTAGATGAGGTACATAGTGATAAGAATGAAATCATTGCTTGGCACATGCGATATACAAAATTGAGAAATATTGATAGCTAATGCAAGTTCTTCCTTAACTTTAACTGGTACTTATCCTCATGCATAGTTAGCTATGAAGTCATAAATTTTTTAGCAACTATAAATGTAAAATTTTAGATTTATTTTGAAAAGTCATTTTTTTCATGTGTTTACATGGGTTTGTTAAGTGTGATTAAAGATTTTTATTCTACATGTTTTGTTGATGTTGTTTAAAAAAACACCTTTCGTAAAAAAATTCATAACTAAGACTTCTTTACACTAGTTTTTACGTGTCTCGAATGTTGACACAGGTCAACATTTTGTGAAATGATGCCAGCGGGTCTATGCCTGTAAAGGCATAGGAAAGGGAAGAAAAAACTAAGAATCACAAGAGAAAGATATACTTACAGTAAGCATTTACTAAAGTAAGTCTTGCTTAAAGTGATGTTGCTGTTAAGTTAACTTTTTATTCACTTCAAATTGGTTGGGAACTATGTCCAAGGTAAGCAATAGAACAAAAATCGCTACTGCACTTGTTGGCGTGCTGGCATTAGCGAGCAGCAACTTAGTAGTTGCAGACCCTCTTACCGACGTGCAAAAAGCGGATAGTATGATCCATGCTGATGCTGCTGCGTCGCAAAAGAATGTTGATAAATATTTCGATCAAGCACAGGACATGCTCTTTGAGTATGGTTCAGTTGCTGATGAGCGTGAATCACTGAAGTCATATAACGATTACGTTGCCAGCTTAGTTGCTGATCAACAAAAAACAATGGACGCGATTCAAACAGACATTAACGGCGTAGATAAACTGCGTCAGGGCGTTGTGCCTTTAATGTTTAAAATGGTTGAGTCTTTAGAACAGTTCGTTCAATTAGATTTACCATTCAACTCTGAAGTTCGCGCTAACCGCGTTAAAGAGTTAAAAACACTGTTAAACACAGCTGAAGTGACTTTGGCTGAAAAATACCGTTTGATCCTAGATGCGTACAGCATCGAGCGTGAATACGGTAGTGCTGTTGCAGTTAACCAAGGTAAATTGACCTTAGATGGTAAAGAAGTATTAGTAGACTTCTTTAACTTAGGTCGTGTTGCTTTATACGCACAGAGCTTAGATCAGAAGACTGGCTGGATGTACAACTCTCAAACTAAGGCTTGGGATAAGTTAGATGACAGCTACTTGCGTGAACTGACAAAAGGTATCCGCATTGCCCGTAAACAAGGCGCTCTAGATCTATTCGCGTTACCAATTCCTGCTGCGGAGACTGCACAATAATGAAGAAGTTAATTACTACAGCTGTATTAGCTGCAAGTTTTTCTTTAACTGCTGGTATGGCAAGCGCTGCTGATGCGCCTAAGACCATCGACCAATTATTGCAGCAAGTTAAAGTTGATCGCGCTGCTGAAGGCAAAGTTAACAGCAAGCGTGAGCAAGAGTTCCAAGCTGAGCGTGGCGATAAAGCGGCTCTGTTAAAGCGTGAAAAAGATGCTTTAGCGGCTGAAAAGCAACGCGGTAAAGACCTTAACCAAGCTTTCTTAGATAACGAGCGTAAAATTGCTCAGTTAGAAGAAGACCTGAAAACTGCTCAAGGTGACTTGGGTGAGATGTTCGGTGTGGTTAAAGGTGAAGCGGGCGATTTCGCTGGTAAATTAGCGAGTTCAAACGTAAGTGCTCAATACCCAAATCGCGATAAATTCATTGCTGATTTAGGTGCTCGTAAGCAATTACCAAAAATCGAAGAGTTAGAGCAATTCTGGCAAGAGCAGTTATTCGAAATGGTACAATCTGGTAAGGTTGTTAAATTCGAAGGTTCTGTGACTGGTATCGATGGTAGCGTTAAAAACACCACTATTCACCGTATCGGTGCTTACAACATTACTGCAGATGGCAAATATGTTGTTTATAACCATGACCTAGGTCTAATTCAAGAGTTATCACAACAGCCAGAAGGTTACCAAGTTAGTGCAGTAGGTAAGTGGGAACAAACTACTTCAGGTACTGCGCCATTCTATATCGACCCAGCTCGTGGTGTTCTGTTAAATATCTTCACTAACAAAGCTAGTATGGAAGACCGTATTGAATCTGGTGGTACAATCGGTTATATCATTATGATTTTATTAGCTTTAGGTCTGTTAATCTCTGTCGAGCGTTTAGTGACAATGACTATCATTGGTGCTCGTGTGAACAGCCAACGTAAGAATATTGATAACCCAGGTAACAACGCCTTAGGCCGTATCCTGAAAGTGTATCAAGAGAACAAAGACGTTGACGTTGAAACATTAGAGCTAAAACTCGACGAAGCGATTTTGAAAGAAACGCCTGCGTTAGAGTCTCGCATTTCAATCATCAAAGTTTTGGCCGCTATCGCACCAATGATGGGTCTGTTAGGTACAGTAACCGGTATGATTGCAACCTTCCAAAGTATCCAATTGTTCGGTACTGGCGATCCAAAACTGATGGCTGGCGGTATCTCTATGGCGCTGGTCACTACAGTTCAAGGTCTGGTTGCGGCTCTGCCTCTGATGTTAATGCACGCAGTTGTTGTTGCTCGTAGCAAGTCAATTGTGCAAGTTCTGGAAGAGCAAAGTGCTGGTATCATCGCAGCGCACGCTGAGAAGAGGGCTGACTAATGATGATTCACCTGATGGACATATGGGATTCCGTCAGGGGCTTCATGGCCTCCGGAGGCGACGTCCTCTGGTTAGTCGCGTTTGTGCTGTTCTTAATGTGGGTATTGATGCTTGAGCGTTACTGGTATCTCAATTGGATATCACCAAAGCAACATAAAGCAATCATAGCTGCATGGGATGCTAGAGAGGAAACGACCTCTTGGTATGCACACCGTATCCGTGAAGCTTGGCTGTCCCAAGCGAAGCAAGATTTGAATGCACGTATGCTGGTCATTAAAACCTTAGTAGCGATTTGTCCTATGATAGGTTTGTTAGGTACTGTTACCGGTATGATTTCAGTGTTCGATGTGATGGCAGTTCAGGGGACGAGTAATGCTCGTTTAATGGCGGCTGGTATTTCAATGGCAACAATGCCCACTATGGCGGGAATGGTTGCAGCATTATCGGGAGTATTCTTCAGTACTCGCCTTGATGCAAAAATGAAAATCAGCTTAGAAAAGCTAAAAGACAGCATGCCGCACCACTAGAGAGAGATTGAACATGGCACGTAAAAAGCATTCCAGTGTAGACGAGGAAGCGCAAATTGATATGACACCGATGCTCGACATCGTGTTCATCATGCTGATCTTCTTCATTGTAACAACGTCATTCGTGAAACCATCTGGTTTGGACTATAACAAACCAAAAGCTTCACAAGCGACATCTAAGCCTTCGGCCAACATCTTTATCGGCGTCAGCAAAACTGGCGTGATCATGATGGAAAACCGTCAGGTTGATATCGAGCGTGTAACTGCAAACGTTGAGCGTATGCTAGCTGAAGCGCCTGAAGCAGCAGTGCTGATCCAGGCGGATAAAGATACGCAACACGGCTTAGTTGTTAAAGTTCTAGACCAAGTCAAAGCGGCTGGTATAGATAAGATTTCGGTATCTGCGGGGAACGATTAATATGCTAAGAGCACTAGTATCAATCATTATTGGTGCTGCTGTGACTTTTGGTCTGTTCGCTTTTATGGCGTTCTTGGTCGGTGGTGGGGCGCAACGCGCTGAAACATCGGCCGAGACCCCTGTAATTGAAATCACAATGGATAGACAGGATTCAAAAGCACAGAATAAGCCAAGGGTAGTGCCTAAGCCACCACCACCACCAGAGCAACCACAGAAGCCTGATACTACGCCACCAGACTCTTCATCAAATATTGATACGTCTATGTCGTTCAATATGGGTGGTGTTGAAGCCGGTGGTCACAGTGCCGGTGGCTTCAAATTGGGTAATATGATGACTCGTGATGGTGATGCAACACCAATCGTTCGTATCGAGCCACAGTACCCAATTGCGGCAGCACGTGATGGTAAGGAAGGTTGGGTGCAATTGCGCTTTACGATTAACGAGTTAGGTGGTGTTGATGATGTTGAAATTATCAATGCTGAGCCGAAGCGTCTATTTGATAAAGAAGCAATCCGTGCACTGAAAAAGTGGAAGTACAAGCCGAAGATTGTTGATGGCAAGCCACTTAAGCAACCAGGTATGACAGTGCAACTAGACTTCACTTTAGATAAAGGAGGCAAATAACAATGCGTAATGCACATAAAATCGCAGTTGCGTTATTGCTCTCTCTTTGTGGTGGCGCCTTATCCGTTTCTTCGGCTGTTGCAGCCGAGAAATGTGAAATTGATAAGCGCCAATCTAAAGCGGTAGGCGAAAGTGCTGCGAAGAAAGTTCAAAAATCATTCGAAGCTTATACTAATGGTCAGTTAGATCAGGCTATTGCTATCCTGCTTGAAGCGAATGCAAAGAATGATTTCGATAAAGCGTATGTTGCGCGTATGCTCGGTAACTTCTATGCCGAAAAAGGCAAGATGGATACCGCGATCAAGTACCTAAAGCAAGCCGTTGAGGCTGATATTTTAGGTGGCACAGATCACGCTGCAACACTGCGCCTCTATGCCGATTTATTGTTACAAGAGAAGAAGTTTAAGGAAGCAATTCCTTACTATTACAAGTGGATGGATTTCACTTGTAAGGCAGACTCTCAAATGTATCGTCGTATCGGTATTGCATACACAGAACTGAAACAGTGGGACAAAGTGATTGAAGTGGCTGATAAAGGTCTTTCACTTGCTGAAGCTCCTGATAAAGGTCTGTATCAGATGAAACTGACGTCTTACTTCAACCAGAAGAAGTATAAAAAAGCCGTTGGTGTGTTGGAAGTCATGGTGCCGTTATTCCCGGATGATGGCAGATTATGGGTTCAGTTAGCACAGTTTTATCTGATGGTAGAAGACTATGATAAGTCGCTAGCGACTTATGATTTGGCTTACCGTAATGGTTTCTTGGATACTGGAGCTAACATCACTCGTTTAGCTCAGCTGATGGCACAGAAAGGTGCGCCATATCAAGCGGCTAAAGTATTCCAAAAGAACATGAAGTCTGGCCTCATCACTGAAGATGCTAAATCTTATGAGATTTTGGCTGGTTTCTACCAAAACGCGAAAGAGTTCAAAGAAGCTGCTGAGTTTTATGGAAAAGCGGCTGCTATCAATAACGATGGCAAGCTGTATCTGAAACAAGGCCGTTTACTGAGCTTGAATGAGAAATACTCTGAAGCGATCCCTGTGCTTGAGAAAGCCATCTCTTTAGGTATTGAGCATCCAGGTGAAGCAAACTTCGAATTGGCGCTAGCCCATTTAAGTTTGAAACAGTACAAGTCAGCTTATAACCGCGCTGTATTAGCCGCGAAGGATAAGAAGACTGAGAAGAGTGCAAACAGCTATATCTCTTATATTAAAGAGAAAGCACGTATGCATAATGTCGAACTGTAATTCACTGTATTCGCAATGCAGATCTAAAAAGCCCCGTAAGGGGCTTTTTCTTTATTGGAGTTTTACAAGCACTTGTGACTGTTGCTGGTTGCGTTCGAGCTCAAGTGATAGCTTAGAGACGTTGTTAAACAAAGATTCTATACGCTTTTCTTGCGTGGGTAAGCACAAACAAGCTGCGAGCTTATAGTCAATTTTCAGTTTGTGATTTTTACCAAACTCTTGATTAAATTCTTGAATATGGTGTGCTATTCGCTTTAACACCACTTCAGTACCTTCCTCATCAATATTGAAAAGCCCTAAAGCAAAATGGTTGTGATCTAATCTGGCAATCAGATCAGTCGCTCGTAATAGTGCTTCTTGTACCTGTTTAGTAAAGAATTCGAGTAAATGGGGTTGTTTGACGGTTTCATGAATGTGAGGGCACAGATACAATAACGCCAAGCTTTGCTGCTCACGTATGTGCCTGTGCCACTCTCGGTTGAATACTTCCATGAAATAGGTTTGGTTGTAGACCCCTGTTTCAGGATCCCTAAAACCTGAGTTACGAAATGAGTAGATCATAGATGAATCCCGTAAGCAGACTTTGAACTAAGTATAGGAAGAGTTTGGCTATCACGGACCCAAAAGGAGAAATATAAAAAATGAAATTAAGTTTATTAGCGGGAACGATAGCGTTAGTGTTTGCTTTACAAGGTTGCTCAAAGCCTGAGACAACTACAGTTGGGCAGGAAGGGACGGCCCAAACTGCACCGGTGCAGGCAGAAACTCAAACTGTTGAGTCAAAATACGCCGCACTAGTCGATGCCTATTTTAAAGATTACTTAAAGTTAG
Source organism: Shewanella sp. (assembly GCF_047975355.1). GTDB lineage: Bacteria > Pseudomonadota > Gammaproteobacteria > Enterobacterales > Shewanellaceae > Shewanella. The sequence continues at coordinate 265,278 of NZ_JBKEDJ010000006.1, read as the reverse complement.
AGCCGATTTACGCCACGTTTGTTGGTGTTAATGACTACAACGCGCAGTTCGGCGGCGACTTAACCGAGGAATATCTTAAGGCGCGTCATGATCTTAATACTCGTTATTTAGCGCAAGTGAGGGCGATTGACCTTGAGCAATTGCCAGCCGATTTACAACTCAGTTACGCGCTGTTTGTTTATGACCGCGAAATGGCCCTAGTGGACGAAACCTTCCCATCACGCTTTATGCCGATCAGCCAGTTCTACAGTACTGTGATCACTATGGTGCAATTGGGTAGTGGTGAGAGTGCGCAGCCTTTTAATACAGTGCAGGATTATCGCAACTGGGAGCAGCGTGTTAACGGCTTTATTGATTGGATCCAATTGGCCGAGAATCGTATGAATGAAGGTATTGCGAGTAAGGTGGTGTTACCGCGCGTGTTAGTTGAGCGGATTATTCCCCAGCTTGATGCCATGCTTACCACAGATGTCAGCCAAAGCATCTTCTATTCACCGATTAATCACTTCCCTGAAGGGTTTTCGGATCAAGATAAAGCGGAGCTAACAGCAAGTTATCAGGCGATGATTAATGAGCGTTTAGTGCCTGCATTAGCGGGGCTGCGCGATTACTTCAAGCAGACTTACTTACCTAAGTCCCGTGCGACGGATGGTTGGTCTGGTCTGCCAAATGGTAAAGCTTGGTATCAGCATTTAGCCAATTCTCATACCACCACAACCATGCCAGTGGATGACATTCACCAAATTGGTCTCAATGAGGTCGCACGAATCCTTTCTGAGATGGACAAAGTGCGTGAGCAAGTGGGTTTTAAAGGTGACTTAAAAGCCTTTTTTGCCTCTTTATCGTCTGAGCCACAATACTTCTATGACGATCGCCAAGGCTTAATCGATGGTTATATGGTGTTGAAAGATAAGATTAACCAAGTATTGCCACAGTATTTTAATGTGATGCCAAAGGCCGACTATGTGGTTAAACCGGTTGAAAGTTTTAGAGAACAATCGGCTGCGGGCGCATCCTATGAATCACCAGCTGTGGATGGTAGCCGTCCTGGGGTGTTTTATATCAACACCTATAACCTAAAAGCTCAGCCGAAATGGGGTATGACGACGTTGTCATTACATGAGGCCGCGCCTGGTCACCATTTCCAAATCGCCATTAAGCAAGAGCTAACGGGCGTTCCTGAGTTCCAACGCTTCAGTGGTTATACCGCCTTCGAAGAGGGTTGGGCGTTGTATGCTGAATACTTAGGCATCGAAATGGGGCTCTTTAGCGACCCTTACCAATACTTCGGTAAGCTTTCAGATGAAATGCTGCGTGCGATGCGTTTGGTGGTGGATACAGGATTACATGCCAAAGGCTGGAGCCGGGAGCAAGCGATTCAATATATGAAGGATAATTCGCCCATGGCCGAGTCGGATATTATTGCTGAAGTTGAACGTTATATGGCGATTCCGGGTCAAGCTCTGTCCTACAAAGTAGGTCAGCTAAAAATCCTTGCCCTACGTGAGCGTGCTGAAAAAGCCCTAGGTGATAAGTTTGACCTAAAAGCTTTCCATGATCAGATCCTCACCTCTGGCTCGCTACCTATGGCGGTGATGGAGCAGAAGATAGACCGCTGGATAGCGGCGACTAAGGCTTAACACTGAGTCAATTATGCTGCGCCGTTATCGATAACAAAATCAATGACGGCGCAGTTTAAGACTTTTTAATTAAACAGAATGTTTTTATACTCAACATTCACATCCCGTTTAGATGTCATATAAACGGGAACCATATGATATTTGGGGCAAATGTCTCAGGATTATTCAGGGAGTTTTACCATGGTTCAGGCTACAGCAAGACATTTGTTAGTGAGCAGCGAAGAGCAGTGCCAAGCACTTAAACAACAGATCCTCGATGGTGCCGATTTTGCGCAAATCGCCCGCGCCCATTCTTCATGTCCATCGGGCGCACAAGGTGGTGAATTAGGTTCATTCGGCCCTGGGATGATGGTGCGTGAGTTTGATGAAGTGGTATTTAGTGCGCCATTAAACGTGGTTCAAGGCCCAGTCAAAACCCAGTTTGGTTACCACTTACTCGAAGTGACCAGCCGCGGTTAATCGTCTTCTTGCCGAGACAATGGCAGCGTTTGGCTGCCATTTTTTTTGAGTTTGTTCGCTCATCGGGGAGTCACTATGCTTGAACTATATACCGACAGATTAAGACTTCGCAGTTTACAAGCGAAGGATTGGGACCACTTCTTGGCATTACATCTAGATCCTGACATCAATCGCTATGTGCGTATTCCTGAAACTCCCGAAGTGATCCGGCAAAAGTTTGAGCAGCGCTCAGTCACATGGGACTATACCTCTGGCGATTGGCTTACGCTGGTGATCGAAACTCTGGATACCAGTGAGTTTATCGGTTTAACTGGTCTTCATTGTCACAGTGTGGAGGAGCAACGTGCCGAGGTCGGTTATTTGCTGGCGCACGCAGGGCAAGGTAAAGGCTATGCCACTGAGAGTTTACAGGCGGTTGTCGATTGGGCGTGTTTAAGTCTGTCAGTCCATAAATTGGTTGGGTACTGCGCCAAAGATAATATCTGCTCAGCCCGGGTGATGGAGAAATGTGGCTTTCAACTCGAGGGCGTATTTCGGCAGCATTTTAAGATAGGTGATGAGTGGCTAGATGAATCCGCCTATGGGCTGCTCGCCGATGAAAGGCAAAGATAAGTTAAATTATCTGCATCCCATGGTACATGCTGCTATAATGCCGCAGGTTTATTTTTTGAGGCGTGTTTAAGTGGCGCAAATTAATCAGTTAGCTTTGTATCCTGGCGAAGATTTTATTGAATTGTACAAAGTATTAAAGGTACAAGGCATGTCGAATGCCGGCGGCGAAGCCAAGCATGTTATTGATGAAGGTTTGGTTACCGTCAATGGCGAAGTGGAAACGCGCAAACGTAAAAAAGTCGTTGCGGGTGACATCGTTAGCTTTAATGGTGAATCGGTTCAAATCATTGCGGCTGAATAAGCCAGATACTGTGGAGTAGGATATGCAATTTCCAGACGACGATAATGGCAAAATGCTGGCTGCGATGGCCGAAGCCGGAATTGACCTCACTAAAGCCCTCGATGTTGATTTCTTTTTAGTTTTCGATGATCAGCGCGATGCTGAAACTGCACTCGAAGAGTTAGCTAACTCCGATTTAGAAGGCGAAGTTGAGCTAAACCTTAACGATGAACTCGGTAAGTGGGAAATCATCGTATGCATCAACATGGTGCCAGACTACGATGACTTGGTTGAACAAGAGACCATTCTCAATGATTTTGCGGCCGAGTTTGGCGGCATGACCGATGGATGGGGCGTGATGCAACATCAAGAAGGTGATGATGAGTTTATGGATGACGACCATGTTCACGATGAACATTGCCATCACTAAGCCTATCGCCGGATAAGCGTTAAAAACCACCGCTCAGGTGGTTTTTTGCTATCTAGGCTTTGTCTATATCTGACGATTGCCTATATGGGGCAAATAACTCGAGCATCCAATCGATAAAGGCCTGCACCTTTAACGGTAGGCTAGGGGATTTGGGCGTGAGTAAGTAATAAGCGTATGGGCTGGTAAAAGGCGCTTGAAACGGGATCACTAAGCTGCCATTGGCCAATTGATCTTCGATAAAAAAACGTGGGATCAACGCTGCGCCCATGCCACTGGCCGCGGCTTGACTCAACATATAAAAATGCTCGACGCCAAAGGTTTGCGCCTGTGTGAGTACCAGTCCCACTTTGTCCGCCCAATACTCCCACAGCTCTGGCCGTGTGGTGTGTTTCAGCAGAGTAACCTGATTGATGTCTTCGATGCTTTTGAGTTTAGGCGCGAGTGACGGCGCACAAACTAAGCACAAGTCTTCATCCATCAGCTTGATGTAATTAACCCCTCTGGGGAGTTGAGTGCTGCTGCGGATGGCAATGTCGTAACGGCCTTGGCTGAAATCGACAGCAAAGTCACCAATCGAGAGATCCACATACAAATGCGGATGCCGAGATTTAAATTGCTCCATCCGGGGGATTAACCAGTTGATGGTTAAACTAGGCAACACATTGATAGCTAAGGTTTGTGGTCGCGAGCCTTGGCTGCGTAAATCGGCGGTGGCACTGGACAAAGTTTGCAGAGCCGCTTGCACATGCGGCAAGTAGCGCTTGGCTTCGTCCGTGAGTGCGACTTTTTTATGCAGGCGCACGAAGAGGGCAAAACCTAAGAATTCTTCTAGTACACGGATTTGTTTACTGATGGCGCCATGGGTGACATGCAGTTCTTTACTCGCAAGTGTCATGCTTTGCAAGCGGGCGGCAGACTCGAATGCTCGTAATGCATTGAGGGGCGGCAAGGAAGTAAACATAGGCGTATCCGAATCGAGTAAATGATAAGGGTATTTAGTGTGAGCTTTGCTCACGCTAGCGCGACAATAACTCCTTTGCGTTTATAAGGCAAACGCAGTCTAATGCGAAGCCTTAGCTCCTATTACTCAATAATAACAATCATGGAATTTGAACTGACTCTACAAATTGCGGCATTACTCTTTGGCGTGGCTATGGTGGCGGGGTTTATCGACTCTATCGCCGGCGGCGGGGGATTGCTAACTATCCCTGCGTTAATGTGGGCGGGTTTACCGCCGGCGGTGGCACTCGGGACTAACAAATTACAGGCCTGCGGTGGCAGCTTTTTTGCGAGCTTGTACTTTGTGCGTAAGGGATTAGTTGATTTGAAGGCCGTTAAACAGTCCCTTATCTGTGCCTTTGCGGGCGCCGCCTTAGGCACTATTCTGGTGCAGTTGGTCGATGCCAAAGTGCTAGAGTTAGTCTTACCTTTTTTAATCCTCGCGATTGGTTGTTATTTCTTGTTTTCGAAAAAGATTTCGGAAGATGACCGCCACCAAGTGTTAACGCCTACCGTCTTTGCCTTTACCGCCGCGCTCGGTGTGGGTTTGTATGATGGCTTTTTTGGTCCTGGCACAGGGAGTTTCTTCGCGCTGGCCTTTGTGACCTTGGCCGGTTTTGGTCTGGCAAAGGCGACGGCACACGCCAAGGTGTTAAACTTCTCGACCAATATTGCTTCGCTTATCTTCTTCACCTTAGGTGGCAAAGTGATTTGGGTGCTCGGCTTAGTGATGCTGGCTGGGCAGGCAATCGGTGCGACTTTAGGTTCGCGCTTAGTCGTGACCAGAGGCACTAAGATCATTAAGCCATTGGTGGTGACTATGTCATTGGCCATGAGTGTGAAACTGTTAGCGAGCCAATATCAACTGTTTTGATATAGCCGCTATTGTATTTGACTCTCCCTTGATAAGGCCGATTGCCTATTTGTGCTGCATAGTCCCATGAGCACAGTTTTCGGCCTTATTGCTGTAAATCTCCTCAGTCCCTTGGTATTCGCTATACTCCGCAGCAATGTTTAGGATAACCTAGCATTTTTAAAGCGTTTTTAGGGTCAATTGACTGTGTTATTGCCAAGCGTTTGCGCCGGAACTTCGCAAGTTAAACGGTAAGCGCCAGTGCGATAGAATCGGCTTAGCATCCATTAAGGTTTAACAACGATGAGATTTATCCATACCTCGGACTGGCACATTGGCCGCCAGTTACATAATCAATCACTTTTAGAAGACCAAGCCTATGTGCTTGATCAAATTGTGATATTGGCAGAGCAGCACTCTGTCGATGCGGTGATTATTGCCGGGGATATTTATGATAGGTCGATTCCACCTGCCAGTGCCGTGGCTTTGCTCGATGAGGTGCTTAATCGCCTTATCACAGAGTTAGGATTGCAAGTGCTGATGATTGCCGGTAACCACGACGGGCATGAACGCTTAGGCTTTGCGGCCAAACAAATGGCGGAGAGTGGTTTGCACATTATTGGGCCACTGCAGGCTGATTTAACGCCGATCCGCTTTACCAGCCCAAGTGGCGATGCTTACTTTTATCCGCTGCCTTACGCCGAACCTGCAACCGTGCGCCAAGTATTTGAGGCGGATGCTAAGGGGCTTAGCGTATCCAGCCATGAAGAGGCAATGGCGCTACTGTTAGAACAAGTCCGCTCCCACGACAGCCAAGGGTTACCTAAAGTCGTTGTTAGTCATTGCTTTTTAGATGGTGGCAGTGAGTCAGAATCTGAGCGGCCGTTGAGTATTGGTGGCGCTGATAAAATCTCCCCACGGCTTTTTAGTGAGTTTGACTATGTCGCCCTCGGCCACTTACACGGACCGCAATATAAAGGCAGTGAGCATGTACGTTATTCCGGCTCGATTTTGAAATACTCCTTTAGCGAACAGCATCAACACAAGTCAGTCACTTTAGTGGATATTGCCGCACAAACTCCGGCACAGATCCAACTCTTGCCCTTAACCGCGCTGCGCGATGTGCGGATTATCGAAGGAGAATTGGCGCATTTATTAGATCTTGGGAAGACCGATGCCAAGCGTGAGGATTACCTGATGGTCAGACTCCTTGATAAACACGCCATTTTAGATGCCATGGGCAAATTGCGCAGTGTCTATCCCAATGTGCTGCATCTCGAACGTACTGGATTAATGGCGGGCGAACAGGCCGTCGCACTCAATCGTGACCATATCAAAAAAGGCGAAATGGCCATGTTCCGTGATTTTTTCAGTCAGATTTCTGGCGAGGAATTGAGTGATGCGCAGCAAACGGTCATGGATGAAATTTTAACTAAGCTTCACAGGGATGAAGGCGATAGCGGTGAATCTACTCGCGTTGCAGCAAAAGGGGAGCAATCTGCATGAAGCCTCTCTCGCTGTCGATGTCGGCCTTTGGCCCCTTTGCCTCGACTCAAACCATTGATTTTACCGAACTGGGGAATAACCCCTTATTCCTGATCAACGGGCCAACAGGCGCGGGCAAAACCACACTGCTCGACGGAATTTGTTTTGCGCTCTATGGCAAAACCACGGGTAACGAGCGCGAAGGCAGCCAGATGCGCTGCGATATGGCCGATGATAACTTACTGACTGAGGTAACCTTTCATTTTCAATTAGGTAGTACGGGTTATCGTATTCGCCGCGTCCCCGAGCAGGAAAGATTAAAGAAAAGCGGTGATGGCTCAACGGTACAAAAGAGTGAGGCGCAGCTGTATAAGATTGCCCCGGATGGCAGTGAAACCCTTATTGTCGCCAGTAAAGTGTCAGACGCCACGGCCGAAATCGAGGCATTAACCGGCCTAGATGTGGAGCAGTTCCGCCAAGTGATGGTACTCCCGCAGGGGAAGTTTCGCGAATTGCTGATGGCCGACTCTAAGGCGCGTGAGCAAATTTTTAGTCAATTATTCCAAACCCATATCTATAAGCGCATCGAAGATACCCTAAAGGCTAAGGCGGCGGATATTCGCAACCTTGTCAAAGAGCAGCGCGCCCGCCGTGACGGTATTTTGCAAACCGCAGCACTGACATCCGATGACGAACTTGTTGCAGAGTTTAGTCGCATTGAACCCGAATTCGCGGCGGCAACGGCAGCAAAGGAGCAGAGCGTTGCGGCGCATTTAGCGGCATTAAAACAGCGTGATAGCGCGCAGCAACTCTTTGCTGAATTTACTCGCTTACAGGAATTGCAGGCTGAGGTATCTCGCCTTAATGAGCAACAAGGGAACATTGCAACGCAGACTGCACGGCTTGACGTCGCCAAGCAAGCATTACGGGTAAAACCCTTATTAGATAATGTCTTTTCGCGGGAGCAAGAAGCGAGTCTCGCCGCCACTCAGCGCGATAGCGCGCAGTCGACACTCGATGCCGCTAAGCTCGCACTCGTTCATGCTGAAACTGCGGCGCAGGAAATTATCCCCCTTGAACATAAGCTGCGCGACGTTGAGCAGCAAAATAGTCATCTCAGTGCCTTAGTGCCGCAGCTGGCTGAGTTTGCTAGCCTTGAGGAAGCTTTAGCACAGGCAAAAGAGATACTACAACACACCAAATTGCAGGGGCAGGAGAGTAAAAATACGCTTGCAACGCTAGTGGAGCAGCGCAGCCATTGTGAGAATCAACTGCCAGCCTTGCAGCAGCAAAGCGAGCAGCAACTTGCCACCGCGCAGGCGCTGCAGCAACACCGTCATATGCTCGAGCAGTTCAAGCAGTGGCAACAGATCTGCGCTAAAGTCGCGCATACTCAAGGGGTTCTTGAGCAGGTCGGCTCACAAGGAAAAGCGCTTAATACCCAATATCAAGCTGCCTCAACGGCTTACAAGTCTTTGCAGCTGAAGTGGTTTCAAGGTCAGGCAGCCATTTTAGCTAGAGAGCTAGAACCCCATGAACCATGCCCGGTTTGTGGGAGTTCGGCCCATCCTCATCCCGCGGTGAGTCATGAGGATTTACCGACGGATCTACAATTGCAGGCGGCGCAGGATGCCGAGGCCTTGGCGCTCGATAATCTCAATAAAGCGCGGGCAGAATATCGCGGGCTGCAAAAGCAATTAGAAGCACAGCAACAGCAGGCGAATGAGCTGGCAACAGCCCTTGGCGATAAGGTTGAGTTGTCGCTTGAATCCCATCGCCAAACGTTAGACGAACTGACACTGCAAGCGAAACTGGCCGACGCTGCGGCGCAAGCGCTGCAGCAGTTACAGCAACAGATCAAAACCTTGCAACAGCAAGAGTCTACATTGACGCAGCAATTAGAACTTGAGCGTGACCGTTATCGTGAACAAGAAGGCAAAGTGGAGCGTCTATCGGGTCAATTAGCGGAAAAAGCGCTGAGGATCCCAGAAGAATACCGAACACTTGAGGTGTTAAATCAAGCGATTGCGAACAATCAGCAGCAGCTAGAACAGACGCGTCAGCGGATTGAAGCGCTCAGAATTGCGTTACAACAGGCGGCGCAGCACAGTGTGGCGGCGCAAGCGGCTTTCACTGCAGCGATAGAGCATTGTAATCGCGCCAATGAGCAGCAGGCAGAAGCACAGCTGGCACTTATGTCAGCACTTGATAACGCAGGCTTTATTGATAGGGATGCATTGCGCGAGGCCTTGTTAACGGATGAGCAAATGCAGACGTTGGCCGAGGGCATAGAAACCTATCACAGACAGTGCGCCTTAAATCAGTCGCAACTGACTCAGCTTACAACCAAGTTAAGCGAGTCGACATCACCTGATCTTGATGCCTTAGAGGCCTTGCTCACTGAGCGACTTGCACAGCTTAAAACGGCGGAAGAGGTATGGAGCCAACTCAACACTCGGCTCACCCTGCTTAACAATACCCAAACTCAGCTGGCGATTGTCGATCAAAAGGCCAAATCCCTCGAGGATGAATACGCTGTGATTGGCACCTTGGCCGATGTTGCCAACGGTAATACCGGCAACAAAATTTCCCTGCAACGCTTTGTACTCAGTGTATTACTCGACGATGTGTTGCTTGCGGCAACGCAGAGGCTGCATTTAATGAGTAAAGGTCGCTACCGATTATTGCGCAAGGAAGATAGAGCTAAGGGCAATAAGGCCTCAGGGCTAGAGCTTGAAGTCGAGGATGCCTACACCTCTAAAGTGCGTCCCGTGGCGACCTTAAGTGGTGGTGAGAGTTTTATGGCGGCCTTGTCTATGGCCTTGGGCTTATCGGATGTGGTTCAAGCCTACGCGGGGGGGATAAAACTCGATACCTTATTTATCGACGAAGGCTTTGGCAGCTTAGATCAGGACTCCCTCGAACTTGCCATTCGAACCCTGATGGATTTGCAGTCGGCAGGCAGGATGATTGGGGTGATTTCCCATGTGTCTGAAATGAAAGAGCAGATAGGCACCCGAATTGATATCTTGAAAACCTCCCATGGGAGTGAAATCAAGGTGATTTTGCCTTAGGCTAACTTAATCGGAGAAATATTGGCTTAACACATTGTTTTTATTGATATGATAAACGAAATTTTGCGCTATTTAACATCTATATACAGAACACACAATAGGTTTAAAGTGCTAACTGACGCATGTTTTTAGTAAATAGTGCTATAAAAGTGCAAAATAGCGTTTGTCATAATCGGTTTTTTGGGATAAGTTGACAAAATTCGGGCTTCCCCCTGAGGGACTGGTTCAAAAATATAACGCAATAACGATAACAAAAGGTGAAAGCGTTGCAGACAGGTAAACCCAATTTGGCTAATTTTCCGCAAATTCGTTTGCAGAATTTATCTTCAGCCCATAAAAATATTCTCCTCGTTGGTGGTTTATTAATCGGTGCGGCGATGTTGATGCCGAATGCCAACCATGTGGTTCCTACTGCTCAACGTATTCCCGTCGCGCTCGATCTTGAGACGATTTTGCCACAGGTTTCTGAGCCTGTTGAAACAGCTCCAATTGTCGATAATACCCCTCATTTTGAACGTGTCATTGCTTCTGGCGATACCTTAAGTGCTTTATTTTCTAAAGCCGGTGTTGATCAGCAAACCATGTATAAAGTATTAGAAGCCGACTTAAACATTCTGGCGCTCGATACCTTATTACCCGGTAACCGTATTCAATTTTGGTTGGATAATGAAGGCCAACTGCAAAAGTTAGAGCTGTATTTTAACGCTGCCCGCCAAGTGGTATTTACCCGTTACGAAGATGGCAGTTTTAACGTTGAAGAAATTAACGTTGAAGGTGTGTGGCAAAACCGTATTCTCACCGGCGATATTAAAGGTTCATTCTACGTTTCGGCGCAAAAAATGGGTTTAGCGGCGGCCGATATTCAGCGGATTGAAGATTTACTCAAAGAGAAAGTGAATTTTGCACGGGATTTACGTGCAGGTGATAAATTTTCTGTTTTGGTAAATGATCAATATGTTGAGGGCGAAGCAACGGGAAGCAGCCAAATATTAGGCGTGAGCATTAAAACCGGACGCTCAGAAATTAGTGCATTCCAACATACCGATGGAAGTTATTATGATGCTAAAGGTCAAAGTTTAGTACGCGCGTTTCAGCGCATTCCATTGGCTAAACAACCACGCATGAGTTCTCGTTTTAACCCTACTCGTAAGCATCCTATTACTGGTCGTATTTCTCCCCATAACGGTACCGACTTTTCAGTGCCTATTGGCACTAAAGTAGTTGCGCCTGGTGATGGTGTAGTAAGTTTAGTCACCGATCACCAATTCGCGGGTAAATATATTGTGGTTGAACACGGTGGTAAGTACCGTACACGTTATTTACATCTCTCTAAGGCTTTAGTTCGTAAAGGTCAAAGAGTGACTCGTGGCCAAGTGATTGCTTTATCAGGTAATACTGGACGTTCTACCGGCCCGCATTTACATTATGAATTCCATGTTAACGGTAGGCCTGTGGATCCAATGAGAGCCGATATCCCAATGGCAAGCCAATTAGCGAATCAAGAATTACGTACCTTCACCAATATTGTGAAGAGCCGCCAAGCGTTAATGAATTTGGGCTAATCCATTCATTAATCCATTCGAACTGAATATAAAAACGCCGATGAATCTTGATTCATCGGCGTTTTTATTTGTGCTTCGTTTAGATAACCTTTGGGGGAAACTCAGTATCCATCATGATGCTTATTCAATAGTGTGGTGTGTAATAGGAATAAGGGAGTGAGTTTTACTGCTTTTAATGAGCGATAAATCAAGCGAGATAACCCCTTTACGCATACAAAGAAACAGCATAAAGGATAAGAGCTGAAATAAGCTGTTTGCTGATATAAGTAAGTTGTTTTGTTTTATGCTAGCTTACCTTTATCTGCTTTGATTTCATTGAAGCAAATAAGCAGTCAACCAGAATAATTAACTTGCCTGACGTTTCTGAATCGCCTTTAGGGCACATTTACACAGGCGGCCTTTTAATGCTGGACAGCCTCCGCAAGGGGATTTTTTATAAGGACGAAGTGCAAAACTGCGTTCAGTGGCTAATGGACGGATACGCTTAATAACAGCAGATGATAAAAATTTAGCATCATTTGCGGCACTAAAATGGGCTTTTGCTAATTTAAGTTGTTTTTTACGTGCTGTTTTATTGAGGGTTTGGATTTGCTGTTTCGCCACATATTCAGCCAATAATTGGCTTAAGTGTTTACGCTGCTGTTTTTTATGTTGAGCGCGAGTCGCATGCATTATTGGCGTATTTGCAGAATAAAGGTTTTGCAATTCAACAGGGCTATTAGATTTTGCCTGCTGCTTTTGCAGTTTCTTGGCCTGTTTGTTACACCACTTTTCTAGCTTTTTATCAATCTTTTGCTTTTTCATACGACTTTTTACACGGCTTGAGTGCGGTAACGGATAAGACAGATTTATTCTAAATGAAAATTGTTATCAGTCAACTGCGCGTGATAAATCGACGAGTAAAATACGAGCTTACTCGAAAAAGTTTATTTAGTTTGAGTAGGGCGATTGGTTAGCGTCGATGCAGGTTAGCAGTAAACGCAGATCGAATTCGAATTGATGGTAATCTGGCTCCATATAAGTACACAACTTATAGAAAGCTTTATTATGATCTTTCTCTTTTAAGTGAGCGAGCTCGTGTACAACCACCATGCGGAGCAAGGGTTCTGGAACACGCTTTAAACGGGAAGAGATACGGATTTCGTTCTTAGCCTTGATTTTATTCCCTTGCACTCTGGAGACGTAAGAATGTAAGCCAAGTGCATGATGACTCATGCTAATTTTGTCATCGAAGATCACTTTCGACAGGGGAGATGATTGGCGTAAAAACTGATTTTTTATCCCTTGGGTATAGTCATAGAGGGCTTTGTCGCTGCGGATCTCGTGGACAGTGGGATGACGGCGCAGCAAAACATCCGCAAGCTTTCCACCTTCGAGTAGTTGCTGAACTTGGCGTTGGATATCCGGACTATAACCGCTTAAATATTTTAAGGTTTGCATTGTTTTGAGCTGTGGGGAAACGAGCTTAGCGCTAAGTTGCGCTAAGCTCACAGGCTTTAAGCTTTACCGAAGATACGGCGATTTTGCTGAGCGTAGGCGGCCTCAAAGGCGGGTTGTTGGACGCGTTTGAGATCTAAGCTGTCAAAATCAACTTGAGGCGGATTACGCTTGTTTTGTTCCTTGATCGCAACAGGCGATAACAAGGTCACCGGTAGATCGCCGAGTTGAATTGCGGCTTCGAGTTTAAAGCTGGTGGCAGAGCCTGCCAGTTTGCCTTTTTGCTCGCGCTCGATAATCACAATTTCATCGACCTTATAATCTTCCATTAACTTATGGAAAGCGAAGTGAAATTCACGGATAGTTTCCGCTGAGGCTGATTGAGCGACGCTAAAAGACACTTTACGGCAGCTTGGTACGTTGAAGGTTTCACCTTCGTAGCTCAGCAGACTGATAATGGCTTCGCCGCCTTTTAATTCAACACCACAAATTCGCATGTTACACCTTTAAATATCAACATTTCTTACATATGGCAGGAGCATATTCCCACCCGTAATGTCGAGAGTCTGCACTATGGACTCTCGCGAGTAAATCTTTAACGCTCGTCGTCATTATCTTGTAGCAGGGGCGCCGCAGGTTTTTTACGCATGGGCGCATCACCTACATCAACCCCAGTAATAAAGCGTTTGTCCCGTGATGGAGCCGCTTTAACGGTTTTTGACTTGGCGTTCGCTTTGGTTTTTGTGCTTGCCTTAGTTACCGCTTTAGTCGCGGCGGCTTTAGGCTTGTCTTTTAAACCACTAAATTTAGCTTCGAGGCCCTTAATCACACTGATCTCAAAGGTCTTTCTGAGGAAGAGTTGCACTTTCTTAAAGTTATCCCAATCTTTAGGGCCAACGAGGGATATTGCATCACCTTTGGCACCCGCCCGGCCAGTACGGCCTATGCGGTGGACATATTCTTCGGCAAATTTGGGCATATCGAAGTTAATGACTAGGGAGACATTGAGTAAGTCTAAGCCACGGGATGCCACATCTGTGGTAACCAAAATTTGCTGCTGGCCACGGGCAAATTGATCCATGATCTGATTACGGGCCGCCTGCTTAAGTTCACCACTTAAGGCCGCACTCGCAAATCCCTGCGCCGCGAGTTTTGCGGCTAAGCGTTCGGTATCGGCGCGGGTGGCAGTAAAAATAATCACTTGTTTGTGGGTTTCATCGCTGAGCAAACGCGTGAGCAGGGCTTCTTTGTGATCTAAATGATCACACAGATAAATCCGCTGGGTAATGTCCTGATGCTCAGTGTGGGCTGCGCCAATCGCCACATGTGATGGACTTTTGAGTAATGCCGCCGCAATCTCATTGATTTCACTGTGATCTAAGGTTGCTGAAAACATTAAGGTCTGACGGCGTTTATGATCGGCCGCAGCGTTAATAGCTTTTAATTGCGGCGCAAAGCCGAGATCCAACATACGGTCGGCTTCATCGAGGACAAGTAGTTCTAATCCATTGAGGAATAAGTTTTTTTGCTCTAAGTGATCGGCGATACGCCCCGGTGTCGCCACGATAAAATGCGGCTCTTTTGCCAGCGCCTTGGCCTGATCGTTAAAGTTTTCTCCGCCCAATACGCTAATGGCTTTGTATTGGGTGTTCGCCACCAGTAAACGTAACTGGCTATACACTTGATGGGCCAATTCGCGGGTCGGTAATAAAATCAGTACTCTAGGATCGCGCTTACTTAAAGCGCGGGTGGAGATAACCCTTTGCAATGCTGGCAACAAAAATGCCAAGGTCTTACCTGACCCTGTCTTCGATGATGCCATTAAGTCTTTACCTGCCAATGCGATAGGCAGCGCTTGTTCCTGGATGGCGGTTGGGGTTGCAATCCCCATATGCTTTAAGCTTTGTAACAGACGCTGGTCCAGAGAAAAATCAGTAAACTGCAAAGGTATATCCCCTAAATCTGAGTGAGGGCAGATTATAGCCTTAAATCACTATGCTCAGCTATCTTGATTGGTCATTATCTTACTGAATCCGCTAAATTGCGGCTCATATGGCAGACATAATTTCGTGCATCCATTCACTCCTCACTATTGCTTGCTGAACAACTTAGTGCGCACCTTCTAGCAATGGCTGTGTATGATGGTCGATTGCAGGGTATTAGACACACGCCAGTGCAGAGGCAAGCGGAAAAATCAGCGATTAATGATTGACACTGTTATGGGCGGAATTTAGCTTATTCAAATCATAGAGTTGTTAAGGGAAACATAGTATGAGCAAAGGGACAAAACCGACAATAGGTATTGCCTTAGGAAGCGGAGCCGCCAAGGGCTGGGCACATATTGGCGTACTAAATGGGCTCGCTAATATGGGGATTAAACCCGATAAGGTGGCTGGGTGCTCAGTCGGTGCCTTGGTGGGGGCTGCTTATGCTCATAATCATTTAGCCGAGCTTGAAGAGTGGGTACGCAGTTTTTCGAGCTGGGATGTCCTCGGGTTGATGGATATTCGTTGGCGCAAGGGGGGGTTGATCGGCGGTGAGAAAGTCTTCGATGTGCTGCAATCACGTATTGGGGATATCAATATTGAAGATTTGGACCGTCCCTTTGCGGCCATTGCGACGGACTTGTATTCAGGGCAAGAAATCTGGTTTCGTCATGGGGATTTACGCCAAGCCGTGCGCGCCTCTTGCTCTATGCCGGGGATATTAGCCCCCGTGCGTCAAGGGGAGCGTTGGTTAGTCGATGGCGCTGTGGTGAACCCTGTGCCTGTGTCGGTGAGCCGTGCCATGGGCGTCGATATAGTCATTGCCGTGGATTTGCATGGGTTTCATTCTGGACGATTGCAGGTATTGCCCGTCAATATGACCAGCCATAAGGCGCCGAAGGAAGAAACCGAAATGCCCGCACGCCAAGAAACCGGCTTTATGGATTTGTTTGCGCGGGGGCGGGAATATGTCAGTAGCTTAACCGACAAGTTTTCCCTCGGCACTAAATCCAACCCTGGTATGATTGCGGTGATGTCACAGTCGATGGGGATTTTAGAGCAGCGCCATAAACGGGCACGGTTGATGGGAGATCCTCCCGATGTCCTAGTGGTGCCAGAAGTGGCCAATATCGGCACCATGGAATTTCATCGCGCCGATGAAGCGATTGCGGCGGGGGAGGCGGCTGTTGCGAAAGTGGCGCACTTGATTGAAGCCGCGATTTGGAAAGGTTAATCGGCTACGATGGTTCATCGGTAAATATTGATTTAGGCAAGTGACTGTTTGATTGGCTTATTTTTTGCTTTAACTCCATCACACAGTGTTAGATGCCGAATTATTGACGATGAATCCTCTTTTAAATGCCTTAAATCTGAATCGTAGCAGTGTTGCCGATGCCTATGGCTTGAACAGCAAGAAGACGGACACGAGTAAGGCCGAATCCAGCACGGATGCTAAGTCATCCACTAAGGATACGCCTAAGACTGAAGCGAAACCGAGCGATGAGATTGCCTTGTCACCTCGCGCGCTTAGGGCACAAAAAATCCAAGCCATGTCGAAGGATTTTTTTGCCGATGGCCAGTTTAGTGTGTCAGATATTCCGGCCTTAGTGTCTCGGCTGCAAAAGGACGGTATTTTGTCCGATGCCCAGGTCGAACGCCTGTCGCAAAACGGCATCAGTTTGCCGAGCCAAAACCCCAGCAAGCAATCCTTGCAGGAGTTTATCGATGATGAGCTCAAGTCCTTGGCGGAAAAGTCGCCAAACAGCCCGATGATCAACACTTTAGTCGACGCTCAAAATGTGCTGTCGAATATGGACGATGCGCAATCTCCCGTGTTGGCACAAAAAGCGACCAAGGTATTTGGTCAATTAACCGATTACCTGAATAGCAATCCCACTCTGAGTGACACGCAAAAGCAGTTATGGCAAGGGCTTAAATCGACCATGCAAGTGGCCTCATCCATGGGCATGCAGCAATCGGCATCGGGACAATTGAGTAGTTATCTTGCTTTAGCAAAGCGCTAAGGTTAACAAGGGGTTAACTTTAGCCACGTTGCAATATGTTTTTAAAACATAGGACTTTGGCTTTTAAGTCAAGGTCCTTTGCCGTTACTGGCACCATTCTTAGCGTCTGCTATCTTGCTTTATAGCCAAGGTCAAGGCTTAAAACTGAGATCATTGGACTTAGCTACAGTTCTTATTTGTTCTTTTTATCCATCCGATAAATCATGATCTGGATCATGGAATTTTAGGCGGCGATGCCGCTTAATTGCCTAGATATTGTGTTTATTGGTTATCTGAACACTATATGTAGTGTTAATTTTAATCGGAATGGAGAGGAACTGAACAATGCCAGTCGTGATCAAGCGGGATGGTTGCCGCACACCTTTTGATGAAACAAGGATAAGAGATGCAGTGATAGCGGCTGCAAACTCGGTTGGGATAGAGGATGCTGACTATGCCGCGACGGTCGCCGCTTGTGTGAGAGAGCGAGTGGCAAACTTAGCTGAAGTCGAGATCCACCATTTACAGGATGCGGTTGAAAATCTATTGATGGAAGGCCCTTACAAGTCTTTAGCACGGGTCTACATCGAATATCGTCATGACAGAGACATTTGCCGCGATGCCACCAGCAAACTCAATCTTGAAATCCGTGGTTTAGTCGAGCAGAGCAATGCCGCGCTGTTAAATGAAAACGCCAATAAAGACTCTAAGGTGATCCCAACCCAACGGGATCTATTGGCGGGTATTGTGGCTAAACATTATGCCAAGAGCCATATTCTGCCTAAGGATGTGGTGGTTGCGCACGAAATCGGCGAAATCCATTATCACGATCTCGATTATTCGCCGTTTTTCCCGATGTTTAACTGCATGTTGATTGATTTGGCGGGCATGCTGACCCACGGTTTTAAGATGGGCAACGCCGAAATTGAGACCCCAAAATCCATCTCCACTGCTACGGCTGTTACGGCGCAGATTATTGCCCAAGTGGCGAGTCATATTTATGGCGGCACTACGATTAACCGTATCGATGAAGTGCTTGCGCCTTTTGTGGCGAAGAGCTATGACAAACACTATCAAGTGGCACTCAATTGGCAAATTAAAGATGCCAAGGCCTATGCGACGGCGCTCACCGAAAAAGAATGCCATGACGCTTTCCAATCCCTTGAATATGAAGTAAATACCTTACATACCGCCAATGGGCAAACGCCCTTTGTGACCTTTGGTTTTGGTCTTGGTACCTCGTGGGAGTCGCGTTTAATTCAGCAATCCATGTTGAAAGTACGTATGACGGGCCTAGGTAAAAATCGTAAGACTGCCGTGTTCCCTAAACTGGTGTTTGCGATTCGTGATGGCATTAACCACAAGGCCGGTGACTGCAACTACGATGTCAAACAAATGGCCCTAAAATGCGCCAGCATGCGCATGTATCCGGATATTTTGAACTACGAGCAAGTGGAAAAGGTCACGGGATCATTTAAAACTCCTATGGGCTGTCGCAGCTTTTTAGGCTCCTATAAAGAAAATGGCGAACTGGTCCATGAAGGGCGCAATAACCTTGGGGTGGTGAGCTTAAACTTGCCCCGTGTGGCCCTCGAAGCCAATGGCGATGAGACTGAATTCTATCGCATTTTAGATGAGCGTTTACTGCTTGCCCGCCGAGCATTAGATACCCGCATCGAACGCTTAAATGGCGTTAAAGCCAGAGTTGCACCGATTCTGTATATGGAAGGCGCCTGTGGTGTGCGCCTGCGCGCCGATGATGATATCGCCCAAATCTTTAAAAATGGTAGGGCATCGATTTCACTCGGCTATATTGGCTTGCACGAAACCATCAATGCGCTCTATGGGACTGAAACCCATGTGTTTGATGACGCTCAGCTTCGAGAAAAAGCGGTGGCGATTGTTGCGTACCTCAAAGCGGCCACCGATGCTTGGAAAGCCGAAACTGGTTATGGTTTTAGCCTCTACAGCACGCCGAGCGAAAGTCTCTGCAGCCGTTTCTGTAAGCTCGATGCGCGTCAATTTGGTGTTGTTGTAGGCGTAACCGATAAGGGCTATTACACCAATAGCTTCCACTTAGATGTGGAAAAACGAGTGAATCCTTACGATAAAATAGATTTTGAGCAGCCATATCCTGCGATCGCCAATGGGGGATTTATTTGCTACGGCGAATACCCCAATATGCAACACAATATCGAAGCGCTCGAAAATGTGTGGGATTATAGCTATAGCCGTGTGCCTTACTACGGCACTAACACCCCGATTGATGAATGCTATGACTGTGGTTTTACGGGTGAATTTAGCTGTACCAGCAAAGGCTTTACTTGTCCTAAATGCGGTAATCATGAGCCGAGCAGGGTATCTGTGACACGTCGTGTATGCGGCTATTTAGGTAGCCCTGACGCTAGGCCATTCAACCATGGCAAACAAGAAGAAGTGAAGCGCAGGATCAAACACCTGTAACACTTTTGCCTTGTTTGTTTTGTTACACTGGCACAGTTGCACTAGTGGCAACTGTGCTTTGATTTTTAGCCCGTAGCCATACTGGGCTTTAAAGCGGACACAACAATGAACTATCACCAATATTATCCCGTTGACGTGGTGAACGGTCCCGGCACCCGGGTAACCCTGTTTGTTTCAGGTTGTGAGCACCAATGCCGAGGTTGCTATAATCAAAGTACTTGGGATGTGCGCTCAGGCCATTTATTTGATAAGGCAATGGAAGATACTCTTATCGCCGATTTGCAGGATGAGCGCATTGTGCGCCGCGGCTTGTCACTCTCTGGAGGCGATCCACTTTTACCCGCCAACCTTGAGGGTATCCTCGCGTTAGTGAAGCGGGTGAAAACCGAATGTCCAGGTAAAGATATTTGGCTGTGGACGGGATACACCTGGGATGAGCTGAGCGATAAACAGTGGGCGGTACTGGACTATGTGGACGTGCTGGTGGATGGTAAATTTGAACAGAGTCTTGCCGATCCGAGCTTGCCATATCGTGGCAGCAGTAATCAGGTGATCCGTTTCTTATAAAAGCGGTAACGAGGATTGCTAACTTGCTGTTATAATCCCACACCTTGACACAGTGACCCAGACATTCAGACCACATTTTGGACCAATATCGGCTGGGATTCACTTAAGTAATTTAAGGTAACATAATGAATTTAAAGCAAGAACTGCAGCAGCTTAACGATAAGTTAGATAAGTTTCGTCGTAAACTGGCGGCAGCAGAGCAACGTGGCGATGCCGTTATTGTGGCGCAATTTAAACGCGATATTGCGGCAGTCACTAAGCAAATCAATAGCGTAAAAACGCAGCAGTCACGTCTTTTACAAAAGCAAGGCACGGATATTCAACACTTGCCATTTCATCGCGCACTCACTAAAGCTGAACAGGCCGATATGGGTCAACTGAAAAAGTCAGTAAAAGGCTTAGTGGTTGTGCATCCCATGACGGCTCTCGGGCGCGAAATGGGTTTAACCGAAGTCACAGGTTTTGCGCCCGAAAAGTTTTAAACTTTATTGGCAAGTTATTCATTGAGTTGCAAAATAAGGCAAATGCCTATTTTGCAGCGCCTTGAATAGTGGTGTGACAGATTGAGCTATGCCTGTGATATCGCCGCAAGCTTTGATTTATAGTTGATTCAATTACTAAAGTATTTCGTGATCATTGAAAACACTTTAGAATAGGCGCTCAGTAGGCGAAGAGTCCAATCATCGTTTTTTTTATGGATGTTCCTTCCGTCTCATGGAATGAGAGTAGTCGTTAAGGTTAAGTCATGTCGATAAAATATGTCGCGACGTCAAAATTACCCACCCCCTGGGGCATTTTTGCCATGCACGGTTTTGAAGATACCGAAACAGGCAAAGAGCATGTTGCCCTCACATTTGGCACCCTAAGTAGCGATGAGCCCGTTTTAGGCCGTATTCATTCTGAGTGTCTCACAGGCGATGCCTTGTTCAGCTTACGCTGTGACTGTGGATTCCAGCTGCAAACTGCGATGCAAAACATTGCCGAAACGGGCAGTGGATTTATCTTATATTTGCGCCAAGAAGGCCGCGGTATCGGTCTGCTGAATAAGATCCGTGCCTATGAATTGCAGGATAAAGGCGCCAATACGGTTGAGGCTAATGAGCAATTAGGTTTCCCGGCGGACATGCGTAAGTACGATATGATCCAACCTATGCTTGAACAAATTGGCGTGAAGCATGTACGCTTAATGACCAATAACCCTCGCAAAGTCAAAGCGATGAAAGAAATCGGCATCGAAGTGGTTGAGCGTGTTCCCCTGCAAGTCGGTAAAAACCGCTACAATGAAGCTTACTTAAAGACCAAATCCACCGAACTTGGCCATATGATGTCTGAGTATCATTTTACGGATGAAGAGTAATCTTTAACCCAAGCGATAACCGATTAGGCATAGCAAATCAGGATCTGTTTGCATAAATTGAAGACCATCTTTAGCCGGTTACTCGTTAAATGCTTTTCCTGTTCGGCGCTATCAATGGGGTGTGTCTTCCCACTGTTGGCGTCGACCGCTCCCATTGCAAGCCACACCCCAGTGCAGACCGCACAGCCATCTCAGTCGTTTGCTCAAATGAGCCCCGAATCGCCGATTGATGGTCAAAATAATCCTAACTCTGTTTATGCCTTTGGCAGTTATCTAGGTACGGGTGTGTATCGTGCCGCCGATCAAAATGCCACAGTGGTGAGTATTCCCTTAAGCTTTGATTTCTTAAAGGATGAGAGCAGCCAAACCTGGCTGCGTTTACCCTTATCCTTCGGTTTTTTTGACTACTTAGCTAAAGATATTACCGATGGTGAATTGCCTTCCTCGGTCGGCACTATGACGATGACGCCAGGCATAGAGCATCATTGGCAGGCAACGGCAAACACGCTGATGGAAGCCTATCTGGATGTGGGCTTTGGGACGAATTTCGATACCGATGCCAACGTGGCAATTTTGGCTTCGGGCGTGAGTAGCTTGTATGATTTCAGCCTTGCGGGTGAAGACAGCGTCTGGGTGTCGAGGCTCAGGTTTGCTGGTTACAGTGAGCGGGTAGGGAAATTAACCGACCAATTTGCAGTGCTGCAAACTGGGGTGGATATTGGTCTTTCGCCGCGCTGGCAATGGTTGAATATTCAGATGCAGCCGAGAGTCTTTGCGGTT
Organism: Shewanella sp.; assembly: GCF_047975355.1. GTDB lineage: Bacteria > Pseudomonadota > Gammaproteobacteria > Enterobacterales > Shewanellaceae > Shewanella. The sequence goes on along the minus strand of NZ_JBKEDJ010000006.1, from coordinate 243,292 downwards.
GGTTATTGGTATTTCAACGAGCTGGATTTTAGTCAAGATGCTGAAAATGAAACCATAGTCTCCGGCAGCTATGAGATTGGTGCCACGCTAGCGTTTTCTAAGCCCTTGGGCGGAGAGCTCCTCGGCATAGATAGAATCGGGATCAGTTATCGCACCGGCGACGGGTTAAATATCTGGCGACTATTATTTAGTTTTCCGATTTAATCTGTTTCAACCCAAGCTCATGACGTGTTGATATACAAAGACTAACGCAGATTGGCGCTAAGTCTTAGCCTGCAGATTTTTGCGCATCCCGCATTTTCTTATCCATTAACACGGCAATTTGATTACCGAGTTGCATAATTTGCTCCTGCAATAGCTTACGTTGTTGAGCCGCAGCTTCAGAATCATCTCCTTCGAGTTTCGTGAGCATTTCCTGCAAGGCTTTGATTTGTTCCTTTATGCGTTTAATTTGCTCATCAATAATCGATGTGGGCTCTTCGGTATCAGTTGTTTCCGTTTGCTGCAATTTTTCTGCTGCTTGCCCCCTTAAAGCTGAACCTACTTCAGTGGCGAGGGCTTGTCTTCCCGCATTGGAGATATTGACCGTTTCTTGAGGTGACGAGTCTATGGTCTCTGTTGAGCCGTTGGATGAAGGCGTGGTGGTGATATAGGCACTGGACACTGACTTAAAGGCGCCGCTGCTTGCCGTAGTATTTAATCCATTAATGTTCACGATAGATTCCTTTGAGACTTCAATGTGGCTGCTCAACTATCTTCATAAGAGTGACAAAAGCTGAGTCACACATCTGAGTGCCAAGTTTTGATTGCTAAACTGTGAGTGCCGAATGTGCTTTATCGAGTTATCGGCAGATGGATAAAAAACTCAAGCAGATTTTCCTCCTTATTTTGCAAAGGGCGCGATATGTGGGATTAAGAACCGGGCAAACAGACAGTGAGTTATCGCTTAAGGGGGCGCATAGTCGGATTGACCTGCTAAATCAGAGGATTTGGTAATACGGTATATCTAAGGTAACGTAACTAAATTAAACGTAGCTAAATTAAACGAAGCTAAGTTAATTGTACTACAATAATTTTACCCTACTAGGATGCGAGTCAATGGATCATAAAAAACGCGCCGCACTACTCACGACAGCCACTTTTAAGGCGGTTTCTCTCTTATCACTCAGTGTCTTGAGTGGTATTTCTGCGCCGGCAATGGCCAAGAATATCTTAGATAAATTGACGGTTGCCGAAGGCTTTAACGTAAGCCTATTCGCTGATGATGTTGAAAATGCGCGTGAAATTACCGTATCCGATAAAGGCATCGTCTATGCGGGCTCGATGAAGGCTGGGAATGTTTATGCCCTAATCGACCGTAACCAAGACGGCGTTGCCGATGAGAAAATCCTAGTTGCCTCAGGACTTAAGCTACCTTCAGGTGTGGTCATCAAAGATGGCGATCTGTATGTCTCCGAAGTCGAGCGCATCATTCGATTCAAGGATATAGACAACAACTTAAACTCACCCAAATTTGAGGTGGTCTTCGATGGCTTTCCAAGTGAAACCCACCATGGTTGGAAAGTGTTAGGGGTTTCACCGACAGGCGAGTTAATCATTCCGGTGGGCGTGCCCTGCAATGTGTGCGCGGAGAATGAACGCTATGGGCGTATTTTCTCGCTGAATCTGGAGACCAAAAAATTAACCACTATCGCCCAAGGCGTTCGTAATTCCGTCGGATTTGATTTTCAGCCCGGCACTCAAACTCTTTGGTTTAGCGATAATGGCCGCGACATGATGGGCGATGATATTCCTCCCTGCGAAATCAATAAGGTCAGTTACTTGGGTGAACATTTTGGCTTCCCTTATGTGCATGCAGGTACGATTCTTGACCCTGAGTTTGGCCAAGGTAAAGATCCTGCGAAGTACACTGCACCGGCGCTTTCCTTAGGCGCGCATGTGGCGCCGCTGGGTATTCATTTTTATCTTGGTAAACAGTTCCCTAGCGATTATCAACAGCAGTTGTTTGTGGCAGAGCATGGTTCGTGGAATCGCACTAAGAAAGCGGGTTATAAAGTGGCCGTGGCGACAATAGAGCAAGGTAAGGTGGTCAAATACACCCCATTTTTAACTGGCTTTATGCAGGATGAACAAACCTTTGGTCGCCCTGTGGCCTTTGCTGAATTGGCCGACGGTAGTTTACTGGTGTCGGATGATTATGCGGGGGCAATTTACCGTGTGACTTATCCGCAGACAAAGTAGCCTAAAGGTAAAGTCTAAACGCTAACCCAGCTGATAAACCCCTTAAAAAATAATGCGCGGGATAATCGAGTGAATTATCCCGCGCATTTTTGTCTGTTCTTATTAGTACGCTTTGAATGTGCTCGCGAAATTAGTCGCGCTTGCCCCAGATATGGCTATTGATCTGGCCATCCGTTGTCGATGCCGCAGCATTCGCCTGAGCAGGTTTTTGTGCTGGTTTTGTAGGCTTTTTGGTCGGTGTTTTCGCCGGAGCGTTGGATGATTTTGCGGCGGGCAACGGCAGTTTATTGGTCTTTAAATATAAATATTCTACTTTTTCTCGCGCCCAATCGGTCTTTCTTAAGAAACGTAGGCTCGATTTGATGCTCGGATCTTCGGTAAAACAGCGGATTTTGATGCGAGCACCGAGTTCTTCCCAGCCATAGTGTTCGACCAGTTGGGTGACAATGGTTTCCAGTGTGATGCCGTGTAATGGGTTATTTGATTGAGTCATCTTGAATATAGAGCCGTGAACAATGGCTGGATTATACCAGTAATATGGGCTCAGGCTTTAGGGGATAGATAAAAAAACGGGCACTTATCAGTGCCCGTTCAATTTCAATTGCGTTATTTCTACATGGTTTTGCTAGAAATTAGGCTTCATCTGGTAATTCGTCATCGCTATCGATTTCACCTTTACCTTTGGTTTTCACAATGAGTAAGCCAGTGATCACTAAGGTTGAGATGGTTCCTGCAATGGTAGACAGGGTCATAGGTAAGCCCGCACCTAAAGTTGCTGAGTTAAGCAGGAAGGTGATAACCACTGTAGTCATAAACATAGCAGGGATGGTAGTGATCCAGTGCAGTTTGTTATGACGCAGCAGATAAGCGGAGGCCGTCCAAAGCATTAATACTGCGGTCGCTTGGTTAGCTACACCGAAGTAGCGCCAGATTACGCCGAAGTCGACTTGAGTCAGTAAACCACCAATCACAAATAATGGGATGGCCAGGACTAAACGTTTTGGTAACGCGACCTGTGGTATTTTAAAGAACTCAGCCAAGATCAAACGGGCAGAGCGGAAAGCGGTGTCGCCTGAGGTAATTGGCAGAATGATTACCCCAAGGATGGCCATAAAGCCACCGACAGCACCTAATAGACCGGTAGAGGCTTCGTATACTACGTTTGCAGGGTTGCCCGCCATGCCAGTGCTTAGACCTTCAACACCGTGGAAGTAAGACAGTGCAATCGCACACCAGAGTAGGGCGATGATACCTTCACCTATCATGGCGCCAAAGAACACGAAACGGCCGTTCTTTTCGTTTTCAACACAACGCGCCATGAGTGGAGATTGCGTCGCGTGGAAACCAGAGATCGCACCACAAGCAATGGTGATAAACAGTGCAGGCCACAGTGGCATATCTTTAGGGTTTAAGTTTTGGAAGAAGTCACCAGCTTGTACATTAGGCAGCAGGGTATGTTCGCTCGATAATATGATCGCAAAGGCTAAACCGAACGACATGAAGAACAGCAACGCGCCAAAGAAGGGATACAGACGGCCGATAATTTTATCGACAGGTACCACAGTGGCAATCAGGTAGTAAACGAAGATAATCGCGACGAAAATGCTCACATCCCAGCCAGTTAACTTACCTAACAGTCCCGCTGGAGCAGAGATAAACACCACACCCACAAGTAAAAGCAGGATGATGGCAAACACGTTCATAAAGTGTTTGGCGCTCTTACCTAAGTATTTACCTGCAAGGTTTGGCACAGATTGGCCACCGTTACGGACCGACAGCATACCTGAGAAGTAATCGTGCACCGCACCAGCGAAAATACAACCGATCACAATCCACAGCATTGCTGCAGGACCGTAAAGCGCACCCAGGATTGGGCCGAAGATTGGACCCACACCCGCAATATTCAATAATTGGATTAAGTACACTTTGCCCTTGGACATAGGTACATAGTCCACGCCGTCGGTTTGGCTAAACGCCGGCGTTTGACGTTTTTCATTAATACCAAATACTTTTTCGACAAAAGCACCGTAGATAAAATAACCGCCGATCAACAGACCGACGCAGAGCAGGAACCACATCATTTTAGTTATCTCCCCATTTTGAGTTGTGCAGAGTGTAAACATGTTGTTTACACAAAACAGGGCTAACTGAGTGAGAGGTCGATAATGCTGGCTCAGCGGCAATAGAATGGGGTGAGCGGTTGCATACGTATGTCATTCATAAGTATTAACCGCCCTGAAAGGTTCTGATACGACTATGAGCGGTTGGTTTTGTGACTATTGAAAGCCAAATAATTGCTTAAGACTTTTGAGATAGCGGCGGGACACGGGCACTTTGTCACCAAGCAAAGTCGTCACTTCGGCGCCAGTATCGAGCAGTTCTATCTCGGCAATGGCCTTTGGCGAAATCAAATATTGGCGATGACACCGCACCAGCGGCGTTTTTTCTTCTAACACTTTAAGGGTGAGTTGGGTATGGACCTTGCCCTTAGTACAAGCAACATGAATACCACTTAAATCGCTAAACACATATTCAACATCTTGAATGGGTATCACTTTTAACTTACTGCCGCTGTAACAGGGTAAATGTTCCAGTGTCGATGGCGCGATTAGATTCACGGCTTGTGGCGTGAGATCCTTCCGCACTCGTTTCAAGGTTTGACTGAGGCGCTCGGCATCTATGGGTTTGAGTAAATAATCAAAGGCATGATTATCAAAGGCTTTTACAGCAAACTCATCGAATGCGGTCACGAACACGATCTTCGGCAAGGTGTCAGGATCGAGCATAGCAATCAGCTCCATGCCTGAAATCCGCGGCATTTGGATATCGAGAAAAATCAGTTGGGGTTTTTCTTTGGCAATGGTTTGCAGTGCCTCAATCGCATTCGAGCATTGGCCGATAATCTCAATATCGGCTTCTTGGCCGAGCAGATCGGCAAGCTCTTCGCGGGCAAACAATTCATCATCGACAATTAAACAAGTGATCACGTGCTAGTTTCCGTATGTTCTATGGGTAAGCGGATGGTGACTTTGGTGTACTCATCCGGCTCGCATTCCACCTGGATGCCATACTGCTCGCCAAACAGGTTCTGGATCCGTTTATGGACTAAATTCATTCCTAGCCCTTCAGAGCCAATAATGGGTTGGTAAAGTCCCGCATTATCAGTGACTTCTAGGACTAATACCTGTTCATCCATCCGGCCCGTCACTTTGATTTGCCCTTGCTCAATCATATGGGAGGTACCGTGTTTTACGGCGTTCTCAATAATGGGCTGAAGGGTAAATGCAGGTACTTTGCAGTGATACAGTGACTCAGGGATAGCAATGTTTACCTGTAATTTATCAATAAATCTCGCTTTCTCAATGGTGAGATAGGAGGCGATGTGATCGAGCTCATCCCCGAGCGTAACTAAACCCGTGGTGCGTTTTAAATTGATCCGTAAAAACTGCGACAACTGCTGTAACAGCTGTTTTGACATATCCGGATCACGCTTAATAATCGCGCTGATGGTATTGAGTGCATTAAATAAAAAGTGCGGATTCACTTGAGCTTGCAGTAATTTTAGTTCTGCCTGGGTGAGCAGATTTTGTTGCTGTTCAAAGCGACCATACAGAATTTGGTTCGACAATAGCCGCGCAATCCCTTCACCCAAAGTGCGGTTAATGTTTAAAAAAAGTTTATTTTTAGGCTCGTATAACTTGATGGTGCCAATGACCTCGGTATCACTGCGAAGTGGGATCACAAGGCTCGAACCGAGTTTACACTGACTCGAAATCGAGCAGGAATAGGGCATCTCCACCCCATCGGCAAACATCACTTTGTTCTGGTTGATGGCCTCAAGGGTAATTTTTGAGGAAATCGGCGTGCCGGGAATATGATGGTCTGCGCCTATACCAATAAAGGCCAAGAGTTTTTCACGATCGGTAATGGCAACGGCGCCGACATTGGTCTCTTGAATCACAATTTGCGCGACTTTGCCACTGCTCTCTTCGTTAAAGCCCTTAGAGAGTAAGCCAACGCTACGCTCGGCAATCTTTAGTGCCTTGGTCGAGAAGGTGGAGGAGAGCTTATCGAACATGGTTTTTTGGTCGCGGATCATGCTCATAAACAGCGCCGCACCGATGGAGTTGACCAAGAGCATAGGTGGAGCAATTTGTCTAACTAACTCCCAGGCATCATCGAAGGGCCGAGCAATCAGTAAGATAATGCTCATCTGCATCAGTTCGGCGTAAAAGGTTACTAAGCAAACTAAGAGCGGGTTGTAGATAAGCTCGCTCTTGCCCGCACGACGTAGATAAAAGCTGATCATTCCTGCAGAGAGGCCTTCTAGGGTGGTGGAGATAGCGCAGGCTAAATCGGTAAAGCCGCCCATGCTGTAGCGGTGTAAACCACCTGTTAGCCCGACTAAAAATCCGGTGACAGGGCCGCCGAGTAAGCCGCCTAACACGGCCCCCATGGCGCGAGTATTAGCTATGGCCCCCGAGGTCTGCTCACCAAAATAGGTCGCCATGATACAAAAACTCGAAAATACAAGATAAATAAACACCTTATGGGGCAGGCGAGGTGCTGTTTCGGCAAACAGTTTAAAAAGCGGCGTTTTACTGACCAAATACACTATCACCAAGTAGAGTGACATCTGTTGGGTCAGGAGTAAGATCAAGGACATAGTGGCTCACTTTATTATCACCGCGGTTAGCGCAGGTGTTGAAATCGGCAGAATGTGCGCAAGATCAGGGTTAACATTCAACAGTTCGGATATAAAGCTTAATCTTATTTACATCTTTTGGAGAGGCTATGTCCGATTCTGTTCACGGTCATGACGTTATGGCGCTGATGGTAGCTCAAGAAAATCCGCTTTTAAAGTCTGAGTTTATTGCTTTGATGGCACAAACCTTTGGTGAGACTGCGCGTTATCATACCTGCAGCGCCGAAAATCTGAAGGCGGAAGAGCTCATTAGCTTATTGGTTGGTAAAGGAAAAATGCAGGAGTCAGCGCAAGGTTTGACACTGGTTGCGGGGCGGCAGTGTAATCATTCCCATTAAGAGGGCTCGCGATATTCTAGCCAATTGACGTTCAACCAAACTGACGTCAGTTGAGATCAAGCTCGTCTAACTCAAGTTTGTTGGTATCAATGGCCACATTAATCTGTGGTCATTGATTAACCCTTCAAGCTGAATTGCATTATTGGTGTTTTTGATGTGGGACCATCTTAAACCTAAGCAATAATACTAAAATATTAACTTTTGATTTTTGAAGAATTAAGCTTATCGGTCAAGCTTCATCTTTCTTACTTTTGTTGACCACTCTCAGTTGTTCCTCTGTGCTTCTTCGGCTGAACTCATCAATCAGAATACGCAGCAAACGCGACTTAGCGATTTTGGTTTCCTTTGCAAGCACATCCAACTGAGAAATACTGGTTTCGGTTAAGGTGAAAGTGGCGTGGCGATAAATTTTAGTGGACTTTTTGTCTAGGCCCTTAGGCTGCGCGAGTGATGCAGTGCTTAAAAGACTCGCCTTACCTAAAGCGTAGTTATTAGCATCTTCAATAAAATCATCAACAGAAACAGATTTGATGACCTGTTTGGGTTTCTTGCGTTTAAGATCAGTTAAGCTCATAACTATTTTCTGGAGGTAAGGTGAACAGCTCATCCACAATTGCGCGGATCTCGTCGGCCGCTTTTCCATCTGGCTCTATTTCCATCACGGACGATCCTTTTTCCTCACTGTCATCGTAAATATTTCTGCAGAAAGTCACCGAGTTAAGCACGCGTAGTCCAAAGGATTGGACAACCTCTTTCGCTTCAAGGATCCGTTTTACCTGTGTAGGTAGCGCGGGACATTGGGTAAGCACTATGGTGGCCACCATTTTGGGGTTAACCATCTTACAGGTGCTGAGCATGTCTTCCATATGGGGCAAAGTTTTCAGATCGCGACGCTTTGGTCTTAGGGGGATCACCACATACGTAGCCACCGACATGGCGGCACGCATGGCAAGGTTATCTTGGCCACCGCAGTCAACGATGACGTAGTCGAAACGCTCGTTGAGACTGAGCAGATCGTTACGGATCTTGCCGTAAAGTTGGATACAGTTAATGGCAGGGAGGCTAGGGTCGTTGTTTCTGGCTTGGATCCAATCGGATGTAGTACGTTGTGGGTCACAGTCGACCATAAGCACATTGGCGGCAAATTTTTGTTTAATATAAACCGCCAAGTTTTGCGCGAGGCAACTCTTGCCACTGCCACCTTTTTCACCACCCACCAGCAATATCATAGCTATGTCCCTTGTACGAATAGTTTAACTAATTCAGTGTAGAACAGCTCAATCGACCCTGCGTAGCTGGATTGAAATTAAAGCAATTGCATGGCGACATGATAACTTTGATCATGACGTTTAGAGCAGCGGCAGACCTGGCCTTTAACACTATTCTGATGGTCGGTATTAGGATTAAAGGTTACTTGAACTAAATCACCCAGTGAGAACGGTTTTTTGTAATCAAACAGAATACCTCGACGGGCTAAATCGATGCATACGCCTTGGTCGGTATGGTTAACTCCGTCATTGTCAGTCCAATGTAAAAGTACACGTTCGGCTTCCATATCAACGCGAAGCGACCCACGTTTTTCTTCAAATCCTGTTGGATGGTCACCCATAACTCAATTGCCCCGTAAATAATTGATCTCAGTAAAACTAGCATAATTGCTTTTTGGCAGAATACCAATGTGAAAGCGAGGTCTTAGGTCGGGATTTTAGTGGCAGGAGCATGGCGCCATTGCGTTTGGTTGGCAATGGCGCGCCGGAGGGTTAATTATCGTATTCTTGATTTTTAGGGTAGGGCATTTTTAATTGGCCCCAACGGATAACGATAACCGTTGCCGCTAAGATCAAGGTTGAGAGTGAAATGGCCGTAATTCGCCAGTCATCCATGCTCTTCATATCTAAGATTAAATATCGGGCAAGGGCGACAATGGCGATATACAGTGGCATACGTACGGGTAATTTGCCCGATTCGGCGTAGTTGGCCACCATGGCGAGTACTTCGAGGTAAATAAACAGTAACAGTAGATCAGCAAGCGCAACGGCGCCTACGTTGAAGACATGAACTATCTCTTGACCGATAGCGACAACGGTCGCAATCGCAATGATGATTAATACTAGATGCTCAACGGCTTTTAAGCCCTTAGCACCGTATTGACGATAAAATGGCATAGGCACTCCCCACTGAATATTTTTATAAATAGTAACAGTAAAAATACCTTAGGTAGGGAAAAGAGGCGCGATTCTCTGTGACTCAATTCACAAGATAACAATTGCTCGTTGAGCCACAGAATTAAAGCGCTGAGATTTTAGACGCTGCTTTCTAGCCTGGGCGACCATCGGCCCGCACGCGACAAAGCATCGGCCCGTAGCAGTAGCAGAAACAGCCAAACGCCAGAATCCAAAACGCAATGGCGGTAAGCATGAGTTCGATAAACCAAGCGCTGAGTATGCCCGCTAAGACGCGAAGCACAGTCGCTAAGAGGATTAAGGCAAAAGCCAGCACCATCGGGCGGGGCGGTGTAAGGGAACGTCCCGTATGCCCTAGTGATACCCGTGACATCATTGCCAAAATCATCCCGCCAAGCCCTCCCACGGTAATGGCATGCATGCCGACGGAAAGTGGTAATCCGGCTGCAATCAGCATTAATCCTATCGGTATACACAAGTAACTTAAATGAAGTGACCATAGCAGCGGCACAGACCAGCTCGCGCGCCATCCCCAGCGAGACCAGCGAAATAAGAGCACTAAACCTGCTATACCCGCAAAGATACGGGTCAACAAGGTGTCTGCTAAAAAGAGGCTAACGGCGAGTGCCATCAGGCTCGCAAAACTTAAATACTCTATCGCAGGGATAGGAGATTGTTTTTGCCACTTTGTCGCGCGCTCGGTAAAAAATGGGATCACTCGACCACCAAGGAGCGCAACAATTACTGCGACCAGTATTACAGCTGCATAAAGTCCGTTATTCATCCAGTTCAATTGATTGGTGGTTAAGCCGTAATAACTCATCCCATTAAATACTGTGAGTAAACCGAGGATGGGGATAAACACAAAGTTACGCCACTGGCGTACCTCTATCACCGAAATGGCTAACAAGGTGGCGGTAAGCGGTAAAAATAACAGATCGATAGCCATGATGGCGGTAAGCGGAATGCTGAAGGGCAAGATAAACAAAAACCGTGGCAGCAACCACACCATAAATAGTCCTGCCAAGGGCAAGCCCTTAATGCCTGGGCGTCCGGTCCAGTTTTGTACGGCTGTCAGTAAAAAACCTGCCACGACTGCGCAGACAAAACCAAAAATCATCTCATGACCATGCCACCAGAGTGGATTGAGTGTGCTTGGGAGCGAAAATTTGCCTGAAAGCAAGCCGCCCCATATGCCTAAACTTAAGAGGCTAAACAGGCTGGCAAATAGGAAAAAGGGTCTAAAACCTAAGCGAAACAAGGCCACTTTAGGTTGTAGGTGTGCGGGTTCATCAATATTTAGCATAAATATGGGGAGTGATGGTTAGCATGGGAATATTTTAAGCTGCAAATAAAATGAATGTATATATCTCCTTATGAGTAACAGTGAGTCTAGTGTGATGATTGTTGTTAACTTTCCTCGTTATCATCGCGAGATAATTATCTAGTGTGGGGGATATAAGACGCTGAATTAACGCTTATAAGTTTAGTCAGCGGCGAGTTTTACAAGGGAAGATAAAGAGGGGGAGTACTGGAGGATGTTGCTTAACTTGTTGAATAGTTGGGCGAGCGAATCTTTTAATACAACAAGTTAAGCCTGTGTTACTAAACCACTTATCTAAAATATGTGCATCTCAGAAATATACTTAGGTGCGATACGCTCGAGCAATATGAATCGCCGGCAATGTGCTCTGAAAACTATTTTGTCTTACGCTTTTGCCATTTAAACATAATGGAGTATTTCCAGAGATTACTGATCGTCAGGTATCCCACGGCGGAAAAAACGACGCCTAAAACCAAGCAACCGAGCAAAAATGCGGGGCCAATAGTCGCTAATGAAGATTCAATCCATTGCCAGCTGGCTTCAAAGGCAAATTCCTGTGGTGCATGGCCTAGTATTTTGGCGCCCAATAAATAGGCCCCATAAAACATAACGGGCATGGTCAGGGGATTTGTGATCCACACTAGCGCGACGGATACGGGGATATTGACTTTAAAGAGGATGGCAAAGGCGGCGGCAGCCACCATTTGAAAGGGCATAGGGATCCAAGCAACGAACAAACCTATAGCAAATGCGCCCGGGGCAGAGCGACGATTGAGCGCCCACAGGTTAGGGTTATGTAACAAGCGACCGAAAATGCGTAGGTGTTTGTGCTCACGCAGGGTTTCAGGCTTAGGCATATATTTTTTGATTAATTTTTTTGGCATAGGCTGAAATTGCTGTCTTAACTTAATTCACTATGAATGGATTCATTTTTGGCTTTAGTGCCACCTTATTATCAGCGATGTTGTGGCCTTCGCTGCTGCCAATAGGTTGTTTACCCTACCTTTGCCTTGGGGCGCTCATCGTATTCAAAAAAGCACCTAGTTTGTCAGGTGTGCTTTTTGCGATGTGTTGGCTTACGGGGTTTTGCTTAGTCTTATCTCGGCAGGAGCTTCCTTTATCGCAACAGCCAATTCACATGAGGGGCGAAATCATATCACTAGTTAGTCAAAACAGCGACTGGGTTAGCTTCGATATTATTGTCGATAAACCAAATTTAATCTTTGGGCCAAGGGCTAAATTGCGTTTGACCTGGCAATCCCCAGAGACGCTGCAAGTCGGGCAAGTTTGGTCTTTTACCCTGATGCCTAAAAGCATCTCTAGCGTGTTGAATCAAGGCGGTTACAACGAACAAAAGCAATTGATTAGCCAGCATATTGTGGGTAAGGGAAGAGTTCTCCATGGCAAGTTACAAACATCAAATTTCTCGTTAAGAAATCATCTCATCGAGCAGTTAGCTCCTAAGCTGTCGATATTAGCGCAGGGGGATATTTTGTTGGCACTCATTTTGGGGGACAAGCAACTGATATCGGCCAGCAAATGGCAGGCTTTGAGGCAAACGGGAACTGGGCATTTAGTGGCGATTTCTGGATTACACTTATCGGTGATCACCGCTTGGGTGTATACCTGTATTTTGTTTTTTCTCACTCGATTAGCGGCACATCCGAGTCGGCGTAATTTAGTGATTGCGCTATCGCTCGCCGGAGCAAGCGCCTTGTTTTATAGCTATTTAGCGGGATTTGCCGTTTCGACACAACGGGCGCTAGTAATGATTTTATTGATCATGTTATTGAGTTTATTAAGGCGTTACTCGAGTGCTTGGGACCGTTTGTTATTTGCCCTCTTTATTGTGCTATTAGTCGATCCGCTTGCCTGTTTGAGTGCTGGTTTTTGGCTGTCATTTTGTGCCCTCGCGATTATTTTATATACCTTAGAAAGCGCGCCAGTAGCCCAACCCATTGAGAGTAAAGCCACTTTTATGGGGAGAGCGAGAATCAGATTAGCGCAATTCTGGTCGATTCAATGGCGTTTAAGTCTGGTATTAGGATTGGTGCAAGCTATCTTTTTCGGCGGCCTGAGTGTGCATAGTCTCTGGATGAATATGCTGGTGGTGCCTTGGTTTAGTCTTATCGTTATCCCGATGTCGATGCTGGCTTTTATTATCTGGTGGATAGGCACGCTTTTTGGGCAATCATGGCTCGGATTATTCAATCTGGCCGATTTAACATTATTACCCTATGGCAAATTACTCGAACTCAGCGGCGATTTACCTGCCCATTGGTATGCAGTTTCCGAGACATTATTAGCGGGCGGCCTGTGTGCACTCTTGGCGCTGCTATTATGGCGCTATATTCCGCATCAAGGTCAATATGGACTTTGGCATTTACCCATAGCCATGCTGTTTATCCCACTCATTTTATTAATTTTACAGCGTACTACAGAACCAACTTCGCCCAAATGGGTACTGCATCTACTCGATGTTGGGCAGGGATTAGCCGTGGTGATTGAGCAGGATAACCGGGCACTCATCTATGATACAGGCGCCGCCTTTGGTGAAGATTTTAGCTATAGTGAACGGGTGATTATCCCGTTTCTTAATAGTCGAGGATTGGCTCAGGTGGATTATATTGTCGTGAGCCATGGCGATAACGACCATGCTGGCGGCGCCAAGGTGCTAGCAAAAAACTATCCAAGGGCTAACTGGATAACCGATGTGGCTCACTTAGATGGTATGCCTTGTTTGCCAAAGCAAATTCAGTGGCAACAATTAAAGTTAAGCTTTATTTCCCCGCTGACGGCGACTGGCGGAAATAACGCCTCCTGCGTAATGCGGATCGATAATGGCGCGCACAGCTTGTTACTCAGCGGGGATATAGAGAAGAAAACCGAAGCCCTATTGATAGCACAATCGCTTGCTGGTGTTGAGCTTAAAAGCCAAGTGTTAATTGCGCCGCATCATGGCAGTCGAACCTCATCCACTCCTGCCTTTATCGATGCCGTAGCCCCTGAATTAGTGCTGTTTCCCGCAGGTTTGAACAATCGTTATGGCTTCCCTAAGCCTGATGTGGTTGCGCGCTATCAGGCGCGGCAGATAAGCTATTTAACGACTGGGGTTGAAGGCCAAATTAGTGTCATCTTTACGAATGGGCGGTTGGAGGTGAAAACCTATCGGCGTGATTTAGCGCCATTTTGGTATAACCGCTTGTTTAGATTTGGTGACTTGATTAATCCAGAGTAGAATGACCACTTTGCCATAATTTAGTGTTTTCAATGACAGCATCTCCTAAAGACGAAATGTGGACAGTTTTCAAACGATTACTGGGCTATCTCAAACCGATGAAGGGCATGTTTTTGCTTTCAGTTTTCGGCCTGATTGTATACGGGCTTGTTGACGCAGCCTTTATTTCCTTTATTGGTCCTTTTATCGATAAAGGGTTTTCCAGCAGTACACCAGCGATCAGTAACGGTATCGCACTCCCCACTAGCCAAGGCTTTCATGCCGATAATAAAGTGCTATTAATGGCGCCGATAGTGGTTATTTTAATGTTCTCCCTGCGTGGCTTTGCAAACTTCGTATCCACCTATGGCATCTCCTACATGAGTGCCCGTTTGATCATGGATATGCGCCAGCAAGTGTTCGAACATTATCTGAGTTTGCCCGTGAGCTACATGGATAAGGAAAACACTGGTAATCTGATTTCAAAAGTTACCTTCGACACCGAGCAAATTGCTCGAGCATCCGGCAGTGCCTTGATTTCGATTGTCCGTGACGGTGTAACTGTTATCGGTATGCTGGGGTTGATGTTTTATAACTCCTGGAAGCTCTCTCTATGTATCTTAGTGATCGGCCCAATTATGGGGCTTGTGATCACTATTGTGAGTCGCCGTTTCCGTAAAGTGTCAAAACAAATCCAAACGGCGATGGGCGATGTCAGTGCGGCAACCGAGCAGATGATCAAAGGCCATAAAAACGTGTTGGCCTTCGGTGGACAAGAAACCGAAACGGCTCGCTTTGCCAAAATTAATGACAGAAACCGTCATCAAAATATGAAACTTGCGGTCGCGCAAGCGGTTAGCCAACCGCTTATTATGGTGATTGGCTCCTTTGCTTTGGCCTTTGTACTATATGCGGCGAGCCTCGACAGCATGAAAGCTGATCTGACCGCAGGTACCTTCGCGACCATTCTCGGCGCTATGATGGCCATGCTACAGCCCATCAAAAACCTTACTCGAGTCAATGCTGAATTTCAGCGCGGTATCGCGGCTTGTACCACTGTTTTTGAACTGTTAGACACTTTGCCTGAGTCCGATACCGGAACCTATTCCGTCAAGCGCGCTAAGGGCAACTTACGTTTCGATAATGTCTCTTTCAGTTACGAAGGGCAGGAGCGTCTTGCCTTAGATAAAATTGATTTTGAAGTCACTCAAGGACAAACCTTAGCCTTGGTCGGGCGTTCTGGCTCGGGTAAATCCACGATCGCAAGTCTAGTGACGCGTTTTTACACTGGCTTAGAATCTGGTGATATCAAGCTTGATGATGTGAGTATCTATGATTACTCATTGAAGTCATTACGTAGCCAAGTGGCTTTAGTTTCGCAACAGGTAACACTGTTCAACGATACTATTGCCAATAACATCGCTTATGCCTATCCGGGTGAAGCGACCCGTGAGCGGATTATTCAGGCGGCGACTTTGGCCCATGCGATGGAATTTATCGAGCAATTGCCTGAAGGTTTAGATACGCAAGTAGGTGAAAACGGCGTGTTATTATCGGGTGGCCAAAGACAACGTATCGCGATTGCCCGCGCTATGCTGCGTGATGCGCCAGTGCTGATCCTCGATGAGGCAACCTCAGCACTCGATACTGAATCTGAAAAAGCCATTCAGCAAGGGTTGGACAATTTACGTCAGAATCGTACCTCGGTCGTGATTGCCCACCGTTTATCTACCATCGAAAGTGCCGACCAAATTTTAGTGGTAGATCAAGGCCGTATCGTAGAACGCGGTACTCACAAATCCCTTCTGGAACTTGGCGGCATGTATGCCAAGTTATACCAAATGCAGTTTGGTAGCTAAATGCAGGCACTGGTGAATAAAATTTGGTACGAGGGCCACCCATTGCGGTGGCTCTTACTGCCTTTTTCGGTGCTATTCGCTTTGATTACGGCTATCCGCCGCAGTCTTTTTCGGTTTGGACTCAAATCCCAAACCAACTTGCCTGTACCCATTATCGTAGTGGGGAATATCACCGTTGGCGGCAGTGGTAAAACGCCCACAGTCATCTATTTGATTGAACTGCTGCGTCAACATGGGTTTAACCCAGGCGTCATTAGTCGTGGTTATGGTGCGGATATCCAAGGGGTTAAAGTGGTGACCGCAAAGGATGCTGCCACCGAGGTAGGCGATGAACCCGCCATGATAGTGACGCGCACTGGCGTGCCTATGGTAGTGGGGGCGAAGCGTGTCGATACCGCCAAGGCGTTGCTGGCACAGTTTGCCGTAGATGTGATTATCTGTGACGATGGCTTGCAGCATTACGCCCTCGGCCGCGACATTGAGCTGGTGGTCATTGATGGCAAGCGAGGCTTAGGGAATCGGCATTTACTTCCCGCAGGGCCGCTAAGGGAAGGTGCTTGGCGCCTAAACCAAGTGGATTTTGTGGTGGTGAATGGTGGGCCTGCGCAGCCCAATCAATACGAGATGCAACTGAGCCCGAGCGCGGTGTTACCCGTTAATCCTCAGGCTTTGGCCGTGTTTGACCCAACTCAACCTGTGGTCGCGATGGCAGGCATTGGTCATCCCGCGCGATTTTTTGAGACGTTAACCCAGCAGGGCTTTCAACTCGCATTATCCCATGGCTTTGACGACCATCAAGCCTACGATAAACAAGTATTATGTGACCTCGCAGCATCTCGGCCGCTGATGATGACAGAAAAAGATGCGGTTAAATGTCGCGATTTTGCACAAGAAAACTGGTGGTATTTGGCTGTGGATGCCAAGCTATCGCCACAATTTGATCAACAGTTGCTGAGTCGTTTACGCTCAGTGGCTGCAGCTAAACAAGGAAAATCCCATGGCGTTTGATAAAAAACTGTTAGACATAGTTGCTTGCCCTGTATGTAAGGGAAAATTGGAATACGATAAAACAACGCAGCAATTGATTTGTAAGGCAGACAAATTAGCCTATCCGATCACGGACGGGATTCCTGTGTTACTCGAAAACCGTGCGTTACCCATAAACGAAGCGGTTTGATTTCGAAATCAAACCAGTGTGCCACAGAGACTGAGATCGATTGGCCGGCAGTTTGTGGTTTAAGATGAGTTTCTTAACGGCATACTCTTTGAGATAAGGGCGATGGTCTCGCCCTTAACATTAGTTTAATAGCGCACGAATTTTTGTTTATCTTCCTCGGTGGCGCCTTCTTTACATTCTCCGCGAATTTCACCGCGTCCCGATTCAATATTTCGACTCAATTCGAAATAACCCTCGCGGCAATAGCCCGTCATTTCTAAGGTTTTTTCTAGCCCTAGTTCTACCTGTTTGCCCCAGATCTCGAGTGACTCAGCCTGTTCTTTGCGACTACGACGTTGCTCTCTGGGATCTTGTGCGACTTGGCGCATGCGCTCCTCATGGGGAAATGGGCGATCGGCACTCTCTTTTTTCGATTTGTCTTCGGCTAAACCGGCTTGATAGGTAAAGAGTTTAAGGCCATCGGCGCGAAGATCGGTTGTGAGTTTATCCTTAAACTTACCTGCAAATTCAACGGGATCTATCGGGGCGCTGCTACAGGCGAGTAGGATAAAGCAGCTCAACAGTGTCAGACTTATCGATCTTAATGGCATATGAGGGATTACTCTTAGATGATTCACTTATCGAAGAATACCTTAATATGCCGCCAAATATCATGCAATTATCGGTTTTATTCACGATATACTGACTCTCGTATACCGTGATTATCTTTACCGCTTTATCACGCCGAATGGCGCTGTACTGAGGGAGCCTTTTTCATGTTGGACTTTTGGGCGAATCGTTTTGCACAAATCGAATGGGATATCAGCCCGTTGCAGTGCTTGAGTCTGTTGCTACTGGCGCTGTGGATTTATGCCATTTGGCCTAAGGAGGAGCTACAGCAAGTGCTGAAGGACAAAGGCTTACAATGGCGGCTGTTATTGACCCTGATTGCGGTGAATACCCTGTGGTTGCTTAATGCCAGTATTCAAGTGGGATTGCATTTACATTTTTTAGGCATAGTCACTTGTCTATTAATGTTTGGTTGGCGTTTGGCCACGGTTGCCTTGCTGCTACCGAGTGCTTTTTTCAGTGTGTTTGTGTTAAAGCACCCCGCCGAGTTTGGCGCATTTAGTCTGTTTGCCATCGCTATCCCTTTGTTTTGTGCTTTTATCCTCTACAGCCGTAGTTATCATTTATTTCCTAAACATATTTTTGTGTTTATTTTTGTGGGCGCCTTTATTAATGCCGGGTTGTCGACGGTTTTTCACCAACTCAGTTGGGCATTTTGGCTTTGGTGGTCAATGGATTACGACTGGGGCGTATTGATTGATAACTATCTGATGTTAATCCCGCTGTTAGCTTTTCCTGAGGCGCTGTTAAATGGGATGGCGGTGACGCTATTGGTGGTGTACCAACCCCAATGGTTGTTTGACTATTCTGATCGCGAATATCTGTGGCGCAAGTAAAGAAAGGCGTAAATAAAAAGCGCGCCATCGGGCGCGCATTGAGTTTAGGCAAAGCGTTGATCTAAGTAGTTAATGATTTCCTTAGACTCATACAGCCATTGTACTTGGCCATTCTCTTCGATACGTAAACAGGGGACTTGTTGTTTACCGCCTTGGGCGATGAGTTCATCCTTATGCGGTGATTGTTTTGCATCAACAGTTTGGATATTGAGTCCTTGACGGCGCATAGCGCGGCGCACCTTGACGCAGAAAGGGCAGGCATTGTACTGATATAAGGCCAGTGCTTGGGTCTGGGCATCGATCTGTTGTTGTTCTGCCTGTGGGCGTTTACGCTTCTTTGGAGCGAAGACAAAGTTAAGTAACAAAATGATCCGGCCTAAAATCCAGCGAATAATAAACATAACTACCTCGAGTAAAAGTGTGTTAACGCGCCGCAGTATTGGCTGTGCGAAAGGGTATTCAACTTGCGAAATGTGATTTCGCTCGCATAAAGCCGCAGAGTGTAACCTAAGGGATGTGTAAGGCCAAGGGGATTGAGATTGAGGCAGAGAATTGAATTTAGATATAAAAACGCCCAGTGTGAACTGGGCGTTTTATTATTCATGCGCTGATATGTGGTTAGTTCGCTTCGATGCTCATATTCACCTGCGCCGCATCTTGGTTAAGAGTTACACGGCTCTCGAGCAGGAAAATCCGCTCAGGCACGATTCCTTTATTGTCAACAAGATAGGCCTTAATTGACTTAGCTCTTTCTTGGGCTAAATCACCAAGCATACCTTGGCTGACGTTTTGCGCTTTCACCGTGAGGTTATAAAGCGCTATGTGCCAACGGGTGGTAAGCTCCTCTTTACTCAGCGGAGCATCTTTAGCCTCGGCGACAATATTATCTTTCACCTCATCCGGAGCGGTTTTTACTTCCTGCTCGTACAGTTTAACCAGCGCATCGGCAAGTGTGCCTTCGGTTGGGAATTGGCTTGGGCTGAGATCTGTGGGTAATTCTGTCAGTGGCATATTGGCCAGGGTGGCCAGCTTGCGTTTCATCATGCGCTCGGCAATTGCTTGGCTATCCTTGATAGCATCAACGCTGCCCTCTAGGCTCAGTTTGAGCATAGGGCGATCATCTAAGCCTTTGGCGAGAGTATCTAAGCTTTCCTGCTCACGCTGAGTGAGTTCATATTGGCCCGGTTCGAAGGGGATCTTATCTAAGGTTTCATCGGAACCTACAAGACCGACAAGAAAAGAGAAGGGCGCAGTAACGGCTTTGGTGATCACATTGGTAATAGCTGTCATGATAATGCCGCCCACACTAAAGCTGGGTGAATCTAAATCGCCAGACACTTCCATCCCGAGATCAATCACGCCGTGGCGGTCCTGCAACAGGGCAATCGCTAGTGTTACAGGTAAACTGGTGGCTAAGTCACTGTTACTGCGTTTACCCAGTTTGAGCTGATCAATCACTAAGTGGTTGCTGCCCTTGAGTTGGTTCTGCTCCAGTTTGTAGTTGAGAGCCAAGGATAGTTGGCCTTTATCTATGTAATAACCTGCATAGGTGCCCGAGTACGGGTTAACTGAGGTCAGCTCGACGCTCTTAAACACCAGATCTAAGTCAAGATAAGGTTTATCCAGCAGAGGGTTAATATCCCCTTTTAAGGTGACTGGGGCATAACGATCGATTTTACCTTTAATATCGACCGATGCCTTAGTGCCGGGTTTTGAAGATAAGTGGCTGATATGCCCCTCAAGCTGCTCTATGCCTGAGGCAAAATTAGGCGTGAGTGAGTTATCGGCGAAAAATGCCGAGCCTTGATTAAAGCTAATTTTCTGAATATCTAAGCTTAACTCGGGCTTTTTAGTCGTGATATTGGGGCTAACCTGCGTTGTTGCCTCTGTTTTTGCCGTTTGTTCAGTGGCCTTAGGCGTCTCGGTCGCAGGCGTTTCAACAATCAGATTACTGATATTAGTTGTGCGATCCTTCGCAATCACCACCTTAGCGTAAGGTTGATTAAAGCTTAAATGGTCGATAGTAATTTTATTTAGCTGTTGGTCAAAATCGAGCTGATTAATATGCATTTTTTGCCATTTGACCAAGGGGGCTTTGCGAATGCTGTCGAGGATGGCCAAATCATCCAGCTCTACACTGCCCTGATAAATGGCTTTGCCTTTACCATCGGCGTTGAGCTTACCATTACTGCTGAATAGACCACTGCTTAGCTGCATATTCACATAGGGCGCAAGGTACGGTTGGAATTGGGCCAAGGCGAGCTGCTCGACTTTAAGGTTGGCACTGATGACTTCGCCCGGCACATCGACTTGCCCCTTGGAGATAAAGCGTCCTTTATCATTCAACCCAAAGGAGAGTTCATATTCGATGGGCGACTTTAAATCGCTCACTATGGCTTGTGTCGCAAAATTAAGGGGATAAACACGCCATTGCAGCGCGGTTTGGGTGAGCTTACGCTCCTCAAGCTGAATATCGTAGTTTTCGATACTCAGCCCGCCGAGTGTGACTAACCAAGCATCTTGCTGTTCAGTGGCACTCGTATCCGTGGCTTGCGAAGCAGATGTCGTGTCTGCTGCAGTTTGAGTTTCTGCAGCGCTAGGCGCTGTGGCACTGGTGCTTGTGACCATAGATTTTGGCATTAAAAGCTGTGCTAAATCGATGCCTTGTTCATCCAGTTTGGCCTTAAGACTTAAGCCTTCACTGTGGATTTGCTTGATGTTGACGCGCTGCTTAGCAAGGTTGAGGTTAACGCCATCAATCGCCAGTAGGGGTAAGTCAATAACGGATTGGTCACCATTGAGTAAATCGACTTTCTCTACAATGACTTGGCCACGCTCGGCCGTGAGTTGTAAATCTCCGTCCTCTGGTAACTCAACTTGGTAATGGCTGTTGATACTGAGCTCACCCGCAGCCAGTTTCACATTGAATTGGTCGGCAACAAATTGCCATAGGGGAGCGAGTTTCAGTTTTGCGAGTTGTACATCGCCAACAAGCTTAAAGGGAAAGAGCTGGAATTGCCCGGCGAGGCTGACTTCACCCGCATGGGCATCCTGCAACTGGGCGACAAATTGGTTATGTAGCACGTTAGGAGGGGTTGCGACAGTAGTTGCAGTGTTAGCACTGGCATTGTTTGTTACAGCAACTTCAATCGCTTTGCCATTCAAAGGGCTTGTGGGACTGGTCGTCATCAGATACTCAGTATCTAACTGACTAAGTTTGAAATTGATATTGGGATAATCAACCAAAGCTTGTGTGATTTTATCGTCAAATTTGACCTTACCCGCCGTTAAGCTGAACTCGCCTAAGATAACGCGTAGCGGGCGAGTATTTTCAGCGGTTGTCTCTGGCTCGCTAGGAGGCGTAGGCTGATTAAGGCGAGTGATAATGTCGTCAAAATTGAACCGAGTTACCCCTTGTGTTTGAAAACGACTGACATTGACAAAGGGGCCTTGCAGCTGGATATAGTCAATCACGACAGCTTGGTTAAAGACTGACTGCCAAAAATTCACTTCAAATTGCAGCTGAGATAGTCCGGCAAAGGCTTGATTATCTTTCTCTTTAACTTCGAGCTGCTCGATATTGACTCGATAGGTAAAAGGATTAATTCGCATATCCTGTAACGTTACAGGACGGCCCAATACTTCAGTAAGCTTTTCAGGAGCAAACGACACTATGGTCTTGGGAAGCACAAATCCAAGGACGATAAGATAACTTAAGTAGGTAATCGCTAAATAGACGAGAAATTGTTGGTATCGAGGTCGGCTAAAAAAGGCGATTTTTAACCGTGATAGCTGAGTCAACATAGTGAGATTAAGGCTCCAATACGCACGCTGGCGCTAAATCTATCAGTAAGTGCGGCCATTTTAGCGAATAATGCTTAAGAGTGCATGATTTGTTTTGAATTTTTCCAATTAAATCTGAGTATTACCTTGTAGTAACTGATTAGGGTTATAAGCGATAAGTAAGTTATAAACCTAGATTCACAGCAGCAACATTTTTGTGCTTTGTAACTGTTCGACTGATATTCACGCCGTTTATCAACGCTGAGAAGGCACAGGTATTCAGCGCTGATTATGCTGAAAGATAACTTATCGCCGCGATAATGGCACCCTGTGGATCTTTTATCCAACAAAAACGACCCACTTTGGGAATATCTTCTGGGCCAAAGAGAATATCACCGCCGAGTTTTTTCGCATTGATCGCCACTATATCCACATCGGCAACGGTGACGTAACCCGTCCAGTGACAAGGGAGTGCGGGGATCAGATTATCGGTAATCCCACCAATACCAACACCTTTATTTTCAATGAGATGATACTGACCATGGGGCATTTTTACCGTTCTAAACTGCCAACCAAACACTTCGCCATAAAAGCGCATGGCTTCTTCGGTATCGTGGGTACTGAGTTCATGCCAACCTAAGGCACCAGCGGTATTAAATGCAGAGTCCATAAGCGCATCCCTTATGTTTGGAGTTATTGAGCTGACTAATAGTCACCTTGAGTGTAGACGATGCTTTTCAATAATTCCTAAGCCGATTGAGAAATGTGCAATTATTTTCCTTAAAATCATTAAACTAAGTTAATGTTAATTAATGAAATAACTATATTCACCCGCCGAACGGTTATGGATTCTATCCCTGAGTGCCCACGGCTTGAGTTTGCTTGGTTTGGCCTATGTTTTATCGATCTTGGGTTAGGTTTCTCATCCCTTTTCAGCATTAGACCTTCATCCCCTTCGCTTGCTAAACTAGCGCCATTTGCAATCGAGTTGATAGCTTAAGAGGGGAGTAA
This sequence comes from Shewanella sp., assembly GCF_047975355.1. Lineage (GTDB taxonomy): Bacteria > Pseudomonadota > Gammaproteobacteria > Enterobacterales > Shewanellaceae > Shewanella. The sequence continues at coordinate 220,009 of NZ_JBKEDJ010000006.1, read as the reverse complement.
GATTGAATAAAAGTTTAGTGACAAATGTGTTGGCAGCCATTTGCGTGGCATTGGGATACGCATTGAGCCTACCCATTCTGTTTAATGTCGGTTTGTTTGCCTTATCTGGCGCGATTACTAACTGGCTTGCTGTGTATATGTTGTTTGAGAAGGTCCCCGGTTTATATGGTTCGGGCGTGGTGCCATCTCGTTTTGAAGAGTTCAAAGCGGGCATTGCGCATCTTATGATGAAGCAGTTTTTTACTACGGAGAATATCGACCGTTTTCTATCAGAAAAAGAAGGCATTAGCCAAATCGATTTAGCACCTGTGATTGATAAAGTAGACTTAGCGCCGTCCTTCGATGCCTTGGTTAACACAGTGGCCCAATCTTCCTTCGGTGGAATGTTATCCATGTTTGGCGGCACAGAGGCGTTAATGCCGCTAAAAGAACCTTTTATCGACAAGATGAAAGCTGCATTGGTGGAAATGTCCCAGAGTGAGCAGTTTCGCAACTTATTGAAACAAGAGATTGAACAACCGAATGTGATGGCCGATCTGCAAACGAAGATCGCCAATATCGTTGAGCAACGCCTTAATGAATTAACCCCGCAAATGGTTAAGCAGATAGTGCAGGAGATGATCCAGACGCATTTAGGTTGGCTCGTGGTGTGGGGCGGTGTGTTTGGTGGCGCTATTGGACTTGTCGCCGCCCTGGTACAAGGTTAATCTGGGATTAGCCAACATATTTGGAGGGAACTTTGGCTCCCTTTATATTTTGATTACTCATTATTAGCAGGGAAGGTTATGGAGCATCACAGCATTAATTATTTAGAAATCCCCACCACAGATATTGGCAGTTCCAAGGCCTTCTTTAATAAAGTATTTGGTTGGCGGTTTGAGGATTACGGCCCGCAATACAGCTGTTTTATTGATGTGGGGATCACAGGTGGTTTTTATCAGGCTGAGGTGACTTTTAACCTGGAGAGAGGCTGCCCATTGATTGTTTTATACAGTAAGGATTTAGAGAAGACTCAAGCGGCTGTAAAGGCGGCTGGCGGCAGCATAAGTACGGATATTTTTAACTTTCCGGGTGGACGACGTTTCCATTTTTTTGAGCCTGCGGGCAACGAATATGCGGTCTGGTCAGAATAATCATCTCGAACATCCCTGTGTGCGAAATTGCTGTCTCGATCAACAAGATATCTGTATGGGTTGTTTTAGGCATTTGGATGAGATTTTAGCGTGGAGCGCCATGACACAGGCAGAGCGTTATGACTGTTCCTTAAGGATGGCCGAGCGTAAAGCGGTGTTCGAGGCAAAACGAAGCGCAAACCTTTAAGCCGTAAAACGGTTCATTAAGGTTATCTACAAGTAAGAGTAAGAAAGGCGGCGCCTAGCAGTACTAATGCCAAAGCGCCGCTGGAATATTTTAGACTGGGTCGACCACTATATGCTCAAGCTCAATAGCGGCCACAGCGTGTAAGGCATCCATGGTTGCGCCCACTAAGCTGATTTTCCCCTGTGATGACTCAACCAACATGGCGCGGCGGATTTCGCCAAAATTGCGGTTATGCCGAGTGAGATTCGACAAGGCCATCTGCATTGGCAGCATGGAGGGGTTAAACGCCGCGTTTTCAGCGTAGCGACCACAATAGGTTGCGCCATCTGAGGTTTCTAGTACCACAGCGGCGTAACTTTGGGTATAAGGCGCGTAGCTTAGGCCCGCATGATCTAACGCCTCAATCACCATAGGATCGCTGCTATCGAGGGCAAATTCGGTTTCCTGCTTGGCCAGTAAGGGCGACTGCACATTTAAGTCCTTTGGCCCAAACGCGTAGGGCAGATAATAGGACAGTAAATGGCTGTCTTGCGATGGCAAATGGATCTTGATCTGGCCACCCTCAACGAGTTCATTCATAAACTGACGGCAATGACCGCAGGGGCTGGCATTGACTATTATGTCGACAATTTGGCTCTCGCCACTTAACCAAGCGTGACTGATTGCGCTTTGCTCCGCATGCACTGAGTGAAATAGGGCTTCGCCGGGCAACTCTAGATTGGCGCCCATGTAGATGTCGCCACTTTTTCCTTTGGCAATCGCACCGACATAAAACTCGCTGATAGGTGGTTTCGCCAAGGCGGCGGCGATAGGCAGCAGCGCCAGTAATACTTCGGCTTCGGTCATTTTGCTGCTTTGGACTATCTCTGCCAGCTGCTGTGCATCGATATGTCCCGCAAAGTTTTGATGTAACAGGGGAATTAATGCGTCAGCCAATGGGGTTGGCAGCTGGGTTATGCTTCTGATAAATCTATCTTGCATTTCCCGACTCCTTGTTTGTTAAGTTCATGGAAGAACATTCTAGTAATTTTGTTACAGTATAAATGCGAGTTAGTTCGCGTTTAAGCTTAAATTTAACGCCAGTTAGGTTATTGCTGAAAAAAGTTATCAGTCTGGCGTTAAATGACTTTCTTATCTTGTTGAGTTATCTGCTGCTACGCGATTTACTATTCTGCGCTTTAGAGTCCGCGTAGATAGTGACATAGGGCCGCGAGTAGCTTTTGTTTGTGCTCATCGCCCTCGGTATCTTGCAGTAGATTTTCGAGCTTGAGTAAATAATCCTGATCGCTCAAGCGCTGCTGACAGAAGGTGCGCCAACGCTGGGCTTCTTGGTCATCAAGTAGCTCGGGGTAGTTGCGTGCCCGATAGCGAAATAGCATCTCGGGAATCCGTCCATCATCAAACTGTAAATCCAGTGCCGCTAAATTTTGCGGCAAGGTATGGCGAATAATCTCCATCTTGGCTTTATCGGCAGGGCTAAAAAATCCACCCGAATACAGCATTAAGTCAGGATCTGTGGCTGAAAATTCGCCTTCATGCTCAAATAGTTGCGCCAGTTTTTCTCGCAATTCCGGGTGGGTCTTTAAGCGTTTGTATTGTTCTCTAGCAAAGGCTTTATCGATATTGAGTCTTTCTGCTTGGGCATCATCCAAAATCTTGGCCGAGGTAATAAAAGGGCATTTGTTAAGATGAACTTGTTTGACAGGAATAGGTAATTCATCTTCCGCCAGTTCGGTCCTAGGTGTATACATGCGCGTTTTTATCTGCTCAACATCCAGCTCAAACAGCGGGCTTAAATCCATGGCTAAGTTAACGCAAATAATGGCGTTTTTATTACTTGGATGGTGGGCAACGGGGACAATGAGGGTTGTACAACCCTGTAGAGCACTGATTTTGGAACTGACATGGGCAAGTGGCTGCATATTCAACACATCGATTTGTGCGCTCACGGCTTGTTTACGGCGCAGTTCAAAATAGTATTGATATAACTTAGGTTGCTTTTCTTTAATCAGTTTGGCCATGGCGATGGTGGCATAGACGTCTGACATAGCATCGTGAGCTTTCTCATGGCTTAAGCCATTAGCTTGGGTCAGGTGCTCTAACTTAAAACTGGGTGAACCATCTTCCTTTAATGGCCAATGGATCCCTTCGGGTCTAAAGGCATAGCAAGCTCTTACTAAATCAATGATATCCCATCGAGTATTGCCATTTTGCCATTCGCGGGCATAGGGATCGATAAAGTTACGGTAGAAACCGTAGCGGGTCACCTCATCGTCAAATCGTAGTGAGTTATAACCAGCGACACAGGTATTCGGTTGGCTAAAGAGTGCATGGATACGTCCCATAAACTCGGTTTCTGGTAATCCTTTTAAATTGGCTAATTGTGGCGTGATCCCTGTGATTAAAATGGCTTCGGGCGAGGGGAGGTAATCCGTTGATTGTTTACAGTAAAAGGTCTCGGGTTCACTGATTATATTGAGATCTAAGTCTGTGCGGATCCCGGCAAACTGGGCTGGTCTATCCTTGGCCGGATTGGCTCCGAAGGTTTCATAATCGTGCCAAAAAATACTTGGCTGAGATGCTGTATACATAATTTCAATCAAATGACGGTTTTATCGAATGATAGCATCTTAACACTTAAACTCACCGCAATATTCATTAGCAAAAACCGAGATTGGAAATTTATATCGAAAAGATAAACGCTTAATAGGTGATCTTTACCTTGGTTGGCAGTTACAATTCCCCCTTGAACAGGGAATCAGTCATATGCATCATCAATATCTTAATGAACCTATGGTACTCGACGTCGGGCAGACCTCGACGCTGACCTTAACCTTGCCCAGCAATATTAGCGACTTTATTGTGCTTGAGGCGATGGGGGGACCATTGCTCGAGTTGATTGTGGTGTTAGAAACACCGCTGCCGCAAATTGCTGTCCGCTTTCAACCTATTTTGGGACTCAAACTCAATGCTGCAGTGGTTAGAACCACAAGCTCTGTTGCATCGACTTTACGGCATTTAGGGCAAGGCGTTCGGCTTTATCCTCGTCTGGGTACGGCACCTAAATTTTGCGCCCAGGAGCTGCGGTCTGGAATTTCCATTAAAGTGGATGTGCCCGAAGGAATAGCTTTGTCCCTGCAATCGACATCTAAGTTTGAGTTAGTCACACTCGAATCCGATGTCCGGGGATTACACGAGCCTAAAGTGCTAATGATGGCGAAAGCGATTTTAGCGCGGGAATATGACTATAATGCCACTGCCGAATCCCTCGCCGTGTGCTTGACTGAGATCGAGCAAGTCCGGCTTGAGTTGCAAGCGTTTTTGCGGGGGGAGCTGGGACTCTGTCATGCCAGTTTAGCCGAAGAGGCAGTGCGACTCGATCCCTTGTTGCAACAAAAACGTCAATGGCTGTTTCGTACTTATACCCATATGTTCGAGCGCCCCAACTTCAGTCGTGCCGCCAATGACGGTTTGAACATTGATAAAGCCTTAAGGAAGCTCGAATGTTTTGAGCTGCTCGCCTCCCCAGAATTACTACAAATGGTGGAGCGACTCATGGAAGATGAGGCCTAAGCTAGCCATTCCAATCATTTAAGAGTTAACCAATGCAATATATATGTCCTTTGTGTGCTTTACCGCTCACCCTGACTGAACGAACCTGGGGATGCCCGCAGGCACACAAGTTCGACATGGCCAAAGAAGGCTATGTGAATCTGCTCCCCGTGCAGAAGAAAAATTCCAAAGATCCCGGTGATAATCAGCAGATGATGTTGGCTCGCAGGGAATTCTTAAATGCCGGTTATTATCAAAGCTTAAGCGACAGAGTAAACCAATTGGCATTTCAGTATGCTAGCCAAGCTCTGCGTATCCTCGATATCGGCTGTGGCGAGGGTTATTACAGCCATCGTCTATACAATACACTGGCCGCCGATCATCCTTGCCAACTACAAGGCGTCGATATCTCTAAATCGGCGATAAAATATGCCGCCAAACGTTATCCTAACTTAAGCTTTTGTGTGGCGAGCGCCTACGAAATGCCCATTCAATCCAATAGTATCGATTTGGCAATTCGCATTTATGCCCCATCAAAGGTGGAAGAATTACAGCGGATCATGGCGCCTGGAGGGATTCTGATCACTGTGTCACCAGGACCTTTACATCACTTTGCGCTGAAGCAGCAAATTTATGCCGAACCTAGATTACATCCAGAGTCAGATGCAAAGGTAGAAGGCTTCGACTGCTTACATCAAGAGCGGCTTAGGTCACAACTTGAGCTTCATAACAGCCAAGACATTAGCCATTTTCTTGAAATGACCCCCTATGCTTGGAAATTTTCTGCGGAACAAAAGCAAGCATTTGCTCTAAGGGGGTTAAGTTGCGAATTAGATTTTCAGATTGAAGTTCATCGCATTTCAGTCTAGAGATTGATTTTAACCTATTGAAATAAATTATTTAAAATGCTTAACTGTCGATGCTTAAGCCGTAAGAACATGCCGTTCTGCGAGCCGGTAGCAAAACCTTAAATTGGCTTGGTTTAAATAAATTTTTCAAAGTGTCGCAGTGTGTTGACTTATCTTTAGAATGGTTTATAGTTTTACTAGCTTGAAGGTTGGGCTTATATTTATGTGTTCAATACGACCAGTTCGTCCTGTAAACATAAGTAATACCGGCATTTTCCAGCTCCACCGCCGTTAAGGCTTTAATTTTTTATTTACAGGATTTATATCATGTCTCAAGTTACTGGTGTAGTTAAGTGGTTCAACTCTGACAAAGGTTTTGGTTTCATCGAGCAAGAATCTGGTCCAGACGTATTCGTTCACTTCCGTGCAATCAACTCTGACGGTTTCAAAACTCTTGACGAAGGTCAAAAAGTGTCTTTCACTGTGACTCAAGGTCAAAAAGGTCCTCAAGCTGAAAACGTAACCGTAATCGGTTAATTTTCAGTGCTGTTAGCCTAGAGCTAATAGCAATGGATTTAAGAGCTGTGGTTTATTCCATGGCTCTTTTTATTTGTGCTGTTTTTATGTTTTTCTGCTTTTTTATCTTACCCTTGTTTAGCCTGAATTCTTTCTGATTTACTTCTGTTTGTGACCTATATAGACAATCTTTTGAGGTGATAATTAAACCTTCAGATCGCTGGCCACATACAATCATGCGCTGTATATAACAATAAACCCACGGTCATATGGCTAAGCTAAGCTTTAGACCGCGGGTGTGTACTTTTATGTTGGAATGAACTGGGAGTTCATTTATGAGTCAAGCTTATCGTCCGCGACTTTATAGTGGGGATCGTCAAGCAGATTGACTTCAACCAGATCATCTGCTTTGTGAAGCAAGGCTTTACAATCGGCACTTAAATGCACTAAATGCAGCTTTTTCCCCATTGCCACATAACGTTCTGCGAGTGTATCTATGGCTTCTAGCGCCGAATGATCGGCTACGCGAGAATGCTTAAAATCGATCACTACATCCTGCGGATCCTGTGATGCATCGAATAATTCGAGGAAACTAGCCACTGAGCCAAAAAACAGTGGGCCATTAAGCTCATAGACTTTCCAGCCCAAATTATTTGAAGTCACTTTCACACTAATGTGTTTAGCATGTTGCCATGCAAATACCAGTGCGGATACGACTACCCCCACAAAGACTGCAAAGGCGAGATCGGTAAATACAGTCACTGTGGTGACGAGCACAATCACGAAGGCATCATGTTTAGGCACTTTGCCCATAAACTTAAAGCTTGCCCATTCAAATGTGCCAAGCACAACGATAAACATCACACCAACCAGGGCTGCTAGTGGAATGATTTCGATAAAGGATGCGCCAAAGAGGATAAAGGTGAGTAAGCCGATAGCCGCAGTAATACCCGATAATCTGCCTCGTCCACCAGAGTTAATGTTGATCATAGATTGACCAATCATGGCACAACCGCCCATGGCACCAAAAAAGCCGCTAGTAATGTTACCCACACCTTGGCCGATACATTCTTTATTGCTACGTCCACGGGTATTGGTCATCTCATCGATAACCGTCAAGGTCAACAGTGACTCGATTAACCCGACTGCGGCCAAAATGAAAGAATAGGGAAGGATGATATAGAGAGTCTCAAAGTTAAAGGGCACCTCAGGAATGGCAAAGCTTGGGAGTGAGCCTGCGATCGTGGCGTGCTCATCACCACTCATGGTTTTCAGAAAATCCAACACGTTACGAGTGTCTAGATCAAAACCTACAACAATGGCTGTCACGCTTAAAATGGCGACTAAGGATGAGGGGACTGCGGTAGTCAGTTTAGGGAGGAAGTAAATAATCACCATGGTCAGTGCGACTAGTCCCAGCATTAGCACCAAAGGCTCTTGGGAGAGCCAGACTAAATTTCCTGCCGCATCTTTCACTTTAAATTGGCTGAGTTGAGCTAAGAAGATCACTATGGCGAGGCCGTTCACAAAACCTATCATTACAGGGTAGGGTACGATGCGAATAAATTTACCCAGCTTAAAGACCCCCGCACTGATTTGGATTAACCCCGCCAGCACCACTGCGGCAAATAAGTATTGCACGCCATGTTCAACCACTAGGGATACCATAACCACGGCCATTGCACCTGTTGCGCCCGAAATCATGCCTGGACGCCCACCGATCAGGGCTGTCACTAATCCCATAATAAAGGCTGCATAGAGGCCGACCATAGGTTCGACATTGGCGACAAAGGCAAAGGCAACGGCTTCTGGAATTAGTGCAAGTGCGACTGTCAGACCCGAGAGAATATCGGCTTTATGGCTAGATGTTTTGTGGCGAAAGAGATCGAACATGAAACCTCTGTTAATGGTTAGGGTTGGCAAAATAGCCGCGAATATTAGCAAAAAAGCCGATTGAGCTAAACCTTAAATATGGCTTAATTAGCTGAAAATAAAAAAGCCATGCAAGTGCATGGCTTTTTTCACAAGGCCTTGGGGATTATGGGCGAGCCATATCCGATTCGGCGCTATTGCTTTGCTTTAGTTTAGGTGCAGCGGCTTCGGCTGTGGCGGTATTGTCATACTCGCGGCCTTTTGGCACTTCTACCTGTGTTCTGACTTCTACCGTTGGCTTAGTCATCTCTGATGACACCATTGAACCAAAACGACTAGCCGCTTTTGGTTTGCTCACTACGGCTTCTGCAACGGGCACTGCGGTGGTTTGTGTCACAACAGGCTTAGCTTGTGGTTTAACAATGGGGGCTGGTTTTGCCATTGGGGCAGAGGCCACTGATTTTACGGCTTCTTTCACTTCGGCTTTTTCTTCTACAGACGTTACCGCTTCTACAGACTCGGCCTTTGTTTCAGCTTTAGCTTGAGCAACTGTAGTTTCAGCTTGAACCACAACGGCTTCTGCTGCTTTAGCTGGCTCAACAGCAACTTCTTCAGACTTAACAATTGTTTCTGCCTTGTTGTTTACCACAGTCTCTGGTGCTACCTCTGTTGCAATAGCTTCAGATTTGACATCTGTCACTTGCTCGGTAGCAACAGTGTCAGCGACTGAACTGTCCTGGCTGGTTGTTTCAGCCACAAAAATAGCGACATCGACCGTTTCTACTACAGGTGCAGTTGGGGTAGCCGTGGACTCCAGTGCGACTTCGACTGGTTTAGTTTCAGTCTTTTCAGCGATATCTGCGGTTTGAGCTGCAGGAGCAGGATAGTCTTGAGCTTCACCTAGAGCTTCGTTTGGTACGAATTGCGCAGGTGCAGAGGTTCCTTGCTCGTCTTCATCACGGCGACGGCGTTGACCCGCGGCTCTTAGATGACGTGGGCTGCGGCGACTACGACGTTGTCCATCGCGAGATTCGCGTTTAGCTTTATCATCCGCATCGGCATTGACTTCTGCGTTATCTGCATCGGTCTCTGTTTCTGTCTTAACGCTTTCCGTTACGTCGGCAGGGGCTTCGGCACTGTTTTCAACCGCAGGCGCTTCAGCAGCTACGGCTTCAGCATTTGCTTCCACTTGGCTAACCGCATCAGTTGCTTCAGTTGTCTCATTGGCAACTGCGGCTTCTTTGCGTGGCTGGCGGCGTGAGCGCGGCGCTTTTGTTTCTGCTTGTGGTTCCACTGCAACCTCAGCATTGGCTGCTACCACTTCGGCTAATACAGCTTCTTCCTGAATTGGCGCTTCAGTGGTTTCATTGGCGTTGTCGATACGCACTTTACGGCGCATGTTACGGCGCTGACGACGCTCACGGGCCACTTCTTGCTTTGGTGTTTCGTCTTGAGCGTCGGAAACCACATCTTTAGGTGCTTGATTACGGCTCTTAGGCTCTGGTTTAGTGCGTTTTGCATTCTCGTCTTTTTCACGAGCTGGACGTTCCTGAGCCTGTGGTGCATCGGCCGCTTTCTTGGCATTACGCGTGCGTGGCTCGCGGGTGCCATCTTTGGCTTTATCTGCATCTTGGTTATTGCGAGTGCGACGAGTGTCATTACGACGGTTACGACGGTTCGCATTGGCCGCTTGGCTATCAGGCTTCTTGGTTTCTGTTGTCTTTTCAGCCGCAGGTTTATCGCTTGAACTGAAGAAGGCACCAATCGCGCTGAACAATTTGCTGAAGAAGCCTGGTTCAGCAGCTTCGACTTTAGCCACTGGTGCAGCAGCTTGTTCCACTTTCTGTGGCGCAGTAAAGCCTTTTAGGGCTGGCGCTGGCGCAGCAGTACGTTCCAGTTTACGGGGCTCGTATAACTTGGCTTCTGGCTGTTCGATGCGCTTGTAGCTGGATTCATCGATTTCATCGTCGGTGCGGTGACGAATCACACGATAATCAGGAGTCATCATGTGCGGATCTGGGATCACATAGACTTCCACATCATGGCGTTGCTCTGTGATACGAATCGCTTTGCGTTTTTCGTTCAGCAGGAAGGCCGCCACATCGACAGGCACTATGGCTTCGATTTGTGAGGTGTTTTCTTTGATCGCTTCTTCTTCCATCAAACGCAGAATCGACAGCGCTAAAGATTCGGTACTACGAATCGTGCCTTGGCCATGACAGCGAGGGCAGATATGCGCAGCTGATTCTTCTAACGAAGGGCGCAGACGTTGACGCGACATTTCCATTAGACCGAAGCGAGAAATACGACCTAATTGCACGCGGGCACGGTCGTGGTGCACGGCATCGCGCAGGCGGTTTTCAACTTCGCGTTGATGGCGCACAGGCGTCATATCGATGAAGTCGATCACGACCAGACCACCTAAGTCACGCAGACGTAATTGACGGGCAATCTCATCGGCGGCTTCAAGGTTGGTGTTTAATGCGGTTTCTTCAATATCGCCGCCCTTAGTTGCGCGGGCAGAGTTGATATCGATTGAGGTTAAAGCTTCAGTCGGGTCGATAACAATCGAACCGCCCGATGGCAGACGCACTTCACGTTGGAATGCCGATTCAATTTGCGACTCGATTTGGAAGTGAGTGAACAATGGCACTTCGGCTTCGTAGAGTTTTACACGCTCAACAAAATCAGGGCGTACCAGTGCGATATGCTGTTTGGCTTCTTCAAAAATACGTGGGTGGTCGATTAAAATCTCGCCCACATCACGGCGCAGATAATCACGAATTGCACGCACAATCACGTTACTTTCTTGGTGAATTAAGAAAGGCGCCGCTTTGCTTTGCGCGGCTTCGGTAATGGCTGCCCAGTGGTGCTGTAGAACTTTTAAGTCCCACTTCAGTTCAGTCGATTCTTTGCCAACACCCGCGGTACGCACGATAAGCCCCATACCCGCTGGGACCTCTAAATCGGCCATGGCTTCTTTTAATTCGGTGCGCTCGTCACCTTCGATACGGCGAGAAATACCGCCAGCACGAGGGTTGTTTGGCATCAAGACTAAGTAAGAACCCGCTAAGCTGATAAAGGTCGTCAGTGCAGCACCTTTATTGCCGCGCTCTTCTTTGTCAATTTGAACAATAACTTCTTGTCCTTCACTGACGACTTCTTTGATGTTTGGGCGACCTTGGAAAGAATAACCTTTAGGGAAATATTCTCTGGCGATTTCTTTTAGCGGTAAAAAGCCGTGGCGCTCGGCACCATAATCAACGAAAGCGGCTTCTAAAGAGGGTTCTACGCGGGTAATTTTACCCTTGTAAATGTTGGATTTTTTTTGCTCGTGACCAGGACTTTCAATATCCAGATCGTACAGTTGTTGCCCGTCAACCAGGGCAACACGCAACTCTTCTGATTGAGTTGCATTGATTAACATACGTTTCATGATGACGTCATTCTTCTTTAAATGGAGGTCATCAAACAATCGCGTTTCGCTGCATTACGGGCCTAGCAGTAGGTCAACGAAGCCTCACGGCTGGTGGCTAGGCAAGGTGCGCATTACTGTTAGACGCAGTCGCTGCGTGTCGCATCCTATTTATGGCTTATTTTTTAATGATTACAAAAACAAGGAATTCGTTGTAAAACATCAACCAACCCCATAAATTCTTTCATTTCGTTCCGGTAATGCCCAAGTCGAATCGGTTTGTCTGACGACAAGTTAAAATATATTTCGAAATCGGTGAGAAAAACTTTAGATAAACCTAGTCAAAGTAAGGTTAGATTCTCGATTTAATCGTAAAAAACGCATTTGTGGTATTTTTACTCAGTATACGATTTGCAAATCAATGAGTTGCTATCAAGAAAATCTTTTTTAATCTATAAAGCTTTTCACTTGGGACTGGGACCTTGTGAACACTTTATTCACGGCTTATCCCTAATCGCTGGTGAAATATAGCAATAATCAAAAAATTCAGCAATGGAAAGGCACAATTCTTCTTAAGTGTTGTACAATGGCCGCCGTTTTAAGCAGATGGCACATCATGAATACAGAATCTCCACAGCTACAGGTGCAGTTGATCACGATTGACGAAGACCACCTCGACCAACGAATCGACAATTTTTTAATCACAGTGCTAAAGGGCGTTCCTAAAAGCATGATTTACCGTATCGTCCGTAAGGGCGAAGTACGGGTGAATAAAAAACGCATTAAGCCCGAGTACAAATTGCAAATGGGTGATGTGGTCCGTGTACCGCCGGTCAGAATGGCTGAGCAGGATAATCGCACCGCGCCTTCGGCAAACTTGAGCAGAGTGTCACAGCTTGAAGACCGTATTTTGCATGAAGACAATCATCTGATCGTATTGAATAAGCCTGCGGGGATTGCGGTACATGGTGGCAGTGGCGTCGATTATGGTGTGATTGAAGCGCTGCGCTCCTTACGTCCGCAACAGAAATTTTTAGAACTGGTTCACCGTCTGGATAAAGATACTTCTGGCGTGTTACTGGTTGCGAAAAAACGCAGTGCCCTTAAGCATATGCACGATCAACTGCGTCAAAAAAAGATGCAGAAGGATTACTTGGCCTTAGTCAAAGGTGAGTGGTCAGCGCAGGATAAAGTGGTTAAACAGCCACTATTAAAATTAACGCTTAAGTCGGGCGAGCGTATCGTTCGAGTGAATGCCGAAGGCAAACCCTCGGAAACGCGCTTTAAAATTGTACAGCGTTATCAAGGTTGTACGCTGGTGCAGGCGAGCCCTGTGACAGGACGTACTCATCAGATTCGGGTGCATTGCCAATATATGGGACATCCTATCGCCTGTGATGAGAAATACAGCGAGCAGGCTTTCGATGACAGTATGCGCGCACTGGGGCTGACGCGACTGTTTTTACATGCGGCAGAGTTGATGTTTATTCATCCTGAAAACGATGAGGTGATGCGAGTTTCAGCGCCGCTCGATGATAATTTGCAGCAACTGCTAGGCAAGTTAAAGCGCGCTTAGCGTTTTTTCTGCACCAATTACCCACGGATAACCTGAGAGCGTGAAAGTGTCAGTGAGTCATTCAACCCCACGAAAATATGATTTAGTGATTTTTGATTGGGATGGCACGTTAATGGATTCCATCGGCAAGATTATTGTTTGCATTGAGAATATGGCAAGGGCGCTGGTGTTACCTGTGCCTTCAGAAGCGGATATTCGCAATGTGATTGGCTTGTCGATGACGAAGGCGTTACAGGTGTTATTTCCCGCAGGTTTGACTTCAGTGCCGTCGCGTATCGGATGTGCAAGCAGTGCAGCACAAGAAAATGCTGCTCAAGCGCTTGTGGGCACCGATGATTGCTATATTAAGATGCGCGCCGAGTTTAAGACGCAGTATTTGCACCTTGATACCACGCCAACGCCGATTTTTAACCAAGCCCCCCAATTACTCGAATCATTATCAACTGCAGGGTACCAACTTGCCGTCGCGACGGGTAAGGCGAGAGCAGGCTTAGTGCGCGTGTGGGAGCAATCCGGCTTAGGGCACTACTTTATCGCTTCTCGCTGCGCCGATGAGGCGCAGAGTAAACCTGATCCAGAAATGATCTTAAGTCTGTTGCAGGAGTTAGGCGTTCAGCCTGAACGAGCCCTGATGGTCGGGGATTCTTTACTGGATTTAACCATGGCGGCAAATGCGGGCATCGACAGTGTGGGCGTAACATATGGCGCCCATAGTGAAGATACACTACGGCAGGCGAATCCCATCGCCTTGATAGACTCGCCTGAAAAACTGTTGCAGCATTTATAAGCACCAATCCATCAATCAAAGTACCTTTGGCCGATATGGACAGAAGTGTCACCTAGTTTGCATATCACATTGGTTTAGGTCGTTATTGCTGTAGTCTCGCCTATATAACTGCCTTAGGGCTAGTCAGCTAAGACATCTATTCCTTGGTTAAGCAGCATTTCCGTTAACAGGATTAAAGGTAACCCAATCAGAGTATTAGGGTCGCGTCCCTCTAAGCGATTAAACAAGGCAATGCCTAAGCCTTCACTCTTAAAACTGCCGGCACAATAAAACGGTTGTTCTTTGTCTACATATGCAACGATTTGCGCTGCCGTGAGTTCGCGAAAATGCACTGTGAAAGGTTCGACTTGAGCCGTCACTTCTCCAGTCTTCGCATGGTAGAGCGCAAGGCCGGTATAAAAGGTAATGACTTTACCTGAGGCTTGGCTGAGCTGCTTAATCGCATTCTCTCGATTTAATGGTTTACCGATGATCTTGCCATCAATGACCGCAACCTGATCGGAGCCAATGATTAATCCATGTGGGAAATGAGTTGCACCAGCTTTGGCTTTGGCTTTGGCAAGCCTTAACACTAAGTCTTGGGCTGACTCATTTGTCATTGGGCTTTCATCGATATCTGGATTGCAAGATCCAAAGGCTAAGCCTAACTTTTGTAATAGTGCTTGCCGGAATACAGAGGTGGAAGCGAGGATTAACTGGGGCGTCATCGTTAATAATCCGTAAGAAAACTGCACCTATTGTCACCAATCGGGATGATGGAATGCAAGTCGCGGTAACATAAGCCGCCACTTTAAAGTCGCAAATTAGGTATTCTTTCGGTGAGTGCGGCTATTTTAGACGGCTAGCGCTTGTGCGCCGCCCCGTGCTTGGGTAAAATTTCGCTTCCGTTAATTCAATGTTGGGGCTAGAGAATCATTTAAGTCGCAAACTGGGACTTAAGTTAGAAATTTTTCTTTGACTCTAGCGTTTTCAAACTATAATATGCGCGCCTTATGCAAACAGTAAAGATACCGGTTTCAATTGATCCTATTCGCGCCGCCTCGAGCCGTTCTACCTATGAGGGGATAGTGCCAGGGCAGCAATTGAAAAGATTAAATGAGTTATGTGCCGGCGACTGTTCCGATGTGGCAGTGTCGATTGAATGTGGCGTAGATTTGCAGGGGATAGTCTACCTGAAAGGGAAGGCTGTGACGGAGCTCACTCTGGTTTGTCAACGTTGCATGACACTATTTACCACTGAGGTTACGGTCGAGTTTTGCTTCGGTCCATGCCGGACTAAGGCAGAAATCGATGAGCTCCCGGATGCGTATGACCCAATTGAGTGCAATGAGATTGGCGAAGTACGTCTGCATCAATTGATCGAAGATGAATTGATAGTCGCTATGCCTATCATCCCGATGCATGAAGAAACTGATTGTAACATCGGGTCAATGGACATAGTTGTAGGCGAGATCGAACCCGCTCAAGAGGAGCGTCCAAATCCGTTTGCAGTGTTAGAAAAACTGAAGAGCAAGTAATCTAGGAGACAGGGCCAATGGCTGTACAACAGAATAAAAAATCTCGTTCTAAGCGCGGTATGCGCCGTTCACATGACGCACTGAGCACCGCTCAGCTGTCTGTTGACGCTACCAGCGGTGAAGTCCATATGCGTCACAACGTGACTGCTGATGGTTTCTATCGCGGTAAAAAGGTAATCAACAAGTAATTTGTTGGTTTCCTAATGACGAGTCTGACGCTCGCGTTAGATGCGATGGGTGGCGATCATGGCCCCCACGTCACGGTGCCTGCAGCCTTGCGGGCACTAAAATCTCACTCTTCCCTTAAAATCATTTTAGTCGGCGATAAGACTGAAATTGATGTCTATCTGCGTCAAGCAGAACAACCGTTACTCTCACGTATTGAAGTCATTCACACCGATGAAGTGGTGAGTATGTCCGATAGACCCGTGCACGCTTTACGTACCCGCAAGAATAGTTCGATGCGCTTATCGATTGAATTGGTGCGTGACGGAAGAGCTGCTGCGTGTGTGAGTGCGGGCAATACTGGTGCCTTGATGGCCATGGCCAAGGTGTTATTGAAGACCTTGCCCGGTGTAGACAGACCCGCGTTGGTCAGTTGTTTACCCTCGGTCACGCAAAAGCCAGTTTATTTATTGGACTTAGGTGCCAATATCTCCTGCGATTCAGAAACGCTTTTCCAATTTGCCGTGATGGGCTCTGTGTTGTGTGAGGCGGTGGATAAAAAATCCCGCCCGAAAGTTGCACTCCTGAATGTGGGCACAGAAGAAATCAAAGGCAACGATCAGGTTCAACAAGCGGCGCAAATACTGCAAAACACCGATCAGATTAATTACACCGGCTTTATCGAAGGTGATGAAATCTACTCGGGCAATGTGGATGTGATCGTTTGTGACGGTTTTGTGGGTAACATCACGCTCAAAACCTCTGAAGGCATTGCCAAGTTATTGGTCCATCAGTTAAAACGTGGCCTAACCCAAGGTTTCTTTGTGCGTTTTTTGGCAAAACTCATTGCCCCACGCATTCAGGCGGTCCTCAGCCAGATGAACCCCGACCACTATAATGGTGCAAGTCTGATAGGATTGCGCGGCATAGTTGTAAAGAGCCATGGAAATGCGGATGAAACTGCCTATTTACAAGCAATTAGTTTGGCAGTGACTGAAGCGCAACGTCGACTCCCCGAAATGATAAAAGATCGTTTGGAGTCGATTCTTTTAGATATAAATAACTGATTCCTCCTTATGCATACAAAAATTCTCGGAACTGGTAGTTATCTGCCAGTGCAGGTGCGTAGCAATCAAGATTTGGAAAAAATGGTGGAAACCAGTGACCAATGGATTGTTGAACGTACAGGTATTTCAGAACGCCGCATTGCGGCGCAAGACGAAAATGTCTCAACTATGGGCTATCAGGCGGCATTGAATGCGTTAGAGATGGCCGGCATAGAGGCATCAGAGTTAGATATGATCATTTGTGGCACCACCAGTGCGGCAAATGCGTTCCCTGCGGCAGCCTGTGAAATCCAAGCCATGCTTGGCGTGCATACTATTCCGGCCTTTGATATTGCGGCGGCTTGCTCAGGTTTTGTGTATGCCTTATCTGTGGCGGACCAATTTGTTAAAAATGGTACCGCGAAAAAAGTACTGGTGATTGGCGCTGACGTATTATCCCGTCTGTGTGAGCCAGAAGATCGCACTACTATCATTCTATTTGGTGATGGTGCAGGGGCGACGGTTATCGGTGCTTCCGATGAGCCTGGTATTATTTCGACCCATATTTATGCAGATGGTCGTCAGGGTGACTTACTCAAGTGTGCCTTCCCACCTCGTCAGGGTGAAAGCTCTGAAGCGGTTGGTTTTATGACCATGAAAGGCAATGACGTCTTTAAAGTGGCGGTAACTCAGCTATCCCATGTTGTGACTGAAACATTGCGCCTGAATAATATCGACAAGTCGGAAATCGACTGGTTAGTACCGCATCAGGCTAACTTCCGCATTATTAATGCCACGGCGAAAAAGCTAGACATGAGCTTAGATAAAGTGGTGTTGACCCTTGCCAAACACGGTAATACCTCGGCGGCGTCGGTACCGATTGCCTTAGACGAAGCCGTGCGTGATGGCCGGATCCAACGTGGCCAGTTGTTGCTGCTCGAAGCCTTTGGTGCTGGTTTTGCGTGGGGCAGTGCGCTCGTCCGTTTTTAACCGTATCTGGATACGACTAAATTCCTAACTATCGTTATCTTGGTTTGCTGTCCAAGATAACGGTTTAGTGTTCAATAAATTAAGTTCGCCATAGGTAATTTGATATGGAAAATGTAGCTTTTGTATTCCCAGGCCAAGGTTCACAGGCTCTAGGCATGTTAGCCGAGCTGGCTGGTGCACAGCCGATTGTGGGACAAACCTTTGCCGAAGCGAGTGAAGTGTTAGGGTATGATCTGTGGGCTTTAGTGCAAGACGGCCCCGTTGAAACCTTAAATGAAACCGACAAAACCCAACCTGCATTATTAGCGGCGAGTGTTGCCATTTGGCGCGCTTATGTCGCTTCGGTTAAGGCCATGCCAGCAATGTTAGCGGGTCACAGCCTAGGCGAATATTCTGCATTAGTCTGTGCTGGTGTCATCGACTTTAAAGATGCGATCAAACTGGTTGAGCTGCGTGGTCAACTGATGCAACAAGCTGTACCAGCAGGCACTGGTGCCATGTACGCCATTATCGGTCTGGATAATGACGGTATTGCTAATGCGTGTATTGAAGCTGCCCAAGGCGAAGTGGTGAGCCCAGTTAACTTTAACAGCCCAGGCCAAGTGGTTATCGCAGGTCAAAAAGAGGCGGTTGAACGTGCCGCTGCGGCCTGTAAAGCGGCGGGCGCCAAAATGGCAGTTGCACTGCCTGTCAGCGTGCCATCACACTGTGCATTAATGAAACCTGCTGCTGATAAATTAGCCCTTGCCTTAAACGATGTGCAGTTTAACGCACCAAGCATCACAGTTATCAATAACGTGGATGTGGCATCGCCAACTGCGGTCGCCGACATTAAAGATGCGCTGGTGCGTCAACTCTATTGCCCAGTGCGCTGGAGCGAAACTGTTGAATTAATGGCCGAACAAGGCATTAGTCAACTGGTAGAGTGCGGCCCTGGTAAAGTATTGACAGGTCTTGCGAAACGCATTAATAAATCTCTTTCTGCCCAAGCAGTTAATGACGTTGCATCCCTTGCCGCGTTAACTGAATAAGGAGTTTGTATGAGTATCAATCTGAGTTTAGCGGGCAAAGTTGCCTTAGTGACAGGCGCGAGCCGTGGTATTGGCCGCGCGATTGCCGAAACCTTAGTCGAAGCCGGTGCGATTGTGGTAGGAACTGCCACAAGTGAGAAGGGCGCCGCAGCAATTCAAGAATATCTGGGTGACAAAGGTTTTGGTTTAGTGCTTAATGTTACCGATAGTCAATCCGTCACCGATTTATTCGATTCGATCAAAGAAAAAGCGGGTGATGTTGATATTCTAGTCAACAACGCGGGTATCACCCGTGATAACTTGCTGATGCGAATGAAAGATGATGAATGGAACGATATCATCGATACCAACCTGACATCATTGTTCAGACTATCAAAACCTGTGATGCGTACCATGATGAAAAAGCGCTTCGGCCGGATCATCAATATTGGTTCAGTGGTAGGCACTATGGGCAATGCAGGTCAAGTTAACTACTCGGCTGCAAAGGCTGGTTTGATCGGATTTACAAAATCTCTTGCAAGAGAGGTTGCATCTCGTCAAATTACAGTTAATGCTATCGCTCCTGGATTTATCCAGACCGATATGACTGATGAGCTGACCGAAGATCAGCAAAAAGCTATCATGTCTCAGGTTCCGATGGAACGATTAGGGCAAGCGCAAGAAATTGCAAATGCAGTGCTCTTTTTGGCGTCGGATTCTGCCGCTTATATCACAGGCGAGACTTTGCATGTGAATGGCGGTATGTACATGGTTTAAGGGCGGATGGCAGGGATACTGTCGCAACTGAGTAGTGATCTGTATCAATTGGTCGCTAAATTTCGTGGTTAGACCACGAAAACTAAGCTTGCATTGTCAGCCAAATCTAATAAACTACTCGCAATCTTACGCAAGTGCGTAATTTGAATAGGAAAGAAAACTAATGAGCAACATCGAAGAACGTGTAAAGAAAATCATTGTAGAGCAACTGGGCGTTAAAGAAGAAGACGTTAAACCAGCGGCATCTTTCGTTGACGATCTGGGTGCAGATTCTCTGGACACTGTTGAGTTGGTTATGGCTCTGGAAGAAGAGTTTGATACCGAGATCCCTGATGAAGAAGCTGAAAAAATCACTACTGTTCAAGCAGCGATCGATTACGTTTCTAAGAATCAGTAATTCTGAATTCTAGAGAACAGGCGGCAAATATGCCGCCTGTTTTTGTTTTACCCCCGCCTAATTCTGCAATAGTGCCATTCAATCGTCTCGGGAAGCTGTGTTGCATTTGTCCATGGGATGCTCGCCGCAGATTGGCGAAAACTTTCTAATGATAGAACCGCATTTGTCTGTCATAACTTAATCTATTTAGCATTCAAAAGGTGACTGCCGTGTCTAAACGTCGTGTAGTGGTAACCGGTTTAGGGTTAGTAACGCCCGTGGGCAATACTGTCGACACTACTTGGAAAGCCCTGCTTTCGGGTAAGAGTGGGATTGCGCCCATAACCAAATTTGATGCCAGCGAATTCACCACTCGTTTCAGTGGTTCTGTAAAAGATTTCGATGTCGAACAGTACTTAACCAAAAAAGACGCCCGTAAAATGGACCTCTTTATTCAGTATGGTATGGCTGCGGGTATTCAAGCTATCCAAGACTCGGGTCTGGATATGAGCAAAGTAAACCCTGGCCGCGTCGGTACTGCTATCGGTGCGGGCATGGGAGGCATGTGGCTGATTGAACAAAACCATAGTGCGCTATTAAGCGGTGGCCCTCGTAAGATTTCGCCTTTCTTCGTGCCTAGCACCATCATCAATATGATTGCTGGCCATTTATCGATTATGTACGGTATGACAGGCCCTAACTTTGCCGTCACTACCGCTTGTACTACCGGTGTGCACAATATCGGTTTTGCGGCGCGCACCATCGCCTATGGAGATGCTGACGTGATGGTTGCCGGTGGCGCCGAAGATGTCACTTGTCCATTAGGCGTCGGTGGTTTTGGCGCGGCTAAAGCGCTATCAACCCGTAACGATGATCCAACAGCAGCCAGCCGTCCATGGGACAAAGACCGTGATGGTTTTGTCATCGGTGATGGTGCGGGTGTGATGGTGATGGAAGAGTACGAACACGCCAAGGCACGCGGCGCGACCATTTATGGTGAGCTCGTCGGTTTTGGTATGAGCGGTGATGCTTTCCATATGACATCGCCACCAAGTGATGGTGCAGGGGCTGCGGCGGCTATGGTGAATGCGGTGAATGATGCCAAGCTGCCATTTGAGAAAATTGGTTATATCAATGCTCACGGCACTTCAACACCTGCGGGTGATAAAGCAGAAGCAGCAGCGGTTAAATCTGTGTTTGGCGACCATGCCTACAACTTGCTCGTCAGCTCGACTAAGTCTATGACAGGTCACTTGCTGGGCGCTGCGGGTGCGGTTGAAGCGATTTTCACCCTGCTTGCGCTACGCGATCAAGCTGTACCGCCAACCATCAACCTCGATAATCCAGATGAAGGCTGTGATTTAGACTTTGTGGCGCACACTGCCCGCGATGTGAAGTTAGAATACGCTCTGTGTAACTCCTTCGGTTTTGGTGGTACTAACGGCTCATTGCTGTTTAAGAAAGTCTAAACAGCGGTTAGCTCGATAAAAAATGCGCCTATTGGCGCATTTTTTTATGCTCGAAGAGTGCCGAACATCACTTTCTAACGTGCTGATATCCTATGGTTAATCTTTATTCATCCTACTTGTTTAATCCTGCTTGCCGCCGATAATGACAGGCATACTCCGTCTAAAGGAAGCTTGTCATGTTAAATCCTCTGGTGATCCCGCTGGTGCCTATCGTTGGGGCGGTAGCCGCTAATTTAACCGAGTTAATTCGCGGTGAATCTAAAGCTTGGCATCCCAATACGAATATCGGCATGAAGACTTTCACTTTTGCGATTGCGGCATATGTGCTGGTGTGGTTTGCGTTGTTGGTGACCGCCATCAGTGTCGGCGGTAACAACCATATGTCATCGGGATTTGAAGTGATAGGGCTGTTTTTGGCGGGGTTGGGTATTTACACTTATGGCAAGGGTACTCGCTTTGTTAGCAGCCAATTACAGCTGTGGTTATACCGTCTTGCTCTTCCGGGATTATTACTGTCTTGCGGGTTGATAATCTACTTCGGCTAAATCGGTTCTCTTCGCCAAGACAATCGTAATTATCTTTACGCTATTATGCATTTCTATCGTAAACTCAACTTATTGCAAAATCATTGAGCCACAGAGGCTGAATAAGTTGAGGTTATATGGCTGGTATCGATAGACAAATTACCCTGAGATTTTTGTCAGAGCCTGCGGATGTGAATTTTGGTGGTAAGGTTCACGGTGGCGCTGTGATGAAATGGATTGACCTTGCAGCCTATGCCTGCGCCGCGGGTTGGAGTGGTAAATATTGCATTACTGCTTACGCCGGCGGTATTCGATTTGTGCAACCTATCCTCGTGGGCAATATTGTCGAAGTCAGCGCCAAGGTGATTTATACCGGCAAGACCTCGATGCATATCGGTATTGATGTTCGGGCAGGGGACCCTAAGGTCTCTGAGCGCCATCTCACTACTCACTGTATCGTTATCATGGTGGCCGTGGATGAAAACGGGCAACCGACACCCGTGCCTGAATGGGTGCCACAGACTGAGCATGATATTCACCTGCGTGATTCTGCGCTGCGTTTAATGGAAATGCGCAAGAAAATTGGCGCCGAAATGGAAGCCCATGTGCAAAAGTGATTTAGGCTCGTGATACAAAACCAAGGCGCCAGTGTGCGCCTTGGTTGTTTCTGTCGAACACTGCGTTTGCTGCCAAGGGCGTTTTTGCTCTGACGCTTGCCTAAGCGAGTGCTACACTGCCGCCAGCGTTTTCTCTACCGATTGACTCTGTAAGTTGAAACACTTGCTCGCATTTTTTTAGTTTAGGTCGGGTCTTTCTCGGAGTAACATAAGCGCGCGTTCTGCGTGTCGTTAGTCCATTTTGTCAATTCAGTGTTGTCAATTTAGCGGCGTTAAATGAACACAGTAAAAATGTTTGGTGTAAAACGTTTCACCCTCTTTATCAATTAAAGGAATTCCTCATGGCAAAAGTCGCATTTATTGGTTTAGGCGTAATGGGTTACCCCATGGCAAGACACTTACTCAACAAGGGCCATGAGGTTACTGTGTATAACCGGACTTTTACCAAAGCACAAACCTGGGTCGAGAACTATGGCGGCCGTTGCTGCCCAACGCCTAAAGAAGCGGCTATTGGCCAAGATATTGTTTTTACCTGCGTAGGCAACGATAACGACTTGCGGGAAGTGGTATTAGGCAATGATGGCGTCATTCATGGACTGGCGCCTGGCACTGTATTGGTTGACCATACAACGGCTTCTTCCGATGTGGCCCGTGAGTTACATAAAGTGCTGGCCGAAAAAGGCATCGATTTTCTCGATGCGCCTGTATCGGGTGGCCAAGCGGGCGCCGAAAATGGCGTGTTGACTGTAATGGTCGGGGGCGATCAAGCCGTGTTTGAGCGTGTTAAGCCCGTTATAGAAGCCTTTGCTCGTTACGCTGAACGTTTAGGTGAGGTGGGTGCTGGCCAGCTCACTAAGATGGTCAACCAAATTTGTATCGCAGGTGTGGTTCAAGGTCTTGCCGAAGCACTGCAATTTGCCCGTAAGGCTGGTCTTGACGGTGAAAAAGTGGTTGAGGTGATCAGTAAAGGCGCGGCACAAAGCTGGCAGATGGAAAACCGCTACAAGACCATGTGGGGTCAAAGCTATGATTTTGGCTTTGCCGTCGATTGGATGCGTAAGGATTTAGGCATAGCCCTAGAAGAGGCTCGCCGCAATGGCTCGCACTTACCCTTAACTGCGTTAGTGGATCAGTTTTATTCTGAAGTTCAAGCCATGGGCGGTAATCGTTGGGACACCTCAAGCTTATTAGCGCGTTTTGAGAAAAGCACTAAGTAGGCGGTGATTGCCAAATAGATGACCACCGTGAATTTGATGGTATAAAAAAGCCCAGTCATGCACTGGGCTTTTGTATTGATGGAGGATAAAGACCGATTAGTCTGCCCAGCGAATATGGGTAATTAAACTGTGACTCTCGCCGGGAGCCAGCGTTAATTTATCTTCAAGCACATTGGCAGCTTCGAGACACACCATAGTCAAATAGTCATCGTCATTAAAGCGGGCAAGACGAGTCGATTTTTCAATCCAAGGGTTCCATAGCACGGCCGAGTGGCTATTTTCGCGGCTCACTTCAATCACACCTTGGGGCGTATGTAAGTGTTGTACTGGACCTAGGTTGGTGTAAACGCGGTCGGTTTCGCGGTCGAATAGCACATCATCTGTTGTTTGCGGGTAAGGCCCTTCGGCAAACTCAATATATTGAGCACCGTTAAAGCCAGTGGCTTTAAGCTGGTGAATATCTTCAATCGGAAAATAGCTGTGTAATGCTTGGGTGAGCGTTACGGGCACATCGCCAAGGTTAGTGTTAACTAAGCTGATACTTAAGGTTTCACCTAAGGTAAAGAGGACGTTGACTTGGGTATGGTGCGGCCAAAAGACCTTATCTTCTTCGCTGATCGTTAAGCTGAAATGCAAATCCACCAATTGATTACGCATCTCAACCGACTCGAGTGTCCAAATTCGGGTGCGGGCAAAACCATGCTGTGGAAAATTAGCTTGATTACTCATGCCAAACCAAGGCCAGCAGACGGGGACACCACCACGGATCCCATTACCGGGTTGATAGTCATCCGCCGAAGACACCCATAACAAGGGCGGCTTACCTACGGGTTGAAAATGGTCGATTTGCGCGCCCTGTAAAAAAATCCTTGCTTGGCATAACGCAGTGTTCACTTCGATATAATCGAGCCCGTTTGCGTGTTTTTTGGTGGTAACAGAACCCATAGTAACAATATCCTCAACCTGATGACGTATCAGCAATACAAGCACTTAGCTTACAAACTTTTGCACTTGAGCATAAGCCTTTGTTGCGATCAATTTACGGTTTCGCTGTTCGATTGTGCAAACAAAAGTCATTGCGCCAAGGTCCAGATGCTTCCTTTTTCAACAGATTTAGCTAAAGTGGTCAGAGCACTTAGTTCATTGCCATAAAACAAGAAAGGGAAGCGATTATGCCAGTCTATCAAGCACCACTACGTGACTATCAATTTATCCTCGATGAAATGTTGCTTATTTATCAGCAAGATGCTCTAAAAGGCTTCGATGAAATCGACCCCGATCTGGTCGATGCCATCCTACAGGGTATGGCGGATTTCAGTACTGAGGTGATGTTGCCGTTAAATAGCGTAGGGGACGTGCAGGGCTGCAAACTCGTGGATGGCAAAGTGGTTACCCCCGAAGGTTTTGCCGACGCCTATCAGCAGTTTGTCGACAATGGCTGGCCAACACTGACCTGTGATCCCGCCTATGGCGGCCAAGGGTTACCCGAAGTGGTCGGTATTTTCGCCACCGAGATGCAAACCTCGACCAACATGGCCTTTGCCATGTATCCCGGCCTTACCCATGGCGCCTATGCGGCCATTCATGCCCACGGCAGTGAGGCGCTTAAACAGAAGTATTTAGCCAAATTAGTGAGTGGTGAATGGACTGGCACCATGAACCTAACCGAATCCCATGCCGGAACCGATTTAGCACTGCTGCGTACTAAGGCCGTTCCCGCGGCGGACGGCCATTTTGCCATCACTGGGGAGAAGATTTTTATCTCCTCGGGTGACCATCAATTTACCGATAACATAGTGCACTTGGTATTAGCCCGTTTGCCTGATGCGCCTGAAGGGGTGAAAGGGATTTCGCTGTTTGCTGTGCCCAAAGTGTTAGTCAACAGTGATGGCAGTTTAGGTGAGACGAACTGCCTCTATGCTAGCGGCCTTGAGCACAAAATGGGGATCCATGGCAACTCAACCTGCGTGATGGTATTTGAGGGGGCACTCGGTGAGTTAGTTGGCGAACCCCACCAAGGGCTGCGCGCAATGTTTACCATGATGAACCAAGCGCGCCTTGGTGTCGGGATGCAGGGATTAGGCGTCTCTGAAATCGCCTATCAAAATGCCTTGGCCTATGCCAAGGACAGATTGCAGAGCCGCGCCATCAGTGGGGCTAAGGCGCCCGAAAAAGACGCCGATCCGATCTTGGTTCACGGTGATGTGCGCCGGATGCTGTTATCGCAAAAAGCCTTTAACGAAGGTGCCCGTGCACTCGTTGGCCAGCAGGCGCTGTGGCTCGATGAGGCAGAGCGCCATAGCGATCCTGCCAAGGCAAAAGTAGCTGCCCAATTAGCGGCCTTATTTACGCCAGTGGTGAAAGGTTTTATCACAAATCGTGGCTTTAACGCCTGTGTGGATGCCCAGCAAGTATTTGGCGGTCATGGCTATATCCACGAGTGGGGAATGGAGCAATTTGTGCGTGATAGCCGTATTGCACTGATTTATGAAGGCACTAACGGCATTCAGGCGCTCGATTTAGTCGGGCGTAAACTGCTAAGCGATCGCGGCGCTGCCATGCAACAATGGTCTGCGCTAGTTACTGAGTTTATTCAATCACAGGGCAAAGATGCGCAAATGCAGCCCTATGTGAGCGGGCTAATGGATTGCGCCACCGATTTACAAAAGGCGAGTGGTTATTTAGCGACCCATGCGGCCAGCAATCCCGACATTATCGGCGCGGCATCGATGGCGTATTTAGAGTTGTTCGGCATTACTGCTCTCGCATGGATGTGGGCGCGCATGGCTAAAATTGCACTGACTGCGCTCGAAAATGGCACGCAAGAGACCGACTTTTATCAAGCTAAACTGAAAACGGCGGACTTTTATATGGCGTATTGGGCCGTGCAAAGCCGCAGCCTGCGTAAACAGTTGGAGCAGGCGAGTGAGATGTTAACAACGCTCGATGAAGCTATTTTTTAAGCCTTTACATTCAAAGCGTTATAACCAATGAAAACAGTAAAAAGCCAGCAGAGTGATGCTGGCTTTTTTATTGGAGATGGCTTTTATTAAGCGCCATTCAGTAAGAGCTATGCACTAAGATCCATACACAAAGAACCATGCACTAAGAGCCATTCCGCTATATCCATACATAACGAGTGGACTCTCTTTACAATTGTTACAAACCCCGACCGATGTAAATTTAAATGAGAATTATTGTCATCTAATAATCAAACTTTATAATGACGGCACATTTTAGATGACATGGGTAAACCACTGGTTTGCTCAAGGTTGGGGGACTTTGTGAAATCACGTTTTACCTATTCAATACTAACGCTTGCCCTGATGCCGCATTTGGTCTTTGCGGCTGCGCCTAACGCTCAAGAGCGTCAACCCGAACAAGAAAGTGCTTCAACGGCACAAGCCGATATACAAACCAACACACAGGCCGAAGCACAAGCCAGCACACAAGCCGAGACTAAGGCACCTGAGCGAATTGTCGTGCGTGGTCGCGCCATGCAAATGTATGTCGATAAAGAGACGGAAATCGGCACTAAAACGGCAATTAATGTGATGGAGCTGCCGCAGTCAGTACAAGTGCTGACCGAGCAACTGATTGACGATCAAGCCGCCCGCAATATTACTGACTTATACCGCTCCATTGCCGGTGTGAGTGAATTTAGCTATTCCGGCGTGACCTTTCGTGGTTTTCGCGACGATGCCAACGTGTTTTACGATGGCGTGCGTGGCGACCCGTATTCGGGATTCTCGGTGCCACAACTGTTCAACGTGCAGCGAGTTGAGGTATTAAAAGGCCCTGCCTCGGCACTCTATGGCGGCGGTGAACCCGGCGGCATGATTAACTATGTGACGAAAAAACCAACCTTTGTCGAGCGTAAAGAGCTCACCTTAAGCACGGGCAGTTACGACATGATGGGCGGCTCGCTGGATTTCACCGGCGGCTTAAGCGAGGATTTAGCCTATCGATTGGGGGGCTATTATCAACAGGAAGATAGCTTCCGTAACAATGCCGATAGTTTAAATGCCGAAGTAGCAGGTGGCTTACTGTATGAAATCAGTGACGATACTAAGCTCACCACCACATTCGATCTGATAAGACAGGATTTGGGCGGTAATCGACTCCGTGGTGTACCCGTGGATGATGCGGGGAATTTCCTGGTTGACCCTTCCTATAATGCCAACGAGAAGAGCGACTTCCAGAAAATGGATGCCTTGGTGCTGCAAGCGATTCTCGATCATCAATTTAGTGATGATTTTTCGGTAAAAACTCAAATTCGTTATCTGAATAATGAATCCGATCAGCAATATCACGAATCCCGAGGTTGGGTCGATGTGAACGGTGATGGTAAGGCAAACAGCGCAGATGGCACCATCAAACGTGAATATCGTGTTCAATCCCGTGCCAATGACGAAATCAGTTTAACCAACGATTTTGTCTATCGCTTTAATGCCTTAGGTTTTGAGCATGAGTTCCTGTTTGGTGGTGATTATCACTATGTCGAAACCGAATACCATTACAAGTTGGCGACCAGCAAGGAAGGCGTGGGTAATCTCAATATCTTTGAGCTGAATTACGGTGAAACTAATCCGAGTGCTTATCAGTTAAAAGACATGGATACCGACGGTACCCGCTCCAACCGTTTTGGCCTCTATCTGCAAGAACATCTGCATTTCAACGAGCAGTGGTCTTTAATTGCGGGTCTACGCTTTAGCCAGTTTGATGATTACGATAAAAAGACCGGATTCTCCTTTAGCGATAATGCCATTACCCCAAGGGCTGGGCTGAATTATCGTCCAATCGAATCTATGTCTTTCTATTTGAACTACTCAGAGAGTTTCAATCCGGCATCATTGTCGGATCAAGAGAGCATTAAAAGTGACGGTGCACTCGATCCCGAAACTGGTAATCAGATTGAACTTGGGATGAAAAACGAGTGGCTTGATGGCCAGTTTATGACCACGCTTGCACTTTATCGCATTGAAAAACAAAATGTGGCCCAGGCAAACCCTTTAGATACTGGGGATGATGATGGTATTCCTAACTTGGTTAATTTAGGTAAAGTACGTAGCCAAGGGGTGGAATGGACGCTGGTGGGCGATCTCACGGATAACCTTACCGTAACGGTCAACTATGCCTATAACGATACCGAAGTGATTAAAGGTGTGACCAATGACAGCGTAACCAACACCTTTGGCGACGGCAAACACTTTGCCAATGCGCCGCGTCATCAAGCAGGTTTATGGACGCGTTACGATATTCAAGCGATTGATTCGGCGATTGCTTTTGGGATGGACTATGTGGGCGAGCAATTTAGCCTTAATGGTCAAACGGTGAAGCCCCATACAGTGTTTGATATGAGCTGGACGACCCAATGGGATCAAACCCAAGTGCGCGTAAATCTGAAGAATATCTTCGACAAGGAATATGCTGTTAGCGGATTTAGTGAGCGCAATGGCCATTTCCCCGGTGAGCCACGTAATGTCACCTTGGAGTTGACCCATAAGTTCTAGGGTAAAGCTTCCAAGTGTCATCTATGCCCGCGTGATGATTCGCGGGCATAGATTAATTACCAATAAATTGTATATAAAGATAAATTCCGCTATGCCTTTTAATATGCATGAGCATTTTTGCATTGCTGCTAACCATGCCATGATTCGCGTAACATGCTTCTCATATTTCATTTATCGATTACAACGATAGATTCTATCCGTTTTTGACTGTGACAATCTTTGTTTAGACTGAGCTTATCTATTCTCCATTGCGTCTTTGTTGCGATAAGGTCAGTTATGCCGCCGATTAGCCATTTATCTTCTGCCTCTCAATCTGTTACCACGCCGAAAGTAGCGTTAATTGCAGAAGGCGGTGGCCAGCGCGGCATTTTTACCGCAGGCGTACTCGATGCTTGGCTTGAGGCGGAGTTTGACCCCTTCGATTTATTGATTGGCACCTCAGCAGGCTCGCAAAACTTGACCAGTTTTTTAGCCAGACAAAAGGGTTACGCCAAAAAACTCATCCGAGGGCTAACGCGCCATAAACGCTTCTATCAACTAGGCCGCGGTCTGATTGGTGCCAATGTTATCGATCTCGACTGGTATTTCGAGCAGACTCAGCGTGGCAGTTTTAAGCTGGATTTAGCGGCGGCCAGTCAATCCCTCAATGGGCGAGAGCTCCTTATTACGACTACACGAGTCTCTAATCGCCAAGGGTATTTCTTGAGTCCAACCAGTCATGAGCACTGGCGTGAACTACTTAAAGCCTCTAGCGCTTTGCCTTTTTTATATAAACAGGGGGTCAAGTTAACGCCTTGGTTAGGGATTGAATCTGCTCATCATACCGATGCGACACTCGAACCCGAGCAAGACTTTTACCTCGATGGCGGCTTAGCGGCGCCGTTGCCCGTGCGTGAGGCGTATAAACGTGGTGCCCGCAAAATTGTGGTGGCTAGAACGGTCAATGAGGACTTTCAAGCTCAATCGGCTTGGGTACATAAGCTTAAATCGTGGATCTGTGTCTCTGGCTTTTGCCCTAAGACCATTGATTACTTAGTGCAGCATGAAGAGGCCTATCAGGCCGAGTTAGACTTTATTGCCAATCCTCCCGATGATGTTGAAATTGTGCAGATTTTTGCGAAGGCGCCATTACAGAGCAAGCTGTTAGGCAGCGCAGATGCGGATTTACGCATTGATTACCAGCAAGGGATAAAGGCGGGGAAGGCGTTTCTTGCAAAGTCCTCTTGGCAAATTACCAAGGCTAACGATGCGACGCCCGTTGCACCGCTGGCGATATCGGCCTAGGTTATTTGTTCGATCTTAAGGTGATATTCCAAAGCCGTATTTATGCTTGGCGCCGTGTGGTCATGCTAAATTATTAAAAATTATATAGTTAAAGATAAAAGCCACCCTAGGGTGGCTTTTATCTTGATGGCATGCGTCAGCGATTAATAGCTGGCGGCATGCACTGAGCGTACGGCGCGACCAGAGGGGTCGATAATTCCACGTAGGCTTTCATCCCATGCCAGCGCTTCTGGGGTAGAGCAGGCGACCGATTTGCCACCGGGCACGGTTTCAGCGGCACTTGGCAATGGATAATGCTCTTCAAAGAAACAACGGTAGAAATAGGCTTCCTTGGTTTCTGGTGTGTTGTACGGGAAGCGGAACTTCGCGTTAGCCAGTTGCAAGTCGTCTACTTGCTCAGCGGCATGGGCCTTCAAACCATCGATCCATGAGTAACCCACGCCATCGCTGAATTGCTCCTTTTGACGCCAGGCGACTTCTTTTGGCAACTTATGTTCAAAGGCTTGGCGCAGAATGTGTTTCTCAATGCGGCCATCCTTAGACATTTTTGCCTCAGGGTTGATACGCATCGCCACATCCATAAATTCCTTATCGAGGAAAGGCACGCGGGCTTCGAGTCCCCACGCCGCCATGGCTTTGTTGGCGCGCAGACAATCGAACAAATGCAGTTTATCCAGTTTACGCACGAGTTCTTCATGGAAGGCCTGCGCGTTTGGCGCCTTATGGAAGTACAAGTAACCGCCAAAGAGTTCATCGGCACCTTCACCCGATAACACCATTTTGATCCCCATCGCCTTGATTTTACGGGCCATCAGGTACATAGGTGTCGCGGCACGAATGGTGGTCACATCATAGGTTTCTAAGTGGTAGATGACTTCCTTAATCGCATCTAAACCCTCTTGGAAGGTAAAGTTGATCTCATGGTGAATGGTACCAATCGCATCGGCAACCTTTTTAGCGGCGGCTAAATCGGGTGCGCCCTTTAAACCCACGGCAAAGGAGTGTAGCTGTGGCCACCAAGCGCCACTTTGATCGTCATCTTCGATTCGGCGCTTGGCAAAGGTTTGGGTAATCGCCGAGATCACCGAGGAATCTAAACCGCCAGACAATAACACGCCGTAGGGCACGTCGGACATCAATTGGCGCTTAACTGCGGCTTCGAGGGCATCGCGTAATTCTTCTTGGCTGGCGCCGTTATCTTTCACCGCATCAAAGCTCTGCCAATCGCGAGTGTAGTATTGCACTGGCTCACCTATGGTTGAGTACAGATATTGCCCTGGCTGGAATTCAGCCACGGTTTTACAGACGGGCATCAGCGCCTTCATTTCGGAGGCAACGTAGAAGTTACCCGCCGCATCACGCCCAGTGTAGAGCGGGATAATGCCCATATGATCGCGGCCAATAAGGTAGGCGTCTTTGGCTTTATCGTAGAGTACGAAGGCGAAAATACCGTTTAATTTATCAAGAAATTCAGTGCCATATTCCTGGTACAGCGCCAATATCACTTCGCAGTCAGAGTTGGTTTGATAGCTGTATTTATCGCCGAGTTGGGCTTTGAGTTCTTTATGGTTGTAGATCTCACCGTTGACCGCGAGGATAAGGCTGCCGTCTTCGGTTAACAGTGGCTGCGCACCGTGTTCAATATCGACAATCGCCAAGCGCTCATGGGCCAAAATCGCTTTATCGCTGGCGTAAATGCCTGACCAATCGGGGCCACGATGGCGCATCAGTTTGGACATTTCCAGTGCCACTTGGCGCAGCTCTTTCGCATCGGATTGAATATCTAAAATTGAAAAAATCGAACACATAATGCAACTCCTAAACCGCTGTATTTCATTTGAGGATGTCTCAATTGAGTATCAATGTGCCAGCGATTCGGGATTTTGCCAAATGTTATTTTTGATGATTCGTTCGTTTTTAGGTGTTTTGAATGAGTTTGATGTATCTCTAAAATGATTTTAATTGATGTTTATTTAAATAATTTAGTTTTTTTATGAGCAAAGTGTTTTTGTATGTTGGTTGCAAAGCGGGATATTGGTAAATACGTAATGTTCACTCAAGAAAATCCGTTTTTGGCAAAATCATCATAAATGTGAGCAAGATAGTGATCCAAGCGCAAATGTTGCTGATTTAATAACCAGTTTGTCGGCGGTCATTGCGCGTGTTGCTACAGTCAAGGTCAAATTGTGAGCGTAAAGTGGGGAAGCTCGTGAAAATAATAAGGCACCTTTCAAGGTGCCTTATGGGATGTTTTAGCGATGAATCGTTTTCAAGTGCTTACTTTGCGGCCGTGGCAAGTTCCGTTTTGGCAGGACGCAGGCTGTTGAACTCAGTGCCTTGATAGTAGCCTGGCCAATCTTGGCTGTTACCTAAGGTGCGAGTCACCTGATAGTAAACTTCGAGATCTTGAATCGCACCGCTCAGATCCCAGTCTTCACGGTATTCATCGCAGACATTGTGGTAGCAGCCCTTCATGGTGGCTTGCATTTGAGTCTTATAGCTTGCTGTTGCGGCATCTATGGGTTCGCTTCCGCCACCAGCAAAAACCGCAGGCACGCCAAGTTTGGCAAAGCTGAAGTGATCAGAGCGGAAGAAACCGCCCGATGCAGGATTCTTTTCACCCAAAGCAATACGGTTTTGCTGTTTGGCGGCATCGACTAAGTAGTTTTCAAGCTCGGACTTGCCTTTACCGACGATAGTGAAGTCCTTGGTTTTTCCATAGATATTGGTGCTATCTAAGTTGAGCACTGCCACGGTTTTATCAATGGGATAGATAGGGTTGGCGGCGTAATAGCGTGAGCCGAGTAAACCCTGCTCTTCACCCGTCGTCGCGATAAAGGTCACCGAGCGAGCTAAGCCGTGACCCTGTTTAGCGTTATCGGCCAGCTGTCTGGCGATTTCTAAAATGCCCGCAATGCCCGATGCGTTGTCCATGGCTCCGTTGTAAATCTTATCGCCTTCTTTACTGTCATCTTTGCCAATATGGTCCCAGTGCCCAGTAAATAGGATTTGCTCATCTGCCTGCTTAGTACCCGGAAGCGTGGCGACGACGTTATAGCTGTTGGCGTATTCGGCTTTGTTTTTAAAGGCGATGTTGGCCGTTTGCTCTAGGGGTAAGTTAATGGGGCTATCGGCGGCGCGCGCCATCAGCGTTGGTAGGGATAAACCCGCTTTTTCAAATAATTGTGTTGCAGCATCTAAGGTTAACCAGCCTTCGACTTGCACGCGACTGTCTTGCTCGGCTTTGCTGAGGACTAAATCCTGCTGCGCACCGGTCCAGCTGTTTTCAACCACGGACCAAGGATAAGAAGCAGGCTCTGTATCGTGAATGATCAACGCACCGAGTGCGCCTTGGCGGCTGGCTTCTTCAAATTTGTAACTCCAGCGACCATAGTAGGTCATGGCTTTACCGTTAAACTTGCCAGAGTCAGGGCGGGCAAAGCCGGGATCGTTCACAAGGATCACCGCAATTTTGCCTTTCATATCCACATCTTGGTAATCGTTCCAGCCATATTCCGGCGCATTTACACCGTAGCCAACAAACACTAAGGGCGCGTTTTCGATATTGACGCCGCCATTATCGTGACGACTGTTTAAGACGATATCTTTGCGATAGGTTAACGGCAATCCTGCCAAGCTGATTTGCTGCGCATCGTAGGCGGTATAACTCACCATAGGTACAGGTTGTAAAAAACTGCCTTGATAGGCGCCTTTGAGTCCCATTTCGGCAAAGGCCTTAGACAGATAGTCTAAGGTGAGCTTTTCACCGTGGGTGGTGGGGGCGCGGCCCTCAAACTCATCGGAGGAAAGATTTTTAATATCGTCTCTAAAGCGTGTTTCATTCATTTGCACGGGTTTCAGTGCTGCACTGCTGTTAGCATCGGGCTGGGCCGAATTAGGGCTGCAGGCGCTGAGCATGGCTAGCGCGCAGACAGGATACAAACGTCGCATAGGTTAATCCTACTGTTGTTTTTAGGGCGTGTTTCACGCATATATCAAAGGGGTATGTCGCGCCTTATCATGAAGCAAGCGCTATTGGTGGACAAGGGAGAGCCAAGGGGAAAAATGTTACTTAATGTTGCTTTACCGTATCGAGTCTGTTGTGGTTCTCAGCACGCTAAGGTGCTGAGAATCGGGCGATTTAAGGATTAAACCACATCAATATCGCCGGCGCAGGCGAATACATGATTCGGGCGGAAAGGCTCTTTATCGATATCTTCAAGCTTACTCACGCCGCTGGTGACCAGAATGGTCTCAAGCCCTGCTTGAAAACCCGCCAGAATATCGGTGCGCATATTGTCGCCAATAATCACTGTATTTTCGGAATGGCCGTCGATATGGTTGAGCGCGGAGCGGATAATCCACGAGCTGGGTTTACCCACATAAAAGGGTTTTTTGCCAGTAATACGCTCTATCGGTGAACACAGGGCGCCGCAGGCTGGACTGTAAGCGGGGCCGTGGGTGTCGGGGTTGGTGGCGATAAAACGGGCACCGCGGGCGACGAATCCGGCGGCCTTATGGATCATATCCCAGTTATAGGAGCGGGTTTCACCGACAATCACGAAGTCGGGATTAATGTCAGTAATGGTAAATCCTGCTTTGTAGAGCTCATGGGTGAGGGCGCCTTCGCCAATCACAAAGGCTTTACTGCCTTCCTGATGCTTTAAAAAGTCGGCGGTGGCCATGGCCGAGGTGTAAAAACATTCTTCTGGTACGTCTATCCCGGCGGCGCTGAGGCGGTTTTGCAGATCTTTACCCGTTTGTACTGGGTAATTGGTCAGAATAACGAGGGGATTGCCTTGGTCGAGAACGCGGTGGATAAATTTATCACTGCCGGGGATCAGCTTATTGTCGTGCAGGAGTACACCATCGATATCGCAGATAATATTTTTCATCTAATAGTCTCTTGTATGCCGAACAAAATCACTTTTCGTTAGCTTATCTAATGCCACATTAGGCGAGAAAACAATGATTTTGTATGACAAGGCGAAAAAAAGAGACCCTTAAGGTCTCTTTTTTTCGCGAGGCAGTGTTTAATCGGGGGCGTAGCCGTTAGGTCCGATTAAGGTGCCATCGAGATAGGCTTGGCCGTCCTGCATTTTAAGGCGCTGATGGCTGAACCATTTCACCACCAAAGGATAAATCGCATGCTCTTGCTCATGGACACGAGCGGCGAGCATCTCTGCGGTATCATCCTCATAAACAGGGACTTTTGCCTGTAAAATCACCGGGCCTGCATCCAGCTCTGGCGTGACAAAATGCACACTGGCGCCGTGTTCAGTGTCTTTGGCATCAATGGCGCGCTGGTGGGTGTTTAATCCGGTATATTTAGGCAGCAACGAAGGGTGGATATTGATCATGCGTCCTAAGTAACGATTCACAAAATCGTTGGTCAGAATACGCATAAATCCGGCCAACACGATCAAGTCGGGTTGGTACTTTTCAATTGTTGCCATTAACCGTGCATCGTAATCAGAGCGAGATTCACCTGAATGAGCAATCACGCAGCTGGTATCAATTTCACTATGATGGGCGCGAATTAAACCGTAGGCATCGGGTTTATTACTGATCACTCCGACAACTTCGGCCTGCAGATTATCGTCACAACCGTCGATAACGGCTTGCAGGTTACTGCCATTTCCGGAAATTAATACAACTACACGACAGCTTTGGGGCATTACAGGATCTCCACTTGCTCTTCATTGCCTTCGCGAGCAGCGATAGCACCGATTAGCCAAGCTTGTTCGCCTTCGGCGGCGAGCAGTGCCAGTGCGGCATCGACTTTATCGGCTGGCAGCGCAACAATCATGCCGACACCACAGTTAAAGGTGCGGTACATTTCATATTCTGCAATGTTACCGTTTTCCATTAACCAATTGAAAACAGCAGGCCATTGCCATGAATCACCTTGGATAACGGCTTTGCAGTTTTCAGGCAGTACGCGGGGGATGTTTTCCCAGAAACCGCCGCCAGTGATATGCGCCATTGCGTGCACGTCCGATGCTTCGATCAGCTTGAGCAATGATTTAACGTAAATTTTGGTTGGTTCTAACAGATGTTGGATCAATGGCTTGCCATTGAGATCCTGTTGAGGGTCCGCTTGGCTGACTTCTAATACTTTACGAACTAATGAATAGCCATTTGAATGAGGACCGCTTGAGGCTAAGGCGATCAGCGCATCACCCGCAGCCACTTTACTCCCGTCAATGATGTCGGCCTTTTCAACCACGCCCACACAGAAACCTGCGAGGTCGTAATCTTCGCCTTCATACATGCCTGGCATTTCAGCGGTTTCACCGCCGATTAACGCACAACCAGATTGGAAACAACCTTCGCCGATGCCGTTAACAACAGAGGTTGCTGTTTCTACATCGAGCTTGCCTGTTGCGTAGTAATCGAGGAAAAACAACGGCTCAGCGCCTTGAACGATCAAGTCGTTCACACACATGGCCACTAAGTCGATACCGACTGTGTCGTGTTTTTTGTAATCGATAGCTAAACGCAATTTAGTACCAACACCATCGGTGCCTGAAACTAAAACAGGTTGCTTGTATTTAGTGGGTAATTCACACAATGCGCCAAAACCACCTAAGTTGCCCATTACCTCTGGACGACGGGTACGTTTAACAGCCGCTTTAATGTTACTTACCAGTGCATTACCAGCATCAATATCAACGCCAGCGTCTTTATAGCTCAGTGGGGTAGGAGTGCTCACGGAGGATCCTCTCGGGTACATCGTTATTGGATTTTTATGCGGCGGTATTCTACCAGCTTGTGCTAGGGGTCGAAAGCCATGATTTGGATTTATCGACTTGCGGGGAGTATTTTTAGCTTCACAGGGGGATATTTCACATTTTCTATCCTGCGATTGGTCATAAAATAGTAGATGAATGGGCGCATCTTAAGCGATAGGCAATAATTCTTGGGATATTGCTCACGATTAGCTCGAATGGCAAAACTTTATGTTTTACCCAATAAACAAATCATCTAAAATCTGAAAAATTTGCCTAAGATATTTCGCGAACAACAGTAGGAGAGAAAAATGAAAGTTGTCGAGGTTAAACACCCGTTAGTGCGTCACAAAATCGGCCTGATGCGTGAAGGTGACATTAGCACTAAACGTTTCCGTGAGCTAGCCGCCGAAGTGGGCAGCTTGTTAACCTATGAAGCTACCGCAGATTTCGAAACCGAAACTGTTACGATTGAAGGCTGGAATGGTCCAGTTGAAGTGGATCAGATCAAGGGCAAAAAAGTGACTGTCGTGCCTATCTTGCGTGCGGGTTTAGGCATGATGGACGGTGTACTTGAGCATATTCCAAGTGCGCGTATTTCGGTTGTAGGTATTTACCGCGACGAAGAAACCTTAGAGCCAGTGCCATATTTTGAAAAGCTGGCCAGCGACATGAACGAGCGTATCGCCCTGATCGTTGACCCTATGTTGGCAACTGGCGGCTCTATGATTGCGACTATCGACCTACTGAAAAAACGCGGTTGTACGTCAATTAAAGCCCTAGTGTTAGTTGCTGCGCCTGAAGGGATTAAAGCCTTAGAAGCTGCGCACCCAGATGTAGAGCTGTATACCGCTGCTATCGACAAGTGCTTGAACGATAAGGGCTACATTCTGCCTGGTTTAGGTGATGCGGGTGATAAGATTTTTGGTACTAAATAATCTGTTGGTTTAATTCCTATCATTAAAAAAGGGAGCTTTAGCTCCCTTTTTTATGTGCTTTTACCTAAAAACTCTTGAGTTTTGATACTTTGGGGTGTTAACGAGTTGTTGAGTTGAAACAGTGACAATGCTATTTTTCTGCGTTTAAAGACATGCCTAGCGTTAATCATTGATTTTGGTTGAGGTAAATACAAATGTGCACGGAGAATGCATTTAATGGATGTTGTTCCAAATTATAACAACTACACCTTGGATGAACTGATTGATGTCCAAAGGAATATCAATAGGGACAAATATCCTGATAGAGCGGCAGAGGTTGACGCACTTATCTCGCTAAAACTTCAGGATCCTGAGGTTAAATCGGTCATGGATAAACAAGCGGAATTAGAAAAATACGCTACGTTTTGTCCTCGATTTTGGTCCTCCATAATCGATAGCGTAATCATCAGTATTTGTTCTGTGATTATTGTAGCTGCGATTACACACGTAGCGCCTGTATTCCAAGTCGCGTTAAGTTATTTCGATACTTGGAAATTTGCATTGTATTCCGTGCTGCTCCATACCCTTTATGGTCAAACATTTGGGAAAATGATCTTTGATATCAAGGTAGTTGACTATAAAACTGAAGGGGCCATTAGTCTTAATCAAGCGCTATTAAGGGATTGTGTTCCCATCATCATGTTAATTTTACTTGTGTTTTTCAGTGTATTTTTCCCGCTTGAGACTACAGAAGATATGTCGAGTTGGAAGCTTTATACCATCATTAGTTTAAGTATCTCTTTCCTTATATGGCATCTACTCGAAATCATTACCATGTTATTTAATGAAAAAAACAGGGCTATTCACGATTATTTAGCTGGGACGGTCGTTATTCGTACCTGACTTGTGTGCCTAGCAAATAAAAAAGCGTGGAATTATCCACGCTTTTTTATGTTAACGCTCATGAGTCTAAGCCTTAAAGAACCATGGCGGCAATCCAGCCAAACACTAACAAGGGGATGTTGTAGTGAATAAAGGTTGGGATCACGCTGTCGCGAATATGGTCGTGCTGACCATCGGCATTTAAACCTGACGTCGGGCCAAGTGTTGAGTCTGACGCCGGCGAGCCAGCATCACCCAGTGCCGCGGCAGTACCGACTAACGCGATTGTGGCGGGTACGGAAAAGCCAAAGCTTAGGGCCAATGGGACATAAATGGTCGCGATAATCGGAATGGTCGAGAAAGATGAGCCAATACCCATAGTAATTAGCAAGCCGACTAATAACATCAAGAAGGCGGCGAGGGCTTTATTGTCGCCAATCAAAGTGCTTAATGACGAAACTAATGTGCCGACTTCACCGGTTTCTTTCACTACTGCAGCAAAGCCCGCGGCTGAGATCATGATAAAGCCAATATTGGCCATCATGCGCACGCCTTGAGTGAAAATATCTTGATCGGCTACGTGTTTAAGTGCGCCAGAAAAACTGAAGATCATAAAGCCGACTAAGGCACCAAAGATCATCGAATCAGTCTCAAGCTGCACAAACAAGGTTGCAAGTATAGCTACTGCGGCGATAGCAATATTACGCTTATTGAGAGTCTCTTCGGGCTCGGCAGTCAGTACCTTAGCTTCATCGTAAACCCTCGGCTTGCGATAGCTTACAAATACGGCAAATAGTAAACCTGTTACCATACCGGCAGCAGGGATAAGCATGGCTGGCGGAATTTGCTCGCGCACGGCGACTAAACCATTACTGGTAAGGTTAGAAAGCAAAATATCATTTAAGAAAATGCCGCCAAAACCTACGGGTAAAATCATATAGGTGGTCACGAGACCAAAGGTCAACACGCAGGCTACCAAACGGCGATCGATATTCAGCTTGGTCATCACATGTAGTAGTGGTGGCACTAAGATCGGAATAAACGCGATATGAATTGGCAGAATATTTTGCGACGCCATCGACATCACTAGCAAAGATAACAACAGTAACCAGCGCACCCAATTGGTGTTGGTGGCATTAGGTTCCTTACCTAGGCTTTTAATGATGGAGTTTGAGATCAGTGTCGTTAAGCCTGAATGGGATAATGCTACGGCGAAGGCTCCGAGTAAGGCGTAACTGAGGGCGATTTGCGCGCCGCCACCTAACCCCGTATTAAAGGCATCAATCGTTTGATGCAGATCCATCCCCCCCACTAAACCGGCAACGAGGGCACTGATTGTGAGCGCAACAACCACATTCACCCTCGCTAAACTGAGGACTAACATCAAACACACAGCAATAACGACTGCATTCATAGACAATATCTTAATTCTGTAAACCAAAGGGACTATTTTCGACTGCAAAGGCCGTGTCTGTCCAGTTTACGGCGGCTTTATCTGAAAAATAACTGAAAATGTGAATTGGGTGGGTTTTTACTGTTAGATGAATGTGTTCAACAACGCTTACCACTCGTCCAGATTGCTCTATCCTTAAGCAGTAGTGTCAAAATGCCCTTGAAAAATGTGATATTGGTCTTAAATAGGTTGTAAGGCAAAACGCACGACTTATAATGCCTAAAGATTTGATTGGTAAGCGCTCTCAAATACACTCGTGCAAATAAGCGCAAGCGTGTTTGAGGGATGTTTTACTTTATAGTTAGTTCAACTCATAGATGGAGATATAAAATGAGCGTATTAGTAGGCCGTCCGGCTCCTGATTTCACTGCTGCAGCTGTATTAGGTTCTGGCGAAATCGTAGATAGCTTTAACTTAACTGCGGCCATCAAAGGCAAGCCAGCGGTTGTATTTTTCTATCCACTTGACTTCACTTTCGTTTGTCCATCAGAGTTGATCGCTTTCGATCACCGCATGGAAGAGTTCACTAAGCGTGGTGTTGAAGTGATCGGTGTGTCTATCGATTCTCAATTCACTCACAACGCATGGCGCAACACCCCAGTAGAAAAAGGTGGTATTGGCCAAGTGAAATACACTTTAGTGGCTGACGTTAAACACGACATCTGTAAAGCATACGATGTTGAGCACCCAGAAGCTGGTGTGGCTTTCCGTGGTTCATTCCTGATCGACAAAGAAGGTATGGTACGTCACCAAGTGGTTAACGATCTGCCATTAGGCCGTAACGTTGACGAAATGCTGCGTATGATCGACGCACTGCAATTCCATGAAGAGCACGGTGATGTTTGCCCAGCTGGTTGGGAAAAAGGCGACAAAGGTATGAACGCAAGCACTGAAGGTGTTGCGGCTTACTTAGCTGAAAACGCAAGCTCTCTGTAATTTACGGATCTTCGTTTAATAAAAAAGCTGCCCATGGGCAGCTTTTTTAATGGCGTATTGGCAAGCATTAATGCTTATTTCTCACTGTCCGCATCATCTGGCTCTTTAGCGGCTAATAATGGCCAGCCACCTAAACTCTTCCAGCGGTTGACTATGTAACAAAACAGCTCAGCCGTGCGCTCGGTATCGTAGAGTGCTGAGTGGGCTTCTTTATTATCAAAGGGAATACCCGCCATAATGCAGGCTTTCGCCAGTACCGTATGGCCAATTGCTAATCCCGCGAGTGTCGCAGTGTCAAAGGTCGCAAAAGGGTGGAAGGGGGAGCGTTTTAAGTCACAACGCTCAATCGCTTTACTCACAAAGCCATGATCGAAGGCTGCATTGTGCGCCACAATAATACTGCGGTGACAATCGGATGCCTTCTGCGCTTTTTTAACGGCTTTGAAAATCTCCAAAAAGGCTTCTTTTTCGCTGACGGCGCCCCGCAATGGATTGGTTGGATCAATACCATTAAAGGCCAGCGCTTCGGGTTCTAAGTTTGCGCCTTCAAAGGGTTCAATGTTGAAGTGCAGAGTTTTATCAATGCCAAGCAAACCTTCATCATCCATTTTTAACAGCGTGACGGCTATTTCCAGCAACGCATCGGTTTGAGAGTTGAAGCCCGCCGTTTCGACATCTATCACAACCGGAAAATAGCCTCGAAATCGGTGTTTCAATTTGTTTGCGTCGCTAATATCGCTCATTAAAGTACCCAAGAAAAATCACAGGGCGCTATTATGCTTAATGTACTAGGATGTGTCATGTTTGATTGGTGGTTTTATGAGCTAAAGGAACTAAAAAGTTTGCCGATAAAACCTCGTAACCGAATAAACACGAGTAAGGGCGATGTGGCGAAAACTGATATTAGTATCAATTTTATGCGTTCCAGCAACTGCAATGGCAGAGTTGCGCCACTATGTGGCCTCTTTGGGAGAATCCCAATGGCGAGTCAGTCAAAACAGCCCCATTGTGTGCCGTCTTGAACATGATATTCCTTCCTACGGTAAAGCGATTTTTACCAGTGAAGCGGGAAAGCAATTAAATCTAAATTTCACCTTAGATATGTGGGT
Source organism: Shewanella sp. (assembly GCF_047975355.1). GTDB lineage: Bacteria > Pseudomonadota > Gammaproteobacteria > Enterobacterales > Shewanellaceae > Shewanella. Next base: position 177,590 of record NZ_JBKEDJ010000006.1, on the reverse strand, counting down.
GAAACCCGATCAAGTCACCCAAGCTAAGCTGATGAGTAGAGCGCCGAAATGGCGGCCAGGGGTGGTATCGAAAGAAATCACTTCGTTACGTTACCAAAAGTATTTTAATGGTGAAGTGCCTAAACGCGCCGCGTGGTCCATGTTAAACGAGCTAAGCCGTGGTATGGAGCCGACATTTTACTATGCCGATTGGTATGATGAGTCCAATAAAATTGCCGTAGGCTTGTCTGCGGCCAATTTTGGCCGTAAATATGCTGAGTTTAAGGCATGTTTGTCGCATTTATTGCCCTATAGCTTCGAAGATATTGCCTTTACCATACTTAATTATGACGAAGGCGGAACGGATTTAACCCGCTTCTCACAGCAGCAACTTTCCCGCATTCAGGAATACTTATCTTACGATCCTGATGTGGAATTGGTGTTAGTCGATGCTTATACCGACAGTTATGGTGGTCGCTCCGTTAACCAAAAAGTGTCGGACAAACGTGCTGAGTCAGTCAAAGATTTCTTTGTTGCCAGTGGTATTCCACAGGATCGGATTGTCACGGTAGGCCATGGCGAACGTCGCCATGTGGCGTCAAATGACGATACTGAGGAGAGGGGACTTAACCGTCGTGTTGTTATCCGGATAAGCAAGCCACTCTAATTCAAGCCAAAACAGAAGTTTAACTTTCAATGCCAAGTCTAAGCACTTGGCATTGTTGTTTCTTAATGTGCTGTATTGGTGTTAGTTACATCGGGAGCTAACGTTCTCTGCCTATTTAAAGTGCAGTGCTACGCCTAGTGCGGTGCTTTTATGGGCGAGTAGCGGATTTTTATGTAACAAAAAAAGACGGAGAACAGTCCAGTTATTGCCGAGCGTTTGGACCAAGATAAAAAAAAAGCCCGCTTAATCTAAGCGGGCCGCAAAAAATGCATTTGCAATCAACAAATTGAAGGAAGGAAGTCAAGCATAAGAACCAGGGATGAACTGACGTACTCAAAAAGACATCAGTTTAAAAGTTCTTTGTTTTCCATATCCGCTAGCGGATATCTCCTGAAAACAAGCACATTCTAGTGTGTCCCAAGGGCTCAAACAAACGAGAAAAATTGCCAAGACACATTAGCAAAACTAATGGATGATTAAGTGAACTAGCTCACTTAAGTCACTATTTAGCTTGATTAACAACTTGTCAGTCAAAATTTATGCATAAAAATACACTTCAATAAACTGATCATTGCTACCACTTTGTTAAATCTTGCATCTCCGATAGAAAACCTCATCTTTTGTTGCGGCATTGCCATGAAAAATTTTGCTTGTATAGTACTTGCTGCAAAAGAGCGTTAAGCCGGAAATCACTAAAAGGACGATAAAAGATGGCATTAAGATTTCGCCTTGCCCAGCAAGGTTTATTAGTGGCCACATTGGGCATGGCGTTGGCCGCCTGTCAGAGTGGCAATACGCCAGAAGAAGCTGCTGCACAGCAAGTCAGCGCGAATAAATTGGTTTACCCTGAAACGAGAAAAGACAGCCTAGTCGACACTATTCATGGTGTTGCGGTAGCGGACCCTTACCGTCACCTTGAAGAAAACACGCCCGAAACAGAAAGCTGGGTTAAAGAGCAGCAAGCTTTTGGTCAAGCATACTTGGCAAAAATTCCGAATAAGCAAACCGTGGTTGACCGTATCACCGAGCTGTGGAATTACGAGAAAATCTCAGCCCCTTTCGAGAATGGTGATAATCAGTTTTACTACCGTAACGATGGTTTACAAGCGCAATCGGTGCTCTATGTAAAAGGCAAAGACGGCGTTGAGAAACCTGTACTGGATCCTAATGGTTTTTCAGCCGATGGTACTGTGGCGCTCTCCGGCGTTTCTGTCAGTAATGACGGCAAGATTTTAGCCTATGGTGTGTCAAAGTCGGGTTCTGACTGGCAACAATGGCAATTTATCGATATTGCCACGGGTAAAAAACTTAAAGATGAACTCAACTGGATTAAATTCTCCAGCGCCGTGTGGGATAAGGAAAACCAAGGGGTTTTCTATGCCCGTTACGATGCGCCTGCGGGCGGTGATTTACTGGCCGATGTGAACTTTAATCAAAAAGTGTATTACCACAAATTAGGCACAGATCAGCGTCAAGATTTATTGATTTACGAACGCCCACAAAATAAAGATTGGGGATTCGGCATCGATGTGTCAGAGAAAGGCGAATATTTACTGTTGTCGATTTCGCAGGGCACAGACAAGCGTAATCGTTTCTTCTATAAATCACTGTTTGAACCTAAAGCTCAAGTGGTGGAATTAATCCTTAACCTCGAAGCGGAATATGAGTTTTTAGGCAATGATGGCGCAGTGTTTTATTTCAAGACCGATTTAGATGCGCCAAATGGTAAAGTGATTGCGATTGATACCCGTAATAGCGATAAATCCCAGTGGCAAACCATTATTCCTGAATCGAAAGATCCTATTAATAAAGTGGCCATGATAAATGACCATTTAGTCGTGAGTTATTTGCACGATGTATTGGGACAGTTATCGATTTTCAGCATGGGCGGACAAAAGCGTCAGGATGTAACGTTACCTGGTAAGGGAAATGTCGCCGGTCCTTTCGGTAAAGCGAGCAAAGACTATTTCTACTATGTCTTTAACAGCTATATTCAACCCGAAACAACCTATAAGTTTGATTTTAAAACCGCAGAGTCGACTGTGGTCGCTAAGCCGCAGGTGTCGTTCAATCCCGATGACTATGTGTCTGAGCAAGTGTTCTACACCAGCAAGGACGGTACGCGCGTGCCTATGATGCTGTCCTACAAGAAGGGCCTTGTGAAGAACGGTCAAAACCCAACGCTACTCTATGCCTATGGTGGTTTTGCGATTTCAATGACACCGCGTTTTAGTCCTGCCAACATTGCATGGTTAGATATGGGCGGCATTTACGCCGTACCAAGCCTACGTGGCGGCGCGGATTACGGTGAAAGCTGGCACCAAGCCGGGATGTTCGATAAGAAGCAAAATGTGTTTGATGACTATTTTGCGGCGGCCGAATACCTAATCAACGAAAAATACACTAACAGCACTAAGTTAGGTGCCTATGGTCGCAGTAACGGTGGTTTGTTGATGGGCGCTGCGGTCACTCAACGTCCAGAACTCTTTGCCGCCGTGTTACCGGCCGTGGGTGTGCTGGATATGCTGCGCTTCCACAAGTTCACCATTGGCTGGGCTTGGACCAGTGAATACGGCAGTGCTGACAACGCTGAGCAATTCCCCGCGTTATTGGCTTACTCGCCTTACCATAATGTTAAAGCACAGGCTTATCCGGCAACTATGGTGATGACGGCTGACCACGACGATCGCGTGGTGCCGCTACACAGCTTTAAGTTTGCTGCCATGATGCAAGAGAAGCAGCAGGGCGATAAACCCGTCATTATGCGCATTGAGTCCAATGCAGGGCACGGTGCGGGCAAACCAACGGCGATGAAGATCGACGAGTTTGCCGACATTTACAGCTTCCTGTGGCAAAGCTTTGGTCTGACATTGCCGCAAACCCTCGCAAAATAGCGAACTATGTTAATGAAATGGGGTCGTTTGACCCCATTGTTATTTACAAATCCCTCAATTGCGCTGAAACCCGCGCTATCCCTATCTATATCTTCGTCGGGTCATTCACAAGTCTTGTTTCCCTAGGTATAGTAAGCGTCAATTTTTCAACCAAAATTTGCTGATTTCAAATGACGTTTAATTGGCCCATTTCAGTCTATTACGAAGACACCGACGCAGGCGGCGTTGTCTATCATTCGAACTATCTCAATTTTTTTGAGCGGGCGCGAACCGAATGGTTAAGAGCCTTAGGCGTAAGTCAGACTGCACTGTTAGCCGATGATACGGCATTTGTAGTTAAGCGGGCGGAATTGGATTTTAAAAAAGCCGCGCGTTTTGAACAGAACCTTATTGTAGAAACTAAGGTCATAGAGTTGAAAAAGGCCTCGTTGGTATTTCATCAACGGTTGGTTGATCATCAGGGAGACTGTTATTGTGAAGGCACAGTGCTCGTGGCCTGTGTTGCCTTATCACGAATGCGGCCCCGAGCTATCCCCTTAAATATTGTGCAGGAGTTTGACAGTGCAAGCTGATATGTCGATTGTCGGGTTATTTTTACAAGCCAGTTTATTAGTGAAATTTGTGATGTTCACTTTACTTTGCTTGTCTGTAATGTCTTGGACGGTGATTTTACAACGCCGTAGCTTATTGACATCTGCAAAAAGTAAATCGGCAAAGTTTGAAGATAAATTTTGGTCAGGCGTTGATTTAAATCGTCTGTATAAAGAATTATCGGCTCGTCCAGATAATACTGGCTTGGAGTCATTATTTGTGACGGGTTTTAAAGAATATTCACGTCTAAATAAATTAAATAGTAAAGTGCCTGATGCAGTGATGGATGGTACTTCGCGTGCCATGCGTGTGACTTTATCCCGTGAGTTAGAAAAGTTAGAAGCCAACTTACCTTTATTGGCAACCATTGGTTCGACTAGCCCTTATATCGGTTTGTTTGGTACGGTATGGGGTATTATGAATTCATTTATCGCTATCGGTTCAATGGAAAACGCCACACTCGCCATGGTGGCACCAGGTATTGCAGAAGCGCTTATTGCAACGGCAATGGGTCTGTTTGCGGCAATTCCAGCGGTTATCGCCTACAACCGTTTTGCCACTCAGGTTGAAAAGCTGGAAATTGGTTACGCTAACTTTATGGAAGAGTTTTCTAGCATCCTGCATCGCCAAGCGTACAGTGAGAAGGAAGGCGCATAATGCAAGGAGCTTATCAGCGTAAACGTCGTCGCCCTGTTGCTGAAATCAACGTTGTGCCATACATCGACGTCATGCTCGTATTGTTGATCATTTTTATGGTAACAGCGCCGATAGTGACCCAAGGGGTGAAAGTGGAACTGCCTCAAGGGGCGGCCGAAGTCTTGCCTGCGGACAGTAAGCCGCCGGTTGTTGCATCTATCGATGCCGACGGTGCTTATTTCCTCAATCAGGGCGGTTCCAATAACGAAGAGATGGAATTGGAAGAATTAGCCACCGCCGTGGCCGCGATCATGGTGACAGAGCCTGAGCGCCCAGTGGTGGTCAAAGCCGATAGAAGTATTCCTTACGATAACGTGATCCAACTGATGGTAACTCTGCAGCAGGCAGGTGTTCCCTCAGTCGGTTTGATGACGGACTCACCCAAGGAGAAATAGGTGGCGGATAATTCAAATGTTGCATTACCTCTGTCAATTTCAGCAGGTATTCATATTGGCGTGATAATTATTCTGGCCATAGGCATAGATTTCACCCATAAACCTGAACCTGTGCAACAAGTTAGCGCCCCTGCAGTAAAAGCTGTTATGGTTGATCAGCAAAAAGTGGCTAATCAAGTTGAAAAGCTTAAGCAGGAAAAGCGCGATGCTGAGCGCCGCGAGCGTGAGCGCCAAGCCGAACTTGAACGCAAGGCACAGGAAGCGAAGCAAGCCCGTGAGCGAGAACAAGCGCAGCTGAAGAAGCTGGCTGAAGAACGTAAGCAGCAGGAAATTGAGACCCAAAAGGCCAATGATGCTGCAAAAGCCGCGCAGGTGAAGCAGCAACAGGAAAAGGAAAAAGCGCAAAAAGCCGAAGCCGATCGCAAGCAGAAAGAGCAGGAACGCAAGCTTGCTGAAGATGCCGCTCAAAAAGCCGCGGAAAAACGCAAAGTAGAAGAAGCCGCTGCCGCGAAAGCCGAGGCCGATCGTAAGCAGAAGGAAGCTGAAGCCAAGGCGAAAGCAGAGGCAGATGCTAAGGCCAAAGCGGAGGCAAAAGCCAAGGCCGATGCAGAAGCGAAAGCAAAAGCCGCAGCTAAGGCAAAAGCCGATGCTGAAGCCAAAGCCCGTGCCCAACAGGAGCAGGAAATGGCCGATGCGTTAGCTGCCGAGCAGGCCGCGTTATCGCAAACCATGAATAAGCAAATGCAAACGGAAGTGGGTAAATATACCGCCATGATTAAATCGACGATTCAACGTAACCTGGTGGTTGACGAATCGATGCGTGGTAAAACCTGTACCGTTTCTGTGCGTTTAGCCAATGATGGTTTTGTGATCAGTAGTCAGACGCAAGGCGGCGATCCTAATGTGTGTCGTGCAGCAAAAGCGGCGATCTTAAAAGCGGGCAAGTTACCAGTATCTCCGGATCCTGCGGTTTATAACTTGATGAAAGAAATTAACTTAATCGTTGAACCAACGTTTAATTAAAGGAGTCCCATGAAAATTTTGGCAAAATGGTTAGCATTAGCGGTTCTGCTTTGCACTATGCCGGTAAAAGCGGCGCTGGATATTGTGATCACTGAGGGGGTGGATGCAGCGCGTCCAATCGCAGTGATGCCATTCCAATGGCAAGGAGCGGGTGCGCCACCTCAGGCGATCGCCGATGTGGTGATGTCAGACCTAATACGTAGCGGTACCTTCAAACCATTAGATGAATTAGCTCTACCACAACGAGGCATTGGTGCCTTAGCCCAGTTTGACGCGAGTGCGTGGGCCAATGTGGGTGCAGAAGCCGTTGTTGTGGGGTCGGTAAAACCCTATGGTACGGATCAGTTTTTGGTGAGTTTTGACCTTATCGATTTGGTAAAAGCGCAAAACCAAGCGCTAAAAGGGCCTACCAGTGCGACAGAATTTTTGATGGATAGTCGCCAAACGGTGATTTCTGCGGCGCAGTTCCGTCAATATGGCCACCGTATCAGCGATATCGTCTATGAGAAGCTGACGGGTATTCGTGGTGCTTTCTTAACCCGTATTTCCTACGTGGTGGTTAACCACACTCAGAAAGCGGCTTATTCACTGATGATCGCCGACTATGACGGTTACAACGAGCAGATGTTACTCCGCTCTCCAGAGCCGCTGATGTCTCCTTCTTGGTCACCTGATGGCCGTCGTTTAGCTTATGTGAGCTTTGAAAACAAAAAGGCTGAGATTTTTGTTCAGGATCTCTATACCCAAGTACGTACTAAGGTGAGTAGCTTTCCTGGCATTAACGGTGCACCGACATTCTCGCCCGATGGTAAATCCTTAGCTGTGACTCTCTCAAAGGATGGCCAACCTGAGATTTACGTTATCGATATCGCCACTAAAGCGGCAAAACGTATTACCAACCACTATTCCATCGATACTGAGCCTTCTTGGTATCCTGATGGCAAGTCATTGTTGTTTACCTCCGAGCGTGGTGGTAGACCACAGTTATATCGTGTAGATTTAAATTCAGGCAAAGTGACCCGTGAAACCTTTGAAGGTGAATGGAATTTAGGTGGTTCAATTACCCCTGATGGTCGCAGCATGATTTTTGTAAATCGCACAAACGGTAAATTTAATATTGCACGTATGGATTTAAGTACGCGCTTTATGCAGGTGCTGACATCGACACGTTTGGACGAATCTCCAAGTGTGGCCCCTAATGGTACTATGGTGATTTATGGCACTACGTATCAAGGCAAGCAAGTTTTAGCAGCTGTTTCTACGGACGGACGCTTTAAAGCGAGATTACCGGTAGGTCAGGGCGAGGTGAAATCACCTTCTTGGTCTCCGTTTCTCTAATGTATTAGCTAGATTTATTAACATTTAATTTTATAAGGAACAGATAATGGATCTGAACAAGTTGTTAAAAGCTATGTTGGTAGCACTTCCAATTATGGCTATTAGTGCGTGTAGCTCAACTTCTGAATCAGAAACTGATGCCATGGGCTCTACAAGCGGTTCTGGTAGTGAACTGAATGGTGGTGGCGTTCAAACTGGCGGTATTGGTGGAATGTTGTCACCTGAAGAGCAACAACGTCAGCAACTCGAGCAGTTGAGAAAAGAACACATCATTTACTTCGACTTCGACCGCAGTGAAGTTCAAACTGAATTTGCCGCCGTACTCGAAGCCCACGGTACCTATTTAGTTGAGCACCCAAGCGTACGCGTATTGATTGAAGGTCATGCCGATGAACGTGGCACGCCTGAATACAACATCGCGCTGGGTGAGCGTCGTGCTAAAGCTGTTGCTAAATACCTGCAAGGCATGGGTGTACAACCTAGCCAAATGAGCATCGTAAGCTATGGCGAAGAGAAGCCACTTGACTTCACTCGTACCGATGAAGGTTTTGCTAAAAACCGTCGTGCAGTTTTAGTTTACTAAGATTGAATTACGGAGAGTAACGAGATGAAACGTGCCGTCTTAATTACGGCAATGTTCTTCGGCGCAGGAGCTGCAGTTGCAGCTCCTGCTCCTGTTGAAGATATTGCTGGTGGTTCAGGTGATGACAGACTTGCTCGTTTAGAGCGCATTGTAAAATCGAGACAACAAAGCGAAATTGATATGCAGCGCCGTCTGGATACTTTGCAGCAAGAAGTTCTCGACTTACGTGGTTTGACCGAACAACAAAATTACCAAATAGAGCAGATGCAACAACGTCAGCGTCAGCTTTACGATGAAATTGCCAATTTATCCTCCAAAGCCGCTGCCGCACCAGCTGCTTCTACCCCAGTAACGCCCGCTGCTGCCGCTGCAACCGCCAATGCCGCCGCCAGTAGTTTAAGTGAAACGGCCAGCTACGAAGGCGCGGTTAACCTAGTGCTGAAAGAGCGCAAGTATGACGATGCTATTCCAGCGTTTCGTGCTTTTATTAAGCAGTATCCAGATTCAGTCTATGCGGCCAATGCAAACTATTGGTTAGGCCAGTTGCTGTTTAATAAGAGTGAATTCGCTGAAGCCAAACAAGCCTTCAATACTGTAGTGACTCGCTTTAGTGATTCCAACAAACGCGGAGACAGTTTAGTGAAGCTTGGCATGATTGCAGAGAAAACCGGCGATAAAGCGGGGGCGACTCAGTATTACCAACAAGTGGTCAAAGACTACGCCAACAGTGCCGCAGCACGCATTGCCCAGCAGCAATTGGCTGCGATTAAAGCATAATTAACTAAAAAACATACTCTTAGTCTGTTTTTCATGCAAACGACAAAAAATTGGGAATTTACGCTTGCATGGGAAAATGAAAAAGGTATTATAGGCGCCCTCGGAGCGGCGAGGTCGTTCGGGGCGCAAAATACCAGTAAATGGGTCGTTAGCTCAGTCGGTAGAGCAGTTGGCTTTTAACCAATTGGTCGAAGGTTCGAATCCTTCACGACCCACCACTTACTCTAGTAAATAGAATAAGTTAGCGGTATTTGAAGTTATGTAAATAAAATGGGTCGTTAGCTCAGTCGGTAGAGCAGTTGGCTTTTAACCAATTGGTCGAAGGTTCGAATCCTTCACGACCCACCACTTACTGAAAGTGTATAAATCAGCACAAAACCAGATGGGTCGTTAGCTCAGTCGGTAGAGCAGTTGGCTTTTAACCAATTGGTCGAAGGTTCGAATCCTTCACGACCCACCACTTACTGAAAGTGTATAAATCAGCGCAAAACCAAATGGGTCGTTAGCTCAGTCGGTAGAGCAGTTGGCTTTTAACCAATTGGTCGAAGGTTCGAATCCTTCACGACCCACCACTCTCTTATATCTCTCCCTAGTAATAATCTTCTTTCGTTAGTAATTACTCCGGATTACCGTTTTATTTCTCTGCATTTTCTACTTTTGTCTCATAGACTTATTGCCAATGTTGCTCGCTTGTTAAATTGTCCATATTGGCTGCGGACAAATAATAACAACTGGGGAAAACATAATGAAACAAGCAAAACTTAGCTTGCTTTACTCTGCAACCTTATTGGCATTTATGGGCTCTGCCAATGCGGCTTCTTTAAAAAATACTGACGTTGAATTTGGTGGCTATATTAAGGCGGACGTAATGTTCAGCGATTATGGCAATGGGGCACCCGATTCGGGGGATTTATCCCGTCAGTTTTATGTACCGGGTACCATTTACGGTAAAGAAGGCAATGGTAACCAAGTGGTGGATTTCCAAGCCCGTGAAACGCGATTTAATTTTAAGGCGGCAACGGATCTTGATGGTCATAGCTTGTCGGGCTTTATTGAACTGGATTTCATGACCCACACCGATGGTAATGAGCGAGTATCTAACAGCTATTCACCACGTATCCGCCATGCCTATGTGTCTTACGATAATTGGACTGTGGGTCAAACCTGGACCACTTTCCAAAATCCTGCAGCCTTACCCGAAAACCTCGACTTTGTTGGTGCTGCGGATGGTACGCCCTTTGTGCGTCAATCGTTACTGCGTTATACCCATGGTAATTTCCAATTTGCGATAGAAAACCCTGAAACAACGGTAACTCCGAATCAAGGTGGCGCACGGATCACCAGTGGTAATGGTGTCGTGCCTGATGTGGTGGCGCGATACAATCTCAAGACGGACGGCGGCGCCTCATTCTCGTTTGCGGGTATTGCTCGTCAACTCAATTTAGAAACCAAAATCGGTGCGACTCAAATCGACAGTTCGAGCTTTGGCTACGGCGCCAGTGTGGCGGGGATTATCCCCATTGGTAAAGATGATCTGCGCTTTACCGCAACCTATGGTGACGGTTTAGGGCGTTATATGGCGCTTAACTACATTAATGCGGGTGTGTTAGATGCGAGCGGCGATATTGAATCCATTCGTACCTTCGGCGGCTTTGTGTCTTACCGTCATTGGTGGAACGAACAGTGGCGCACCAGTGTGACATTCTCTGGCATGCAGGCGGATAATGATGTGGCTTTAACGGGCACAGGGGTGAATAAGGATGCTTATTCTGGCTATATCAACCTGTTATATTCCCCTAGTAAACCACTGACCTTTGGGGTGGAATATATGTACGCCCAAAACAGTAAAGAGAATGGTGATGATGGTGATTTAAGCCGGATCATCTTCTCGGCGAAGTATGTGCTCTGACGTTTGATGTAATAAATAAAAAGGAGACCTGAGGTCTCCTTTTTATTTGGTATTAGGATTAACCTAACAGGTTGTTATCGCGAACATATTGTTCGAAATCGGTGCAACCACCTACGTGTTTTTCATCAACGAAAATCTGTGGCACAGTTTCGACTGGTTTGCCGACAGTCTTCTCGAGATCCGCTTTAGAAATCCCTTCGGCGTGGATATCCACGTATCTAAATTTAAAGTCATCACGTTTTTCAACGAGTTGCTCTGACAGTTGTACTGCTCGCACGCAATAAGGACAGCCAGGACGGCCAAAAATAACAACGTACATAATAGCTCCTTAGGATTACTTTAAGCGTTTTATACCATAGCGCTAACCGAATTGATAATGTCAGATGTGTTTATTTTCAGTTTGATAGCGTCCTTGGTAATCGAAATAGCTTTCGAGCAGATCCCAGCCTTTTTTGTGCTTTTTTAGCAGTAACAGATCCGGCATTCGAAAGGCGCCGCTATCGGCAATCAGCTCAGACACTTTTTTGTATTGCTTAGGTTTTAGGCCCGGCGTGCGACTATGGGGGAAAATAAACAGCGCATACAAGGCATGCCATTGGGCGGGCGTTTGCAGTTTAAAGCGTCGATTAAACTCGTTTCCTTCAATGTCCAGATATTGCACCTTAAGATCGCCCGCATCAACTAATAACGTCATATGTTGGCAGCGGAACAGATGATGGTGCTGCTTATTCAATACTTGCTTAAGGCGTTTGTCGGGGTCGATTAAGGTCGACTGGCAATGCTGACAAATACGCGCTGCAATGTCGTTCTCTTGTCCGCAATCGGGACAGGATTTAGACCTAAATCGAAAGTCACATTGCTGTTTTTGTCCATGATGCTCGACTATGCCCTGACAGCGACGGCCAAAGTGTTCGATAATATCGCCATCATTGTCGGTTAATCCCCAAAAGATATTGGCAAACTGGCAGACAGGGCAGTGCACTTGTACCGGAACCGACTTGCTATTGGGCTTAGCTTGGCCGACTTCTGGAAAATACAAATCATAGCCATTGGCTGCGTAATCAATCACTAAACAATCTTTTTTACCTTCACAGATCCTAAGACCGCGGCCAATCATTTGCTGAAACAAACTCACGGATGCGGTGGGGCGTAAAATCGCAATCAAATCCACATGGGGTGCATCGAATCCGGTGGTCAATACCGCCACATTGACGAGGAACTTAAGCTTCCTCGTTTTAAAGCGCTCGATAAGCTCATCACGTTCATTATCTGGCGTTTGCGCCGTGACGATTGCCGTTTGCTCGCTGTGCTCCTTGTTGAGCTGGCTGACAATTTCCTCAGCATGGCGCACCGTTGCCGCAAAAATAATGATCCCCTGGCGATGGTGACTCAGCTCAATCAGTTGCTTCACAATCGCCGTTGTGGCGCGTCCGGCGTGATTCAGCAACGCATTGACTTGGGCCTCGGGATATTCGCCATTGTCATTAGGCTTGATTTGGCTGAAGTCATATTGGGCGCTTAAACCATCGAACAAGGTGGGCGCGGTTAAATAGCCTTGCTTAATCAGCGGACGGATAGGGAGCTCGAAAATACACTGCTCGAAAATCCCAAGTTCAGGCGAGCCGACTTTGCCGTGGTAGTGGTGTTTGTAAATCCAACCTGTCCCGAGTCGATAGGGAGTGGCCGTGAGGCCTAATAACCTCAGCTTGGGGTTACACTGCTGTAAATGACTTAAGATCTGCTGATATTGGCTGGTTTTTTCGAGGCTGACTCTGTGACACTCATCGATAATCACCAGCGAGAAGGGCTCATCGAATTGATTTAAGGCGCGCACGGCGGATTGGATACTGGCCACGACGGTTTTGCCGTCAGTCGATTTTTGATTTAACCCAGCGGAGTAAATGCTGGCCTCAGTCGTCAGTAATCCCACTTTTTGCGCGTTTTGGGCAACCAGTTCCTTCACATGGGTTAAAACCAGCACTCGTCCTCTGGCGATGCGGGCAAGCTCGGCAATAACGATACTTTTCCCGGCTCCCGTTGGTAGGACTAACACGGCGGAATCGGTGCTTTTTTTAAAATGCGCGATGGCGGCATCGACGGCTTGTTGCTGGTAATCCCTGAGGGTAACGCTTGGGCTGGAATTAACTGACACGCTGCTAGCTATTCTTGGTCGATTGAGTTTGGCGCCAAGCTTAACACAGAACCAAAAAAATGCCCCTTGGTTGGAGGGGCAACTAAGAGAAAGGGGCAATCAGGCACTTTCTCAACAGGGTTTGCTTCATTTAAAGGAACCTGTGCTCGAAGGAGCAAGGTTCAAACGTACAGGAGCTAAAGCTGCGCTTAACCGTGATAAATCACGATTAAGCGTGGGATAACGACTACTCGTTACGATTCAAGCGAGTTTCAATCAAGGTCTCAATCACGGCTGGATCGGCCAGCGTTGATGCATCACCTAAGTTGGTCACTTCGTTCGCGGCAATCTTACGCAGGAAGCGGCGCATGATTTTGCCAGAACGTGTCTTAGGTAATCCTGTTGCCCACTGGATAAGATCCGGTGTGGCCAGGGCACCAATTTCCTTACGAACCCATTGACGCAGCTCTTGGCGAAGTTCTTCACTCTCTTCTGTGCCGCGGGTTAAGGTGACATAGGCGTAAATACCTTGACCTTTAATATCATGGGGATAGCCCACAACGGCGGCTTCCGCGACCAGTTCGTGTGATACCAGTGCACTTTCTACCTCTGCGGTACCTAATCTGTGACCGGAGACGTTAATCACATCGTCCACACGGCCAGTGATCCAGTAGTAACCGTCTTCATCGCGGCGCGCGCCGTCACCGGTAAAGTACATGCCACGGAAGGTTTTAAAGTAGGTCAGTACGAAGCGTTCATGGTCGCCATATACGGTACGCATCTGGCCTGGCCATGAGTCGAGCAGCACTAAGTTACCTTCGGTTGCGCCTTCTAAAATGTTACCCATGTTGTCCACGAGCGCCGGTTGTACCCCAAAGAAAGGGCGAGTCGCCGAGCCGGGTTTGGTATCGGTTGCGCCAGGCAGTGGCGTGATCAAAATACCGCCAGTTTCGGTTTGCCACCAAGTATCGACAATCGGGCAGTGCTCATGGCCAATGACTTCATGGTACCAACGCCAAGCTTCGGGGTTAATGGGTTCACCCACTGAGCCCATGATGCGCAGCGAGCTGCCATCATACTTATCAAAATGTTGCTTACCTTCGGCCATCAACGCACGAATCAGGGTTGGCGCCGTATAGAGAATATTCACCTTGTGACGGTCAATCATCTCGCCTAAACGCGCAGGGCTTGGGTAATTTGGGATCCCTTCGTGGATAAGCACGGTCGCACCGTTCGCGAGTGGGCCGTACACCATGTAGGAATGACCTGTGATCCAACCCACGTCGGCGGTACACCAGTAAATCTCACCGGATTTGTAATCGAACACATACTCGTGGGTCATTGAGGCATACACCATATAACCGCCGGTGGTGTGCAATACGCCCTTGGGATTACCGGTAGAACCTGAGGTATAAAGTAAGAAGAGCGGATCCTCTGCGCCCATTTCTTCAATGGCGCAGTGCTCGGATGCGGTTTCAACCAGAGAATGCCACCACACATCTCGGCCTTCTACCCAGTCAACCTTGCCGCCAGTACGTTTAAGTACAATCACCTTCTCAACGCTGGTGACATCGGGATGCTTTAGCGCATCGTCGATGTTGCGTTTGAGTGGGATCGCGCGGCCACCACGCATACCTTCATCGGCGGTGATAACTACTTTAGATTTACCGTCGATGACCCGTGAAGCGATAGAATCGGGTGAGAAGCCACCAAAGACCACCGAGTGTACGGCACCGATGCGGGCACAGGCCAGCATAGCGACTGCCGCTTCTGGCACCATTGGCATATAAATGGTCACAATATCCCCACGACGCACGCCTTGGCTGCGTAGGGCGTTGGCAAACTTACACACTTGAGTGTGCAGCTCACCGTAGGTGATTTTACGTTGTTCGTTAGCGTTATCGCCTTCCCAGATGATGGCGACGCGGTCGCTATGCTCCGCCAAATGGCGGTCTAAGCAGTTAGCCGAGGCGTTTAGGGTGCCGTCATAGAACCAGTTAATCGATAAGTTATGATCGTCAAAAGATGTTTTTTTGATTTTTGTGTATGGCTTTATCCAATCGATACGCTTGCCGTGCTCTCTCCAGAAACCCTCTGGATTGACAATCGACTCTTGGTACATTTTTTTATATTGATCGTTATTTACAAGTGCATTGGCTGCGATATTGCCGGAGACTTTGTAGAGAGACTGCGAGCTCATAGGGCTTCCCTTTCTAAAAATTGCGTAGTCTGAGTATGGTATGCAAGGGGCTGGCAACTCCATTAGACCTTGGTCTAGTTTTAAAATCTCCTTTATATTTAGGCTGTTGCATTAGAAAATCTGGCTAGATTTCAGCCATTATTTATCGCACAATAACGGAAAAAAGAGCAAAAATATGAATCTCACCTTAGTCGTCGCCGTTATTGCTATTTGTTATGTATCACTTTTATTCCTTTTGGCCTGGGGAGCGGAGCGCTGGTTTAGCGGCGTGACCAAGAAGCTTCAGGTGGGCATTTATGGCTTAAGTCTGGCGGTTTATTGTTCATCGTGGAGCTTTTTAGGCACGGTAGGGCAGTCGGCTAATGATTTTTGGTCCTTCATCCCGATTTTTATCGGCCCAATTATTATTTTCACCTTAGGTTTTGGCATGCTGCGCAAGATGGTCCTCGTGTCCAAGGCGCAAAATATTACCTCGGTCGCCGACTTTATCGCCGCCCGTTACGGTAAGTCACAAACTTTAGCGGCCATTGTTACCCTCATCGCGCTATTTGGCATCATGCCCTACATTGCCCTGCAACTTAAGGCGATGGTGTTTAGCCTTAACTTGTTTCAGCCAGCAGACGATCCTTTAAACGGCATTACTATTCCTTTACTTATCACAGCGTTGCTGGCGATTTTTGCCATTCTATTTGGAACGCGTAAGCTCGACGCCACCGAGCATAACCCCGGCATGATGCTGGCGATTGCCTTTGAATCGTTAGTCAAACTGGCGGCGTTTTTGCTGGTGGGGATTGTGATTAGCTTTGGCGTGTTCGACGGTTTTAGTGATATCTGGCAGCAGGCGAGCGAAAAGGCATTAATTAATTACCCAAATCCGCGAATCGAAGCCTTAATGCCTGAGCTGCTCGTCGGCATGGCGGCATTTTTATGTATGCCGCGGCAATTCCACGTGATGGTGGTTGAGTGTGCCGATGAGTCGGTGTTGTCAAAGGGGCGCTGGTTATTCCCGCTGTATTTGGCCTTATTTGGCTTATTCGTTGGGCCACTGGCTCTGGCGGGTAAAGTGATCCTCGGTGATAGCGTTGCTGCCGATACTTATGTGATCAATTTACCGCTTGCCTTAGATCATCCACTGCTCGCCGTCATTGCGCTGTTAGGCACGTTATCTGCGGCAACCGGCATGGTGATTGTGGCGGTAGTGACGATAAGCGTGATGGTGAGTAACGAGTGGTTGGTGCCAGTGATGCTGCGCACGGGCAATATCCGTGAGAAAAATTTCAGCCAGTTTTCGCAGATGCTATTAAATGCGCGCCGCCTTGCCATCGTCATCATCCTTGGTTTGGGTTATGGCAGTTATCTGGCGCTCGCTGACAGTGACTCGCTATCGCACCTTGGGATGTTATCCTTCGGGGCGTTTGCCCAGCTTGCTCCCGCGCTGGTGGGCGGGCTCTATTGGAAGCACGGTAATCGCGCAGGGGTGTTTTTAGGCTTGAGTGTGGGCTTTGGTCTGTGGTTTTACATCATGCTAAGCGGCATGAACGATGGCCAAAATGTGGCGACCTTATTGTCGAGTAATATCGACCTGTTAGATGCCATTACCCCCAATGTGCGCGATGCCCTCACTGCCTTGTTCGCCAATATTGCCTGCTATATCTTAGGCTCGATTTGGTTTAGGGCAGGAGTGGCCGAGCGTATTCAAGCCAGTGCCTTTGTCAGCCCGGGTAAACTTAAAAATAATGCCAACAAGAAAAATGGTCCCATCTCTCAGCAGGATCTGCTGATCTTAGCCAGCCGCTTTGTTAGCCCAACCCGCGCCTATGAAAGCTTTAGCCGATTCTCCACCGAGGCGGTTAAGAGTGACAGCTGGCACAAGGCTGCGACACCTGAGCTTATTGCCCACACCGAACGTTTACTTGCCGGTGTGCTTGGCGCTTCCAGTGCCTCCTTGGTGATGGACTCGGTGTTACAGGGGCGCGACTTGGCCTTAGACGAAGTCTTTAGTCTAGTGGATGAAGCCTCATCCAAAATCATGCTCAGCCAAGATATGCTGCGCGGGGCTATCGAGCATGCCTATGAAGGGATGAGCGTTATCGACAGCGATCTTAACTTGGTGGCATGGAACTACAAATACGTCGAGCTGTATCAATATCCTGAAGGATTTTTACAGCAAGGGATGCCGATTGGCGAAGTGATCCGCTTTAACGCGGCGCGGGGATATTGCGGCGTGGGGGACATTGAGTCGCAGGTCGAAAAACGCGTACAGCATATGCGTAACGGCACGCCGCACACCTCAGAGCGGCAACGTAAAGACGGCAAAGTGATTAAAATTCAAGGCAATCCTATGCCCGATGGCGGCTTTGTGATGACTTTTACCGACATTACTCAGTATCGCGAGCAGGAGCGCGCTTTGCTTGAGGCCAATGAAACCCTCGAATCGCGCGTCAAAGAACGTACCTACGAGTTAGCCATGCTAAACAGTGAGTTACTTGAGGCCAAGGCGCAGGAAGAAATGGCGAACGCTTCTAAGAGTCGCTTCTTAGCGGCGGTAGGGCACGACTTAATGCAACCTCTGAATGCGGCGAGATTGTTTACCGCGTCCTTGTCCCAGTATCCTAATTTGGATCGTGAGGCGCGCACCACCTTATCCCATGTGAATAGCTCGCTCAAAACCGCTGGCGAGTTACTCACCGACTTATTGGATATTTCGAAGCTGGATTCCGGCATGGTGGAAGTCAATCGCCGCGATTTTGCCATATCCGAGCTGCTTAATGGTCTGTCGGTCGAATTCGAGGCGATGGCGGCGGACAATCAAATTCGCTTTAAGATGATCCCCTGTAGCGCTACGGTTAACTCCGATCCTTCGCTACTGCGGCGCGTGCTGCAAAACTTCTTAACCAATGCTTACCGTTATGCCCGTGGTGGACGGGTGCTGTTTGGCTGTCGCCATCGCGGCTGTGAGTTAGAGATCCAAGTATTGGACACGGGCTGCGGCATTGATGAGCACGAAACCCGCGAAATTTTCAAAGAGTTTAAGCGCTTAAATAATCCACGTAGTAAAAGTGTCAGCGGCCTCGGCCTAGGGCTGGCGATTGCCGATAGGATCAGCAGGGTACTAAACCACAGTATTCAAGTGTCCTCACAGCTTGGACGTGGTTCAGTGTTCTCTATTAGTGTGCCTTTAGGGGAAACCGTGCGTCAGCCGCAGGTGAAGGCGTTGCCATCGCTATTGCAACCTTTGTCTGGCATTAAAGTGCTGTGTATCGACAACGAAGAGGCCATTTTGGCGGGGCTTGAGAGTCTACTCAGCCGCTGGCAGTGTGAGGTGATTTGTGCCAAGGATTTAGCCGATGCGCGCATAAAGTTAGGCCTAAAAGGAGTGGCACCGGATATTGTTTTAGCGGATTTCCACTTGGACGATGGCCAAAATGGTGTCGATGCGATGGATGGGATCCGCGCGCTCTATGGCAAAGAGTTACCGGGGATTTTAATCACCGCCAATACCCGTAAAGAACTGGTGGAGGATGTGCAGCGCCGGGGTTATCACTATATGGCGAAAATGATTAAACCGGCGGCGCTGCGAGCCTTGATCTCAAGCCTTGTAAAAAAGGCCTAGTGATCAATGTGTTAGCCACATTTAACCGTGGCTGATGGTGATACTTTCAATCGCAAGCGCCTCGGTTTGAGCGGCCTGTGGCGGCGTAATCGTCGCTGCCACTTGCTTCATCGCCCGAGTCAGTTGTGTCAGTTGCGCAGGGGTTATCACATAGGGCGGCATAATATAAATTAGGTTGGCAAAGGGACGTACCCATACGCCTAAGTCAACAAATTGCTGCTGCAGCGCCGCGGTATTGACCGCTTGGTGCATTTCGAGCACACCAACCGCGCCGAGCACGCGCACCTCTTTCACGCTTGGAATATCGATGGCATCGGCAAGCTCGCGCTGCATTTGCTGCTCGATGGCGGCAACTTGTGCTGGCCACTCCTGCTGATTGATTAAATCTAAGCTGGCGCAGGCGGCGGCGCAGGCGAGGGGATTGCCCATAAATGTGGGGCCATGCATAAAGACACCGGCGGGCGATTGGCTAATGCCTTGGGCGACGTTATCCGTACATAAGGTGGCGGCAAGGCTGATATAACCACCCGTTAAGGCTTTGCCTAGGCAGAGAATGTCGGGCGTGATATCGGCATGTTCATAGGCAAATAACTTACCGGTTCGGCCAAAACCCGTGGCGATTTCGTCGAGGATAAGCAACACATTAAATTCATCACACAGGGCACGCAGGCCGCGTAAATACTCGCTGCTGAAGAAGCGCATTCCGCCCGCGCCCTGCATAATGGGCTCGATAATTACGGCGGCAATTTCTTGATGTTGCTCGCGTAATATGCGCTGCATTGGCGCTAAATCATCCTGACGTAACGGCTCGCCGAAGGGCGTTTGCGGCGCGTCGACAAAACACTGCTTAGTCACAGCCTCGCCAAACATGGTATGCATGCCACCTTCGGGATCGCAGACACTCATGGCGGCGAAAGTATCGCCATGGTAGCCCTTCTTCACCGTGAGAATACGCTGTTTTTGGGCTTTTTGTGCTAAGGGCAAATCTTGCCCCTGCCAATATTGCAGCGCCATTTTGATGGCAACTTCGACGGCAATCGAGCCTGAGTCGCAGAGAAAGACTTTAGTGAGAGGCTCGCAGGTCATTGCCAGCAGTTTTTGGCAGAGTGTTATGGCGGGCTCATGGGTAATGCCACCAAACATCACATGGCTGAGTTGGTGCAGTTGCCGCTCCATCGCCGTTAATATCGCCGGATGTGCGTAGCCATGTACGCAGGCCCACCAAGAGCTGGTGCCATCGATAAGCTTACGGCCATCGACCAATTCCAGCTCGCAGCCTTGGGCACTGTGTACCCCAAAAACAGGAAGTGCGCGGGTCATGGAAGTATAAGGGTGCCAAATATGGGCGCTATCAAAATCAAAATCGAGTAAATTGCGCATAAAAGCTCACAGTGTTGATTGAAAATTAATCAGTGGTAAACCTGTATCACTGGTTGGCGTTGACAGTTTAAGGGCTGAGGTTATCCTAGCCAAGGTAAAATACAAAAATAAAAGGGTGTTCAATGTCGCAGTTGCAAGTTCGTCATGATTGGAAGCGGGAAGAAATCGAAGCCTTATTTGCGCTGCCGATGAATGACTTATTATTTAAAGCCCACAGTATCCACCGTGAAGTGTACGATCCTAACGAAGTGCAGATCAGCCGCTTACTGTCGATCAAAACCGGTGCTTGTCCTGAGGATTGTAAATATTGTCCGCAGAGTGCGCGTTACGACACTGGCCTTGAAAAAGAGCGTCTCTTAGCGATGGAAACCGTGCTCACCGAAGCGCGCAGTGCCAAAGCAGCTGGTGCTTCGCGTTTCTGTATGGGCGCCGCTTGGCGTAACCCGAAAGATAAAGACATGCCATACCTCAAGCAAATGGTGCAAGAGGTGAAAGCCCTCGGCATGGAAACCTGCATGACCTTAGGCATGCTAAGTGCCGAGCAAGCCAATGAGCTGGCTGATGCGGGCCTTGATTATTACAACCACAATTTAGATACCTCGCCTGAATATTATGGCGATGTGATCACCACCCGTACCTATCAAAACCGTTTAGATACCTTAAGCCACGTGCGTGCATCGGGCATGAAAGTCTGTTCTGGCGGTATTGTTGGCATGGGCGAAAAGGCCACCGACCGAGCGGGTTTATTGCAACAACTGGCGAATTTGCCTCAGCATCCCGATTCTGTGCCAATTAATATGTTGGTCAAAGTGGCGGGTACGCCCTTCGAGAAACTCGATGATTTAGATCCGCTCGAGTTTGTCCGTACCATCGCCGTGGCGCGTATTTTAATGCCTATGTCCCGTGTGCGTTTATCGGCGGGCCGCGAAAACATGACCGACGAATTGCAGGCCATGTGTTTCTTTGCGGGCGCAAATTCAATTTTCTACGGCTGCAAGTTGCTGACCACGCCAAACCCTGAAGAAAGTGATGATATGGGCCTGTTCCGTCGTTTGGGGTTACGCCCTGAGCAGGGCGCAGCCGCGACTATCGATGATGAGCAAGCAGTGTTAGCCAAAGCGTCGGCATACCAAGATAAAGCCTCGGCGCCTTTTTATGATGCGGCGGCGCTATAAGTAAGTCGCGATAAGCGTGAATTAGCGCTTAACGTTGAGAATTGAGTCGATTTCAGCATATGCCTGTTGGCATCGACTCACTCTCGCATTAAGTGTGATTCGCGGAGCTTATGTAGCTGAAAAACCGCTTCAGAGAATGAGTCCCAGCAAATGTTCTGCATGATCAAAAGTTTGAGCACAAAAGTATGAGTTTACTACTCGGGTCAAAACTGGGTGAAAAAATCCTAGCCCGCCAGCAAGCTTTAGCCGAGCAAGGTTTGCTAAGGCAGCGCAAAGCATTAGCGACGGATGCTTGTGTGAAAACCGATACAGACCCGCAGTTTCACTTTGAAGGTCAAACTTACCTCAACTTCAGCAGTAACGATTACTTAGGGCTCACCCGTGCTCCCGAATTGGTCGAGGCGCTGCACTGCGGCGCTAAACAATACGGCGTCGGTAGCGGTGCATCGCCACTGGTGACGGGCTATAGCGAGGCGCATTTAGCGCTAGAAACCAAACTGTGCCAGATAACCGGATTTGAGGCGGCGTTACTCTTTAGCTCTGGGTTTAGTGCCAATACTACCTTGTGTAAGACCTTGTTCGATAAGCAGGATGTGGTGTTGGCGGATAAGCTAGTCCATGCATCTATTATCGATGGATTGCGCGATAGTGGCGCGGATTTTAAGCGTTTTTTGCATAATTCCACCGAAAGCGCCGCACGTCTGTTAGCTAAGAATACAGTTTCGGCCCTGATCACTGAGAGTGTGTTTAGCATGGATGGCGACATTGCGCCGATTTTGGCCTTATCCGCACTCTGCCGCGCACACAATGCCTGGTTAATTGTCGATGATGCCCATGGCTTTGGCGTTGTTGATGCTGTGAGTGCTCAAGTTGAGTCTACTCCAGCTTCTAACCTTATAGATATCCAGATAGTGACCTTTGGCAAGGCATTAGGCTGTCAGGGGGCGGCGATTCTTGGTAGTCGGCAACTGGTTGAGTTTTTAGTGAGCAACGCGCGGGAATATATTTATTCCACCGCGCTGTCGCCCGCCAATGCCGCCTTGGCGTTGGCCGCGGTTGAATACAGTGAAGCCCATCCAGAGCTTAGGCAAAAATTGCAGAGCAATATCTCGCTGTTTAAGCAGTTGTGCTTCGATGCGGCCATTCCACTCCTGGGTAGCGACACGGCGATTCAACCTTTGATTATCGGTGATACTGCGCATACCTTGCTGGTGGCGGAAAAGCTAAAGGCATTAGGCATTTGGGTTGGGGCTATTCGTCCACCAACTGTGCCCATCGGCTCGGCAAGATTACGTATTACCTTAAGTGCATCCCATAGCGAGGCGGCTATACGGCGCTGCGTTAACGGGATTGCGCAAGTGCTGGCCGAAGTTGCACTACCTAGGATGTCTGAGCGTCCCGAACGGTAAACAATGTTCGCGATACTGCTAATGACTGACGTCTGATGGTTTGATGATAGTCGCCCAGCGCAGCGATGAATTAGGCTGCGACTAATTGTGGTTCGATTCTGATAATCCTGTTCAATGCCTTAATGTTGAGAGTGTGAGTATCAGAGTTTGATTTTAAAGTGAGAATAATCAGTGATGTCTATGCCGCTTGGCGTTAGCCTTAATCCCCATGAGCCTGCGAGTAAGGTGGATCATATTGCGCAGCGCTTTTCCGCCGCCGCGAAGAGCTATCAAGAGCATAACTGTTTGCAACGTTTAAGCGGCGCAAGTTTGTTGCAGGGATTTTCTGCCAAGGGCGCGATTCTCGATATAGGCGCAGGGCCGGGGACTGCTTTTGCTAACGGGGCCACGGGCGACGATATCAGGGTTTATGCCCTCGATATCGCCTTAGGCATGCTGCAACAGCTTAAAGCGACTTTCCCTGAGTATTTGTGTATTTGTGGCAATGCCGAGCAATTGCCCTTTGCCGATGCGAGTATCGACAGTATTTACTCCAATTTGGCCCTGCAATGGTGCCATGATTTTTCGGCAGCGACGAGCGAAATGGCCCGAGTGCTAAAAGTCGGTGGAGAAGCGCACCTGAGTATCGTGGCCGAAGGCAGCCTTGAGCAGTTATCGAATCTTGGCTTGCGGGTTAATGATTTCTTATCCTTTGAAAGCTTGCAAGCTGCCTTTGACTCTACGGATTGGCAACTTTTTGATGTCCAACTTGTACCAATGACCGTGTATTTTCAAGATCTTAAAGCCTTACTCTATTCCATTAAGGGCGTTGGTGCATCGGTACAATCTTCAGTACAGACCGTCAATACTTTCGACCCTAATCCTCATTTGAGGCAATTGCGTGGCCGCCGAGATTGGCTGGCTTTACAACAACGCGCAGAACGATTTCGTGAATCACAGGGCCTGCCTTTAACCTATCAGATCGCCCAATTTCGAGTACGTCGCCAAGGCGACTCGATATAAGGCTCCAAGCAACGGTTTGGCGACAGCTTAACAAGGAAAAATCATGTTTTTTGTAACAGGTACAGATACCGACAGTGGTAAAACCTTAGTGTCGACCGCGCTCTTGACCGCCTTCAACCGTGAGGCTGCTCGCACAGGCGCCGCGCACTTAAGTCTAGGGGTAAAACCTGTCGCATCGGGGTGTGAAATCACCGAGCTTGGTTTACGTAACGGTGATGCACTAAAGCTGATGTCGGCTTCCTCCCTTAAACTGACCTACGAGCAAGTCAATCCGATAAGCTTTGAACCTGCAATAGCCCCGCATATTGCTGCAAAACAGCTAGGCGTTAATTTATCCCCCGATGGGATTTTTGCAAAATTGGATAAACAGGCGTTTGCACAGGCTGATTTTTGCTTGATAGAAGGCGCGGGCGGCTGGCGTTTACCCTTAGGGGAGGGGCGCTATTTATCCGAGTTAGTGAAACAGCTTAACTTGCCAGTGATCCTTGTCGTAGGGATGAAACTCGGCTGTTTAAATCATGCTTTATTAACCCAAGAAGCGATATTAGCCGACGGCTTAACGATCGCTGGCTGGGTGGCAAATTGTGTCGATCCGAATATGAGTGTGTTCGACGAAAATTTAGCCACGCTCAAAGAGATGATGATATCGCCTTTTCTCGGATGTATTCCGCATCTTAAACAGGCGGATGCGGAGCATTCCGCCAATTTTATTGATATCCAGCCCTTATTAATGAAGTAGTGCCATTTAAGAGATAAGTGTAATAGAAAAACAGAGGCAATATCGGCCTCTGTTTTTGTTAGCGTAGATTTAATTTTATGTGATTAAAATTTAACGCGATAGCCAATATTAAAGGCAATGTCGGTGCTGTTATCCATATTGAAATAGTTTTCAATAATGGTGAACTCTATCGCACTATTATCTAAATAGTAACGGTAGCCGAGTAATATTTCATTCGAGGATTTAGAAAAATCATTTTCGGTTTCGAGTAAGCCTTGGTAATGGTGCAGTTCAATTAACCAGCCATGGCGCCCTGTGATATATTCGTAGCCGAGATTGACGGAATAGGCATGATTATCATAGCGGATCCCTGAAAGAACCTCATTACCCTGTCTAAAACTGACAGCCGCTGTAGAGTGAAAATGATGTTTTTCGTAACGGAAACTGTAATTTAACTGTAAAGCTTGTTCAAAGGCCTCATTTTCAAAGGGGCCTGAGTCCACATAGTTATAATATAAACTGCCCCCCAGAGATAAACCGTGATATTGGTTTTCAAACAATTGATAACCAACATAAAGGGTAATTGCATTATTCAGGGTTTCCCCTGAAATATTGTGTTGATTTATCCCATCCTTCGAGAAAATTTGATTCTGGTGTTTACCCGCATCTTCACGACCATTTTGACTAAACCCAAATGCATCATGAAACCACATGGTCACTGAGTCTAAGTGATTATCGCCGCTAAAACGCCAATGATAGCTAGTGTCTATCATCCATTTACCATTGATTTGCCAAGTTAGACCACCCTCGAGGGTATTATGGTAGTAATCGGCAAAATAATCATCGGTTTCAGCCCAAACACTGGCCGCACTCGCTGAGAGATGCAACTCTTTTTGTCCTTCGGGCAAGGAAAAGCCTGAACGTAGCATTGGGGTTAAACTGCCTGCTTGGGTAGGCGATTGCGCATAGGTCCGTAAGGGACCGTAATCGCTAAAATCGACAGTAGTAGCAAAGGCATTAGGTGCAAACAGTAAAGAAAGCACGAGGATTGGTTTAAAATTTGAAAATGGCATAGCTTAAATATCCATCTAGATGATTAGTTATCTAGATTTGATGGGTTGATGAAACTTGGTATTGTCGACCGATATTAACGGTTAATATAATTGTTAATTAAAATAGTTGAATTAACATATTATTAGTATTTAAATAAGCGTATAGCAGAGTAATACCAACGCGAGCCAAAACACACGTCCAATCATTGGCAGTGAACATAGGGCAAGTAAAATACTTACAATTAATAATATCGTCGTCGGCTTACGAAAGTACGCAGCATCTAATGTGGGTAACTTCATTTTTTCTCTGACATATTCATGAAGCAAAATAAAACTAATACTGAATATGGTGAGCGCAATAGATGGATATCTTGTGAGGAAGCGGAGTCTGCAAATATTCAGTTTTTGTGACGTGGGTACTATAACGCTATGGGGTAGGTGAGTAAATCTCAGGAGATCGCTAAATAGGGGCAAAAATTGGAACTGAAGTTCCCTATTTTTGTTAGATAAAATTAACCCTAGTTATTCCTAAGAAGTTATTCCGTAAAATAAGGTTATGAATAGATAAGATTAATGGCCTTACATTGCGGAGAATATCATCGTTAAGCTGAGCCAAGCGTAATAAAAAACGCCGTAAGTTCGGCGTTTTTTATGGTTTAACTTCTATCTAGCTTATTTGTCTAGGGCCAATCATCACTGTTCCAGCGATATAGCCAAGTGGCAGCGAGTGGCTTTTCGTCCTTACGTAGTTGAATTCTTAGCTCTGCCACATTGGTACTTTCTGGTTCAAAGGTCACGAAAACGCGGGCACCGTTGATATCAGGATGAGCCACTATGCGAGATGATAGAATTTTGCCTTTGTTGATACTGGCATCAATGGCAATTTTATCAATGTCTTGCGGCTTGATATTGCTGTAATCGATCAGCAGTTCTTTGCCCTTCGTTTGCTTTTGTCCCTTGGAGCTGCGAACCACTCTCGCCTTAGTGTTGGCACTGGGGCTATCGTTAGACGCTGTGATGCGATAGGAGTAACGATAGGGCTCGCCTTGTTTTAAGCCGCCCTGAGGCTCCCAATAGGTGACTATGTTATCGTTGGTTTCGGCGTTTGATGGGATTTCAAGCAGCACTAGCTGGCCTTTACCCCAATCGTTTAGCGGTTCAATCCATGCGGAAGGACGTTGCTGATAATTTGCGCTCAGATCCTCATAGTAATCGAAGTTGCGATGGCGCTGGATTAAGCCGAAGCCCTTAATGTCTTCGTCGCCAAAGGCGCTGATCTGCAATTTGTTGGGGTTATTGAGTGGACGCCATAAGCGTTCGCCATTGCCGCGATCAATTTGTAGTCCTTCGGAGTTATGCACCGCAGGGCGATAATCGGGCTTATCTGAGCTATCTAAACCGCCATAGAGGAACATAGAAGTCAGTGGTGCTAGGCCCACATGGGCGATGTCTCTGCGAGGAAATAAGGTGACATCCACTTCGACACGCGTTGGTGCGCCAGGGTAAATACCAAAGCGATAGGCACCAGTGACACTCTGACTGTCTAACAATGCATGTACCACAATGGCAGTTTGATACTTAGAAGGGCGTTCTACCCAGAAACGTTTAAATAATGGGTACTCTTCACCTTTGGGCTGGGCTACATCAATGGCCAGTCCACGGTTAGATAGACCGTAAATTTGCCCTTTAGACAGCGCTCTAAAATAGCTCGCGCCTTGGAACATGATGAACTCGTCTTTTACCTCATCGTCATTGATAGGGTAGTGCAGGCGCACGCCCGCATATTGGCCTACCTGAGTCAGTAGTTTTTCAATGGCACCGTTAGGGACGCTAAAGGAAGATTCCGTTAACTCGATGGGTAAGGCTTGGCTGTTTTCAACGACATCGATATCCACGAGGTTTTTGTATAAAAAACCGGGGGCAAAGAGTTGTACCGAAAACTTAGTGGGAGTTCCGCCCCAAATCGCAGCGTTTTCCTGATAATTGATTTTGCTGTAGGTGGCGTAATCGAGATCGATTAATTCCTTAGGGGCCTTTCTGGCTTCTTTGAAGGGTTTTTGTGCCAGTTGTTGGGCAAGCTCAATGACTGTGTCATGGGAGAAGGCCTTGGCTTTTTTCTCTGGGGTCGAGTCGGCGCCATAGGCGGGCACTAAACTGCTGATGCCCAGTATACAAGCGAGTAAAGAACCGAGAAAAAACGTAGGTTGGGTCGATTTTCGCGGTGTGATGGGGGTTAAATGGTTGAATGTAGAATGCAGTCGCAAAATAGATACTCCTCACTTTCATGGGCTAAGGCGCAAAATTGGCACTAATAATTTGCCCAAAACTCCCGATTTATAAATCACTTAGAATGCAATAGTACGGGAGGTGTTTAGGGGTGAATAAAAATTTAATCTTGTTAATCAAAGTGTTCGACAACGAAATTAGAGCAGTTACTTAAGTGACGCAAGTGTTTTCTCCCCCAATATTTGGGCGAACGCAGTGCCGTCAAACACTTAAGTCACGCTATGCTCGTGTAAAACCCGGCGCGCTTAAAGATTAGTAGGGAACAATCTTGGCTCCCTATATCGTATTTATTGGCATTCCATAGCCTGATGAGCTTGCTCATCGATTCATATTTGGTGAGTTATTGTAGCCGATTTTGGCGGAGAGCGCCGCCGAATCGGTCTTATTTCAGCAAATGGGATAAATCGCTGCCCACAGGGATAGGGATTTCTTGCTGCTCGCCACAGAATAAATAGGCGGGATTGTCACCTAGGAGGGATAAAGTTTCTCCCTGACGCCAGAGTGCGCTGCCCTCGACGATTCCGACGACTGGTGTAATGGGATCGACGCGAGTAAATTCGAGTAAGCGCTGGGCGCGGGTTTCGCCATTATGTCCCGGAGCGCGGTAGTTCGAATAATGTGGATTTAACTGAAATGGCACTATGTTTAGCGCAGTAAACGAGGGGGGCTCGATAATTGGCATATCGTTGGTGGTGCGAATGCTCAATCCTGATACGTTAGAGCCAGCGCTCCAGCCAATGTATGGCTTACCACTCATCACTTCTTCACGGATAAGATGCACTAAATCGTACTTATATAGCTCGTGCAGTAAATGGAAGGTGTTGCCACCACCAATCAAAATGCCATCGGCATCTTTAATCGCTTGGCGCGGATCAGGATGTTGGTGAATGCCGCTGATATCGAGCCTAAGTTCGCTTAATCCCGCCACGACTGAGGCTAAATAAGTGTCGTAACTCATGCTGACGCCAGCATAGGGAATAAAAATCCATTTTTGGGCGTTAGTGGTGAGCGGTTTGATAAAAGGAATTGCATGGGAAAGATAGGGCGTATCACCGACGCGAGAACTGCTCAGCAGTAGGGCATTGACTGTCATTTTTTTTATCCTGAAATTTCGGAATGTGCTGGCATGTTAACAAAGTTTAATCACGATAAACATAGATAAACACACATGAATTTGGCTGTAACGCTGACAGAGCCTAGATTTAAGTTTAGATTAATACACTGTCCCTAGACTCACGAGCCATGAAAGGCAATGTCTAAATTGAGAGAAAAATTAGCGAGTAGAAAAACTCTTATCTTTACCCCTTGAATTTCGATTAATTGGACATATTATGTCTTTGAGCA
Organism: Shewanella sp.; assembly: GCF_047975355.1. GTDB lineage: Bacteria > Pseudomonadota > Gammaproteobacteria > Enterobacterales > Shewanellaceae > Shewanella. The sequence goes on along the minus strand of NZ_JBKEDJ010000006.1, from coordinate 148,428 downwards.
AAGTTAAATGGCATGTGTTTGCCGTAAAGGAGCTGAAATGAAGCGTATTTTTTTATTAATTGCGACTAACCTAGCCGTGTTGCTGGTAGCCTCAATTGTGATGTCTATTCTGGGCGTGAATACGTCGACTATGGGTGGACTGTTAGTGTTCGCTGCGATTTTTGGATTCGGCGGAGCCTTCATCAGCTTAGCCATTTCAAAATGGATGGCGAAAAAGACTATGGGCTGTGAAGTGATCACCACGCCACGTGATAGCACTGAGCGTTGGTTATTGGAGACGGTTGCCCGTCAAGCGCAGCAAGCTGGGATTAAAATGCCAGAAGTGGCAATTTACCAATCGCCAGAAATGAACGCCTTCGCCACTGGCCCAAGCAAAGACAACTCATTAGTTGCCGTGAGTACCGGTCTGTTATACGGCATGAGCCAAGACGAAATTGAAGGGGTACTCGCCCACGAAGTGAGCCACGTTGCGAACGGCGATATGGTGACACTGACCTTAATTCAAGGTGTAGTGAACACTTTTGTTATCTTCGCGGCGCGTGTTGTTGCCGGCATTATCAACAACTTCGTATCGAGCAACGATGAAGAAGGCGAAGGTTTAGGCATGTTCGCTTATATGGCGGTCGTGTTTGTCCTCGACATGTTGTTTGGTATTTTGGCATCAATTATCGTGGCTTACTTCTCACGTATCCGTGAATACCGTGCAGACGAAGGTGCGGCGCGTTTAGCGGGTAAGCATAAGATGATTGCAGCACTTGAGCGTTTACGCCAAGGCCCTGAAAGCTCGGCAATGCCAGCACAAATGTCAGCCTTTGGTATTAACGGCAAACGTTCAATGGCCGAGCTGATGATGAGCCACCCGCCATTAGAAAAGCGTATCGCAGCCTTACAAACTCGTTAATCGAGTAGAAAAAATTACAAAAAGGAGACCTAGTGTCTCCTTTTTTATTGGGGCTTTTCTTTTTCTTCGGATTAGGTTAGGGCTGTTTTAAGTTGTGAATCATAGGTTGATTCGATGTAAAACTCTTATATAAGCATGTGGTTACATGATGCAGCGCACATTTTACCCCTAAGTATATTGATAAAGTTACTTTGCATAAGATTGGGTTGCTTATTACTCAATCCTTAGCTAAGTTAAATCGAGTCGTGCTATTTACATTGGTTGCGAGATGGAAGTCACCCTGACAAGAATTTCCACTGTCAATCACCATTGGAGGATACAATTGTGAGCAAAAAACTATTAAGTGTGCTTTTCGGGGCAAGTCTTGCAGCGCTAGCGCTGTCACCAACCGCATTTGCCGCGGATCAAAAATTATCAGACTTCCATGCTGAGTCAGGAGGTTGTGAAAGCTGTCATAAGGATGGTACGCCTTCTGCTGACGGTGCTTTCGAATTTGAACAATGTCAAAGCTGCCATGGTTCTTTGGCGGAAATGGACGCAGTACATAAGCCACACGATGGCAACTTAGTTTGTGCTGACTGTCACGCACCACACGATATGAACGTAGGTCAAAAACCTACCTGTGAAAGCTGCCATGACGATGGTCGTACTTCAGAATCTATCCTGAAGAAATAAGTCTTTCTGCAGTATAAGCTTTATAAAAAAACGCCAGCGATTGCTGGCGTTTTTTATATTCATCTTTTAGTTCACTCGTCCTTTGGTTGCCCTTGGATAAGCTTATTACCTGAAAACATGGCTGAAATGATGCCAGGTTGGCGTTTGATTTCGGTATAGACCACAACAAACACATGCAGCACTATGAGGAGTATCAACAAGTACACGGCGTAAACGTGTACTTCACCTGCAAGTCCTTTTATGGGCTTGAGTGCGTTGGCTTTATCTGTATCAACGCCAGTGGCATCGTAGGGTTTTAAGCTACTGGGCTCAACATCCGCAGCCGCTAAATAACTTTGCACTGTGCTGCCGAGGGGCGGATAGTAAATATCTGTACCAGCACGAATAAGGCCGGTTAGCATGATAGTGACTAACAAAAGCATAATGGCGAGTACGGCAAATTTCCCCTTAGGATTGTGTCCTAGGTATTGGGGATTTTTCCCCGCGGCAAGCTCCACTTTATAGGTTTCTAGCTCGGCCATGCTGTTAGCGTTGGGGAACATATGGCTAAAGCGGGCGTATTTATTGCCCATAAAACCCCAAATAAGGCGGATCAGTAAATTAAGCGCAAACCCATAGCCAATGATCACGTGCAGGGTTTTAAGGCCAATCTTGCCTGAGAGTTCGGTAATGCCTAAGTTGCTGCGAAACATCATCATGCCGCCAACGATGAGTAGGGCGAGCACGAGAATAAGATTGATCCAATGAAAGAGGCGGGTTGGTCTGTCCCATACCCGATATGATTTCATTTCGACTGGGGTTGGCTGATGGTTGGACATGATATTTCCTTATAGTTTGTGTCGTTTTATTTTACGCCTTTGAAATGTGAATAGCGCATTATTTTCAGTTTAAATTCAGCCTTCTGATTGACAATGTTCAGTGCTAAAGTTGCAGAAGTTTTTGATTTGCGTACGGTAAATATTTTTATCGTAAGTCTTTTGAATCTGTTTTATCTAATGCTAATATCGTGTACACGGTAGACTTGGAAGTCTATTGAACGGATGTTGAAGTGGTATTGAGAGATGTTTTCCCTCTCAAAATGAATAATCGTTAACCAGACAGGGAGTGAGCAGGATGTTCAAAATATTACATTGGATTGTAGTGTCAAGATCACAAGTGCTGATGGAATTACTGGCCGGCCGCTGGCCACAGGAATTTCTGGTGAAGTTGTCGCAGGTGAATCCTGACGAGATGTGTGAGCAAATCAAGGATAACCAAGCCTCCATGGTGGTGATAGACCTTTCCACTGTCGACCTTCAGAAAGCCTATCAATTTCAACGCCTGCTTGCCCGCGAACACCAGAGTGTGCGAGTCGTCTATATCCAATTCCCTAAGCAGGTTGATGCCCGTTTTTTGATGCAAGCCTCGACGACAGCTGGGGTATTTTATCTCGATGCGGGACTGACTGAGATCAGTCTTGGTTTGTCCAACATTCTGCGTGGACACAGAGTGATCCCTATCCAATTGGTAAACGGGGTGAATGATGACTTTGGACTCTTCGAAGATACCGAGCCATTGACCATACGTGAGCGTGAAGTGTTACAAGCCTTGCTTTCTGGCAGCACTAACCTTGACATCGCTAATCAATTGTTTGTGAGTGAGAGCACCATTAAGACCCATCTTTACCGCGTATTCCGTAAGATTGGTGTGTCGAGCCGTGGTCAGGCGATTGCCTGGGCACAAACCTATTTACACGATGTGGTGGTGTAACGCATTTTTGATTGATCGCTAAGCCAATATGCAATGGAACTAAACTTCTATCAAGCCAAGGTTTAATCAAACTAATAAGCAAATAAAAGGGGCAATCGCCGATACGATTGCCCCTTTTGTACTTTATGCTTTAAGAATTAATTCGTTATAGATTAACGACCTAACCAAGCCTTCAATTTATCTTTGTCTGTGATAGCTAGTGAAACCGTATCCTTGGGCGCGGCGGTAATAGTAAGTTCTCCCGTCATCAATTCATCGCGTCTAAACCAATGCAGGCTTAGGTGTTGTCCGAGTGGGTATTGCTGAAGTTGCGCTTCAAATTGACCTGTCACCTGTAGATTATCCGCCGCAATTAAGATATCTCCGGCGCTTAAGCCCGCGAGGTGCGCAGGGCTGCCTTGGGCGACCGTGGTTACTTTAAGGCCGATTGGTGCGGCTTGCGTCTTAGCGCCAAAGGCAATCTCATACCCTTTGGCCGAGCCTCCGCCGACATCCTGCGCCCCATTACTCGCGCGTAACGTAAACTCAACCCCAAACTCGGCCAGTAGCGGTGAGAGCGGAATATCGTCGGTATTGTCTAAATAGGCGAAGAGATCTTGGCAATCGCGCCCCAATAAGCGTTCAACAATCCTTTGATGACATTTATCCGTGGTGCCGCGATTTTGCAGGGCATATTCCTGCCACAGAATGGTCATTAGATCGTCGAGATTGTATTTTCCTTGAGTCTCGCTTCTGAGGGTTAAATCCAGATACAGGGCAAACAGGGCGCCCTTAGTGTAATAGCTGATAATTGCGTTTTGGGCGTTCTCATCCTGCTTGTAGAACTTAGTCCAAGCGTTAAAACTCGAGTCCTTAATGCTTTGTTTAAAGCGGCCTTGACTGCGGTATACCCGGGTAAAGGTTTCGCTCAGCATATCTAAGTAGCTTTGCTCATCGACTAAGCCTGCGCGATAGGTAAGGAAATCATCATAATAGGAGGTGATGCCCTCATAGGCCCACAGCTGCGGCGTATAGGTTTCCGCCTCGAGTTGATAGGGTAAGAAGCATTCTGGCTTGATGCGCTTAACGTTCCAGCTGTGGAAATATTCATGGCTGCAGAGCGATAAATAGGTGCGGTAGTCATTATTAATCGGCGCATCCATTGACAGCGGTAAATCCTTGCGCGAGCACATGAGTGCCGTCGATGCCCTGTGTTCCAAACCTCCAAAGCCATTGTCGAGCACTGTTGTCATAAACAGATAACGTTCAAAGGGCGCTGGCGTGCCAAACAGCTTGATTTGATACTCGCAAATCGCCTTTAAATCTTGGCAGAGTCTCGGCATATGGGCGCGGTGGCGACCGTTTAGTACGATATCGTGTCTTACGCCACAGGCTTCAAAACTGGCGTGGGTGAATAGCCCCATTTCAACCGGATGATCGATAAGTTCGTCATAGCTTTGCGCGCAAAACTCACCAAAGGCAAATTCATCACCGCTTTGACGTGTCATGCTAGTGGCGAGTCGCCATTCGCTTAGGCTTGGCTCGGTCGGCGCCGCCATTGTTACTTTGTGTAAACTAGCCTCAAAGCCGTGGGCGGCTAAAAACACACTGCTGCCGTTAAAGAAACCGTGGGTCATATCGAGGTGCGCGGTGCGTACCGACAAGTCCCAAGCATAAACTTGATAGGTTAAAGTAAGTTGGGTGCTTTGATGTTCGACCGACCAGGTTTGTTTATCTAGTTGAGTGAGCTTAAGCGGTTCGCCGTTAGCGCCTGTGGCTTTGAGATCGATAATGTTCTTGGCAAAATCCCGCACCATATAACTGCCGGGAAGCCACGCGGGCAGGCTAAAAACTTGCCTAGGGTGAGGCTTTTGTACCGTCATGGTGACGGCGAACAAGTGCGCCTTGGGATCGACGGGAATGATGTGATAGTGGATCATAATTTATCCTGTAAAACCGATGCGTTTTAATGGGCGTCATGCTGCCAAAAATGCGCACAACAGGCAAATGAAACGCAAAATATCTGGAGACACAAAGCGTTGAATTGCTAGTATACTATCCCAATTAACCCAAGGAGGACTCCCCATGGCCGAAGAAACCATTTTCAGCAAAATTATCCGCCGCGAAATTCCCGCTGACATCCTGTATCAAGACGAGCTGGTGACCGCATTTAGAGACATCTCACCAAAGGCGCCAACCCATATTCTGATTGTGCCGAATCATTTGATCCCAACTGCAAATGATATGAAAGCCTCGGATGAACCTGCACTCGGCCGGATGATGACAGTGGCGGCTAAACTGGCGGCAGAGGCGGGGATTGCCAAAGATGGTTATCGTTTGATCATGAACTGCAACAAACATGGCGGACAGGAAGTGTACCATATCCATATTCATCTCGTTGGCGGAGAGCCACTGGGACCCATGCTGAGCCAAGGTCAATGAAGGTCAATCCCGAGTTTTTCCCGCTGACTCAAATGGCGCAGCGATTTGTCGATCAGCTCGCCCAGTGCCGTCGCTTAGGGTTAACCGTGCTCGAAGCCAGTGAGCACCATGTACTGATTGAGTTGCCCTATAGCACTGAGTTAATTGGTTATCCCGATACGGGCGTGATTCACGGCGGGGTGATCACCACCCTGATGGACACTGCCTGTGGCAGCGCCGTGGTGAGTGCGATTTTTCAAAAATATCAATCTCTAGAGATTTCGCCCACCCTCGACTTACGGGTCGATTATATGAAGCCCGCGCAGCCCCATAAGCCAGTTTATGGCTTTGCCGAGTGTTATAAGTTGTCATCCAATATCGCCTTTACGCGAGCCATCGCCTATCAGGACAGCATTGATGATCCTATCGCCCATGCGGTGGGCTCCTTTATGCGCATCAGCCCTGAAATGGTGGGCGATGCCTTTAGACAAGCCTTGATGGGAGAAGCCGTGCTGCCTTTAGGAGAGACAGATGAACTCAAATAAGCCGACCGAGCCGAAAACCCTCGATGTGCAGGGAATTGTAAAACGCGCCACCGAGCTGAACGACTTTGGTCATCTACTCGAACATGTGCCTTATGCTAAGTTTATTGGCATGAAGGTCGAGCGTTTTGGCGATGAGCTGATTTTCAAACTCCCTGCCAAGGACGATAATATCGGTAATCCAATCCTGCCCGCGATTCATGGCGGGGTGATTGCTGGTTTTATGGAAATGTCAGCCATAGTGCAATTAATGGTGTTTATGCAAACGGCAAAAGTGCCAAAAGTAGTCGATTTCTCCATTGATTACCTTCGTGCTGGCCTGCATAAGGACAGCTTTGCAGAATGCCGTATCACCCGTCAGGGTCGACGGGTCGCCAATGTGAACATCAATTGTTGGCAAACCAATCGTAAGCAGTTGATCGCAACCGCAAGGGCGCACTTTTTGATCGATTAATCGCGAGGGTGGGGCAAGATGAGTACGTTAAGCATAAGTTCAGCTGGCGTCGCGTAGTGTCATTGCCCATCCGTTGTTCGGCACCTAGGTTTTTGTGAGTGAGGGAAAACAAAATGAAAGCAATTTACAGTGGATTAATCTTGGCTGCAGCACTGACACTCGGCGCCTGCACCAATACGGCGGGTATTTCGGTGAACTCTCTGGGAGAAACCCGCGTTGATAACAACAGCTTCGCCCGTGATATCAGTGTTGAAGGGGTTGAGGCGCGCCGCGTTGGCGATCTGATCCAAGGTTCGGCGTTGATCGTCAGCAAGTCCTCAAGCGATATGCGAGTGCAATACAAGTTCACTTGGTATGACGCCAGCGGCTTTACCATCGAAGATGAAGCTACCAGTTGGAAATCGGTGAAATTACACGGCAAACAACAGCTACAAGTGTCGGCCGTGGCTCCAAATGCGCAAGTGGCGAACTTCGATGTTTATGTGCGCGAGACTTATTCAAACTAATGTTTTGCGAATGTTAGTGTGAATGTGAGTGTGGGCTAAAGAAAATTGCAGTATTTAGTTACGCCAACCCTGAGTCGATATCGATTAAACGGCCATTAAGCCAAAAAATGCCAGCAATGCTGGCATTTTTCATTTCTAAGTGTCTTTCTTTCCTGCTTGTCATGTATACTTAGCGCCGCCAAGGGGTGTTTGCCAACAAAGTGGCAGACTGAGATGTCATCAGACGAACCCTTAGAACCTGATCCGGCTAATACCGGCGTAGGAATGGGCCAATCAACAGCACACTTCTGAATCGCTTATTCGTTGCCGGATCTCAAACATGTATTTGAGGTCCTATGTCTAACAAAAAGTCTACCAAGAGTTCCACCTTCTCCTTATCGTTAACGCGTGCGCCATTAGCGCTGGCCATTTCGGCGGCATTAAGCACGGCCGCATGGGCGCAAACCGATGCTATCGATAAACCTGAGCCTAGCAATGATATGGAAATCATGGTGGTGACGGCGGATTTTCGCAGTGCCAGTTTAGAGAAAATGCCATCGAGCATTACCGTTATCGATGCCCAGCAAATTCAAGATGAAAGTGCCCAGCACTTTGAAGACGTGATGAATTCCATCGCCAACTTCAACTGGTCGGGTGGCAGCTCACGTCCTAAGTATTTCCAGATCCGCGGCGTAGGAGAGCAGGAGCAATATCAAGGTGCGCCTAACTCATCTGTAGGTTATATCATTGATGATATTGATTTATCTGGTATCGGCATGGTGTCGAGCATGTACGATCTGCAGCAGGTCGAAGTGTTACGCGGCCCGCAGGGTACTCGCTATGGCGCCAATGCGTTAGCAGGCTTGATTTACCTAAAGAGCAACGACCCGACCGATGTGTTTGAACATGGCGCCGAGGTCTCTTTAGGTAATGATGACCTCCAAACCTTCAGCGGTTTTAGCTCAGGGCCGTTAACCGATTCGGGTAAATTGTTGTACCGCGTGTCGTTGCAGCAACATCAACAAAACGGTTATCGCGATAATCTCTATTTAAATAAAGAAGATACCAATGGTCGTGATGAATTTACTGGCCGCGCTAAATTACGCTGGTATGCCACCGATAATCTGCAACTCGATTTAACTCTGCTGCATGCCGATTTTGATAATGGCTACGATGCCTGGAGCTTAACTAACGATCCTAAACATACTATTTCGGATCAGCCGGGTGTCGATAGCCAGCGCACCACGGGCGCAGGATTTAAAGCAACTTACTCGGGCGCTGAGTCGTTTGAATTAACCTCGCTGACTTCATTTGCCAATACCGATCACCATTATAGCTACGATGGCGATTGGGCTAACCCTGAATATTGGGCCTCCAAGCAATGTGAGGATGAGGGCAATCTCGCCCCTTGTCAGTACGATTACTTCTGGGACAAAACCGGTCAGCGTAAAACCTTATCCCAAGAGTTCCGTTTAAGCTCGACCGACCAAGGCCGTATTTTTGCCGGCTCAACCGACTGGTTACTTGGGGTTTATGCGATGAACCTTAAAGAAGATAACCAACTGTATTCTGAATATAATACTTGGCCCGATGAGGTGTTAGATTCCGAATATGAAGCAACTAATTACGCCGTATTTGGTCAGCTGGATACGGATTTAGGCGCCGATTATGCCTTGTCTGTGGGGCTGCGGGTTGAGCGTCGCAATAGCCATTACTCAGACACCAATAATGATAATTTTGACCCTAGCGAAACCATGTGGGGCGGCCATATTGCGCTGAGCAAAGTGCTGAATGAATCCCATAATGTGTACGCCAGAGTGGCGCGCGGTTACAAGGCGGGCGGTTTTAACATGACCTTGCCAGTCGAACTCAATGATAAAAAAGAGTTTGATACCGAAACCCTATATAACTACGAAATCGGTCTTAAATCCCATTGGTTTGAAGGGCTTATCGACACTAATCTGGCGCTGTTCTATATGGACAGACAGGATCAGCAAGTGGCCGCATCCCAGCAAGATCCTAACAAGCCACAACGCTTTATCCTCTACACTGAAAATGCGGGTAGCTCACACAACTACGGTGCGGAGTTGGACGCCACTTGGTATGCCACCGATAATCTCCAGTTTTACTCAAGCCTAGGTTGGTTAGAGACGGCGTACGGCGATTACCAGTACCAAGATAAATACGGTAGCGATGTGGATTTAACTGGCCGCGATTTGGCCCATTCACCACACTTAACCTACAGCTTAGGCGGCACCTATCGTGCGAACTCGGGTTGGTTTGCCAACGTCAACATGAGTGGTAAGAGTGAGTTTTATTACTCAGACAGCAACGACTCGCGCTCTGAGCCATACACCATAGTGAATGCGCGTGTAGGTTACGAGGCGAGTGCTTGGTCGGCTTATTTATGGGGCCACAACCTGTTCGATGAAGAATATGGTGTGCGTGGTTTCTATTTTGGTAATGAGCCGGATAACGGCTGGGCGGAAAAGCAATATATCCGCTACGGCGACCCACGCCAAATTGGGGTCACACTAAACGTTAAGTTTATGTAATCCCTTAAAATGATACATCAGATGTCAGGTTGTGCTCGCTCATTGCGTCACCGCCTGACGATTGCATTATTAGCATTTGACCCAAGGAGTGAAGATGAAACTCACCGCTGAAATTAGCATGTATCCCTTTCATGAAAATTATCTCGACCCGATCAAATGGTTTATCCATCGCTTGGACAGTTACCCAAGGATTCAACGTGTTACCAATGCTATGGCGACGCAAGTGTGTGGCGACTATCAAGACGTGATGGCAATGTTAGCGACCGAGATGCAAGCCGCCCATGAAAAATGGGGTAAAGCGGTGTTTGTATGTAAGTTTATTGGTGGTGAGCTGAATTTAGCCCACAGCGAGTAACGCCCTGAGTTAACTTGAACGCTAAAGCGAAGTGGTTCAAGCAAGCGATATAGAGTGAGAGTAAGGCAATGACAGAATTATGGTTAACGCTGGTCAATAGTGTTAATGCAGCCCTAGGGGAAGTCCATGTGATGACCGCATGGGAAGCCTTAGCTGTGGTATTGGCCATGGCCTATTTGCTACTGGCCATGAAGGCAAGCGTTTGGTGCTGGGCGGCGGCATTTACCAGCACGGCCATTTACACTGTCTTATTTTGGAAAGTGGCACTGCTGATGGAGTCGGTGCTGAATATTTATTATATGGCTATGGCACTCTATGGTTACTGGCTCTGGACCCAAGGCGGCGATAAGCATCAAGGGGTGAAAGTGACTACTTGGCCGCTGAAAACCCATTTAAAGTTGATTGTCGCGACTGGTATTGTCTCCCTTGGCGTTGGCCATGGGATGGCAACCTTTACTCAGGCCTCTTTTCCCTACCTCGATGCGGCGACCACTTGTTTTGCGGTGATGACGACCTATTTAGTCGCCAAAAAAGTGTTGGAAAATTGGCTGTATTGGGTGGTTATCGATTTGGTATCGATTTACCTTTACCTCAGTAAGGGACTGATGCTGACCTCCTTATTATTCGTGCTCTACGTTGGCCTAGCGGTTGTCGGCTATTTCCTCTGGCGCGCCACCCTTGCCGATAGCCGCAATCCCCACATTGAGTCGAGCGCTGCAAAACTACTCGGCTAACTGCGGCAGATATCAACAGATGATGGCCAATACACAGGGGCTGCGAATGCCTAATACGCTATTTAACATGATTGTTGTGGTAAGCCGCTAATGCCGCCGATTATTGGGCAGGACAAGGATGCGCTGCTTGCGGTATTAGCACAGGCTGGGCTTACTGATATCAGGCAAATCCAGCCGTTAGCGGATGGATTAAGTAACCACAACTATCATATCGAGACACCGACGGCACATTATGTCTTACGAGAAAACGCCGATGCTGCCGACAGCTTTTGTTCACGGGAGCAAGAGTTGTTTTATTGGCGCCATCTTGCCAAGGCAAAGCTTGCCCCCGAGTTACTGTGGGTGAGTGGCGATCAGCGTTATTACCTAAGCGAATTTATCTTTGCGCAATCTCTACCAAGCCTTCCCATAGCACATCCGTTTGCACCGCTGATGGAGGATATTGAGGGCAGGGCAAATCTGGTTACCGAAAAGGCTATTTCGGCAAGTGGTATTGATCGACTTGAGCAACCCCAGGTGCCACGCGAGCCAAGTATGGCATCATGTTATCTAGATCTGAGCCTGCAAAACTTAAGCTCGAAAGAATTAAGCTGGAAAGAATTAGAGTCTCAATGCAGTGCGGCAACCTTTGGCCTAGGTGAAGCGCACATTGAGGCTTGGTTGCAGTCTAATGCTGATATCAAGGGCGCAGCAGACAAGCAGGCTTGGTATCAGTCCGAACGGCTCGCCTTATTAGAAGCCTTAACGCCGAATCGCGCCCACAGCCTATTACTGCAATTGCTGCAACAGCTTCGCGAGCAAGCGACTGGGCCGTACCACATCAGTATCACTGAACAATGGCAGGAATATCACGCGCAGTTGTTAGCCTTTGCCGCAGTTGGTAACTGCGAGGCGTGGCAGAGCCGATTGGCGCAATTACTCAGCATACAAACGCAGATCCATGGCTGGACGGCGACCTTAGCCGATTGTTTAGTCGCGGCGCAATTTTGCCATCGCGACTTAAATCCCCATAATCTGCTGCTTAAAGATAACCAGTTGTATTGCATCGACTTTGAGTATGCAACCACCTCCCATCCACTGTGTGAGCTGGCCGTTGTGCTCGCCACTCACCAATTAACGCCTGCGCAGCGGTATCTGTTAGTGCGGCAGTATCTGGCAGGGCACCCCGGCTTAACCTCGGATGCCATTAAGGCGATACCCGCCGCCATCGAGATGTATTGGGTGTTTGCCGTGTATTGGGCATTATTGATGGCGGCGCACACCCATGGCGAGCGGCAGCAGGAATACTTCGACTGGTTCGATCATTTTTGGCCACTTATCAGCCACGCATCTTAAGTATTTTGTTTCTCACTGCCACTGCTTGGTTATGTTTGTTGTGTTAAAAAATAAACTTTCCATTAACCTCAGTGTCATAGGATGACCAAGGCTGAACGGATGCAAATTGATGAAAAAAGGTGTGTTGTTACTGGTGTTGCTGTTTGGCTTAACGGCCTGCTCGACCAAATTTAGTTATCATTTTCTCGACTGGGCCATAGGTTGGGAGTTGGATGACTATGTCAGCCTAGATAAAAACCAGCAAAAGGTCGTCGATGGGCTTATCGACAAGTTTGTGCTTTGGCACCAATCCGAAGAACTCGGTCATTATGTGGCACAGCTAACCGAAGTTGAGCAGCAGATCCAAACCAATACCTTAACTCCCGCGCTGTGGGCCGAGCATGTCACACTCGCCAAGCGGCATTGGTTTCGGTTATTTGAGTTTGCGCTGCCGGAAATGTTGCCGATTATCTCATCGTTAACCGATGAACAGGTGAAGCAAATTCTTACCCAGTCGCGAAAAGACGAGCAGGAATTGATTAAGGAATTTGCTGGTAAAACCCCTGAGCAGTTACAGCTGGAGGCCGATGAGAATCTTATCGAGCAATTCGATGACTGGTTGGGTAGCGTAACGGATGAGCAAAAAACGCTTATTCATCAATATAATCAACAGCGACTGTCGACCTTAGATATGTGGCTCGATTACCGCCACGAATGGCTGCGCCAATTTGAAGTTGCCCTCGGGCAGCGCAGCGATATTCCGCTGCTGACCGAGCGATTGACCCTGCTGATGACGCGCCCTGACGAGCTTAAGTCAGAAAAACATCGCGCCATTTTAAGGCAAAATACCGAAGCATTCGGCGGCTTGTTACTCACTATCAATGCCAGTCTGTCGCCTAAGCAGTCCAAGCATTTTTATAAAAAGCTGAACAAACTTATTCAAGATCTTCGTGAATTAAATCAAGAGGGGATCGAAAAAGTAGTAGAAGCCCCGAAAGATTAATCCCTAAGCCAAGGTCTATTGGGCGACTCCATCTAATTCTGAGATTGCCCATGTCCCTTGTTAACCTTTATCAAAAATTCCTCAATGTGTGCCGTTATGGTGAGGGCCTTGCCCCCTTAGCCCTTCGGCTTTATCTCGCGCCAGTGTTAATGCAGGCTGGTTATAACAAACTCGCACACTTTGAAGACACAGTAGCTTGGTTTGCTAATCCCGACTGGGGACTGGGTTTACCTATGCCGACGTTAATGGCGGCGCTGGCGGCGAGCACTGAGTTTTTTGGTGCGTTTTTATTACTCGTTGGCTTAGCGACGCGGCTGATCTCTATCCCTTTGATGGTAACCATGCTGGTGGCGGCGTTTACTGTGCATTGGCCTAATGGTTGGCTGGCGATTGCCGATGGCAGTTCATGGCTCGCCAATGAGCGGGTGCTCAAGGCGGGTGATAAGCTGGATAAGGCTAAATCCCTGTTACAGGAATACGGCAATTACGATTGGTTAACCAGTTCGGGTAACTTGGTGGTGTTGAATAATGGTATTGAGTTTGCGGCGACCTATTTCATTATGCTGCTGGCACTCTTAAGCTTGGGAGGTGGGCGTTATACCAGTCTGGATTACTTTATCGCTAAGCGTTATGGCGTAAAGTAAGCCGAGCGATGTTGCTTGCAATACTTTCAATCCCACCCTAGCGTGGGATTTTTTTTACCTCTTTAGCCGCAATTTGCTATGCTTGAGCCAATTTATACGCACCCATTTTTAAGAACAGGGATAATCACTTGGACGCTATCGAACTTTTACTCACCCGCCAATCCACCCCTAGATTAACCGCGCCTGCACCCAACGAGGGCGAGCTTAAAATCATTTTAGATGCGGCGATTCGAGTGCCAGATCATGGCGCCTTAGCTCCGTGGGAATTTATTATTGCTACAGGCCAAGGGTTAGACATCTTAGCGGATATCTATGTCAACGCGGCCAAAGCCAGCGGCGCCGATGAAGATTTTATCAATAAAGCCAAAGGGATGCCGATGCGCGCGCCAATGGTGATTACGGTTGTGGCGAAAACCCAACAACATCCTAAAGTGCCAGTGCTTGAGCAGCAAATCGCAGCGGGCTGCGCTACGATGGCAATGCAGCAGGCCGCGTTTGCCTTAGGATTAGGCGCAGTGTGGCGCACGGGGGATTTTGCCTTTGATGCCAATGTAAATGCGGCATTAGGCTTAGCACCAGAGGATCAAATCGTTGGCTTTTTATACGTTGGCACCCCTGCAGTAGCCGCACCGAAAAAACCGCAAAAGGATGGCAGCCAGTACGCCCGTTACCTATAACCTAGTTTATCCCCTTTGAATGGGAGTCCTTAGTATGCAAATTGCCCAAACCCCAAGATTACTGCTGCGGCAGTTAACGCCCGATGATGCGTCATTTATTTTGGTATTACTCAACACCCAAGGATTTATCGACAATATCGGAGATAAGGGCGTGCGTAGTTTGCAGGATGCCAAGGACTATATCGCCAATGGCCCAGCGATTAGCTATCGCGAGCATGGTTTCGGCTTGTTTGCTGTGGTGCTGGCCGAAAATGGCTTTCCGATTGGCATTTGCGGCCTGATTAAACGGCCGACGCTGGCGGACGTGGACTTAGGCTATGCCTTTTTGCCGCAGTATTGGGGTAAAGGTTATGCGCTTGAAGCCGCTAAGGCCTCTCTGGAGTTTGGTAAAACCTTAGGGATTGAACGGATTGTCGCGATAGTCAGCCCGCATAATCAGGCCTCTAAGTCGCTGCTGAATAAATTGGGCATGTCGTTTGAAACCCAGTTGCAGCTTACCCCTAACGATACGCCAGTGGAGCTGTTTAGCTAAGCATTGGTTTCATTTGTCAGTTTGTGCGTTAAAGCGCAATAAAATGGGGAGCTTAGCTCCCCATTTTTATCTGTTTGCATTTCCCTGAGGGATGCGATTAATCCGCTAACAGACCACGACTACGTAGCAGCGGCTCAATGCCAGCTTCTTTACCACGGAAGTTTTTATACATCAGCATAGGATCGTCACTGCCACCCTTAGACAAGATGTTGTTACGGAAGGCATCGGCGGTCGCTTTATCGAAAATGCCATTTTCTTTAAAGGCTTCGAAGGCATCGGCGCCTAAAATATCTGACCAGAGGTAGCTGTAGTAACCGGCAGAATAACCGCCCGCGAAGATGTGCGAGAAGTAAGTACTGCGGTAACGTGGGCTGATCTCATTAATCAATCCCATGGCGGCTAAGGAGTCGGCTTCAAACTTGGCGGCATCCTTAGGCGTGGTATCGGTCAGGGTGTGCCAATCTAAATCGAGCTTAGTGGCGGCCATATATTCAACGGTCGCAAAGCCTTGGTTAAATTTGCTGGCGGCTTGGATTTTTTTCACCAGTTCCTGTGGGATCACTTCACCGGTTTTGTAGTGCTTAGCAAATTGCGCGAGCACTTCGGGCTGAGTCATCCAGTTTTCGTTGACCTGTGAAGGGAATTCTACATAGTCGCGAGGTACTGCCGTTCCGCCTTGAGAGCGATATTCAACATTGGATAACATGCCGTGCAGCGCATGACCAAACTCATGGAACAGGGTGCTGGCTTCATCGAATGTGAGCAACGCGGGCTCATTACCCGCTGGGCGAGGGTAGTTCAACACGTTGACAATAATGGGCTTAGAATCGACACCGTTCATATGATGGTATTGCTTGCGGAACGAGTTCATCCAAGCGCCGCCGCGTTTGCTATCACGGGTAAATAGTCACCCATAAAGATGGCCATAAGCTTGCCGTCTTTATCGTACACTTCCCAAGTGCGCACTTCGGGGTTGTATTTAGGTAAGTCGGTACGTTCTTTAAAGGTTAAACCATAGAGGCGATTGGCCGTGTAGAACACGCCTTTTAGGGTGCTGTCGAGGGAGAAATAAGGGCGAGTTTGCTGCTCGTTAAAGTTGTACTTCGCGACACGGATTTTGTCGGCATAGTATTCCCAATCCCAAGCTTGCAGCTTAAACTTGCCGCCTTGGTTGTCGATTAAGGCCTGCATATCTGCAACCTCAGCCTTGGCTTGGGCAAGGGCTGCTGGCCAGACTTTATTGAGTAAGCCATAGACATTTTCAGGTGTCTTAGCTGTACGCTCTTCTAACACAAAATTCGCATGGGTTTTATAGCCCATAAGCTGCGCTCGTTCGGCACGCAGCGCGGCAATTTTTGCCAGAATGACTTTGTTATCATTGGCATTATTGTTGTTACCTCGCTCGATATACCCCTTATAGAGCTTTTCGCGTAACTCGCGATTATCGGCATAGGTTAAAAACGGCGTGATAGACGGGCGTGAAGTGGTAAATACCCATTTGCCTTCATGGCCACGCTTTTTCGCGGTTTCGGCGGCAGTGGCAATCACATCGGCGGGTAAACCAGACAGGTCAGCTTGCTTATCAATCACTAGCTCGAAGGCATTGGTTTCGGCTAACAGATTGTCACCAAAGGCTAAGTTAAGCTTGCCGATTTCTTCATTCAGGGCGCGCAGCTTGGTTTTATCCTGCTCGCTGAGGTTAGCACCGCCACGGGTGAAGGATTTATAGGTGTCTTCGAGTAATTTGGCCTGCGCCGTGTTGAGCTTCAGGTTGTCTTTGTTGTTATAAACGGCTTTAACACGTTGAAACAGCTTATCGTTCAGTAAGATATCGTCTTCGGCAGACGATAACATTGGCGAGACTTCCTTGGAAATCGCTTGCAGATCAGGAGTAGTATCAGCGCCAGTTAAGTTAAAGAAAACGTTGGATACGCGGGTGACGAGATCGCCCGAAAACTCCATCGCTTCGATGGTATTGGCAAAGGTCGGTTTGTCTTTGTTATCGACAATCGCTTGAATTTCTTCGTGTTGCTGGGCGATACCAGCCTTAAATGCAGGGAGGAAATACTCGGGCTTAATCTTGTCGAAGGCCGGAATTTCCATAAACGTATCATAGGGTTTAAAGAAAGGGTTGCTGGCATTTTGGCTGATGATTTGCGCCGACATTGCATTCGGTGCGACTTTCGCCTGCGTCGTTGTATCGCTGTGCTGTGCACTACAGCCGCTTAAGGCGAGGGCGAGTGTGATAGCGCTAAAGGTCAGTTTGATTGCTTGCGGCTTAAGTGCCTGCGCGTTAAGGGCCTGTGATTTTAGGCTTAGTCCCTTCATGTCAATTCCCCGTTCGGTGATTATTATTCTGTTGGGTTAATGGTGTTAACAACCATTAAGCTTATTTTAAGCTGACTGTTTAGCATGTATTTGCCTAAGGGTTCCATCGATTTTGTGTTTTGTTTGTAACAAATGGTTAGCCTGCGGTTTTTAACGGGAGAACTATGGCAAACTGAGCCGTGCACCAAGGCAATATTTGGCAAAGGATAAAGCCATTGTCTTGGGGCGTTTTAATGTAAGTCCCTAATCATACAAATAATAAATAGGACCTCTATGGAATTGCCTCAGTTTAACTATACGTACCTCTGTCGTCGCTTTTCTTATTCCCTAATAGCCGCAGCGCTGTGGACATCAACGCAAGCTGTGGCCTCATCAACCTCACTCAGCCAAGATGCACTTAAGGTGACCGACTATGCGGTGAGCACCTATGATACGCAGATGGTCAAGAGTCTTGCTCACTTAGTCAGTTTTAATACCCAAGCGGTGGAGGGGCAAACGCCCGATACTAATCCTGCCTTTATTGGTTTTAAGTCGAGTTTAAAAAGCCTGAGCCAAGAACTCGGGCTCGATTATGCCGACCATGGTTATGTAGTATTGATTGGTCTTGATGCCAATGCTGTCGATGCCCAACGCTCACAGGGCGCTGAGAAGTTAGGCATAGTCACCCACGGCGATGTCCAGCCCGCCAATCCCGCGCTCTGGGCCAAAAGTCCCTATGTGCTGGATATCGAGTCTGAACCTGGCAAGCTGATAGGTCGCGGCACCGAAGATGATAAAGGCGCGATTGTCACCGCCATGTATGCGATGAAGGCCATCAAAGATAAACAACTCAAACGGGAAAAACGCATTGAGCTGTTGGTGTATTTAGCCGAAGAGTCAGATTGGGATCCACTAAAAGCTTTTTTAACCCATTACACTCCAGCGCAGATGAATATCACCATAGATGCTGAGTATCCTGTGGTCACCGCCGAAAAGGGGTGGAGTAAGATTGGCTTTACTGTACCGAATATCGAGTCAACGCAGGAGCCGGGCGCGGCAACGAATGTCCCTAGCTTAACGGCATTCTCCGGCGGCTATTTTGCCAGCCAAGTGCCGCAGCAAGCCGAGGCGCAAATTCATGCCATCACTCCAAGCTTGTTTGAACAATTACAAACGAGCGCCTCCAACCAGCTGGGGATGAAGTATCGATTCGAGCGCACTTGCGAGCAGGCCGCATGCGACTTGCATATTTTTGCAGACGGTAAGGCGGCCCATTCCTCTACGCCTGAAGATGGGGTGAATGCCGTGACGCATTTGGCCGCGTTACTGCAGCCATATACTTGGCCTAAAACCACGGCGGCACTTACTGTCGCCGCCATGAATGAGTTAGTGGGTTTGGGGATTTATGCCGAGCAGTTTGGTGAGCTGGCCTATAAAGATGATTTTATGGGCGCCTTAACGCTGGCTCCCACAGTCGTTGCGCAAACAAGCAAAGGAACGGAAGTCACCATTAATCTACGTCGCCCTGTGGGCAAAACGCCTGAGTTACTCTCAGCCCAAGCCAAGGACGCGCTGAACAAATGGCAAGCTCAGCATCAAGTCACACTCACCGATGTGGAAAGTTATTGGGGCGAGCCTATGGTGATGAAGGATGCGCCGCATCAGCAAACCTTACTCGATGTGTTTGCCCACTTTACCGGTATTGCGTCACCCAAACCTGTGGCCATTGGTGGCTCAACCAACAGTAAATTATTCCCCAACGCCTTAAGTTTTGGCCCCGCCATGCCGGGCGTGGAATACACGGGCCACACGGAGAAAGAATTTATTACCTACAAGCAGTTTATGCTGAATCTGAAAATGTACACCGCCGCCTTTATTGAGTTAACTGCCGCAAAATAGTGTGCTTACAAATGTGATTTATTGATTGAAGTGATGGGTGGAATATATCAGAGGGTGAAAGGTCGTTATCTCATACCGTAAGTTATCGGTTTATAAGAGCAAGGCGGTTAATCCGTGATTACCGCCATTGCTATTTAATCGTTAAAACAAGTGAATGCTGCAAGCTCTTGACTAGCATTGATTGCGATTGTTTTTCCAGTGACACGCCGTTCTTTTTATTGTCATCCCAAAACCACCGCCTTTGGCGGTGGTGATTGTCTCTTAAGGCTATTGCCTGAATTACACCCATGCTAAAAAAGACCTTCTTATACACCACAAGTAAGAGGAAACGAGAAATATGGGTGATTCCAGAAGTTCATCGCATTTTTACTGATATTGTAGTCGTAGATAAACAAGAGCTAGAGCATAAGGCTCAATAGAAGTTACAGATGAGGTAGATGTAAGGAAATAGCCCCTTCCAGGGGCAATTCAAAGCCGCCTTCTTCTTAGAAGGCGGATTTTACTTAATAAGAGATGTCTCTGTAGGTTCGACGGCAGCATCTGCAGCACTCGGACGTGTAAATGCCGCGTTCACATGGCCTATGATGTTCCCAACATCATAGAGACATTTCTCATATTCCCATGGGCTGATGTGAAAGAGCGGCCATGCCGCCAACGGTCACTGTTTCAACAATGACAATTTTGACTACTATTGAGCTGTTCATCTGGCTAAAAGCTTTTACCCAAATTTGCTAGCACTCGGATCGTAAATTGAAAATTTCCGAACGTCTACCCTATAAATTCTCATCTATTTGCCTAATGTTTGGCTCTTCCGTAAAGCGACTAACAAGGTATGGATATGGGGATACAGTCGTATTTAAATTTAGATATTTTTGAGTGTTTTTAAAGCAATTATTGTGCGCATTGACTCAACCGATAATAAAATTATATACAATCAATTGATTATGGAATCTATTTTTAATTAATAAGTTTGGGAAACGCGTATACGCGTTTTCTAGATAGTGTATTTAATAAAAAGCTGATAAGTTCTTTGCAATACAACCAATTAACAATGTGCATTTTTACGGTGCTATATGAGAACTGAGTACGACTTAAAATTAATGCAGTACGCCCAAGAAGCCCTTCTAGGAGAGGTGAATCCTTCCTTTAGGGCCTTGTCTTTTCAGTTATCTCCTGACGGCGAAGACTTTATTGCACGTTTTATATTCGATGGTGAGCCGAGTGAAAATGCCTTGGAAGTCGCTAGCGTTGTATTAACAAACATTATTGCAAACTATTCAAAGAATCATCGCAGCTATAAGGAAGAGATGTTAGCAATCCCATATCCAAATCAAATGGATCATCTTCCACTATTGGTTTATCTGCGCAACGAAGATGATTGGAATTCATGGTCCAAACTGTACAAAAACACTAACATGCAAAGGTAGCATCGCTCTGCGGGCTGGACGCGCTAACGCGCGCTGCTGCTTTGAGCGTTATGTGCCAGCAGAATTTAGAGGACGTGGAAATGTCAGATGAAAAAAGTTTAAATGCTCGAATTCCTGCGTACAAAAAAGCGTTCGCGAGTGGGGAGCTCCAAAAAACATATCAAAGCCTTGTTGGAATTGTACAAAATCTCAGAGCTGAATTTGATAAACATTACAAAGGCGAGTATTCAGTTGCAAATGTACTGCATGGTTATATCGATTTTACTTATTTTTATTTGCAAAACGATTTTCTTAAAAGACAGAAACTCAAGTTAGCGATCGTACTAAATCATCAAGAGGTGCGCTTCGAGCTTTGGCTGCTGGGGCAAACAAAAGATGTTCAGATTAGTTATTGGGAAAAGTTACAAGGCGTTAAGTGGGTGAATCATGATGTCATGCCAGAATGGTCAATCTTTGAAATTACAATGCTTCCCAGTCCCGATTTCGACAATGCCAAGATGTTATCCGAGTCAATTCACAGTGTGTTTTCTGACTTGTCCATGGAGATTTTTAACACATTGAAGGCATACGAATAATACACATTAAGGCTGGATACAAAAAATTGGCTTAGGTTTGCTTCTCGCTAAGTTGAGGGAGTTAGCTTATATAAATTGACCTACTATGAAGTTATTTTTACTGTTCTGATATTTTGTTATTTCCAATAAAAGACAACCTACTTGGTTTATATAAATCAGACTTCTTCGTCAAAGATGAAAATCATGGGTGGGTCATCAACAACAAATATCAGTGAATTGTTGAGCAGAACGTTGATACTCACTCTTATTACTAAGTTGGATAATGCTCGTGGTATACGATCAGGGTTTGAACCGTCACCAAAGATCTTACTCAATTCTCCTTTGCTCTATTGCTTAGCTGTTAACCACTCCTCAGTGCTGATAGCGCATTGCCCTCATCGTATAAATTGAGAAAGGACGAGCGATCGCATCTTAATGCGAGCTTGTTACCCCACCAAACTTGCACATTTTGCGTATTGCGAAACCGCTGCAGAAGGCACACAAATTTTTCCCTATGGTTTGAAATTTCGCACTGCCTGAATTTTGCACAAAAGTGAATGGTTTTTCGTTTAAATTTACATCTTGATCACAAGTCGGGCGGAAATACGTCGTTTTGATGATTTAAGCAGACTTAGTTTGATATATGTCACAATTTTTAATCTCCTACAGCCAGATTATTTACG
The DNA here is from genome assembly GCF_047975355.1 of Shewanella sp. GTDB lineage: Bacteria > Pseudomonadota > Gammaproteobacteria > Enterobacterales > Shewanellaceae > Shewanella. The sequence continues at coordinate 126,538 of NZ_JBKEDJ010000006.1, read as the reverse complement.
GGGTATTAGACCGTTAAATTGAGTGGGAGTGTAAAATGAGACGTTCAAACTTTATCTTGTTGTTCCTAAGCCTATTTTTAATGGCTTGTGGTGGCAACGACAGTAATAACAGTCCTTCCCCCAATATCCCGACAACTGGTAATCCAACAGGCACACTGAGTATCGCGTTATCTGACGCCCCAATGAAAGGAGTGTCAGGGGTAATGTTGCAGTTAGATGAATTGGTGATGACTGATGAATCGAATGTTCAGCATCGTTATTCGCTGCAAGGTCAGCATGTGGATCTTATTGACTATCAAGGTCGCCACAGCCTGAAGGTGGTTGATGAGCTAACAATGCCTGTCGGTAACTATCACAATGTTTATATGTCCGTTATTCAAGGTGATGGTAACAACGGTTGCTATGTTGAAGATGGTCAAGGGATCCATGCGATGCAGGTTCAGGATGGTAGGATCCCACTGATGGACTTTGCGGTGGTCGCGAACCAACACCACAGCTTTACCGCTGAGATAGGACTTTATATGGGGCTTCATCAAGATCAGGAGTATAACTATACGTTAAGCCACCATGGAACTTGGTCGGTAAACAACCGATTTATGGGACATCTGCTTGGTGAAATGGACCCTCAATGGATAGCTGAATGTGAGGCTCAGAATTCAGCAATGCTTCCAATCAATAGTGAATACATGCACTTAGCTTATTTATATCCCAATACCGTGACCAGCCTTGCTCAGATGGGGGATGTTCATGATGTTATGTCTGCGGGGCATATTTCAGCAATCGCGGTTGCTCCATTAAAACAAGACAATGCCGGAAATTGGTACTTTGAGATGGGTTTTTTACCCGAAGGTACATATCGTGTGGGCTATAGCTGCTTAGGTGATTTGGATGAACCACACAGAAATGATATCAACAATGGCTTATTTACCATGTTTGCCGATGCTGGCACTGTGACAATTCACGCTGGCGCTAATGGCGGAAGTCAAACCGTGATGCAGTGCGGTAGGGGAAATGGCGGTCATCACGGAGGTTAATCGCCGATTTATAACCGTGTATGCCTCTTTCGGAGTCGGCTATGAAGTATTAGCTGCTCCGATAAGTGTATCTCTACATATATCGCTAGCTACATAGGTTCAAGGTCTATCTTAGGTTAAGAGTGAGCCGCTGAGCGGAAATTAATCAATCCCATGGGGCACTCGCTGTATTTCAGTCCTGCCTGTGTGCTAACTAAGATATTATCCCTAGGGCATGCTCGGAGTTGTTATATCCGCTTTTAACACTAAGAAAATCAAGAAAATAACGCCCAATAAAGGAAATAATCCCAGAACAGCGCCAAGCATCCCTGTAAGCTTAGGATTCGTGGTCTTTTTGCGGCCGAGTGAATAACTCAACATGCCGAAAAACATCATGCTAGCTAAGAGCAACAGCAAAATCAGCAAGAACATTGTCACAATAAATTCCTTTTTAATTCATATGTTAGAACTGGATAATAAAGAGCGAGTTAATGCTGAGTCAATTTTATTTATTAGGGTTGAGTGCTATGGCGGTGGGCAGTAAGTGAGTTTAACCTATTGCTGAGAGCATCCTAAAGGCCCATAAAGCAGCGGACATTGAATAAGATCTAAATGGTAATGTCCATCTAGCCATGCAACACGAACCCAAATCGATGATTCGCCTTCAGCATGTGATGTTCCCAACATTTTACGAATTTTAGAATGTAAATTTAATGAGAATTGTTATCATTTTTGTATTGATAATCATTTTCAGTTAAAATGCATCTCTCAAAAAACAATGATGGGGAATCATGATGCAAAAAACGCTGTTAGCGACACTCATAGCGAGTTTTTTATTCGTACCAGGTACCTATGCTAGTGAAGACAAGTCCGCGACCAATATTGAGGTCATTAGTATCAAGGGGAGTCGTTTAGATAAGGCCGCAACGGCAACAGGGTTACCCTTAACTTTGCGTGAAACACCGCAATCAGTCACTATTATCGACCAAGAGTTTATTCAGAGTTTCTCACTGAACAATATTGCTGATTTAATGTTTTTAACCCCAGGGATTTATGCTCAAAAAGCCGAAACCAACCGCTATTTCTTTAGCTCCCGTGGTAATCCCATTACTAATTTCCAGTTTGATGGCGTACCCGTTAACTATTCGAGTTTCTTTAATGACGCCTCAACTGACACCATTCTATTTGACCGCGTAGAAGTTGTCCGTGGCGCAACCGGACTCCTAACGGGGGCAGGTGAACCATCGGCGGCAATTAACCTTATCCGTAAACGTCCTAAAGCAATGCCTAGTGGCTATGTCAGTGCAAAAGTCGGTTCATGGGATAGCTACCGTGTTGAAGGTGATGCCTCTGTTGATGTGACGGATAGTGGTGTTGTGCAAGCTCGTTTTGCCGCTGCCTATGAAAAATCAGATAGTTATATTGATCTTGCCAAAGATGAAAATCTCCAAGTTTATGGAGTGCTCACTGCAAGACTCGGTGACAATACCTTATTTACCCTAGGTGCCGATTACAGTGACCGTGATCCTAAAGGCTCAACTTGGGGTGGTATCCCGTTATTTTATGCGGATGGCAGCTTAGCCAATGATCTACCTCGCTCGACCACCACAGCAGCCTCTTGGTCTAGTTGGCAGCGGAATGGCGCGAATGTCTTTGCCACGCTTGAACATGATTTTGATAATAATTGGGACGTTAAATTTGATGTTGAACATCGTGAAGATGAGATGGATGGACACTTACTTTATCTCTATGGTGCGCCGGATAAAACGACTGGGTTAGGTATGAAATCATCGGCGATGATCTACCAATCGACCCGTAAACAAGATGCCGCACGACTATTTGCCTCTGGCCCATTTGAGCTCTTTGGCCGCGAGCATAAATTGACTGCTGGTTTATTGTATTCTAAGCAAGATACGACTGCAGATTCCTATTATCCATTGAATAGTTTAAGTATTGGTAACTTCTTCGAATGGGATGGCTCAATTGCGGAACCTAATTATCCGTCGACGCCAATCTATCAGGAAGGTGAGGAAACTCAAAAAGGGGCCTATCTCGCGACCCAAATTAATTTACATGATCAATGGATGTTGTTACTGGGTGGCCGCATTAGCCAATATAAATTTGAATCAAACGCGGCGGATGACTACAACAATAGTGATGTTTTTACACCTTATGCCGGCCTTATATATAACCTGAACGATAGCATCTCGATTTACACCAGCTATACCGAAATTTTCCAGCCACAGGATGCAAAAGACGCGAACAATAAGCGCTTAGATCCAATGACGGGGAACAATATTGAACTGGGGGCAAAAGGCGATTTCTTCGATGAGAAGTTGACCGCCAGTGTTGCGGTATTTAAAGTCCAAAAAGAAAATGTGGCAGAACGTGACCCAAATTATCCTACGCCTTTGCCCGATGGTAGCTATCCAATGCGTGGAGTGGAGGGGACCAGTAACCAAGGTTACGAAGTTGAGCTAAACGGTAAACCAACAGAAAATTGGGATCTGTTTTTCAGCTATACCTATAGCAAGTCAGAAGATAGGGATGGGGCAGCCTTTAGCACTCACTTACCTAAGGAGCTGGTGCGTTTATCCTCACTTTATCACTTTGATGGTGCACTCGCTGATTTAACTGTTGGCGGTAACTTAAGCTGGCAGAGTAAAATTTACAAAGATAATGCAGGTCCTAATGGTGAGCGTTCCGAGCAAGACAGCTATTACCTAGTTAATCTGATGACAAGCTATCAACTGACAGATGATGCTAAAGTTCAGCTAAATATCAATAATTTATTTGATAATAAATATTACTCCAGCATTGATTTTTACAATCAAGGTTTCTTCGGTGAACCTCGAAAGATTGAGTTAAACTTAAGCTACAACTTTTAAATAATCTTCCCTGTATCCTAGAGCTGTTAATGCCGTGTCCATTAAGACACGGCATTAGCATAACTAAGTGACAGGTGATAACTGGATGTTACGTCCAACATTCGCTGAAAATAACAACCTGCTTTTGCTGGTGTGTTGACTCTTGCTGAGGAGAGTCAATATCCGCGGCTTAGCTTGAATGCTCTATATCGAGCAGCTTGGCTATTAGCCTTATCACTCCTATCCAACCTTTTTACATAACGCTTGTATGCCAATCAGCGATTAGTAACCTACGGCTTCGCTACCCGAATGACGGGGGTCGGTGGCGCCAAAAATCCCTTGGTCTGTCACCATAATAGATTGAGTGCTCCCCATGGCCGATTGTACTTTCACCTTATGGCCTTTGGCTTCGAGTAACGAAATGGTATCGCGGTTTAGGCTGGTTTCGACCCTCAACTCATCGGGCAGCCATTGGTGGTGTATCCGCGCGGCATTGCTGGCTTCGGCAATGTTTAAGCCGTGGTCAATCACATTCATAATGATTTGCAGCGTGGTGGTAATGATGCGTGAACCGCCTGGACTGCCTGTCACTAAGAAGGGTTTGCCGTCTTTCACCACTATGGTTGGGCTCATTGAACTCAACGGACGTTTATTACCTTCTACCGCGTTGGCATCGCCCCCCACTAGACCATAACCATTAGGCGTGCCGGGTTTAGCGGAGAAATCATCCATTTCGTTATTGAGTAAAATCCCTGTACCTTTTGCGACTAAACCCGAGCCGTAGCTGAAGTTTAAGGTGTAAGTGTTAGATACCGCATTGCCCCATTTATCTACCACCGAAAAGTGCGTGGTTTGGTCGCTCTCATAGGGTGCCAGATTGCCGGGTTTGATTTCGGTACTGGGCGTAGTTTTGTTCAGCGCAATTTGGCTTGCGATTTTTTGAGCGTAGTCCTTATCCATTAGCTGCTTGAAGGGCACCTTATAAAAATCGGGATCGCCTAAATATTCGCTGCGATCGGCGTAGGCATGTTTCATGGTTTCGGCCATCACATGAATCGTTTGCGCCGTGTTGTGGCCGAATTTATCGATAGGGAACTGCTGTAGTACATTGAGCATCTCGATAATGTGCACGCCCCCCGAAGATGGTGGTGGCATAGAGACCACGTCATATCCGCGGTATTGGCCACGAACCGGTTCACGTTCGACAGCCTTATAGTGCTTTAGATCTTCTAAGGTCATGATACCGCCAGCTTCTTGCACAGCTTTAACCAGTTTTTCTGCAGTTTCACCTTCGTAGAACCCTTTAATGCCTTTCTCTGCAATCAGTTGCAGGGAGTGGGCGAGTTCCGGCTGCTTTAAAATATCATCCACTTGGTAGTCGCTACCGTCGGCCTTATAGAAGATGGCTGCCGTGCTTGGCCATTGGCTCATACGGCGCTTTAAGCCTGCAAGGGATACCGCCAGGTCTGGTGTTACGCTAATTCCATCCTGCGCCATTTTGATGGCTGGCGCCGTGACTTGCGCCATCGTCATAGTGCCATATTTTTCAAGGGCTAAACTCATGCCCATCACAGTGCCTGGCACGCCGATAGCTAAGCCATGTTCACGGCTTAATTTAGTCACCACATCGCCATTCTCATCGAGGAAAATATCTTTTTTCGCCTTTGATGGAGCCATTTCGCGGTAATCGATGGCGATGGTTTTATTTTCTTTAGCCAGATGGACGAGCATAAAACCACCGCCACCAATATTGCCTGCGCGGGGTAAGGTCACGGCTAAACTAAATGCTACCGCCACCGCAGCATCGACGGCATTGCCACCTTGTTTCAATATTTCGATACCAGTGCGACTAGCCAGAGTTTCTTGGCTGGCGACCATGCCATGTTTTGCCCATACGGGTTGTGCCGTGGCCATTTGGCTGAAAATCGAAGGCTCTTCAGCATGGATAGTGGGCGAAGACAGCAAAGGCAGTGCCATGGCGATGGCGAGAATAAGAGGTCTAAATGATCCTGTGCGGCGCATATTCAATCCTGAATTTATTTTCATTTTGGCTATGCAATGTGCCGAGAATTAGGCTTAATTGCAACCTTGGATCTTGCTTAGTGTGTTTAACGGATAAGAATTCATCTAATGAGACAACTCATTTTTGCCTTTGCAAGCGCAGCAAAGAGTATCGCCGTCGAAAGTTGGGACCGATTGCTGGGAAAGGACAATCCCTTCAGCCGTCACGCCTATTTGCTCAGCTTAGAGCAGAGTTTATCGGCCTGTGCCGCCACGGGGTGGCGTCCCTGTCATTTGTGCGTGTTTGATGCTAGTGGCAGTGAATTGGCGCAAGAATGTGAAAAATATGCCGTGGTTGTTAGCTCCAAGGATGCCGCAGATTTTATCGATTTGCCGCTGCTGGCTCTGATGCCCCTCTATCAAAAGTCCCACTCCTACGGTGAATATGTGTTTGATTGGGCCTGGGCGCAAGCCTATGAGCGCCATGGTCTTGATTATTATCCCAAGCTATTAAATGCCATTCCGTTTACACCTGTGCAGGGGCGGCGGATGGGACTGTCGCCAATGCTTGTGGCTGAGGAGGCAAAGCATATAAGTGCTGCCATGTTTGCCTGTTTAAATGGGCAATTAAAGAATGCAGATGCGCCTATATCCTCTTGGCATTGTTTATTTGTAGCGCCTTCACAGCAAACTCTGATTGAACAAGCATCAAATAACATGTTTCTTCGGCGTTTAAGTACTCAGTTTCATTGGCATAATCGTGGCTATGACGACTTTGAGGCGTTTTTAGCCGCGCTCACCTCCCGTAAACGCAAAAACATCCTTAAGGAGCGCGCCCAATTACAACCCTATGGCTTGCAATATGAATTTGTCGCTGGAAGGGATATTACCAGCCACCAATGGCAATGTTTTATCGAATGTTATCAACTAACCTATCTTAAACGCTCCGGCCATAGAGGCTATTTAACCCCAACATTTTTTAACATGATTGCCGAGCGGTTGGCCGAGCAGATTGTGCTGTTAGTGGTGAGCGATGCTAAAGGGCAGATGATTGCGGGCGCGCTGTATTTTACGGGCAGCAACGAGGAAGGGCAGACATGCCTGTTTGGTCGTTATTGGGGCAGTATTGTCGAGCTTGAGGGATTACACTTTGAGGCCTGTTATTATCAGGGCATTGAATACTGTATAACACATGGGATTGATCTATTTGATGCAGGCGCGCAGGGGGAACATAAAGTGCTGCGCGGGTTCGAGCCTGTAGCACTCTATTCCTACCACAATATTGCCCATCCTGAATTTAAGCGGGCGATCGCACATTTTACCGAGGAGGAAGTTGCGCAAATGGAAGTGTATATGCAGCAGATGCGTGAGGTGTTGCCCTATAAAAAAGGCCAATAACCACCATAAACGTAAAGCGTTGCGTCAACAAATGCGTTGGAGCGACGCGAATGGGTCTACACAAAAGAGTGATGTACTAAGCACATATCACTCAAGAGTGAATATTTGATTAGCTCACCGCTAACCAGATCCCAACGCCAATCATTAGGCTACCGGCAATTCGATTTAACCAACGAATATTATCGCCGCGACTTAAAAAGATCCTCAGACTCTTACCGCCACTGGCGTAGGCCAACATGGAGGTAAACTCTGTCACCATGATAATGCTAAGCAGGGCGAGGAGCTGCGGCGCGACCTCGCGCTCGGCATTAATAAATGGCGGCAGGAGCGATACCATAAACGCCCAACCCTTAGGGTTAGCGATGGCGGTAATAAAACCCTGTGATATCAGCGTGAAGTTACTGGCTCTTGGGTTAGTGTCATCATCGCTGAGCATGGCCATTTTGCCTCGAGCGCGCCACATCTGCACGCCGATATACCCTAAGTAGATGCCGCCAACCCATTTAAATACCTGAAAAACCTCAGGATAGTTAAGCATAATGCTAGCCGCGCCCATGACGGCTGCGGTGGCGACCAAGGCCACACCCACAAGCTCACCGAGCATCATCCACAGGGTGCGGCGCACACCTATGCTCATCCCAAGCGTCATGGCGAGTGTCATACACATACCTGGAGTGATAGAAACAAAGAAGAAAGTCGGGATAAACACTGCGAGTAAGGCAAAATCTGGCATGGTCTAAGCGGTCTAATAGAGTAGTTAAGGAACGCTAGTGTAATGAAAATGGCAGGGTTAGCCAATGCGCTAGATGGCACTCTCTGGCGAGAATTGCCTCACTCGTTAGTGAGTCATGTTAAATCGGCTTTGGCTCAATGGTTTTCCACTCATGGGCTCTCTTACCGCAGCGTTTGATTGGTTATCTTGTTATTTTAAGCTTTGGCCGATTTAGGACGCTGTGATAAAAGGAGCAGAATAATTGCATCTAATTTGTTATCGAGCTTGAATTAGTGATAGTCGATTGTTAGGGTTGCGTCATTATAGCAAGGGTTAAATGTTGAGCTTAGATGACAGAAATGCAAAAAATGTTGGCGGGTCAACCCTATGAAGCATCGGATGAAACCTTAGTCACCGAAAGAATGCGGGCTAAATTGATCTGTCATCGATTTAATCATGCCGATCCCACTCTGCTTGATGCCCGCATGGCCCATTTACGCGAGCTACTAAACTGTCAGTGCGACTCGGCGTGACCATTGGTGATAACTGTGTGATTGGCGCGGGAAGTGCGGTTAATAGAGATATTCCGACCAATAGTGTAGCCGTTGGTAACCCCTGCAGGGGCATTAAGCAAATCAGTGACCCTGTGCCGCAGCCTGTAGTGGGGTTTAACGTCGCAGGGGCTAAAGTCGACGCCGAGTTTGGGCACGTATTATGGCGTAGGTTAATGGCCAGTGGCTTTTAGCTTTAATAGTTAGCCCGTAAACTTTTTATTTTTATCGCGTTAGCACTTGTAAGGTTGATTACCGATTGAAGACATTCATTTTGCCATTCAGGCTCCTAAGACCAAGCCATATTGCGCTGCTGTGCGCGGCCATTATCTTCTGGCTAACGGGTGCCTTAGGCCAAACCTTATTTAGCTTACAGCCTGAGAATATCACCTTAATTTGGTTGCCCTCAGGCATTGCCTTAGTGATGTTACTCATGTGGGGGCATAAAGCATTAGTGCTTATTTTCCTTGGTAGTTTTACCTTGAATTTTCAAGGCATGTTGCAAGATGACTCCCTCTCTCTTTCGGTGTTACATACCTCTATTGCGGCATTGATTGACACGCTGGCTCCCGCGATGTCGATGTTGTTATTGCAACGCTTCTTGCCCCAGGGCACAGGAAGTGCGAATGACTTGATGAAATTTGTGGTAGTGGCGGGGATCATTCCGATTTTCGTCTCGAGCGCCCTTCTATCGAGCAACCTAGTGTTTGGTGACTATATATTACCGAGTGCGTTTTGGAGTATGGGGCAAATGTTCTTCTTTGCCGATATTCTTGGAATTGTGTTGGTGTATCAGCTCTATGCCGGTTGGGTGGAACCCAATGCACTTAATATTGCTAAAAAGCGTCATATTCTTCTGCCCTTGATTGGCTTGCCACTATTTTGTTTGATTGGCGTAAGATTCGATTTAGGCTGGTTGTTTTACGTTATTCCGCCGCTTTTGGTGGTACTTTCCTTTGAGGTAACGCGTTTTTATCTTGCGTTATTTAGCAGCGCCTCCATGCTGTTTATAATTTTAGCGACGGCGCAGGGCTATGGCCCGTTTATCAATGCCACGCCTTTTCAAACCAATGCCGAAATGATGGCCTTTGTGTTGTCTTCGGCATTAACGGTTTTTGGCGTGTCATTGCAGCGGGCGCAGCTGCGCCGCTCGGAGAAAGATAAGCAAACCGCAGTGCAGGAGGCGCTCTACGATCCGCTCTCTGGTTTGTTAAACCGCCGTGGTTTTATGCCGCAGCTAACAAGTTTAACTGGCACGTCGACGCGTTATTCGGTCGCCATGTTGGACTTAGATAACTTTAAGATGATCAACGACACCTATGGCCACAGCGTAGGCGATAGGGTGATCCAGTTATTGGCGCAGCTTATTCATAATCACAGCCGTAGTCAGGATATTGCCGCGCGTTTAGGCGGCGAAGAGTTTGCCTTTGTGCTTAAGGATATTGATGCGGCGCAAGTGTTAACTGTGCTTGAGCGTATTCGAAGCACTTTTGCTGAAATGTCGATAGCAGCCGAAGAACACACGATTTACTGCACTGTGAGTATTGGTTGGGTGGAATATCAGCAAGGCATCTCTGGGGAATCGCTGCTACATTTGGCGGACAAGGCCTTGTATCAAGCCAAGGCAAAGGGCAAAAACATGATTGTAAAGTATTAAGCTTAAGGGCAATGCCAAGAGATTTTGTTTGACTAGCGATGCTCAAGCGGACTATCTCTAAAGGGCGATACTCGTAAGGGCATAATCGAAAGGCTATACGCGAAGAGTGGTAAACAACGGGTGACGATAAGGCATAAAAAACGGTACGCTTTGCGTACCGTTTTTCTTTCTGATGAGATTAAAGGTAGCGGTTACAGTACGCCGCGGCGCATTTGATCGCGTTCAATCGATTGGAACAGGGCGGTAAAGTTACCTTCACCAAAACCTAAGTTGTTCTTACGTTGAATGATTTCGATAAAGATCGGGCCGAACAGGTTCTTAGTGAAGATTTGCAATAAATAGCCTGATTCATCGCCGTCCACCAGAATTTGGTGATGCTTAATACGCTCACGGTTTTCAGTCACTTGCGGAACTTTATCGAAAATGGTGTCGTAATATTCGGGAATAATATCCAAGCATTGGATCGAGCTACCTTCCATCGCATCCAAGGATTTAACGATATCACGGCTTCTAAAGGCTAAGTGCTGTACGCCAGGACCATTGTATTCCTTCAGGTATTCATCGATTTGGTTCTTATCGTTGCCTTTTCCTTCGTTAATTGGGATACAGAAACTGCCATCGGGTGAGCGCAGGGCGTAAGACACCAGTGCGGTTTGTACGCCGCTGATGTCGAAGTAGCGTACTTCGGTAAAACCAAAGATGTTTTTGTAGAAGTTCGCCCAATGTTCCATGGTGCCTTTGTAGACGTTATTGGTTAAGTGGTCTACTTCGACAAAGCCTTTCTCTTGGGTGATCACTGGCTCGCTTAAGTCTTCAAAGTCAGTGGCATAGATATTGTTATCGGCACCGAAGGTGTCGATAAAATAAATTAAGCTGTCGCCAATACCGTAAATTGCAGGATAGGGCAGATCCTTGGCCGAATCGGCCACGGCTTTGGCGCCGCGCTCTACCGCCACACGGTGAGCAAAGCTGGCATCTTCTACGCGCCAACCCATAGAGCTAATGGCAGGGCCGTGGGATTTGGCAAATTCTGCCGAAAACCCTTCGCGCTCATTGTTAAGCAGGAAGTTAATATCATTTTGTTTGTAGTACAAAATGTCTTTATTCTTGGCTTTTTTCAGCAGTGAAAAACCAAAGTCGATAAACACTTTGTGCATAAAATCGCTGTCGGGGCTGGCAAATTCGGTAAATTCGATACCGAGTAAGCCCAGTGGATTGAGTTCGCTTGCCATGATCTGTTCCTCTTGATTAATTCAACACGCAGTCACTCTTGTTGCCTTGTTCTCTGTGGTGACTTACGGCTAGTCGGCTTAGTTAAGCCATTCACTCTTGCTGCGGTGCAGCGTTAGTTTTCTAGCCAGGAGCGGTTGTAGTCTTTACTCATGCAATTTTGCACATGTTCGGTTAATTTCAGTGGGGCGAAGGTGTCCACCATCACTGCATATTCGTAGGTTTCTTTTTTGCCAATCGAGGCTTCGGTCCGGCCGGGTTGTGGGCCGTGTGCTACCCCTTTTTGATGTAGGGTGATGTAACCTGCTTCAATTCCTGTACGACTCATAAAGTCGCCATCGACGTAGTAAAGCACTTCGTCACTATCAATATTGTTGTGATAGTAAGGCGCAGGAATGGCGCGCTCGTGGAAGTCGTAGGGGCGTGGCACAAAGTTGCATACCACAAAGTTATGGGCTGTAAAAACTAAGTGATCCGAAGGCGGTAAATGGATTTTGCCCACCTTAGGCGCATATTCAGTGATGTTAAATGCCCAGGGGTAAACGCAGCCGTCCCAACCCACTAAATCAAAGGGATGCCACTCTAAGGTGGTCAGTTGGTACTTATCACCAAATTTACACACCAGCGGGAAAGCGCCACGCTCAACCACGGCATCTTGTAATACGGGCGTACGTAAGTCGCGCTCACAGTAGGGTGCAGACTCAAGTAATTGACCGTATTCATTACGGAAATGTTTTGGCACTTCCACCATTGAAAAGGCTTCAATCACGAATAAGCGCACATTGTTGTAGTCGTTAAATTTGAGCTGATGTGTGGTGCCGCGTGGGATCACTAAGTAGTCCCATTTCTTGATCTCTAGGGTGCCATATTCACTGTAGAGTGTGCCTTCACCTTCATGTACAAACACCACTTCATCGGCGTAGGCATTGCGGTAAAACTCAGCGGTGTCTTGGGTGACTTTTGCGGTGTAAAGTGCCACATCATTGTTATAGAAGATTTTATTGCGGGCGCTAAAGAAGTTGCCTTCGCGATCGGCCGTGCGAGAGTCCAATTTATAATTTTGAACTAATGAATCTTCCCATTGGGCACCGTGACCGAGGCGGTAAGGCGCGACTTCCAATGCCTTAGTCGGCATATTGTGGTGATATTTATTCGAATAAATATTGGAAAAACCATGGGTTGAAAACAGCTCCTCACGGTATAGCTCGCCGTTTTCTTTCTCAAATGCGATATGGCGCTTATGGGGGACTTGGCCTTGTTTCACATAAAATGGCATGGTGATTCCTTCAAAGTTGCGCTGCAGGCTTGCCTACACCGCGAGTCGTTATGCTGCAAGTTGCATTAGTGTGATCTTCTTATCAATTTAGTTGCTTGAATGAACAAAAAAAAGAATAATAAATTTGTTATCTCAATCTAAAAATTAGATGGTATTAACTGCTTTACGCTTCGTAGCGTTTCCGTGACATGTTAATGAGAGCTTAGGAGTCCCCATGCGCATCGATATTGATGCTTTTAATGTGCTACAAGTGCTGGTGGAAGAGGGCAGTTTTGCTAAGGCTGCCGAGCGTTTACATAAGGCGCAGTCTGCGGTTAGCTATCAGGTTAAAAAGCTGGAGGAACACTTAGGTGTGCAACTTTTTAGCCGGGATCAATATCGCGCTGAGTTGACGAGTGAAGGGCGGGTGATTTTGGCCGAGGGACAAAGATTGTTACAACATCTTGCCAATATTGAACATTTGGCCAGCCGTTTCAGTGAGGGTTGGGAGCCAAAATTAGAATTAGTGATCGATGGCGCCTTGCCGATGGAGCCGATTATGACGGCCCTCAAAAGGATGGCTGAGCATCAAATCCCGACAAAAATTCAGCTCAATATGGAGTTTCTGGGCGGTGTACAGCACAGATTCGAGCGCGATAATGCGGACTTGATGTTGGTTAAGGATTACCGCACCGGCCCCTATTATTATCCACAACCACTCCCAGCGATAACCAGTGTGCTGGTGACGAGTGCTTCGCATCCTCTGGCTCAGTTAAAAAAAATCAGTTTATCCGAGTTACAACAGCATGTTGAACTGACCATCGAAGATTCCTCTCCCAATAAGACCTATCGAGATGAGCTGCAATTTGGCGGCGATAAAGTGTTTTATCTTTCTGGTTTTATTATGAAAAAAAACGCCTTATTGAAAGGGCTTGGCTTTGGCTGGCTGCCGGATTTTCTGGTACAGGAAGAGCTTTTGAGCGGTGAGTTAGTGGAAGTCGACTTTGTCGGTGGCAGTCGCTATACCTTTATTCCCCAATTAGTCTCGACCCTTGAGCGCCCCTTAGGTCGTGCTGGCAAGCTTTTTACTGAGTTGATCCTAGAAGAATTTGCTAAAGCAGGTCAGTTTAATGGGGTGGGATTAGGTTAATCCTCTGCTACTTGTCATCTTTTGAAACAACTTACTGACGCAACCTTGAGATAAAAACGATCGCCTTTTGACATTTTATGTCATAAAGTGAGTCCAATATCGTGGCACTGATGATTTCGACTCGCCACATAAATTGGACCGACAGAGTAAAGGGGAATTGTATGTCTAGACGTTGCCATGAAGTGGACTATGAAATCATCGGTCATAGTATGCAGCTGGTTGAGGTGGAACTCGACCCAAATGAAACCGTTATCGCTGAAGCTGGTGCAATGAATTATCTGGAGCAGGACATCAGCTTTGAAGCCAAAATGGGTGATGGCTCCGAGCCTGAATCTGGCTTTTTTGGCAAGTTGATGGGGGCGGGTAAACGTGTGCTTACGGGTGAAAGCATCTTTATGACGCACTTTACAAACCTTGGACATCAGAAACGTAAAGTGGCGTTTGCCGCGCCATACCCTGGGACGATTTTGGCTATCGATCTCGCCCAATATGGTGGAGAGCTGATTTGTCAGAAAGATAGTTTCCTCGCCGCCGCCCTAGGGACTCGAGTGAGCATGAAGTTTAATCGCCGCCTAGGCACGGGCTTTTTCGGCGGTGAAGGTTTTATTCTGCAAAGCTTGCAGGGCGATGGCATGGCGTTTATCCATGCGGGTGGCACTTTAGTAAAGAAAGAACTGAGAGGCGAAACCTTACGTGTCGATACCGGATGCCTCGTCGGTTTTACCTCGGGCATTGACTACGATATCGAGCGTGCGGGTTCATTAAAATCGATGTTTTTGGGCGGTGAAGGGCTATTTTTAGCCACATTAAAAGGCCATGGCACAGTGTGGTTGCAGAGTCTTCCGTTCTCGCGGATGGCTGATCGCATTATTGCTCACGCTCCTTCTGCTGGTGGTAGCGATCGCGGTGAAGGTTCAGTCCTCGGCGGGCTTGGTCGTATGCTTGATGGACGCTAACTGAGTGTCAGTTTTATGCGGTAAAAACAAAGTAAAAAAAAGTGACATATCGAAATTGAAGATATGTCACTTTGAATGGGAGATCTAGATTTAAGCTAATTAAAACTTATAGTTAACACCAACGGTAATTCGCTGACCTAAGATGTCATAGTACGCACCTTGGTTGTAAACACTTGGTTGACGTGGTGGGGTTTCATCAAACATGTTGAGGATACCTGCACGAACTTGTAGCGCGTCAGTGATGTTGTAACGAGTCGTTAAATCAAACGTCATATACGATGGGATATCGTTGTAATTGTTTTGATTCGGTGACCAGTCATTACTGAGGACTGTGCTGCTACGGTAGTTTGCGGTTAGCACTGCAGAGAAATCTTCATAGGTATAGTCTGTAGTGAAACGATGACGCCAACGTGGTCTTTCCTGCTCGCCAGTTTCTTTGACTTCGTCTTCAGCAAAACCAGTAGAGTTGAATGAGCGCTCTTCTAGATAAGTACTGAATAAACGGAAGCCCCAATCACCAAAGCTCGTTTCTAAGGTATAGTTAGCTTCGATGTCAAAACCTGAAGTTTTGCTGGTGGCGGAGTTAACTGGTTTCTCGTAGTAGTTAACGATCTCATGAGTATCTGGATCACGTTCAAGCAGAGGACAGAATGGGTTGTCCAGTGTGCTTGATTGATAACAGTATTTTACTACGTCCTGACCAGTGAAACTGTTGATGACATTTTTCATGTCAAACGTCCAGTAATCCACCGTAAAGCTCAGATTTTCAATATAGCTTGGGGTGTAAACAAAGCCGATTGTGATGTCGTCAGCAACTTCGTTCTTAAGATCTTCGTTACCTACAATAAATCCTGGGCGTGTAGAACCATACCATTCCTGTGAAGGTTCAAAGTCAGTTGGGATGCCTTGAGCAGCACAGTTAGCTAGTACATTATCTAAATAGTCAGGATTGATTTGATTACGGTAACTTGCCGCACAGTAATCTCTCATCGATCTGAATGTTTGTCCTGGTGGGTTATACAACTCACCAATATTTGGAGCTCTAACAGACTTAGAACGGTTGAAGCGCAGTCTTAAATCATCATAAACAGCCCAGTTCAAACCAACTTTCCAAGCTGTATCAGAACCAGAGGTAGAGTAATCCATGTAGCGGTATGCTGTTTCTAACGTTAAGTCTTGCACTAAAGTCACATCACTTAACAATGGAATAGAAAACTCTGCAGAGGCCTCTGTTACATCAAACTCACCATCTAAAGGTTGAGATTGGTTGTTGAACAATAAACCTTCACGCATTGCTGGATCTGGTAAAGTGTCAGATTGCTCTTTTCTATATTCAACACTGAATGCACTGGATACAAAACCTGCTGGTAATTCGAATAAGTCACCACTTACTGATGCGCCTAATGCAGATTGAGTGATTGACGAACGACGAATTGCGTCAGTGCTAACCCAGTCGTAGGCATCTTGGTCGAAAATTCCACGGCCAAACACATTTAAAGGTAGGCAACCATTATCTCTGGCGCTTTCGCTACGACACACTACATTGCCGTTAGCATCTTTTACGGTATCGACGGCATCGTAGAAGCGTTGTTCAAACATTTCACCATACCATTCGGTATCCGCTTGGACATGGCCAACGGTCGCGTAGGTATCATATGACCAATGTTCAGATAGAGAACCCTCGAATCCCAATGCAACACGAGCTGTTGTGCGTTCTTGGCTATATTTGCGGTTACCAAAGTCAGATGCTAAGTAACCAACATTCACACCTTTGCCTGGACCCGATTGACCTGCACTAACAAGTGCAGACGCATCTGGAGATAAGAAGCCGTTATCTTCATATAATCTGAAGTTTAAAAATGCAGGGGAGCTTTCGCCATAAGCATCTGATTTGCTTAATGTGGCTTCCATTGTCATTTTATGATTGTCATTGATGTCGTAGCTCATTACTGAGAAAAAGTTGATACGATCCAATGGGGTTTTGATGAATGAGTTTTCAGCGAAGTTATAACCCTCACCGCCCAAATAATCCACACGGCCAGAAGTCAGTGGTGGTAAAGGCTCACCGAGTTGCATTGGACGAACATTACCATTTTCATCAAATGTATAGCGCGTACCGTTAGAAACAAAAGTACCCGTTTTGCTATATGAAGCAAGTACTTGCTGGCCATATCCCCAAACAACTGCTTGTGGATCATCCGGACCTGTTGCATTTTGGTTTCTGACTACAATAGGGGCGTCACGTAAGAACTCTCTGTCCATATAAGACAATTGGCCTTGACGTGCCCAGCTCAAGTTAGTCACAAAGCTTGCTTTACCAATCTCTGAACCGAATGTGATTGAGGCGTATTCTTCTTCGCCACCATCTTCGGTGGGCTGAGTGGTTGACACGTCAACAGCAATACCATCAAAACTCTTCTTAGTGATAATGTTTACCACACCCGCTATAGCATCAGAACCATAGACTGCTGAGGCTCCACCAGTGGTAATTTCGATGCGCTCGACCATTGCAGTTGGAATGTTGTTTAGGTCTACTGCACCTGAACCTGGTGCACCTGCAACAAATCGACGTCCGTTAACGAGTACGAGTGTACGGTCAGAACCTAAACCTCTAAGGTCAGTGTTATTTAAACCGCTCGCAAATACAGTATTGTTAGTCGTTTCAGGCGATAAACCAACCAAGGTATTCGGCATTTTATGTAATAAGTCGGCAACGTTTACCACGCCAGCATCAACTAAACCATCACCAGTAATTACGGTAACAGGAGTAGGAGCGAGCTCACCTATACGCTTAATTTTTGAGCCAGTGACTTCTATGCGTTCAATTGTTTCAGCTTGTTCTTCAGCTTGAGCATAAACTAAGTTTGAAACAGTTAAGCTTGCTGCGGCAAATATGCCGTAGCGAACTGCTTTTGCCGTCAGAGACAAAGAGTTCATACATTTCTCCTTTATATTTATATTTCTAATTAGTTAATTGATTTTATTTTGTGAAATTATTTTTTAACAACTTCAGTGATATGTTTATTGTTTGATTACACAAATGTCAACATTGAGGTGGGTAACAGAATGGAACAGTGTCATAAATTTAAGTTTTAATTAATTTAAAATCTTGAAATTTAACATAAAAATAAAAAATAATTAACAAAATCAGATGTAATTGCTCGTTTAATTTTTGTTAAGCATCTGTTTTTATTTTAATTTGTTTTTTTTTGAGGCTGTTTTTTGTACTTCTGTTTTTGAATTGTAACTTTTTGTTATATTTGGTTGTGTATTGTATTTTTATTTAGTTCTATACGTAAAACTTTATCAGTGTATAGGGCAAAAGTTGTATTTGGTGGGGTTGTCTTACTTACGTTGAATGGTTTTTTATTTGTTTCAAATTGCTACATTTTGATACAGTTACTTTGTTCCAATTTCTGTGTTTTTGTGAAGGTGGTTATGTTGGAGAGTATTAAACAAGTAGATTAGCAGATTTTTTGAACAGGCTAGGGCGTTTAGTTTCTAAGTTTGGATATCAAAACTGGGAAAATCAGTGATATTTTGCAATTAGCAAGATTTTATTAAAGGTGAATAATGGCGGGAAAACTTATGAGCTGCTAGCTTTGATGGCGAATAGGTTTAGAAATCATTCTTAAATTAAAGCGCACATCATAAAGTCTGAATGTGCGCTTTGTATTACATCTTTAATCAGTAATGACATTCACAATATCGAGGATCTTACGACTCTTTTCATCGAGTTTGATGATTGAGCCTTCTACTTCAATGCTGATCCTACCGTCTCTGTCTAAGGGCACAACTACGCGGCCGCGGTCATAAATGTCGTAATCTAGGATATCGCCACGACGCAGTTTTTTTTGCCATCCAGGAGGGAGAGGTTGACCTTTATCGGCTTTCTTTTGTAAGCCGGGTGGTAAGTCTTTGTCTCGCTTGTCGTGCTCATGCTCATTCTTTGCAAAAGCTGCCATTGGGGCAACCAAACTGAGTACGACTCCGCCAATCAGTGTTGCAGTTAATTTATTCATACTAGCTCCCTTAGGAATTACGTTGTTGAGGTCAATCTAGCTTAGCTTGGATGAACTTTAGCTGAATATGCGCCCTTAGCGGGCGAGCATAAGCACTGCTTGCCATTGTTCTTCGGTAACAGGTTGAATACTCAGCCTAGAACCTTTAGAGACTAAATACATATCGGCCAATTGCGGCAAACTTTTGATTAAACTTAAGGGAATGATTTCCTTAAATTGTTTGACGAAACGAATATCCACCCTCAACCATCGTGGCTGCTGTGGGTCTGACTTAGGATCAAAATACTTTGATTCTGGGTCAAAGGCCGAGCTATCAGGATAGGCACTTGTCACGACTTCGGCAATGCCGACGATACCGGGGACTTTGCAACTAGAATGATAGAAGAAGACTTGATCGCCTATTTGCATCGCATCTCGCATAAAGTTACGTGCTTGGTAGTTACGGATGCCAAACCAGGCTTCAGTTTGGTTAGGCCTTGCTTTAAGGTCTTCGATACTAAATTCGTCGGGTTCCGACTTCATAAGCCAGTAGTTCATCTTCCATCCTTCACAGAAAAAGCCGTCTCATCGAGTTAATGCTTTGAGTTTATCCTACTTTTTGTTTGCCTCACAGTTAACCGTACTCTGCGTCATTATCCGGTGCGTTAAGTCAGTGTTCAGTTAACCCGGCTTACCCTTTTATCACTATCGAGTCTGGTATGCCTTATGCAGCGGAGCAATGACACCGCGAATAGTTACAAAATTGGCAGTTTTAGCGAACAATCCAAGCTTTTTTGAATACCCGACTTTTTAAGATGAGTGATGTTGAAACCGTGAGGTGTGCAATGGAAACTTCAGCAATGACCACAGACAGTGGCCTATACACTAAATACCTTAAAGATTTCACCGCTGGCGATGTGAGTCTGCATCGCGATCGAATGTTGGAATTCATTAGCGATTTAACTTCTCAGGGCTGGTTATTGGCTAATTTCACTTGGGATTATTGGTATAACAACAGCTACTTAGTCGATAAACCTGCTTATATCCGTGATGCCAGTGTCGCTCAATGTCGTCTGTTATTAACCGCGATGACTCGCCTAGAGGTCTTCAGCCCTGGCGTTTTAGAGAATATGCGCCGTCAGGGAATATTGTTGGCGATTATGGAACGCCTGCAGTGTTTAGAGGGAGTAACCTCCCAGAAACAGTTGGCGTTTATCACCCGTTAATCAAGGCTTTTGATCTAGGGAACGACCTTACTCTTTAGTCTAATACCGTGCTTTTTTGCTTGTGACATGTTCCGTGGATTGGTTAGTTTGAATCATGCTAACCATAATAAAAAAGCACGGAGGCCTTAATGTCTGTTTCAACGACTCAAGCAACAAATCCACTCAAATACAGTGAGTTCCGGGGGGCAAATACCCCGGAACTTGTTGAAAAAACCATAGGACAATACCTTAACGATATCGCTAAAACTTATCCCGAACAGTTAGCTGTTGTCGTTAATCACCAAAATATCCGCTGGAATTACCGTCAATACCTCGCACAAATCGATGCGCTTGCCACGGGTTTGCTCAAGCTGGGTATAGCTCCTGGGGATCGCGTGGGCATTTGGTCGCCCAATAATATTGAGTGGTGTTTAACTCAATTCGCTACCGCCAAAATTGGCGCCATCATGGTGTGTATCAACCCTGCTTATCGCCCTGAAGAATTGCAATATGCTCTGACTAATGTGGGTTGCCGAGCTGTGATCTGCGCCGATAAATTTAAATCCAGTAACTATTTGCAGATGCTCTATGAGTTAGCGCCTGAGCTTAAGGTATGCGCCCCTGGGCAATTACAGGCTAACGCACTGCCTGAACTGGAATTTGTGATCCGTATGGGGGCTGAAAAGTCTCCCGGTATGTTGAACTTTGATGATTTATTGCTTGAGGTAACGGCCGATGACAATGCGGCGCTCGAGCGTATCGTCGAGTCACTTAGCCCTTACGATGCAATCAATATTCAATTTACCTCCGGCACAACTGGTAGCCCAAAGGGCGCGACTTTATCACACCATAACATTTTGAATAATGGCTACTTAGTCGCCGAGGCGATGAAGTTTACCTGTAACGATAAACTCTGTATTCCTGTGCCCTTGTACCATTGCTTTGGTATGGTGCTAGGTAACTTAGTGTGTTTGGCCAAGGGCGCCGCTGCCGTATTCCCAGGAGACTCCTTCGACCCGCTGACAACTTTGGAAGTGGTTGAACGTGAGCGCTGCACCGCACTGCACGGCGTGCCTACTATGTTTATTGCCGAGTTAGAGCATCCTGAATTTAAACGCTTTGACTTAAGCTCGCTGCGAACCGGTGTGATGGCGGGGGCAACTTGTCCCGAAGAAGTCATGCGCCGCGTACAAAACCTGATGTATATGCAGGAAGTATTAATTGGTTACGGCCAAACCGAGTGTAGCCCACTGAACCATATTACCGAAATTGACTCGCCAGTGGAGAAGCGCGTGCTCACCGTTGGCCGTGCTTTACCCCATACCGAAGTGAAAATTGTCGATGAGTTTGGCGAGGTACTGCCCATTAATCAGCCAGGTGAAGTCTGTAGCCGTGGTTACTGCATAATGCAGTGCTATTGGAATGACCCCGAAAAAACCGCGGCAACCATCGACAGTGAAGGTTGGCTGCATTCTGGCGATATTGGGCAAATGGATGAACAAGGCTATGTGCAAATCGTTGGTCGCATTAAAGATATGATTATTCGCGGTGGTGAGAATATCTATCCCCGTGAAATTGAAGAAAAACTCTATACCCATAAAGATGTGCAAGATGCGGCAGTGTTTGGGGTACACAGCGATAAATATGGTGAAGAAGTGTGCGCGTGGATCAAGATCCGCAGTGGCGCCACGATTTCAGAGGAGGATATTCGTCATTTCCTCACCGAAAAGTTTGCCTACTTTAAAGTGCCGCGTTACATCAAGTTTGTGGAACAATACCCGATGACAGTCACGGGTAAGATCCAGAAATTTAAAATGCGCGAGTTGATGTACCAAGAGTTATATGAGGATATTAATGCCTAGGGCGCATTAAGCAAAAAGAAACCCAAGTCCGATGGCTTGGGTTTCTTTTTAGCTGTGCGTTATAGATTAACGTCGGTAATGCCGAATTTGACTATCGAGCCAAACTGCACTTTTGCTTAATTGTCGCTGACTTAGTCGCAGCCAACGTTTGGCCCAAGGATACTGGGTGCTCAATAGGGTTAATCCGATAAGGATAAAGAGCAGTCCTGGTCCAGGTAAGAGTAAAAATATCCCACCGACTAAGGTAAAACACGCACCTAACGCGGTAATGACGGTTCGAGTCATCGCGGGAGGCACAAAAGTCAACTTACTGTCTTTGAAGGAAATCGGCATATAGCGTCCCCTAAGGTTTACCTAATCTTCCACTTTGCCGCCACTAATGGTGTACCGAGCGTATCGATGCTAGTTTCAGTCTACTCCTATCATTTCTGCTTAAGCTAGGTTCTCGTTGGGTAAATATGTAACAAATATTCACTGTACCTTGAGGAATGGCTGATTATACTGAAAAGAGTTCAACCGATGAGCAAGTGATGAATTGTTTGTTTTTCAGGCGATTAAACAGATTTGTCTAAGAGGGAGGTGTTATGGATCGTTGGTGCCCACTAATACTCTGTTGCCTGTTAAGCATGGCCAATACAACATTTGCAGACACGCTTAAGCTCACCTCATTACTTTGGCCACCCTATTCAGGTCAGCAACTTGCGCAACAAGGAGCGAGCGTTGCCATTGCTCAAGCCGCCTTTGCACGCATGGATCAACAACTCTTAGTGGATTTTTATCCTTGGAGCAGGGCGATTAAGTTAGCGGCCATGCCAAACTCTGATTACATTGGGTATTTTCCTGAATATTATTTTGAAACGGACAAGTTTGTTTTTTCAAAACCAATAGGGATCAGTCCATTAGGAATTGTTGAGCAGCAATCTCACCCCATAAGTTGGCATTATTTAACCGATTTAAATCGCTACACCCTCGGAGTCGTGAAAGATTATGTGAATACCGATTCGCTGGATCTGATGATTGCTTCTGGGAGTCAGCCAGTAGAAGCCGTGACCTCCGATGAACAAAACATCAAGAAGGTTGCAGCAGGTCGCATCGATGGCGCAGTGATTGATATCAACGTGCTCTATTACCTGTTAAAACAGCCCCATTTACAGCCATTGGCTGAAAAATTACAAGTGAATAAACAACTCGTTGCGAATAAACAGCTGTATGTTGCGTTTCGCAATACGGAAGAAGGGCGCCATTGGCGAGATATTTTCGACCAAGGCTTAGCTCAATTGGATATTGAAAGCATTATGGGGGAGTTGTTGTTCCAGGAAGAGATTTCCCTCCGCTAAATCACGCCTAGTTTTCCTTCGATCTGTTGTCATAAATTTGTCGTGGTTCGTCATTAATATTGTCCTAAGGCGATGAGTCGGCACTCATTTCATTTTCTAGGATGGTATGAATAACACTCCCTTCGAGAACATTCCTTTTGAGTTAGATACCTTATCTCAACTCATTGATACTCATTATCTTAAACTGAAATATCAGGTCCTCGCTGACATACCATTTCGGCATCAACATTTTCCACTCTACAGCATTGAATTAGGGGTTACCGACCATGCTTGTCCAACGGTGTTATTTGTTGGTGGCGTGCATGGGGTGGAGCGAATTGGTTCTCAGGTGATTTTGGCCTTACTTAACAGCCTATTGCAGCGCTTAGCATGGGATAAACACCTACAGCAGTTGTTGGCTGAGATCCGCTTGGCATTTGTTCCTGTGGTAAACCCCGTCGGTTTATTACTGGGGAGCCGCGGTAATGGCAATCAAGTCGATTTGATGCGCAATGCACCAATCGAGTCTCGGGAAAAAGTGTCATTTATGGTGGGGGGACAGCGGCTATCCTCCAAGTTGCCTTGGTTTCGTGGCCTTGGCGGCATGGAGCTTGAAACCGCCGGGCTAGTGGCCTATGTGCAGCAATTGCTTAGACAAAGTACCAGTCTGATTTCCCTCGATGCGCATTCAGGGTTTGGCTTAACGGATCATATCTGGTTTCCCTATGCCCACACTCGTGCGTCCTTTGAGAATGCCCACTTTATTTTCCACTTAAAACAATTATTTGAAGCGAGCTATCCCCATCATGGTCATTATCGGCTTGCCCCTCAGAGCCAGTTTTATCGTACCCACGGCGACATTTGGGATTACTTGTATCGCCAGCATCACAGCCAAGATCCCCAAGCGGACATTCCATTTCTACCTTTGACCTTAGAGATGGGGTCTTGGGCATGGATTAAGAAAAACCCAAGGCAAATCTTCAATTTTGCGGGCTTTTTTAATCCGCAAAAAACGCACAGGCACCACAGAATTTTACGTCGGCACACCGTCCTTATGCAGTTCTTGATGGAGGCGGCGTACGCACGGGAATTAGAAAGACTCACGCCTGAACATCTCACACAACTTGCGCAGAGTGCGCAGCAGTTTTGGTATCGGGAGAGTTTGTGATGACGACTTGGGTATTACTCAGGGGCTTAATGCGAGATCAACGCCATTGGAATGATTTTGATCAAAGGTTAAGGCAAAGGGGCTGCACGGTAGTAACGCCCGATTTGCCCGGTAATGGGAGCCTCAATCATCAAACCAGTCCTTTGACTATTGCCGACTATGCCAGTGCGGTATGGTCGCAACTGGATGCGTGCATCGCGGGGCAAGCTTTTTATCTGCTCGGTTTATCTATGGGCGGCATGTTAGCCATGGAAATGGCCAAGCAACGCCCTTGGCAGATAAAGCATGTGTTTGTGCTTAATAGCAGCGCGGCTAACTTGTCGCTTTGGTATCACCGATTCAATGGATTGAATGCCTTGAGCGCTTTGGTTAAGCGTTGTCGAGGACGTCAGCTTCACCCTATCGAGTCCACTATTGTCCGCCTAACCAGTTATCGACATCGACGCGATAGGGCCTTGATTGCGCGTTGGAGCCAATACCGCCAAGAAGCGAGTCCGACGTTTATCAATGGTTGCAGGCAATTGTGGGCAGCATGTCGATATGAATGTCCTGCGTCTTTGCCTGTGCCCGTCAGTATTTTAGCGGGTGATCGCGATGCGTTAGTCAATATCCAATCGAGCAGGGCGCTAGCAAGGCATTTTAAGGTTGATTTAGTTGTCCTAGCCTATTGTGGCCATGACATTACCATAGATGCGCCAGCTAAACTGGCGCATTATCTCTTTGAAATCATCAGTCCAACGCGAAGGGAGGTCAGTGAACCATTCGCTGATTGTGGAGACTTGCTCTATGAGGAAAGGGACTTTCATGAGACAAGGCTAATCATGAGGTAAGGTTAGTGCATCCACTTCCAAACTATTCATCAGCACTACCCTCTGACGCTGAGTAGTGCTGAATGACTGCTGTTACGCGCGACTAGGGTTATTACGCTTTCGCTACTATGGTTTGCCCAATCGGTGTCAGGCTTAACAGCGCCAGTTTGATATGTTGGATCCCGAAGGGGATACCGATAATCGTCACAAAGCAGGCTAGGGCATGGGCCAAATGACCTATGGCCAACCAAATACCAAATAGTAAGAACCAAATAATATTGCCGACCATGCCGAAGGCACCAGTGCCTAGATCATCACGTCCGGATAAATGACGGCGATTCATTTGCTCCTGTCCAAAGGGCCAAAAGGTCAATTCACCAATCACAAAACAAGCTCGGCCGAAGGGAATGCCAATAATACTGATAAAACATAAAATGCCTGCAAGCCACCAGGCTAGACCCATCACAAAGCCACCGAGCACAAACCAAGCAATATTGAAAATCAACCGTAATAACGACATAGAATACTCCTTAACGTTTTTCAAAACCGTGCTGGGAATCTTTGGGCCAACACACAGGATCATTAATTGATACTTAAATCGATTAAGCGAGAATTATGCCAAAATATTTTATTATATTTTTCAATAATATAGATCTTGTCGTTGTTCTGTCTAGTTGTAATTTACGCTAGATTTTCGCAAAAATGCTTAATTGTTACGGACGCTTTAGGCAAGCTCGCGTTACACTAAACACCATGTTTTCATTAGAGAGTATCCATGCTACCCAATAGCCTGTTTGCAAACACTTTGCTCGCTGAAAGCCCTGTAGAGTCTTTTTCCTTTGCCGGGCGCGAGATCTTTCTCAAAAGAGATGATTTATTGCATCCCGCATTTAGTGGGAACAAGGCGCGCAAATTTGCCTATTTTCTAGACCATGAGTTTGTGGGGATCTCTAAGGTGATAGGCCATGGTTCTGCGCAGGCCAACTCACTTTATTCACTGTCTGCGCTCGCCAAACTGAAGGGCTGGCAGTGCGATTTTTATGTGGATCATATTGCCAGCCATATACTCAAGTTACCGACGGGGAACTATGCTGCTGCCATCGCCAACGGTACGCATGTCATTGATTTATCCAGCTTGATTGGAGCAAATCCTTCACTGCAGCGGGAGCCTGGCTGGACTTGCCAAGATTATATTGAGCAGCAAGTGTTGCCTACTGAGCCGAACGCATTGTTTATTCCTGAAGGTGGACGCTGCCAGTATGCCGAATATGGTGTTAGTCAATTAGCGGCTGACATTGAAACTTGGGCAATGCAACGGGGGATGACAGATCTAAAAGTGTTTCTACCGGCAGGCACAGGAACCACTGCATTATTTTTAAATCAGTATTTCGTGCGTAAGCAATTGGATATTAGAGTACTCACCTGCGCGGTTGTCGGTGGCGATGAGTATTTAACTAAGCAATTTAGCCTGTTAAATTCCAATTTAGCTGAACATCCACAGATTTTGAACGTGGGTAAAAAATACCATTTTGGGAAACTCTATCCTGAGTTTTATGCCATGTGGCAGCAACTCAGTGCCAGCGGCGTGCAATTTGAATTACTCTACGATCCCTTAGGTTTTATTGTGCTCGAGGATTATTTACGGCGTGAGAAAACCTCTCCCATTCTTTATATTCACCAAGGTGGGTTATTAGGAAATGAAACTATGTTGCCTAGATATCGACGAAAATTTGGTAGGGTAGGTGAACGGTAACGATTACCCAATCAGGTGATTGCGTTTTAAAACTTTGTGAGTGCGAGTGGCTATCTTTTCAAGATGTTTCAGATCTTTTAATCCCGGAGTATCGGCTGAATATTGCCAGTAACTTATTTCTGTATCGAGCATTTCGAGCATTTTTTTAGAGCAGCCTAAACACTCACCTTGGCACATTTGTGCTTCATCTAAGTTGAGTGGGATCACCTGTTGAATATGGGTTATCAAGGCTTGCATCGCCGTTTGGGTATCGGGTTTTGACATAGAAAATACATTTACCAAACTCATTGAGTGACTATATTAGCAGAGGCAAAAGCAGACGAGTTTGATCTAGATTAGGAATACGCATTTGGCTCAGCATGTATCTGTGTGAGCTAGATACTGGCTGAACCAAACGTGTTCGTCATATCGACGTGAAGGGGTAGCGGATCGTGATATTAGGCTATCAATAATGGCGAGTTGATTTCGGTATGGCGAGGAAAATGAGAACCGAATAAATCAACATGCCGTTATATGTACTCAATGAGTACTAATTCAAACTTATTTATTTGACGACAAAAGCCATTTCATAAAGTTTAAGGCTTCGGTACGCTTTGAAAAAGTTTGTCTGTTTTTACCTTGTCTATCGGTAAAAGCAATTGATGTTTTGTTGACTGAAATTGAATCTACAGGGAAATTCACTGTGATTTCATGTCCGTTAATTTTGTATGACATAGGCCACACTCCTTTTAATTAAATTCACCCTTAGGTGAGCAAGTAATAACGATAAAATATCCTTAGCATAGCTGCGAAAGATGATACTAATGAGTCTTGAGGTTACCCATTCCACGATGATTAATCAAGAGACGCATTATTGATAACTAATGCATATCAGCGATTATGTCAATGGAAAATCTCAATTAGCCCAGTTGACCATAGCAAAGTGACAATACTATGACATTGGCTGAATTAATTAGTTCACTGTTTTAGAGTCGATGTAGAAAATCACTAACTCATTATTTTTGTGGGACTTACTTGTAGTAGGCTTTCTTTGTGAGGATCGATTTTGCCATTGCCTTAAGCAAATGTACAAATCGATGTAAAAAGGATAACGACAAGAAACTTCTCAAAACGCAGGGCAGTATAGCAGTAAAACTCCCGCTGGCAAGTTTATTTTTTACTCAGCGGGAAATACCGATGTTTTTATTTTGTATTATTTGTTTCTCAAATGTATAGGGTTATTTGGCAATGACCAATTTAATAAATCAGCTCTCCAATCGGATTCAATAATTTACTGAGTCCTTTTGTAAAATACAGCGGTGCGTCTAACACTGTGTAACAGAGGCAGCCAGACTGGGTTTTGGGGGAATGTTGGGTTTTCCCATCTAAGATAATGAAATCACCAGGAACATATTGGCCGTGAAGATCGGAAAATTCGCCCGCTAATAATAAGGTCAGTTCATATCCTTTATGGGTATGCTGTGGGATTTCACCTAAAGCATCGATATGTAACAGGCTTGCGCGAGTATTATTTTCATCCACATTGAAGCGCATGCGGCTGACTTTACCAATTTGTTGCCACGGATGGGCGATATGTTGACGAAACACTCTCGGTATTTCATAACGCACATTTTTATGGTTAAGGGAAACCGTTGATTTTACAGGATAGTCGTCTTCCGTCTGTGTCGCTTCGGGTAAGGCCATAATCTGAGACAACATTTGCTGCAAAGCGTCATCCTGCGATGAGTCTGTTGCATTCATCGGAGTTTGATCTAGTGTGTCGCCCTGCGCCACAAAGGCGAGCTCTGCCGCCTGCTCGGTGAATTGGCTGACTTGTGATTGGCACTCGTGACATAGGGCACAATGGGCCGCGATTGCGATGGACATAGATAAAGGCAGCTCGGCCTTTGCATGGGCTAGCAGTAAGTCGGTATGGGGATGATGTTTAATCATGTTGTGTCTCCAAAAAGCTTTTCAGCTTTTCTAACCCCAATCTGAGTCGCGATTTTATCGTGCCAATCGGGACTTTTAAGGCATCGGCTAATTCTTGTTGCGTGAGTTCTTGCATATAAATCCCTTGAACCACTTGGCGCTGAGCTAGGGGCAGGGCATCTAAATGTGCGAGCAGTTTGGCGGTCAATTTATGGTCGGTGTTGTTCTCTTGGCTAACGGCAACATCGCAGAGTGGCCAGATATCGTCACCGAAGGCATCCTCTTTATTGTGCTGAACCCGTCTTAGCATATCGAAACACTGATTGCGCATAATGGTAAATACCCAAGTTGCCACCGAACCTTTGTCCGCATTGTATAAATGGGCTTTAGTCCAAACGAGGGTCATGGTTTCTTGTACCAGATCCATTGCAAGACCCTGTTGATTTAATCTTTGCAGGCCAAATGCACGGATTTTGGGCATAAAGTGGTTAAACAGCTTTGCAAAGGCTGCTTTATCTCTTTGATTCGCAACCTTAACAATGGCACGAGCCAAAGAGTCAGTATCTGTGATTAGCTCATTGGCTGTTGAAATTGGGCGATCGTTTTCCATAGCCATGTCGATAGGGGGTGATAACTGCCTATCATAGCGATTCTGCGCTAAATGTGATTGAAAATTTTCCATTATTGAGCTCTTTCTTAAGGTTCAATCCAGTCAGAACATCGCAAAGGATGTGTCTTCACGGCTAACATTCGATAAGCATACGAAGCAATACGTAGGGTGCTGAATAATGGATCACTTAAGATGACTTAATCACAGTTCGTAATAAGTCCAGTGTTAGTTGATGGTCTAAGGCATTGATACAACTGTACTTCTCAGATGCTTGTACGGGTAGGATTTCTAACCAGCGCTGACAAACCCAGGCGATATCCTCAAATTGTTCCACTTGATAATGTTGAAGATGTTGAGGGTACTCCTTGAGAATATTCTGCAGCATTTTGCTCAAGTAACGTTCATTTTCTTGGATAGGCGATGCAGGCCAATTATCGATAAGGTTAACTTCGGCGCGCTTTAAACCGTCTGGCTCGACTGCAATATCGTCGAGTGTGAAGCGTTGTTTTCCTTGAATGCTTATTCCCAGCATACCATCGGGTAAGGTTTCAAAATCGATGATATGCACTAGCGTCCCGATAGGATAAATGGTTTTCCCTTCTTCAGAAGTCATGCACAACCCAAAGCCGTCGCCTGATTTAAGCGATTCGGCCACTAAGCGTTTATACCGAGGTTCAAAAATCCGTAACTGGGTATATCCCTCTGGTAATAAACAAATTGGCAAAGGAAAAAGAGGTAATTTCATAGTGGCCTCAAATGAACTTATGTCTATATCATTACGTACCATATACAGAATTTGATCAGTGTACCAAGCAATAACCGACCCATTAAGGGGATGAAATGAAGTTAAATCCATTTGAGAAAAAGTTAGTCCAGCATCCGCTGCGTTTTTGGTTGCAGAATCATGTCGAAGCGCCCTTACTGACTTCAATGATGCCCAAACCTCTTCCCTATATACGCCATGCGCTCGAAATTGGTTGTGGTTTTGGTAATGGGATCCAGTTGATCCGAGACCATTTTGGAGCTGAGCAGGTCACTGCCGTCGATCTTGATCCTGATATGGTCAGTGCCGCGAAGGCGC
This sequence comes from Shewanella sp., assembly GCF_047975355.1. Classification (GTDB taxonomy): domain Bacteria; phylum Pseudomonadota; class Gammaproteobacteria; order Enterobacterales; family Shewanellaceae; genus Shewanella. Next base: position 96,032 of record NZ_JBKEDJ010000006.1, on the reverse strand, counting down.
GCTGGCATGATTCCCCAACTGGGTTGAACCACTTGGATTTTTCTGTTGCCGATGCCACTGCATTACCTTTTGCGGATGCGCAGTTTGACATAGTGTTTAACTTTGCCGTGTTTCACCATATTCCCGATTGGCAAGCGGCGATTGCCGAGGTGGCAAGAGTGCTAAAGCCCAACGGCTTTTTTGTGGTGGAGGATTTATACCGCGCCGCCATTTGCAATCCTTTGAGTCGCTGGTTGTTTGAGCATCCACAGCAGAATCGATTTAACCACCCAGAGTGGCTGACGGTGCTTCGTCAGGCGGGATTTGAGATCCTATGTGATCGAAATCTTCTCAATCTTTCGGGCATGGTGCTGGCACAAAAACGAATGGCATATAAGGTGGGAATTGCTTCGATAGGCACCTGATAGCTGTAAGCTAACTACTTGTGATTAGTGGGATATGCTAACGAAATAAAACATCCGAGTGATTGTAATTTTTAGATAAAATCGACTTGTCGCATGGTTCTCATGGTGAGTTTACCGCTATAATTTAGCTTAATCCGTCGCTGGTGAGGAAAGCTGTTCCTCCAAAGTAGAGAAGTCGCATTATGGCAAACGTGCTTGCAACCGTAGATCAACGAACCAAACTCGTCGGTGAAAATCGGCTCGAACTGCTGCTGTTTCGAATTAACTCTACTCAGTTATTTGCGATTAACGTCTTTAAAGTCAAAGAAGTCGTCAAGTTACCCCCGTTAAATTCGATGCCCGGCAGTCATCCACATATTTTTGGGGTAGCCAATATTCGCGGTATGTCAATTCCCGTGATTGACCTGCGTTCGGCTATCGGCTTTAAACCTGTGCCTCCGGGAGATGATGCCAATATGATCATCACCGAATATAACCGCAGTGTGCAGGGCTTCTTAGTCGGTAAGGTCGAGCACATTATCAACATGACCTGGAGCGATATTATGCCGCCGCCTAAAACGGCGGGGCGGAATAATTACCTCACGGCCATCACGCGCATCGAATACCAAGGGCAGTCGCAACTGGTATCGATTATCGATGTTGAGAAAGTACTCGCAGAAATCGTCCATTACGATGTGCGCCTCTCCGAAGGCGTATTGGATGAGAGCCTGTTAGATAAGATGCCAGGCAGAAAGGTGCTGATTGTCGACGACTCCTCCACCGCAAGGCGCCAAGTGCGTGAGACCTTAGGCCAGCTCGGGATTGAAATTATCGAGGCTTCCGATGGCTTACAGGCGTTGCATTTATTACAGAAATGGCGCGATGAAGGTAAAAATGTCGCCAAAGAGCTGTTGATGATGATAACCGATGCGGAAATGCCTGAGATGGACGGCTACAAGCTGACCTACGAAGTGCGTAATGATAGGGCTATGGCGGATTTATTCATCACCCTTAACACCTCGCTCAGTGGTAGTTTTAACAATGCCATGGTGGAGAAGGTTGGTTGTGACAGGTTTATTTCGAAGTTCCAGCCAGATTTGCTGGTGGAAGTAGTACAGGACAGATTGAAGCAAGTCCTCAACAATAATGCCGCCTAGCTAAGTAACACGATCGAAGCACATTTGCCGCCTTAGCAACATACGCTATTGGCGGCTTCGTTGTTTTAAGGCTGGCAATTTTAGTGTTATGTCCGCGATTTGCGCTACTCGTTCAGCTCGGCTTTAACATCGGCAAGGACTTGGCGCTTCATCTCTTTGGTAGTCGCGATATGGATCCGTGCAAGCCTGAGGGCATAGTTAAATCTCTGTCTACCGACTAACCGGATAAGCTCGGCAAAAAACAGCGGATCTAGGAAAAATTGTTGGCTGTAGTAGTGAATTGCTGCAGGTAAAGAGGTGTAAGTGACCCCATCAAATTCAAAGCGAGTGCTGTCTAGCTGGCATTCGAGTTCAACCCCCTCAAGCTGTATTGGCCAACCCGGAAAGTTAATCCTGTCGCGGGCGATTTGATACATCATCCAAGCGCTTTTTTTAAAGCCTTCAAACACTTTGCAGGAGAACTCAGACTCGGCCAACTCTTCCTCTGTCCAATTAATCCCAATGGCTAAGTGCTTAGCATATACAGTCAGAAGGGCATCTTTAACCGCCATCCGGCAGTCCCAGATCGACGTTAAAGTATGTTGTTTCGCCAGTTTTAAGCATTCTGCGCAGCAGGGAACGGCCAATGCAGGGTGGGGCGCGTGTGACTCAGTTTGATATTCAAATAGGTCTTTGCAAGGCTCGCCACAAAACCAGCAGAGGTGACGCTTATCGAAGGGTATATCGATACAAGGGAAAGCGGACATCAAGAGCTAAATACCTCTGCCCTTGATGTCATAAACATGCCAATCGGGTTGAGAGGATTAAACTTCTTCAACATCAACGAGATCTTTAGCCAGAACGATAGGGTCCAGCTCTAAGCAGTCTTCATCGCTTTGCCAATCGACACCAATCAACACACCATCATCGTTGAGATCCGATACCCAGTACTCGAGGAATTCGTCGAGGCTAATGGCAACCGCTTGGTAGTCTTTCCATTCATCAGTGCAGTGAGATTTTGCCTGCGCTTCGCTCGACCATAAAGGCATAACATCAGTATCTTCATACTCGCCCGAGTCACAAACGACCCAGCCTTCACCAGTTTCATCCATCAAACCCCAAAGTGTTTGATGTTCTTTTACGTTTTCGATAAAGCCAGCTAATGCTGCGTTGATTTCAGTCATGATAGGTCTCTTTGAAGTATGCTGTTAACGGGTCCATTATACGGCAACGGTTAGATAGTCCAAGGGATTCTTTGCTAAGATTTTTTCGCTGTTGTTTAACTGAGCAATAAGTGAATTTATCTGGCGATTTGTCGTGACAAGCATTGTGTTAGCGGGCGCTATGGGTCAGGATGTGTCGAGCAGAGGCACCGATAATGATTGCTTAATAATCGGTGAGTATCTGGCACGATTTTCTGGGGGAGAAAATAGTTTCGTGGATTTTTGGCCGTTACCTTTTGGTTGAATGTTCAACACAGGGGTAACCCGTTTATGGCTAAACATCGTATCTCTCTTGGCATGGTTTTTTAACCGCTTGCCTCGCTTAGCTAAGATAAGCCCTTAGCACTGATGTAGGAGTAATTGATTTGATCAAACTGAAAGGAATGTCCTATCTTGCCGCCAGTATCGCCGCTTGTGTGAGCTTAAGTGCGTGTTCAAGCGCGCCAACCTCGGGCGGTAGTAATAGTCAAACCGCTATTGCCGAGACCCAAGCCGCCGTACAAGAAATGCAGCTCAGTGACACCATCGCCGCCCATGCTGCGGCATTTCCTACCTGTGTGGCTAACCTACAGGATCGCGCGCGTAGTGAAGGTTTATCCGAAGTAACTATCCAAGACACAGTCGCCAGTTTGCAGTTTGTGCCAAAAGTGATTGAGCTTGACCAAGCTCAGCCCGAATTTAGCCAAACCTTCAACAACTATTTCACCAAGCGGGCGACCGATTGGCGGGTGAATGAAGGTCGGCGTTTACTGAAAAAACACCGAGTATTGCTCGATAAGCTGGCGCAGGAATACGGTGTGCCACCACAATATATTCTGTCTTTCTGGGGACTTGAGACTAACTATGGTTCCTACAAAGGCAAAATGTCCGTATTAGATTCCCTTGCTACCTTGGCCTGTGAGCCGCGTCGCAGTGGTTATTTTACGACTGAGCTGATGCAAGCGCTTAAGTTAAAAGAAAAATATGGATTCGATAAGAGCACAATGGTGGGCTCATGGGCGGGCGCCATGGGGCACACGCAATTTATGCCCTCGGCCTACGCTAAATATGCCATCGATGGAGATGGCGACGGTAAGGCCGATCTATGGAATAGCACAGAAGATGCGCTCACCTCGGCGGCGAACTTTTTGCAACACTTAGGCTGGCAACGCAATGAGCGTTGGGGCCGTGAAGTGTTATTACCGCGTAATTTTAGTTATGAAAACTTAGGCGCTAAACAGGCGCAGCCCTTATCGCGATGGGCGGCGGAATCTGTGATGCAAACTAATGGGCAGCCTTTACCCGCTATCGAGATGAAGGCCGCACTGTATTTGCCTTCGGGCCATACTGGCCCCGCGTTTTTAGGCTATGAGAACTTCAATGTGATCATGCGTTGGAACCGCTCTGAATTTTACGCTATTACCGTTGGTCACTTGGCCGATAGAATTAATGGTGGCGAGCCGCTAAAAGTGGCACCGCCAGAGCAGCCACGGTTGAGTCGTGAGCAAATCAAGCAGTTACAAACCAAACTGAATGAGTCTGGCTTCGATGTGGGCAAGCCCGATGGCGTACTTGGGCGTAACTCTGCGGCGGGGATCCAGGCATTCCAGCGTAGTCAAAAGATGATTGCTGACGGTTTTCCAAGCCCTGAAGTCTTTAGCGCACTGGGGATTTCGCTCTAAGCCTTTTACTTTGAGTCGTACTGCGTGTGAACGTTAAGTGCTCAGGGCCGATGATTAATGCAACCCAGTGCCACTCAAGGAGCTGGGACGCGAAATCGCTCAAACTAAGCGCGCTAATCCGCAGTAGTCTGGGCTTTGGTAATGCATCGCAGGGATAAAACAGTGGAGTGCAAAGGCCAGTTTTGTTAAGCTCGGCCGACATTTGAAATCGAAGCAAATCAAAGGATATTCGATGAGCATTAAAGACGATATGGTTGTGCAGTTTAACTACACTCTGCGCGACGAAAAAGGCGAAGTGATCGAGACGAACGAAGGTCGCGAGCCGATTGCTTACTTACACGGCCATGACAACATGATGCCAGGTGTTGAGAATGCGATTAATGGTAAAGCGATTGGTGAAAAGTTCACTGTTACTCTGCCATGCACTGAAACCTATGGTCAACGTATCGAAGGTGAAGCGGCGCAGCAACGTGTGTCTGTGAAGCACCTGTTAGGCGCTAGCGTGTGGAAGCCAGGCATGACGGCTGTGGTTCACACTGATCAGGGTCAACGTCAAGTGACTATCGTCAAAGTGGGTAAGTTTATGGCGACTGTGGATGTTAACCATCCATTAGCGGGCCGTGACTTAACCTTCGATATCGAAGTGGTTGGCGCCCGTGATGCGACCGATGAAGAAATCGCCCACGGTCATGCCCACGGTGTAGGCGGTCACCACCACTAATCTGTGTAGTTGCTCCCATAAATACTCTGTTACAGCAGGTGTGCTCGGAAGTAATGACCAGATAAGTAAAAAAAGCCCAAACCTAGGTTTGGGCTTTTTTGTGCGCTAATGCTTAGTTTTGCAATCCATGTTTTGTAATCAAAGTCGCGCAATCAGCGTCTCGCAACCACAGTTTCGCAATCAATATCGTGGTTTTTGGTGCAAAGGATTCACCGCTAAACTTATGCCCACGTTTCGTGGCGAGGCTTGAGCACAGGCAATCCTGCGCCCAATCCCAACAAGCACACCGCTTAATGAACATGCTCCATCGGTTTGTCACTAAACATCATATCGAGACTCGCTTGGGTCTGTGGGTGGTAACCACTGCGAGCCGCCAAGTAAACGGTTTTTGCCCAGTCATAGTGCTCGCTGCTCGCCAGTTTTTGATACAAAGGCACAATCAGTCTGCGCCGGCCAATCTCGGTTAAATGTTGTTTCAGTGCCGGCAAGACACTGTAGTAACCGTTATCGAGGGCGAGGGCATACCAAGCAAAGGCGATTTCATTATTGTGGGTGCCAGTAAAATGAAAGGCTTTATCTAACTCGGCTAATTGTTGCTCAGTGAGATTTAGTCTTGGCATTTCATTAATAAAGCGTAGCCATTGATGCACAGTCCAGCCCTGAGTGTTTAGGGCGCGGGCATCACGCTTGCCTTCTAACCATGCTTGGCGCTGGGCATCGATATCATCGAAGGCGTGTGAGTTGGGGGGCACTAAAAAGCTGGGTAAACCTTGTCCCTCCACCCAAGTATCCACTTCGGACTCGCTGACGATATTGGGATATTTTTGCAATAACTGCTGCGTGAGGTAATTGCGGAACTGCTCCGTGGTAATGCTTTGAAACGCAAAGTGATCGAAGTAGCTTTTCACAAAGGTATCGAACCGTTCGCGGCCAAATTTTTGCTCGAGGAAGCGCAAAAATAATTGTCCTTTCACATAGGGGACGCCGCTAAAGGCATCGTCGGGATCGCGCTCGCCTAAGTCAATATGCAGTACAGAATCGCCGGCGGGCAACTCGGCTAATTCGGCCAATAGCTCAGAGTAACTAATGGTTTGCTCCATCAGGGCGCGGTCGCGGCCATAGAGATCTTCCATAATGCGGTTTTCCACATAAGTGGTAAAACCTTCGTTAAGCCAGAGATCGCGCCAGGTGGCGTTAGTGACTAAATTCCCCGACCAAGAATGGGCCAGCTCGTGGGCGATTAAACTCACTAGGCTTTTATCTCCCGCGATGACTGTGGGAGTAATAAAGGATAATCGCGGATTTTCCATCCCGCCGAAGGGGAAGCTCGGCGGAAGGATCAGTAAATCGTATCGACCCCAACGGTAATCGCCGTAGCGTTTAGCGGCGATGGCAATCATCTTCGGCGTATCGGCAAATTCTTTGCTGGCCTTGGCAAGCATTTCGGGCTCGGCCCAAATGCCTGAGGTGTCGTCTAAGGCGGCAAATTGCAGGTGTCCTGCGGCAATCGCAATCAAGTAGGCTGGAATCGCCTGCGGCATAGTGAATTGGGTTTGCGTCGCAGACACGCTCTCTCGGTCGGCACTCATGACGACGCTAATGCCTTGCTTGGCTGTGACGGTGGCGCTGTAGGTTTGGCGCACTGCGGGCGTATCTTGCAGCGGGATCCAGCTTCTGGCATGGATGGCTTGGCTCTGACTAAACATAAATGGCCATTGCTTACCTTGGGTTTGCTCAGGAGTAAGCCATTGAATGCCAGATGGATTCTTGGATGTATGATAATTAACTTTGACCTTGGCGACTCGCTCTTGAGGTAGGTTTATGGTGAGCGCTGCGCCTTTGACCTTATCGGCCGAGCCTAAACTAAAGGGCACGGATTGCCATTGGCCGTTTGCATTTACCATGCTGACACTGTTAATCGAAAGGTCACGGGTATCGAGCACTAGTACTTTTCCGGCCTGATGCCAATCCAGCTCGAGAATCGCATCCCCCGAGAGTTGCTGCTGCGCAAAATCTACATTTAATGCCAATGCGATGTGATGAATGCTCACTTGCTGGTAATTGGCAAAGGTCAACTCATCGGTGACAGTATGCAATTGGCTTGAAGCAACGCTCGCAAGGCTCGTGTTAGGTAAGGTATTGGCTGCATTGGCATACTGTACTAATGGTAGCAGCATCAAGAGTGCGCTGCTAATGAGGGTACGACGGGATAAAAACATATAACCACCCAGTGTTGTGATTCTTGTTATGGTGTAAAGGTGCTAGCCGTGAGCGGGCTGTCATCGCTGATGCGGGATTTTACTCGAACTGCTCTGGTTTGGGGCAATTTAGCTGACACTAAAATGTAATTAAACTTTATCTAGACTCTCGGATTGCCTTGCTAAAGGCTGGGTTAAGAGTTTATTCCGAGCGCATAAGGACTTGACGTAAGCACGCTCAATACCGTGCGATGTAGATTTGATGGTGATGGGTAAACCTAAGCTTGCTTAGCCTATGGCGCGTCTGTCTTCAGCAGTAATACGAGTTTAAAAGTTCATCCTTAGCGAAATAACTTTGCTATTATGGCGCGTTTTAAGAGTGGTTCATCACGAGAGCGGAATTGCTATGCTAGTGGAATTTTCTCAGGGTAGGTTGATTGCCACCGAATTTGAAGTGCAGATCCGGCTGAATATGGCCAACGTTGTCCTTCAAGCCGCGGCCGAAGACATCAGCCTTAGGCAGGAGCCGCCGATGATCATCGCCAATGGCGGCGGCGTGCGTTGGAGCATTAAATTAGATAACACCAACCAGCTTGACGCATTGCAAGCCCTCCTCGGTATTGATTATCTGTAAATCGCTCGCGGGGCGAGCATAATAACTTTTGATTTATAAGGGATTTGTCAGTATGACACTTGAACGTATTGTGATTGAGCCTCAAGTTGAGGCGACGGCTGCGGTGATTTGGTTGCACGGTTTAGGGGACTCGGGCGCAGGGTTTGCACCTGTGGTTCCAGCATTAAGCTTGCCAGCGGGACACAGCATTCGCTTTATCTTCCCCCACGCGCCAGAGCAAGCGGTGACCATCAACGGTGGTTACATTATGCGCGCTTGGTATGACATTAAAAGCATGGATTTGCACGATAGAGCCGATATGCAGGGCGTGATGGCCTCGGAGCTGAGTGTACAGTCCTTGATTGACGAACAAATCGCCGCGGGGATCCCCAGTGAGCGCATCGTCTTAGCCGGATTTAGCCAAGGCGGGGTGATGAGCCTATTTACCGGATTACGTTATCCCCAAAAACTCGCTGGCATTATGGCGCTGTCCTGTTATTTACCGACGGGTGATGTGTTACCCAGCCAATTAAGTGCAGCCAATGCGAAAACGCCTATTTTACATCAGCACGGTGAACAGGATGATCTAGTGCCATTATCCGCAGGTTTATTAGCGAAAGACGCGTTAATAGCTGGGGGATATTCGGTGCAATGGCAAACCTACCCGATGCCGCATTCAGTCATCCCAGTACAATTAAAAGCAATAAGCACTTGGTTACAACAGTGTTTTGAAATGTAGAAAAATCTAAATGCTGATAAAAACGCCATGCGGTAAATTGAATTTTGGCTGCGTGGTGTTTTATATAGAGAACAATCCATTATATTGCCAGTGCTATCTAAGTTGCTTAAATTAAAGCGTTAAATCTTTTCTTTTAAAATACCTTTCCCATTAAATTGTGAAATATAAAATAAGTCGTTTAGCTTATTTTTTATTTGAAACAAATCTGTCTTAAAACTCATTAAAGATCCCACATTAAAGTCACGTTTATTAATAAAAATGACACAATTCGTCTTTATTCTTTGGTATTATGCGTGACGCGAATTGGATGGACTTCGCGACAATCTATCTATGATAAAATAATTAAAATCAAGGGGTTGATGTAATGACAAATAAGCTTATTAAAGGACTAATTGCGACTGCAGTGCTGGCTGCGCTAGCAGGTTGTAATAGTGATGATGACAATACTAAAGTACCAACAACCTGTGCCGAAGCGGGCAGTGCTTGTAAAACTTTTACCGTATTACACACCAATGATAACCATGGCCGTTTCTGGGAAAACAGTGATGGCGAATATGGTATGGCAGCGCGTAAAGCGTTAATTGATCACATTCGTGCTGAAGTCAGCAAGAATGGCGGCCAAACATTATTATTGTCTGGCGGTGATATTAACACCGGTGTGCCAGAATCTGATTTACAGGATGCGATTCCTGACTTTACAGGTATGAACAAAATTGGTTACGACGCAATGGCGGTCGGTAACCATGAATTTGACAATCCATTATCTGTATTAGATATGCAGCGTCGTTTAGCCGAATTCCCAATGCTGGCGGCGAACATTTACCGTAAAAATGCTGAGGGTGGTCAAGGTGAACGTTATTTCGAGCCTTATAAAGTGTTCGATATTAACGGTCTTAAAGTAGCTGTGATTGGTTTAACCACCGAAGACACTGCAAAAATCGGTAACCCAGAATTTATCAGCGATTTAATTTTCACCGATCCTAAAGTGGAAGTGGCGAAAGTTATCAAAGAAATTAAAGACGCCAAAGCGGCTGATATTATCTTCGCAACGACTCATATGGGCCACTATGCCGATGGTCAAAACGGTAGCAACGCCCCTGGCGACGTGGCTATGGCGCGTGCGTTGAATAAAGGCGACTTACAAGTTGTTATCGGTGGTCACTCACAAAACCCAGTGTGTATGGAACCGGGCACCGACGGCAAAGCTTACGCGAGCTTCAAGCCTGGTGATGATTGTGCACCAGACCAACAAAACGGCACTTGGATCATGCAAGCCCACGAATGGGGTAAGTATGTTGGCCGTGCGGATTTCGAATACTTCAACGGCGAACTGCACTTAGCCAGCTATAAGCTGGTCCCTGTGAACATGCGCAAGCTGGACGAAGCAGGCAAGAAAACCACAGAGCTGGCTGGCACTAAGATTGAGCCAGATGCTGAGTTAAAAGAGCTGCTGTCTTACTATCAAGAAAAAGGCCAAGCTAAGTTAGACGAAGTCATCGCGACAACGGATGCGCTGCTCGATGGTGAGCGTGCAAACGTACGTAACAAGCAAACCAATTTAGGTCGCATGTTAGCCATGGCGCAAAGCGGTAAAGTGTCTGCTGACTTTGGTGTAATGAACTCGGGTGGCGTGCGTGCTTCTATCCAAGCGGGCGATATTACTTACCGTGACGTGCTGACGGTTCAACCTTTCGGCAACATGGTGACCCTGAACGAAATGACGGGTACTGAAGTTGCGGCATATTTAGGCGCTGTGGGCAGTATTCAAATCGGTTCAGGTGGTTATGCGCAAATCACAGGCGTGAAAATGACCATCGACTGTGCGGCTAAGACGGCTAATATCAGCGAAATCAATGGCAAAGAGTTCAGCGCAACGGCAAGCTATAAGTTCACTGTACCTAGCTTTAACGCTGCAGGTGGCGACGGTTATCCAAAACTGGCTAGCCCAATCCAAACTGGTTATGTGGATGCGGACTTACTCTATTCATTCCTGAAAGAGAAGCAAACTATCGTTGCATCTGACTACAACCCAGTAGGCGATATTGTTTACGAAAACTCAAACAGTGTTGAAGGCTGTCAGCTGTAATCGCATGCGATAAATTATCGTAAAAATGCCACTCATTTGAGTGGCATTTTTATTGGTGAGCTTGCTAAGTTAGTTGGTAAAGCTTAAAAGAATTAATGACTTAATCTAAGCTCGTGGCGATGTTCATGCTGATAATGTTCGGCGCAGTTGCTGCAGCGCTGTTCAGTGGGATCTTGGCTTAAGCGCTCGGCTTCGATTTCGGTTTCGCAATCGGAGCAGAGGCCGTACAGACCTAAGTCGAGTTGACAGGAGGCTGCATCGAGGCGGTTTAAACGGCAAAATAGTGGGTGCTCTGCGAGATGGCTCTGTGCCAAGCGGTCGATAAGTTCGCCTAGGGTGAGGTTGGCATGATCCGCCCCAAGTATTTCTATAAACTGAGGGAGCGCGCCGATTTCCTTCCTTAGATTAGCTTCAAGCTCTGACAATTCTTGTCTGATATGGGTGGTGCTCACGTAAAATCGCCTGTTTTATCTGACTCTGGACATTCAGTCTAATAGTTCCACTATCAGCGACTATGATAAAGATCAAGTATATGTGCGATTTATAGGGATTAAGTGGTGGTTTACCTAAAAATTCACCACTTTTTTATGGGATTATCCTGTGAGCGTTTAGCGCTTATTGACCAAGGCGCAGCTGCGCTTCTTCTAGCACACGCACAATCTCTTCGGTGGTTTTGTAGATCCGCAGTTCCCTGAAAAGGGTATCCGCCTCTGGATATTGGCGATTTAAGTAACTAAACCACTGCTTAATTCGTGCAGGATAATAATCACTCTTGCGGCCACTCAGTTCGCGTTGGGTGTAGCTCAGCATCAAGCCTAAGGTGTCAGCCCAACTATAGGGCGTCGCGCCTGTCTTAATGGTGTCGGCAAGATTGGGCAGCGAAATCGCGCCACGGCCAATCATAATGCTGTCGCAGCCCGTGACCGCCATACAACGCTCTGCATCTTCACGGTTCCAAATCTCACCATTGGCAATCACTGGAATGGGCAAGCGTTCGCGCACTTCGGTGATGTATTCCCAGTAGGCAGGTGGTTTGTAACCATCGACCTTACTGCGGGCATGGATAGCCAGTTCTGTTGCGCCGGCTTCATAGACGGCCAGCGCATTTTCCATAAACAGGGATTTGTCTTCGTAACCTAAACGAATTTTTGCCGTCACCGGATGCGCGGCGGGTACGGCTTGGCGCATGGCGCGCACAATATCGTGAATCGTATTAGGGTATTGCAGCAACACCGCGCCGCCATTACTGCGGTTCACCATCTTAGCGGGGCAACCAAAGTTAGCATCGACGCCGTGTGAGCCAAGCTCTATTGCACGCATCGCGTTTTCGGCCATGCAGTTAGGCTCTTGCCCTAAAAGCTGTACGCGAACTGGCGTGCCCGAGGGGGTAAAGCCGTCATTGAGCAGTTCGGGGCAGAGTTTGAGGAACACTTTTTCTGGTAAGAGTTGGTCAACCACGCGCACAAATTCGGTGACGAGCAAATCGTAGGGGTTAATTGAGGACAAAATATCTCGCATTAAGTCGTCAACCACGCCTTCCATCGGAGCCAAAATTACGCGCACTGCCACTAACCCATATCCAGTTTCAAAGGGCGTGCATTCTATCCTATTGAACAGTGGTTACAAAGCATTGCGAGGGAAGGCCAAGGACTGTTTTTGGCTGTTTTCGTCGTTAAATTCTGTTTCCTACCAGCATATTTTGATTATTTCTGTGATTTGGTGATAATTTCTGAAATGAAATCGAGATGGGGCAGGTCTTTTGCAGTAAGCCAGCTACAACACAGGTGTTGGCCACCATAAATTAAGGAAAAGGAAGAAACATATGAAGTCAGTTAAGCAAACAGCCGTTGCAGTTGCGTTAGGTACAGTGGTGGTCGGTTCTGCGTTTTCCGTGAATGCGCAAACCAACCCATTCGGATTTGAAACTATGGAAGCGGGTTATCAAATCGTCGGTTCAGAAGGTAAATGTGGCGAAGGCAAATGTGGTGACGATATGAAAAAAGCCGCTGCTGAAAAAGCCAAAGAAGGTAAATGCGGCGAAGGCAAATGTGGTGGCGACATGAAAAAAGCAGCTGCTGATAAAGCCCACGAAGGTAAATGCGGTGAGGGTAAATGTGGCGGCGACATGAAGAAAGCCGTTGCCGATAAAGCCCACGAAGGTAAGTGTGGCGAAGGTAAATGCGGTGGCGATATGAAAAAAGCTGCTGAAAAAGTCGAAGTAAAGGCTGACGCAGTCAAAAAAGAAATGAAATAAGCGCGAGTCGATACCATCGAGTTTCAATTCTACACTTGGCCAGCCTTTGCTGGCCTTTGTTTAGCTGCATTTGGGCACGAGCTTGCCAGAACGAACAAAATGTAATCTCGAAAAGTCAACACGCCCTAGGTAAGAGGTGAAAGCAATGCAAGAGAGTGGATTGGTTGGATTAGGCTTACGGCGTGAAATGCTCAGTGAGTTTTGCCAAGCGCTGCCAACGGCTATCGATTTTTTAGAGGTCGCCCCTGAAAACTGGATGACGCTCGGTGGAAAATACGGCAAGCAATTTAGTCAGCTTACTGAGCAACATACTTTTTTCTGCCATGGTCTGTCACTCTCTATCGGTAGTCCTGCCCCCTTAGATTTGGAGTTTGTCCGCCAAGTGAAGGCGTTTATGGATCTGCACCAAATCGAAGTCTATTCGGAGCATTTAAGTTATTGCTCGGGTGGTGGGCATTTATACGATCTCATGCCCATCCCCTTTACCGATGACGCAGTTAAGCATGTGGCAACGCGGGTCAAACAAGTGGAGGATATTTTAGAGCGGCCTTTGATCCTCGAGAATATTTCCTTTTATGCCGCCCCGAGCGCACAGATGAGTGAGCAGGCGTTTTTGACCGCAGTGTTAGAAGAGGCCGACTGTAAGCTGCTGTTAGATGTGAATAATATCTATGTGAACTCGATAAATCATCAATATGATGCCGAGGCTTATTTAAAGGCCATGCCAACGGAGCGCATCGCCTATTTGCATATCGCAGGGCATTACCAACAGTCTGAAACCTTGCTGATCGACACCCATGGCAGCGACATCAACGATCCGGTTTGGGCATTGTTGGAAAAGTGCTATGCCCAGCATGGCGTCTTACCGACGCTGCTCGAGCGTGACTTTAATTTGCCCGAAACCGTGCAGTTATTGGATGAGATTAATCAAATCCATGCCTATCAAACGCGGGCGAAAAATCGTTTGGATAAGAGGATTGCCTGATGGAATTTAAGCAAGTACAGCAGTCTTTTATCGATTATATTCGCGATCCCCAAAACCCTGTGCCGAGCGGTGTGCCCCTCGAGCGGATGCAGGTTTACCGAGAGCTGTTTTTTAATAATGTGATGGGCTTTGTCTCCAATGCCTTTCCCGTGCTCAAAAGTCTTTATAGCGATGCACAGTGGCAAGCATTAGTGCAGGCTTTTTTCAGTCAACACGATTGTAAGTCACCAATTTTTATTGATATTGCCGGAGAGTTTTTACAGTTTCTGCAGTTTGAATATTCGCCAGCAGAATGTGATCCGCCCTTTATGTTGGAACTGGCGCACTATGAATGGCTCGAGCTGCGAGTGGCAACCGCGCAGCAAACGAGTGAGCAAGTATTGCTATCCAAAGAGGATATTCTGCAACGTCATCTATGTTTAGCAACAACGGCGAGTGTGGCCCAGTACCAGTATCCGGTGCAGCAGATCCGCCAAGATTATCGCCCCACAGAGCCACTGCCGCAGCCGGTGTTTTTCTGTCTCTATCAGGATGAGGCGGGCGAGGTGGGCTTCTTACAATTAACACCGTTAAGTGCGCAAGTGCTGGGGTATTTGGCTGAACAAGGGCAGAGCCGCCTCGATGACATACTCAACTGGCTGCAACAGATTTACCCACAAATGCAAACGGAGATCTTAACCCAAGGTTGTATTCAATTACTCGAGCAACTCGCCGTCAAAGGGATAGTGCGCGGGATTTAAGCTGCATGTTGCTTAAATCAGCAAAATAAATGCAATAACCTTACATAAAAAGGGTTTTTGTTGATTTGACAAACCGCTACAATGGCGCCCGTTTTGTGATCTTAATCACTGTACGATTCCTGCGCACTTATCTTTGTACACATTTGAGGAGCTGTAATGAGCAGTCAGCCGTTTAAAGACCCATTTAACTTTATGTATTTTATTGGTTTTATTTTAGTCTTACTGTTGCCGACGCTTCCAGCAAGCCTGACTTGGTTAAAGCAATTAGGCTTAATTTAAGCAGGTTTTAATCTCAAATTGAGTATACTACTGGCCACTCTTAGAGTGGCTTTTGTTTTTAAGGTTTGAGGCATATTCATACTATGGTTATCTACAAACTATGATATTGAAACGCGGTTTGTTTTTATTGATAGGTTGCTTGGCGTTGGGCCTTGGACTGCTGGGTATCGTATTGCCTCTACTACCGACAGTGCCGTTTATCCTGCTGGCAGCTTTTTGTTTTGCCCGCTCAAGCGAGCGATTACACCAGTGGTTGATGGCACACCCTTGGTTTGCCGATGCGCTCACCCAGTGGCAAGAGCACAGGGCGATGCGCCCCGGGCTTAAGCGACGGGCGATGTGGCTCACAGGGCTCAGTTTTAGCATTAGCATTCTGGTGGTTCCCATCGTATGGGTAAAGTTGCTGCTGCTCACCATGGCGGGCGGATTACTTTGGTATCTTAAAACCATTCCTGAAATCGAATCCTAAACACATTTGATCTAAGGCACAAATTGATAACCAATTCGTCACTTGAATACGCTGCTTATTGCAACTCAAACCAAAGCGGCATAAGCTTTGTGCGAATTATTAAAGCTCGTCCACACTCGCTGTGGACGTTTTGTTTTTACCGCCAGCAGTTACGCGTGGCGAAACGATTAAGTTAAATTAAATGGCTATGAATACAGAAACCTTATCCTTGATAAAGCAAAGCATTAAAACGATTCCTAATTATCCTAAGGAAGGGATTCTATTTCGCGATGTGACCAGTCTGCTGGAAAATGCTGCGGCCTATAAGGCGGCTATCGATTTATTAGTTGAGCATTATCGCAATAAAGGCTTTACCAAGATTGTGGGCACAGAAGCCCGTGGTTTCTTATTTGGTGCGCCTTTAGCACTGGAATTAGGCATTGGTTTTGTGCCTGTACGTAAGCCTGGTAAGTTGCCACGCGCGACCATTAGCCAAAGCTATGAGCTGGAATATGGCCACGATAGCCTTGAAATCCATACCGATGCGATTAGCGCGAATGACAAAGTGCTGGTGGTTGACGATTTGCTGGCCACCGGTGGCACTATCGAAGCCACAGTCAAACTAATCCGCCAACTGGGTGGTGAAGTGCAAGATGCGGCCTTTGTGATTTCATTACCTGATTTAGGTGGCGAAGCCCGTTTAACTGCCTTAGGTCTTGAGTTGGTTAAACTTTGTGAGTTTGAAGGCGAATAATTCTTCAGCCAAAGGCGCCTAGGGATAGTTTAATGGCATGTCGTTAATTGACATGTTATCTTGCAACTATCTCGGGGCGCGATCCCCTTTTTTGTACCAACATTCTTGTCATGCACATTGGGGAGTTCCATGTCATATCAGGTGTTAGCCAGAAAATGGCGCCCTGCCACATTCGAACAGATGGTCGGCCAAAGCCACGTGTTGCACGCGCTCACGAATGCGTTAACGCAACAACGTTTACACCATGCTTATCTTTTTACGGGTACTCGCGGTGTGGGCAAGACCAGTTTGGCGCGCCTCTTCGCCAAAGGCCTCAACTGCGAAAAGGGCGTAACGGCTTCCCCTTGTGGTGTGTGTGGCAGCTGTGTCGAAATTGCCCAAGGACGCTTTGTTGACTTAATCGAAGTCGATGCCGCCTCGCGCACTAAGGTCGATGACACCCGTGAACTCTTAGATAATGTGCAATATCGTCCGACCCGCGGCCGTTTTAAGGTCTACTTGATTGACGAAGTACACATGCTCTCCCGTAGCAGTTTTAATGCTCTGCTTAAAACCCTCGAAGAACCACCCGAGCATGTGAAGTTTTTGCTGGCGACCACTGATCCGCAAAAGCTGCCGGTGACAGTGTTATCCCGCTGCTTGCAATTTAACTTAAAGAGCTTAACCCAGCAGGAAATTGGCACTCAGCTACAGCATATTTTAATCCAAGAGCAATTGCCCTTTGAGCACGAAGCCTTAACCCTGCTCGCCAAAGCGGCGAATGGCAGTATGCGTGATGCCTTAAGTTTGACCGATCAGGCGATTGCCTTCGGTGGTGGCACTGTGATGCTCAATCAAGTGCAATCAATGCTGGGCAGTATCGATGAACAGCATGTGCTGCGCTTACTCAAAGCCTTAACCGATGCCAATATTGGCGTCTTGATGCAAAGCTGCGCCCAGGTGCTCGCTTATGGTGCGGACGCCCAAGAAGTGCTGCGCAGCTTGCTTGAGTTACTGCATCAAATTACCCTGACTCAATTTGCGCCAGCCGCGGCGCAGCAATCGCTATATAGCGCGCAAATTCAAGCCTTTGCCGAGCAGTTAGCGCCTGAACAAGTGCAACTGTATTACCAAATTTTACTCACGGGCCGCAAAGACTTACCCCATGCGCCGGATCCTAAGTCGGGCCTTGAAATGGCGCTGCTGCGGGCGGTGGCATTTGTTCCCGAAAAGCCTGTTAAGCGTTGGCAAGTTGAAGACACTGCAAAGGTGAGTTTGCCTGTATCGCAGCCAACCACCACACCCCCTGCGACAGAGCAGGTAGTGAATAAGGCGGCAAATCAGACTGAGGCTGAAAAAAAAACTCCGTTAAGTTCCGCCGTTGACTCACAACTAGCGGCAACGGAAGCGGTGCAGTCGGCACCTACGCCAGGAGTTGCCCAACCAGCGCTTTATCAGCCCGAGATCTCTAAGGCTTCTCAAGCTTCCCAAACTTCTCAAACGTTAGTCGCCGATGCATCGCAGCAGCTTTTGTCCGTTGAGGCAGCATCAGTCGATGGCGATGATGTAGCTGAAGAAGAGTCAGTACTCGATGCCGCATTGATTGCCGAGCAGCAAGTGATCTTAAGCCAGGCCCAAAGCCAAGGCTTTGGCGCAAGTGGAGATCTCGTATCGAGTGGCGAGACAATATCCAATCCAGAATTAAGCTCTGCTTCTACGCCCGCATCAAGCGCTGATGCCGAGCTTAGTCAGGATTCAGCGGTTATTGAGACTGATAATGCCAGCTCTACATCTCCCTCCGCAGCAGGTTTATTGAAT
Source organism: Shewanella sp. (assembly GCF_047975355.1). Lineage (GTDB taxonomy): Bacteria > Pseudomonadota > Gammaproteobacteria > Enterobacterales > Shewanellaceae > Shewanella. The sequence continues at coordinate 78,015 of NZ_JBKEDJ010000006.1, read as the reverse complement.
GCTCAGGATGATGTGAAGGAAGAGGCTAAAGGGAGTGTTAAAGAGAGCGCTGATGAGCGAGCACTAGACGCTTATTTGCCTGAGACTTACGGGCAATACGATTATGCCGCCGCACCGTTGGATGCCTACCAAGATGATTATGCGCAATTTATGTCCGAGGAGCAGGGGGCATTTTCTGGCATCGAAGATAATGCATTTATCAGCGACAGTGCTCAGTCTATTGATGAAACCGTTGTTCATGTGCCAGCTGTCCATGACCAGGCTACGCCAGAGCATACATCGCAGGCCGTCGCTGCAAATCCTGCCGCAACCACAGTATCCATCGATGACGACGATATTTTATCGGCGGTATTAGCGGCGCGAGACTCCTTGTTATCCGATCTCGATGCGCTCAGCACCAAGGAAGGTGATGGAAAAAAGCTAGCAGCGGAAGTTAAGGTTAAAACCCCGAGCCAGAATACACATACTGCGCCAGCAGCTAAAATCTCAGCGTCGACACCAGATGCCACTACTCCTTTGGCGTTGCAAGTTGTCAGTGGCAAGTCCGAGAATGATTTCGAGTTGCCCTTTGACGATGATTTTGAGGTCGAAAGCCATTTTGAAGCACAGGCAGGAGTGATAAGCGCCTCACAACCGGCTCTCCATGTTGCGCCTGCGCCACATCCGCAGTTCGATCCGAACGATCGTCCGCCATGGGAAGAGGCACCAATAGATACTCGGCTTGATACTAATGCAGAACTCGTTACAACCTCTCATCATGCGAGTGAAGCCGTGAGCGCGCCGCAATCAAGCCAAGTGCTGCAACAAGTTATCGCGCCTCAAGAGCCTTTACTGGCAACTGAAACTGCACATTCTGCATTCGTTCCTGCTGTGCCAACTAATTCCGGGGTAGCTAATACTGAGGCAACTCATACCGAGGAGACTCGAGTTGAGCATGCAACGGCGCAGCCAGTGACTCAGACGCAGATCCAAAGTCAGACTCAAATACAGCCGCAGCCAACCGAAACGCTACAGCCTGCGCCATCCACTGCATTAGCGCTGGCGCAATCGATAACGGGTCATCCGCTCGATTTGCATTGGTACAAGTTAATGGCAAGCTTAGAAATTGGCGGCCGTGTACGCCAGTTAGCGGTGAACTCGATTTGTCAGGTGCAGGCTAACCCTTTGCCATTGTTGCTAAAACCTGACCAGAAACACTTGGCGGCGCCCGTGGCGATTGAGCAGTTAGAGCAAGCTCTGACGGCCGCATTGGGGAACCCGAGGCAGGTTGAGGTGGCCATAGGAACTGATCCCGCGCGGGAAACCCCCTTAGAGATGCGCAAACGTTTTCATCAAGAGTTACTGCAGCAGGCACGTCAATCGCTGATGATGGACGATAATGTGCAGTGGTTAATTAACCGGTTTGGGGCTGAGCTTGATCAGGACACTTTGGTTTATCCGCCAGAATTGTTAAATCAGCGCAGTGGGCTGATCCCAGCATTACCCGAACCAGAGTGACACTTGTATTCCTGCATATCGAGCAGGTAGTGGCTGAGTTTGCTTAAAAACTCGCTATCAAGATCATAAGTTTATCGATGGGATAACTGCATTGATTGCCAATCCCATTTATTTCAGTAAGATTAGCCAGCTTAAAAGCTTGCGACTAACCCTAATAGAAGAGAAATGACTATGTTTGGAAAAGGCGGTATGGGCAATCTGATGAAACAAGCCCAGATGATGCAAGAAAGAATGGCAAAAATGCAGGAAGAAATTGCCCGCATGGAAATGGTCGGTGAGTCAGGTGCAGGTCTGGTTAAAGTGACCATGACAGGCGCACACACAGTACGTAAAGTCGAAATCGATCCAAGCTTGATGGAAGACGACAAAGAAATGCTGGAAGATTTGATTGCAGCAGCCTGTAACGATGCTGCACGTCGCATCGAAGAGAACCAAAAAGCCAAAATGGCCGAAGTGACTGGCGGTATGCAATTACCACCAGGCATGAAAATGCCATTTTAATTGAGATAGGCAATGAAATTTAGTCCACTGCTTGACGAGTTAATTCAGTCCCTACGTTGTTTACCTGGGGTTGGGCCGAAATCGGCTCAACGTATGGCGTTTCAATTACTTGAGCGTGACAGGAAAGCGGGGCTTAAATTAGCCTCAGCCCTGTCGAGTGCCATGAGTGATATCGGTCATTGTCAGTCTTGCCGAACCTACACTGAAGAAAGCCTCTGTCCGATTTGTGCTAGCCATAAGCGCGGCTCGTCTTCGACAATTTGTGTGGTCGAAACGCCAGCTGATGTATTAGCCATAGAAGCAGGTGGACATTTTACTGGTCGCTACTTTGTATTGCTGGGCCATTTATCACCACTCGATGGGGTGGGGCCTGAAGAGTTAGGCTTAGCGTTATTAGAGCGTCACTTAGCCTCAGGCGATGTCTCCGAGCTGATTTTAGCGACCAATCCCACGGTAGAAGGTGAGGCCACCGCCCACTTTATTGCCGATATGGCAAGGCGCCATAAGGTGGTGATCAGCCGCATCGCCCACGGTGTCCCCGTGGGTGGCGAGCTGGAATATGTCGACAGCACCACCTTAGCGCTGTCCTTCAATGGACGTATCCCGCTGTAGTGCGTGATTGCCTAAAGATAAAACCCGCCGGCCCAGTGCTTGCGGGTTTTTATTTTATGGGCGCAGGATTATTTGAATAACGAATATTGAGCATATGGTCTTGAGCAAAGGGCAAATGCGGAGTTTGCAATATCACGCGTTTGCATTTAGTGCTCTTGTTTGCCGCGTTAGCCTTCCTCATTTACGACGGACTCCACAAATATCTGGGCCATAGGCCGTGTTTTCGCCTCTGATTGCCTTATTTTTCGCCATTTGATCTGTGATTTTATCTCCCCCCTTGAAAAGTGGATTTACAGCCCCATTTTATTAATCACTAAGCGTTTGCTTTAACCAAATTGCGTAACAAATAAGGAAAATTTCATGTCACAACAAGAAACTCATGGTTTTCAAACTGAAGTCAAACAGCTGTTGCATTTGATGATCCATTCTTTGTATTCCAACAAAGAAATTTTCTTGCGTGAACTGGTCTCCAACGCTGCGGATGCGGCCGATAAGCTGCGTTACCTTGCGTTGACCAACGACGCGCTATACGAAGGTGACGGTGAGCTAAGTGTTCGCATCAGCGCAGACAAAGACAAAGGCACTGTGACCATCGAAGACAACGGCGTGGGCATGACCCGTGATGGCGTGATTGAGCATTTAGGTACAATTGCAAAATCGGGCACCGCCGAATTCTTTAAAAACCTCTCTGGCGAAGCCTCAAAGGATTCGCAGTTAATTGGTCAGTTCGGTGTGGGCTTCTATTCGGCCTTTATCGTGGCGAAAAAAGTCACGGTACGTACCCGTGCGGCAGGCCATAAGGCTGGTGAAGCCGTATTGTGGGAATCAGAAGGTGAGGGCAGCTTCACTGTTGAAACCATCACTAAGGCGAGCCGTGGTACTGAAATTACTCTGCACCTGCGTGATGAAGAGAAAGAGTTTGCCGATGAGTGGCGCCTGCGCTCGATAATCACTAAATACTCGGATCATATTTCAGTGCCCGTTGAAATGTGGCAGGAAGGTACCCCAGAGCGTGATGGCCCAGACGGTGGAAAAATCCCAGCGACTGAGGGTTACTGGAAGGTCATGAACAAGGCGACTGCGCTGTGGATGCGCAACAAGTCTGAGATCAGTGACGAAGAGTACCAAGAATTTTATAAGCACATTTCCCACGACTATACAGATGCATTGCTGTGGAGCCATAACCGCGTTGAGGGTAAACAGGAGTACACTAACCTGTTGTATATCCCGTCAAAAGCGCCTTGGGATCTATGGAATCGCGACCGTAAGCACGGCCTGAAACTCTTTGTTCAGCGCGTGTTTATTATGGATGACGCCGAGCAATTTATGCCATCTTACCTGCGTTTTGTGCAGGGCTTGATTGATTCAAACGATCTGCCGCTAAACGTGTCTCGCGAGATTTTACAGGACAACCACATCACCAAGGCGATGCGCACCGGTATCACTAAGCGCGTGCTGAGTATGTTGGAAAAACTGGCAAAAGACGATGCGGAAAAATACCAACAATTCTGGGCCGAATTTGGTCAAGTGTTGAAGGAAGGCCCTGCGGAAGACTTTGCGAACCGTGAGCGTATCGCTGGGCTATTACGTTTTGCGTCTACCCATACCGGCAGCGCGGCACCAACAGTGTCACTCGATGACTACTTAAGCCGCATGAAGGAAGGCCAGACTAAGATTTACTATATCGTTGCCGACAGCCACGAAGCCGCGGCCAACAGCCCACACTTAGAGCTGCTGCGTAAGAAAGGCATCGAAGTGTTGCTAATGTCAGAACGTATCGATGAGTGGTTAATCAATCACTTAACCGAATACAAAGAGAAGCAACTGCATTCAGTAACCCGTGGCGAGCTGGAATTAGGTGAGCTGGAAGATGCGGCCGAGAAGGAAGCGCAGGAGAAGCTTGCCGAAGAATCGGCACCACTCCTTGAGCGCATTAAAGCGGCATTAGGCGCTAGTGTGGCCGACGTGAAAGTCACCTCACGCTTAACCGATACCCCAGCCTGTGTAGTGACAGGTGAAGGTGAGATGTCGAGCCAGATGATCAAGCTGATGCAAGCAGCGGGTCAGCCAGTGCCAGAGGTTAAGCCGACGTTTGAGATCAACCCAGCGCACCCATTAGTGTCGCGCTTAAACGATCTTCAAGATGAAGCCGCCTTCGCCGATTGGTCAAATCTGTTATTGCAACAGGCGCAATTGTCAGAGAAGGGCAGCCTTGCGGATCCATCGGCCTTTATTAAGCTGATGAACCAAATGCTGTTGGTGAATCTGAAGTAAGACATTCGGGGCACTTGAGTCGAGACGCAAGTGCCCCGATTTACTTTTAGGCACCCCGAATATCATTATCATAGTGCATTTCCCCATTGAGGTGCCGTTTTGGGAGTAAGGAAATACCATGGACAATATCCTCGATCTAACGAAAGACAATATTCAGCAAGTGGTTGATGCTTCGATGCAGCAACTGGTGGTGATGGTGTTTTGGGCCCAGCCACAGCCGCAGAGTGTTGCCATGGTGCAAACACTCGAGCAACTTGCCGCGCAGCATGCTGGTCGTTTTGTGCTGGCGAAAGTGAACTGCGAAACCGAGCTGGAAATCGCTAACTATTTCCGCATTCAAGCACTGCCGACTACCTTAGTGCTCGATAAGGGCCAGCCAATAGATGGCTTTGCGGGCATGCAAGAGGCGGCGCAGGTGAGCGCTATGCTGGAGAAACACTTGCCACCCTTATGGCAATTACAGCTTGAGCAAGCCAAAGCCCTGTTAGCCTTAAGCCAAGTGTCGGCGGAGGATTTATCCACGGCGGCCGTGTTACTTAAAGACGCCTACAGCGCCTCAAATCAGGCGGCCGAGGTGAGTTTAGTGCTTGCCGATGTGTACTTGATGCAGGGGGAACTTGCTCAAGCGCAGCTGCTACTCGAACAGATTGGCCTTGCCGACCAAGATGGTTATTACCAAAGCTTAAAGGCGAAATTAACCCTTGCTTTGGATGCGGCGGACACGCCAGAAATTCGTGATTTGCAGCAGAAGCTCGAGCATAATCCGCAGGATTTAGTGTTATTACTCGAACTTTGTAAGGCCCTGCATTCGGCCCACCGAGACGAAGAAGCGCTTGCACATTTATACAGTGTGTTATCTAAGGATTTAACCGCTGAAAATGGCAAAGTAAAACAAGTCTTTATGGAGATTTTAACGGCGCTTGGGCAAGGCAATAGTCTGGCGAATCAGTACCGCCGTAAGCTCTATACCTTGCTCTATTAAGGATTAAATTGGCCGCAAAACTGCGATTTATTTGCGGTTTCTGAGGCTAAAGTCGAAGCTAAAAGCCTTCTCAATGGCGGCCAGATGTGCGAAGATCGCCGCCCTAAGAAGAATATCAATGCGAAAAAGAGGACTCTTGAGATGCGCATTATCCTATTGGGCGCCCCAGGTGCCGGTAAAGGTACCCAGGCCCAGTTCATTATGGAACAGTATGGTATCCCACAAATTTCTACTGGCGACATGTTACGTGCTGCCGTTAAAGCCGGTACTCCGCTGGGTTTAGAAGCGAAGAAAGTGATGGATGCAGGCCAACTGGTTTCTGATGATCTGATCATTGGACTGGTTAAAGAGCGTATCGCACAGGACGACTGTGTTAAAGGTTTCCTGTTAGACGGTTTCCCACGCACTATCCCACAAGCGGATGCGATGGCGGCAAACGGTATCAGCATTGATCACGTGATCGAAATCGATGTGCCAGACGAAGAAATCGTTAAGCGCATGAGCGGTCGTCGCGTTCACCCTGGTTCTGGCCGTGTTTACCACGTGGTTTTCAATCCACCTAAAGTGGAAGGTAAGGATGATGTGACGGGCGAAGACTTAGCGATTCGTCCAGATGACGAAGAAGCCACTGTGCGTAAGCGTCTTGGCATTTACCACGAGCAAACTAAGCCATTGGTTGAATACTATGGCAAAGTGGCTGCGGCGGGTAACACTCAGTACCACAAGTTTGATGGTACTCAGTCGGTTGCGGCTGTGAGTGAACAGTTAGCCCGCGTGCTGAAATAAGCGTCATTCGCTAAATTCGAGAACAAGTTCTCATATTAGGAAAAAGCCTGCTATTGCAGGCTTTTTTTATTGGCAACTGAATGTTAGCCTGCCGTGGTATTTGGCTGATAAAAGGTAGCACATTGACTTCTCCCTCTCCTGCGTTTGGCGTGTTATTGGTCAATCTTGGCACGCCCGATGAACCCACTCCCAAAGCGGTTAAGCGATTCCTCAAACAGTTTTTAAGTGATCCTCGGGTCGTCGATTTGTCCCCCTGGCTGTGGCAGCCCATTTTGCAGGGGATTATCCTTAACACACGACCAGCAAAAGTGGCTAAGCTTTATCAGAGTGTATGGACGGAGCAAGGCTCGCCGTTAATGGTGATAAGTGAGCAGCAGGCGCAAAAGTTAGCGACGGATCTAAGCGCCACCTTTAATCAAACCATTCCCGTAGAACTTGGCATGAGCTATGGCAATCCTTCGATTGATAGCGGCTTTGCCAAACTCAAAGCCCAAGGTGCAGAGCGCATCGTGGTGTTGCCGCTGTATCCGCAATATTCCTGCTCAACCGTCGCCAGTGTGTTCGATGCGGTGGCACAGTATTTTGCTAAAGTACGTGATTTTCCAGAGCTGCGTTTTAACAAACAGTATTTCGATCATGAAGCTTATATCGCCGCGCTCGCCCATTCGGTGAAACGCCATTGGAAAACCCATGGTCAGGCCGACAAGCTGATTTTATCCTTCCACGGTATTCCGCTGCGTTATGCCACTGAAGGCGATCCATACCCAGAGCAGTGTCGCACTACGGCCAAGTTACTGGCACAGGCTTTAGGATTAACCGATGGCCAATGGCAGGTGTGTTTCCAATCCCGTTTCGGCAAAGAAGAGTGGTTAACGCCCTATGCTGATGAGCTGCTGGCCGATTTGCCCCGCCAAGGAGTGAAGAGTGTCGATGTGATTTGCCCGGCCTTTGCTACCGATTGCCTTGAAACCCTAGAAGAAATCTCTATTGGCGGTAAAGAGACTTTCCTGCATGCGGGCGGTGAGGCCTATCACTTTATTCCCTGTTTAAATGATGATGAGCTACATATAGAGCTGCTCAGGCAATTAGTGCAAGAACAAGCTCAACCTTGGATACGCGCAGAATGACGGTAAAATTCTCCCGTTGAAACCGAAAGACGGCCTAGTTTCATGCTGATTTTATGGTAGAATCTGCGCCCTTTGCGGCTCGGGAGTGGATTTTTTATCTCTCTAGCCTAGACTCATTATTTTTAGGACACGATGAGCCAACGCTCGTTGTAATGCCCATTAGCATGGATGCCAGGAAAAGAGAGCCACTATGAAGTTTCCCGGTCAGCGCAAATCGAAACATTATTTTCCGGTCAAAACCCGTGACCCACTGCTTGAGCAATTAACCCAACAACCTCAACCTTTTGCGACTTATATCAGTGGTATCGATCAGACCTTAGTGGATATCGAAGCCAAGGTTGAAGATGAGTTACTCGGCCGTTACGGTTTACCTAAGGGCAATTCGACCCTGATCAATGATGACCAAGCGCACGCCCTTTATACCGAGCTGAAACAAAGCGGTTTGATCAGCGATGAGTTTGCGGGCGGCACTATTGGTAACACAGTGCACAATTATTCTATTTTGGCCGATGATCGCTCTGTGCTGTTTGGAGTGATGAGCCAAAATATCGAAGTCGGCAGTTACGCTTACCGCTATCTTTGTAACACTTCCTCTAAGGTTGATCTTAACTTCCTACAACCCGTCGATGGTCCCATTGGCCGTTGTTTTACCCTGATTTCGGATTGCGGGGAGCGTACCTTTGCGATCAGTAAAGGGGCGATGGATAAGTTAACCCCAGAATATATTGATAAAGACGTGGTGCAGGGCAGCTCTGCCTTAGTATTAACCGCCTATTTAATGCGTGCTAGCGGCGGTGACAGGATCACCGATGCAGCCATGTGCGCGATTGAATACGCCAAAGCAGCCGAAGTTCCCGTGGTATTGACCTTAGGCACGCGCTTCTTAATCGAAGAAGATCCCGTTTGGTGGCAAAACTTTATCCAAGAGCATGTGACCATTTTGGCCATGAACGAAGATGAAGGTGAGGCCTTAACCGGATTTCGTGATCCGCTGCTTGCCAGCGAAAAAGCCCTCGAGTGGTGTGATATGGTGTTAACCACCGCAGGTCCTATTGGGCTTTACACTGCGGGTTATACCGATGATGCTGAAAAGCGCGAAACCAGCCATACACTACTGCCCGGTGCAATCCCTGAATTTAACCGTTATGAGTTCTCGCGTCCTAAGCTGAAGCGCGACTGCGAAAACCCGATTAAAGTCTTTGCTCATATTTCGCCTTATATGGGCGGCCCTGAGAAAATCGGCAATACCAATGGTGCGGGTGATGGTGCGTTGTCGGCCTTATTACACGACTTGGCGGCCAATACCTTCCATAAGACCAACGTGCCAGGCTCGAGCAAGCATAAGCGCGATGGCCTGTGTTATTCGTCATTCTCGCAAATTTGTAAGTATGCTAACCGTGTGGCTTATGAGGTGTTGGCGCAGCATAGTCCGCGTCTCTCCCGCGGTTTACCTGAGCGTGAAGACAGCTTAGAAGAATCCTACTGGGAAAGATAAACCTGCACGGGGTTGAGTTAATAAGGGCAATAGCGGCAAACCGTTATTGCTCTTGTTGTTTTTGGAATGGCGTAAAAAACGGAAAGCTGACGTTTTATCAACAATTAACCGCATAGAGGTTAATTTTTGCTACAGACAGACCTGAATAAGTGATAACGTTAGCCGAATCACTGCTCCCAATAACAGCGAATATTTAAGGTGGAATTTTCGGTGAAAGCGCAGATCTTAACAGAAATGAAGGTACTCAAGACGATCGATCCTGAGTTCGAAGTGCAGCGCCGTGTGGCGTTTATTAAATCCAAACTGCAACAAGCCCGCAGCAAAGCCTTAGTCTTAGGGATCAGCGGTGGCGTGGATTCGTCGACGGCAGGGCGTTTATGTCAATTAGCCGTGGATAGCCTTAATAGCGAGCATCCTGATGGCGGCTATCAATTTATTGCGGTGCGCTTACCCTATCAAATTCAAAAAGATGAGCACGAAGCCCAACAAGCTTGCCAATTTATTCAGCCATCAAAATTAGTCACAGTGAATGTGCATCAAGGCGTAGATGGCGTGCATCAAGCCACCTTAACTGCCTTTGTGGAGGCGGGACTGCGTTCACCGGATGCGGCAAAAGTCGATTTTATCAAAGGTAACGTTAAAGCGCGGATGCGCATGATTGCCCAGTATGAGTTAGCCGGTTTAGTGGGCGGGCTTGTAGTGGGTACCGACCATAGCGCCGAAAACATTACTGGTTTTTATACTAAATGGGGCGATGGCGCCTGCGATCTTGCGCCTTTATTCGGCCTCAATAAACGCCAAGTGCGCCAAGTCGCCGCTTATTTAGGCGCGCCAGAGTCCTTAGTCTATAAAGCGCCAACGGCGGATTTGGAAGATAATCAACCTTTATTGGAAGATGAAGTTGCGCTCGGACTAACCTACGAGCAAATTGATGATTTCCTTGAGGGGAAAGTCGTTGACAAAGCCGTTGAAGAAAAGCTGATTAATATCTACAAAGCAACTCAGCATAAGCGTCAGCCGATTCCGACTATTTACGATTAATTTAAAACAGTTACCGTCTGAAGTTTAACGATAAAGCACCCTTATTGGGTGCTTTTTTATGCGCAAAGCTTAATGAGCTAACCGAGTGGAATCGAGATTATTCGAACCCTGCTAGGCCGTATTCCTTTAGCCTTGCTCCGTTTGGAGGTGTGAGCGCGTCAGTGCAATCAAGGTATTCGAGTATTGGCGATAGTCTAAATAGGGCGTCAGCAGCACATGGTTTGCGTATGGATACTGTCCCTGCATTATTGTCGTGACGTCTTGTAATTTACCTTGAGACGCATGCAGTAATTGCAGCGCTGTTTGCTGAGCGTCAGTGGCGATATTGCTATCGACCGCAATCCCAAATGATGTGGCGGCAGCTTGCCCGCAGACAAGATGAAAACTGGCGTGGGGCGAGAGGCTATCGGCGCCAATCAAGAGCATTTGGTGTTTTTTGAGTAATAAGTTGTTGCGATAATGGCGCCAATCCTCACCGTGAGCACAAATTTTTGCCATAATTGTGAATATCTTACGCCAGTGATTGCCATTTAAGGCGATGAGTTCTGCTATCGCGTTATCCTGCTCCCAATGCCAATCTTCAGGCACGAGTGGGGGATTGGGGAGATAAAACGCATAGGTCGCTGCGGCTGGGCCAATATGCATAACAGTCGAATATGGGAGTCAAAGTGGGGCGGATCTTACCCTAACTTAGGAATACCGCCGAAACTAAATTGTCTTTAGATCAAATATTAAACATGACAGTTGAGGTTTATTTTTATCTAACCTTATAATTAGCTTGCGCATTTTATGGGATCCAAGGGACTAGAATGAAAGCTATTATCATAGGCTCAACCAAGCACTTATTTTTCGCTGCATTTTATGCCTGTTTGGGGATTGCCGTTGCCCTGCTACTGACGGGGATACACTTCCTTAATGCCAGACCCGATCTGTCCCTTTGGCATACTACGGAACTTAAAAACGAGTTCCATTACAACACCAAACTTGACAATTTTCGTGATTACATCGCCTTAGAAGATAAGTTATTTGCCGAAGTGGACAAAAAGGTCCTTCAAAAAGTGTCGGCGACAGATGCTTCGCCCGTAAATCGTTATGTTAAGGACAGTATGTCGGACCCCGCCCGTTGGCCTAATAACTGGAATCGCAGCTTCGAGTGGCCCAAGGCCAATGCTCCCTTTGGCGTATTGCTGCTACATGGTATGTCGGATTCGCCTTATGCCATGTCAAATCTGGCGGCGCATTTTAAGGATAAAGCTCATGTGCTTGGATTAAGACTCCCTGGACACGGCACCATCCCGAGTGGTCTCACTAGCCTATACTGGCAGGACTTAGCCGCAGCGGTAAATCTGGCAACGGCGCATATGAAACAAGAGCTTAAAGGTAAGCCTCTGTTTGTCATTGGCTTTTCAACGGGTGCTGCGGTCGCGCTTAACCATGAACTTGAGCGAATCAATCAGGAAAAAGCCCCCGATTATGCGGGGATGATTTTTATGTCGCCCGCCATCGGACTTGCCCCCATTGCGGCGGCGGCTCGGTGGCAGAGTTGGATTGGTCGTTTGCTCGACTTAGATAAGTTGCAGTGGAGCAGTATTCAGATGGAATACGATCCCTTTAAATACACTTCTTTTGCGGTAAATGCCGGAGATGTGGTTTACCAATTAGCGCTTCGTAATCAAAGTCTATTGAGTGGACTAACACCTTCGCAACGGGAACATATTCCAGATATTTTAACTTTTCAATCTGTGGCTGATGCGACAGTTTCGAGCGCCGCCGTAGTCAGTCTGCTGTACCAAGTCTTGCCTGAGAAAGGTCATGAGTTAGTGCTATTTGATATGAACCGCACTGTGATCAACAGTAAATTGATGACAAATGATCCGCTACCTACCTTGTTACCGACATCCACTGATAATATTCATTACCGTGGAACACTGATTGAAAATATCGATAGCGAAACCACTCAGGTTCAAGCGCGGGAATTTGGGCTTGTTTGGCAAGATAAGAGTGTACCTGAGGTGGAGCTTTTATCCTTGCATTGGCCACTGGGAGTGTATTCCTTGTCCCATGTGGCCTTGCCATTTAATGAGGATGATGGGCTTTACGGCATTAAAACCAATGAGAAATTACACCGGATCCAAATTGGCGCCGCTTCATCTCGAGGCGAGCGCGGCGTTTATAGTGTGCCCGCCGCGGAAATGCTACGCCAAAAATGGAATCCGTTTTTCCCCTATATGTTGTCGCGGATTGATCAATATCGCGCCGTGCACATGCCCCATTAACTGGTGATTAGGGTACAAACGACGCAGTTTCGCCCTTGTTCTTTGGCTTTATACAGGTTTTCGTCGGCCTGTTTTAACCAGACTTCAAGCGTTGAGCTATAGGTGGCATCGGCAATGATGGCGCCTATGCTCACTGTGACGCTAAAGGTCACTTGATCGGCTGGGTTAGTGATGACCACGCTGGCGAGTTTTTCACGGAAAGCATTAAGGTGTTGCTCAACTTTTAAGCTATTACACATAGGTAATATCAAGACAAATTCTTCGCCGCCATAACGGCATAGCAAATCAACATCACGTTTAAAGTGGCTCGATAACACCGCTGCCATTACCCTTAGGCATTCATCGCCCGCAAGATGGCCGTAGGTGTCATTCACTTGTTTGAAGAAGTCTAGGTCGAGCAGTACCACGGCAATCGCATCCTGGCCACGCTCACAAAGATCTTGGATTTTCAGGAATTGTTTCTCAGTATAACGGCGATTATACAAGTTAGTTAATGAGTCCCGCTCTGCCATGTCCTTGAGTTTGCGGTTAGCAATTTCTAAATCCATTGTGCGTTGCTTAACTTTATCTTCTAACTCGAGTTGATGGCTAAGCAGAGCTTGCTGATTGGCTTCTAAGCTCTCGTACAGGCTATAGATTTCTTGAGGCGTACTGCTATCCAATAGCTCGTGTTCAAACTTTTCATCATTGAAACTACCATCTTTATTTTGGCTAAAATGTTGCGCCAGTAAGGCGAGGGGAGTTGTCGTTAAACGGCTGATTGCTTTAGCGATAATGATAGCGCCGACCATACTCAATAACAGCAGAATTATCGTTTTAGTGTATTGATTTTGCGCTAAGGTCAGTAGGGGAACAAAGGGCTCCAACACATACAAATGCCAGCCGTTTTTTAGTTGATGGTGGGCGTAAATAAATTCAGGGGTATCAGCTTCCTGCTGATTGATATCCATCAGTTTTAATCGGGTACGGTATTCAGTACTACCCGTGACGTAGTTGAAAGGGGCTAAGGGTTGTAACCCGAGTCTTTCGGAGGCATAAACGATATTCTTTTTTTCATCCAATAAGATAATGGATTGTGTTTCGTGGTGTTGATTTTGATTATCAATGTTGGAGAAATAACTTAGGTCTAAGCTACCTTGCACTATGCCTATGGCGGTATTCGAACCTTCTTTAAAAATCGGAGCACTGATGGCGATGATGATGTCTTTATTGACCCCGTGGCCGATAAATACGGGTGAGACAAAGGTGTTATGGTGAATAAAGGCTTGAATAAAATAATCTCGGTTTTGCACATTCACTTTTTGTGGTAACTGATTAACCTGACGCAGTTTTTCCAGCGGACTCCCTGCCACTATCTCGCCGTCTTTATTGGCAATAAACATATTAGTAAAACTGGGGGTTAGCCCTTGGATACTATCGAGGACCAGTTGCCATTGTTCGAATGGCAAACCAGACACGCTGATAAATTTACCTACACTCGCAATGGTACGGGTATTGGTGCTGATATAGGTTTCGGTGGCGTGGCTTAGGGAGATACCTGTGTCATCCAGATTTTGATTAATTAACACCTGTTGTTTATCCATAAAATAATGATTAAACACGAGGGATGAGGCCAGTAAGCTGATGGTCGTAATCAAAATAAACAGGTAACTGAGCTGCGAACTCATAGTTCTGCGAGTATGGTTTACCAGCTTATCTTTTAAGTGCCACAAACTAGGAAGTGCCACGACACAAAGCTCGCCCAAGGTGGTGTAAAAAATGCCATTAAAGGCTTGTTTTATAGTGGTAAAGGGGATGTGGTAAGTTGGCATACCCGTGATTAACCAAAGGTATAGCCCCATTAATGGCAAGCCCAGCAACAGCCAATAGCAAATGCTGGCATAGAGTATGGGAAAGTCTCTTCGCCGTGCAAAACCCAACCACAGCGCCTCAAGCAAAAACACCAAATATACGTGGGCACTGGACCAAGCAAGCATCAAACCTGTTGCGGTAAATAGGGCCGTAAACAGGGCATACCAAGGCCCGAGTAAGATGGCCACAATCACCACTGCCGCGTTGCCTAAAATAAGCTGTACGTTGGCAAAGAGCGGAATAGGGTAAAGATTGAGCACCAAACCGAATAAACCGAGGAAGGTAGCTAACTTTAGATGGGCAATATTCAGAGCTGGTACACGCAAAGATAAGTCCCTTTAGTAAAAATTATGCTTAAAAAGCAATCGATTGCACTGAAACTATAAATTATATCTAGCTTAGCAGAAGTTTCTTAATTTGATATTGAATGGATCACTTAAGTTTGGTCTTAGCTCACAGTCTGGTATTTGCCATGGTTTTACGCGCCAGAAGCCATACTGTTTCTGGCAAAAATTCGCCACACAGACCAGAAACTAAGCAGTTGATCAAACTCATCTCACTAAGCACTTGCACAGAGGCGAGGCAATTGCTAAAGTCTGGCTCACTTAGGATGAACCCCAATCAATAGCATCTTAAGTAACAAGTGCTTAAGCTTATCTAAGATAAATTATTTAAGCACGATATTTCGGTATGTAGCGCAGCCCGGTAGCGCACTGTCATGGGGTGTCAGGGGTCGGAGGTTCGAATCCTCTCATACCGACCAAATTCATAAACAATAAAGCCTGCAATCTTAATCAGTTGCGGGCTTTTTTGTGTCTGTAATTTGGCATTTTACTGCTTAGAGGTGGTGAAACGGGGGGTAAATGGGGGTGAAACGGATTTCAAAATAACAGTGGCCAAGTATGCTGGTTGCCTTAGTTTTATTTATGGCTAATTTTAATCTCAGCGTGAGGTACTTCGGTCCATTGCAGATGATCCCGCACATAGATTTTGGTGGACTTGGCATCGGTGTGAGCCATCCGACCTTGAGGGTCAACACCCATATCAGAAAACAATCTGGCAGATAGCGCTCGGATCTCGTGGAAGGTTGGGCGCTGGCTCATTTCTAAATGGTCGCACAGACCTAACTCATCCCTTAATGCCGAAAAGGCTCTGCTAAGGTAATTAGGATCAAGCTGATAGCGGTGGTCTGTGGCCACACTTTGCTTATTGAGTTTGTCTGGTCGGCGATGAACCACATAAGGGCAAAGTAGCCCGTTGCGGCTCTTATCAATAATGGCCTTTAATACTTCACCAATCGGTATGGCCACATGGCTGGCTTCTTTTTCTTCTACCTTTTGGCGGTGAATAAATAGGGTGCCATAAATGCCATCGACAGGTTCATCAAACCATAGGCAACCACATTGGCCGTCCTTAGGTTTTTTAATGCTGTATTTAATTCGCGACACTTCAAGGCGTGCTTGGGTCGATTGCAAAGCAAGATCCATCGCTGTTTGTAACCATAGTGGCGCCGCGGCATGGATTTGTTGATACACTTCAAAGCTTAGGCGTTGGCGTTCTTTGCCTTTGGTTTTACGCTTTTTCATCTTTCGAGAGGCCGGATTATCTAACATGATGGACTGGTCGATCGCGTAGTTAATCAGTTTCTCTAAGAACCCCAGCTTACGGTTATGCACATTGGGACTGGCATCAGGATGATATTGGTTTAAATAGCCGTTGATATGCTCAAGGCTAATATCTTGGCTGCGAACCTCCGCAAAATAGGCTTTAACCCGTTCGGCATCGTTGCGCATGGTACTGGCCAGTTGTTTACTTGGCATTTCTTCTTTAAAGATCAGCTCTAAAAGTCGGTCCTCATGGCTGGCAAATGACTGGCCATTAGCCAGAGGCGACTCACACGAGGCCTCAATCAACTGATCCACACTTAACCCAACAGTCGGTCGCATTATGCGGTTGTACTCAACCGCAATTTGAATCGCCTGCACCTTATCTTTACCGAGTGTTTTGCGAACACCATTTACTAACGTAAAGCGGTAAGTGCCCTTAGATCTATCAAACATAAGGTGCTGAGGCAGGTTTTTATTATGCGACTTTTTTGGGCGAACCATGCTAAATACCTTGAGGGATGATTTTCACACTGATTAAATGCACTCTAAGTGCAATTCGGCAAGAGTTTTATAAGGATATTGCTGATTTTAAGAGGCTAATCGGTACAGGAAATGAGTTGTATATCTTAGAGCTTTTAGTCCAAAATCCATATAACTACGAATATTTATTAAGGGTATGCCTATGAAGTACTTAGTGGTTCTGTTATCAATTTTTATATGCAGTTTTACAGTGGCGGTAAATGCAACCACTTTCTCTAAAGATGAACAGTATATCGGCTTAGATTTGACTCCTTTATGTACAGTAGATGGACAAGTTACTCTTACTCTTACAAATACATCTGGCCAAAAATTATTTGTTGATCCACATATAGCTGACCCAGCTCTTTTTGATTTAGCTAGAGCAAGGATGTATCTCAGAAGTGTAAATGATAATAAGCTTATAGGTATGAGTCCGTTAAGTGATTATGTGAAAATTTCTAATTGGAGTGTGTTGCCTGTTGGGGGAGTCATTACTTACCCAATTGACTTTACGAAGCATGTTGCTTTAGATACTACAAAATTTTATAGAGCAGGAGCTGAAATTCGTATGAAAATTCTTCTTGAAAACGGTCAAGAAGTTGTTGTAAAAATTGATTCAGCAATTCTTAATAAATATGTAGACATTCAACCTGATTGCTTTATTTAAATTTTGTATAAAGTAGGCTTTGTCATGTTTTAATTGTTGATATAGTGATTAAGTTACTATTTTCTGTCGATAAGTAGCTGTACATCGCTCAGGGGGGGTTGTTAGCAAGTTGTTAATTGTTTAGCTGTTTTAATTTTTTGTTGGATTTTTACAGAGTTTTGTTAATTTTAGTAAATGGTAATAATTTAGAGAAAAATATAACTTTTAGGTATTCTTGTAAGTGTTAAATATACCCGCTATGTTTCTATATATTGAGCATGATAATAGCCGCTAAACTATTTCTTAAATGGTTGAAATTTATCTACAGTGGCTATGCCGCATGACAGACTTGATTTCTGCCTGCGCGTTTGGCTTGCATCATGGCCTGATCTGCATTATTGAATAAGCTTTCCAATAGGGTTTGCGCGTTATCGGGGTGATTGATTTCGGGCAAGATGATGGATGATATACCAAAGCTAGCGGTGCAGTGGATGCTGTGCTCATCTAGGTGCAGTGGCTGCGTATCAAATCCATGGCGAATCGACTCCGCAACTTGTACTGCTTGTTCATGGTGGGTATTGGGTAAAATCAGGCCAAACTCTTCGCCACCTAAGCGGGCGAGAATATCAGTCGATCTCAGCTTGGTTTGCGTCAATCTTGCGATATGAATAAGCGCTGCATCTCCCACGCTGTGACCCCAATGGTCGTTAATCCGCTTAAAATGGTCAATATCAAACATAATAAACGCTAGTGGTTGCGCAGTTTGCTGAGCTATTTGGCGGCCTAAATTGAAAAAAGCGCGGCGATTATAGAGCTTGGTGAGTTCGTCAGTATCAGCAAGGCGCTCGGCCTTGGATTTTGCCTCCATCAGCGCCTGTTCCATTTGCTTTCGTTCGGTAATATCGGTGGCGATCTCTATTCTCACCAATCGCCCATCTGTCCAACGAATGGCCTGATCTCGGCATTGGTACCAACGGCCATTTTGGGTATTTTGAAACTCCCACACATAGACGCCCGTAGGATTTCCCTCTGCATCCAGTAGTTTAGAGTTAGTACAAAATTGGCAAGGGGAGTTTTGGGCCGATTGCAGCACTTGATAGCACTTTTTACCTTTTGCATCACCCCAAACGGATACGCCATAGTCATTTAAATAGAGCAAATCATAGGTTTTTAAATCAGAGACATAGACCAGTGCATCTAAGCTATTGAGGATAGTATCAATGGCTTGACTGTAGTTTGTATCGAGGTCCATTCCGGCGTGTTGTGGGGCAATTTTTGTCATAGAGTTGCAGCCGTACTATTAAAAGGAGTACTAACAACATAGAGTACTATTTATAGATATTAATATAACCTAATAATATAAATCTGTCCGGTATTCAATTGATTATGTTGTCAATAAATAAGTTAGATTTTCCCCTAGTCACTATCTCTGCCGTGTCTGAAATTGTTGTAGTGCCATTCCTGCCTGTTGGATGAGTCTTAAATCTTATTTTTTAAGTAAGCGATGGCTTTTTGTGCCCGACGGGATAAAGGCCACTCGGCTCTGTGGATAAGCCAAATGGTGTCCACGACTTGACTGCCACACTCAACAACATAGATTTCATCTTGCCGCTCAAAAGCTTTGCGGGCATAGCGAGGGAGCACGGTAAAGCCAAGCCCCTTGGCGACGGGTTCGAGGATTAAGCTGATCTGATTAATAAAACCTTTGCAGGGGATCTCTTGGATACCGGGACTACCAGGATATTTGCGGCTCAATAAACGTGTTGCCATGGCTTCGCCATCGGGATGAGAGATAAATCCGAGGCGCTGTAAATCTTGCCAATGAGCGATTTTATGCCCCGCAGGCACAACCAACTCGAGCGGTTCTTCGGTAAAATGGCTACTGCAAATTCTGGGATCCGACGGCTTAAAGGTTACCATCCCCAGCTCATGTTGATTGGTCAGGATGGCGGAAAGTATTTCATTATCGGGTGCAAAACGATGATGAATTTTAAGCTGCGGAAACTCTGTTTGTAGCTGCAAGAGCAATGGGTAGAGCGTTAAGCCAATACTGCCTGGGGTGATAAGGCTGATTTCGCCAATATGCGCATCATCTTGGATGAGTTTTTGCTGTAAACGTTTTTCGGCGCAGTCTATATCTTTGACATAGCTCAGCAAATGTTCACCAATAGGAGTGATTTCGAGTTGACGGCTACGGCGCAAAAATAAGGTACCGTATTGTTCCTCTAAGCGACTGATATGCTGGCTGACGGCAGCTTGAGTGATACCTATGGCTTCCGCTGTACGGGTAAAGTTGCCTTTTTCTACTAACACAGCAAAGGTATTGAGCCATTGTGGATTAATCATAATGAAATCTTATGGAACCTATAATATAACAATGCTTTTAATTATGGCAGGTTCGCTTTAGTCTGTCCTCATCTTAGTTAACTCTCGGTTAGGACTATCAGATGACCCAACTATTTTCCCCATTCAGATTAAAAGATATCACCCTTAAAAACCGCATTGCGGTAGCGCCTATGTGCCAATATCAGGCTCTAGACGGGCTCAGCAATGATTGGCATCAAGTGCATTACACGAGTCTTGCCCGTGGCGGCGCAGGCCTCGTGGTGGTCGAAGCGACTGCCGTCTCGCCCGAGGGGCGGATCACCCCACGCTGCTTAGGCTTGTGGAACGATGAACAAGCGGCAGGCTTGGCAAAAATTGCCTCGGCAATTAAAGGCGCTGGCGCAGTGGCAGGGATCCAAATTGCCCATGCTGGGCGCAAAGCCAGTGCCAACATTCCTTGGGAAGGGGACGACCATATTGACGGTGATGAAGGATGGCAAACGATTTCACCTTCTGCTGTCGCATTTGGAGGGAACCTTGGCAAAGTGCCGACAGCCATGACGATTGAAGATATTCAGCGCGTGAAAGCAGATTTTGTGTCGGCGGCTAAGCGGGCGCTGGAGGCGGGATTTGAATGGTTGGAGCTGCATTTTGCCCACGGTTATTTGGCACAAAGCTTCTTCTCTACCTATGCAAACCAACGTACCGATGAATATGGTGGTGATGCGCAAGGGCGAGGTCGATTCCTGCTCGAAACGATTGAGGCGGTGAGGGCGGTTTGGCCCGAGCATTTACCGTTAACGGCGCGCTTTGGTGTGATTGAATTTGATGATAAAGACGAACAAACACTGAGTGAATCGATTGCGTTGGTGAAGCAATTTAAACTTGCTGGCCTCGATATGCTTAACGTCAGTATCTGTTTCTCCACCCCAACGGCCAATATTCCTTGGCGTCCAGCCTTTTTGGCGCCAATTGCCGAGCGAGTTCGCCGGGAAGTGGGTTTCCCCGTGGCAACGTCTTGGGGCATGGATAATCCACACCACGCAGAGCAAGCCATTCAGGATCAGCAAATGGATTTAGTGATGATAGGTAAAGCATTTCTGGCTAACCCGAACTGGCCTTATCAAGCGGCGCAAACCTTAAAAGTCTCGCGTCCATCTTGGGTGTTGCCTTCGTCTTACGCCCATTGGTTAGAGCGTTACTCCACCGTTAAAGCCGAATAATCCTTAACGGTTGATGCGAGTTTAGCGCCAACAAAAAGCCCCACGATGAAGTGGGGCTTTTGTTTATCACGCTTTTAAAAGAGAACTTTTACGGGCGGACTTTAGGAGCCTTGAACAAGAGATCCTCTTGATTAGTGATTATAGAGGCGACGGCCTTCTCGCATCACTTGGATAAGCTCCGGTGCACTCATCTTCTTGTGCAGCCTATGTTCAAAGTTTTCATCGTAAATGCGATATTTACCATGGCGGTCGATGACGGTGATTTCCGACTGTTGGTAAATGGCAAAAATGCGACTGTCACCGATGTAAATCCAGGTCTCTTGGCTCGGTTGCAACAGGCTACGGCCCGCGCTGTAGTCCGTGGTGTTATTGGTGCAACCTAAGATATGGGTCATCAAGGTAGGCACTACACCATAGTGGCTGGTGCGGTATTTAACCTTACTGCCGCCGACATTCGGCCAATGAATGACCATAGGCACTCTAACACTCTCGGGTGACAAATTGCGTTGGGCTTCATCGCTGTTGCTGGTAAATATCTTGCCGTTAACGCCGGTGATCACCACTAAGGTATCGCTGGGCAACTCACTCACTATCGTTTGGATTTGTTTATCAATAAAATTCAACGATTGGCGATATTGGTTAAATAACACCTTTTGTGCCGGTTTCAAATTCGCATCGGCCTTGACGGTTTCGATGCCGAGGAAGCCCACAGGGGTATCAAAATTCTCGGGTGCCTTCAGGTTGACGAGGGCAAACCATGGGCTCTGTTGCTCACTTTGCCATTGCTTAAAGTGGCCAACGCTGCGTAAATCTGCATCGGCACTGCCATTGGTTTCTCTGGCGATGACAGGGGGAAAGTCATTAAACATGGCCTGCGCTGAACGCAAATTCAGATTAGTTTCGGGGATAAACAAACCAAGTTGATAACCCGCCTGCTTAAAGCTTTGGGTCATCACTGGGCTAGTGCTATTGAAGATACGCGCATCGCCATAGCTACCTTGCAAGCCATAGAGCAGGGAAAACATGCCTGTTCTAAATTGATTGCCGCCGCTGTAGTGCTGAGTAAAGCTCTGATTCTGCTCGGTATACTGATGCAAGAACGGCATTGTCTTGGCGTCCACCATGTCGGCACGTAAGCTGTCGATGGTCAGTATTAACACATTAGGCTTGCTGTCTGCTTGGCACTGTAGTGGCTGTGTGGGGTAGCTGAGTGTGCTAGTCGCATGATTGGCTTCATCATCCGATTGCGAAGTCCCGTCAATGCCATGGCTTTCCATAAAAGAGCGAGCCGTCGCAGGGTATGATAGCGGGTAAGTATCATCGAAACGGGTAATTTCGGTGATATCGGCCGCATCTGCCCAAATGTGGATCAAATGGCTGCTAACAAAACACACCCCAATAAAGGTGATGACTTTATTGCCAAGATTCAGCTTTTGGATTTTCTCAATCCGTTTCCATAGGAAGTTGGCCGCCGTTAGCTCTATCACCAAAATGGCAATGGGCGTGACAATATAGGAGGTGCCGTGGAGCAGGGCACTTAAATCGGCCCAGGCCAAATCAAAGGCAAAGGGGCTTAAGTGCATACCATAATCGGCATACACTATGGTGTCATACAATAAGATACATAGGCTTAAGGTGGCGATAACCGCCGCTAAGCCCCTTAAGATCTTGGAGTAAGGCAAAATTAAGGTCAGCGGGAATAGGCAGATCAAGTAGGCGATAAAAGCAAGAAAACTGAACTGGCCAATGGTGCTGACGGCGAGGTAGCCCCAGCCAAACCAAGTTTCGGGATAACCCACACTGCTCAAATAGCGTGTGCCGACAATCATGGCCAATAGGCCATTAAAGAAGGCGAACCAATGTCCCCAGTTGATGAGTCGTGATACGCGATCGCGGCTCATTTGCTTTTTTCGCTCGACCATAGTGATCCGCTTATTCCTAAAAGACGTTGTATCTTATGTTGTTTTAACGATTGTTACTCGACTAACTTAATTGGATTTCACCGATTGTGCGAGTGCTTTCGCAAATTGTTCTGCCACCGCTTGGCGAGATTCGCTTGGCACTTTGCGCTCGAGCAGGTGAGTGACACAGTTGCCTAGCGCCATCAGGCTTAAGTCAGTGGGGGCTTTGTGCTTTTCGAGTACCGCTAAAATTTCGGCGATTAATGATTCAACTTGTGTGTTTGAGTATTTCGATTGGATTGCCATAATCAAAAAATGTTTCACTTTGGAATGGATTAGCGGCATATAATAGCGGATTTATTCCAGCATCACTATCAGGGCTTATGAGTATTAACATCGAACAAGCAATTATTCACGAGATTTCCCAGGACAGTCAGGGGCAATTACGCTGCCGTTTACGTCCTCAACCTCTGCTGAACAGTCAGGCTGTCGAGATGATGCTGGAAGAATTGCATCAGACCTATACCAGCAAATCCGGCAAAGGATTTGGCTATTTTGGTATCCATGGTGATGACGGTGAAGCCAATCCGGCATTTTCGAACGCATTGCAGGAATACCGTGCTGGGGATTTAGGTTTCGTAGAATTTACTGGCCAAGCCAGTAAGTTGTTGCAGGAAGAGTTGGCTAAATATGATTTTAGCCAAGGCGGATTCCTGCTGATGTCCTGCTATACCAGTATGGCGAGTGACTTTTTGTTTGTGGCGCTGCTGAGTGCAAAATCGTCGATGACAGTGCTCGATGATATGGAGCTGTCGCAGAACAACCACTTGGATTTAAACAATATTCAATTGGCGGCACGTATCGACCTCACCGAATGGCAGGCCGATAAAGATTCCCGCAAGTACATCTCCTTTATCCGTGGACGTGCTGGCCGTAAGGTGGCGGACTTTTTCCTCGACTTTATGGGCTGTGTCGAAGGTGTGAATACCAAGGCGCAAAATAAGACTCTAATGAATGTGGTGGAGGACTTTGTTGCCAGCAGCGATCTGACCAAAGAAGAGCGTCAGCAATGCCGTAATAAAGTATTTGAGTATTGCTCAGAGCGTTTCGATGAAGGCGCTGACATTGAGATCAAAGATTTAGCCGACGAACTCGCCGACCAAGGTATGGAGTCTTTCTATGACTTTGCCCGTGGTGGTAGCTATGAGCTGGATGAAGAATTCCCTGCCGACAAATCGACCTTAAGACAATTGAAGAAGTTTTCTGGCACAGGTGGTGGTGTCACCATTAGCTTCGATGGCGGACATTTAGGTCAACGGGTGATTTACGATCCAATTTCTGACACTCTCTTGATTAAAGGTGTGCCCGCTAACTTGAAAGATCAGTTAGATAGACGTCTTAAGGGCGAATAAGCCGCTAAGGATATTATCGCTTAAGCTTTAAGCGTCCGCTTTTTAAGCATCTAGCATTAAACAAAAAGACCGAGGATTAATCCTCGGCCTTTATCTTTTGCGCGAAAGCGACTTCTCTGAAGTGCCGTTTAGCTCGACCTACTTGGTAGCTGTCGCAAAAGGTACTGGGCGCGGCGTCTCTTTATTTGATGGCGGTAGGATAGGCAGCGTAATTTGTGGCTGTTCACCCGTTAGCGAATTCAGGAAAGCCACCATCTCTTGGGTTTCCTTATCAGTGAGTTTTTGTCCTAATTGGATATCCGCCATGGTATTTACCGCTTCTTCAAGCGTCCATACGCTGCCGTCGTGGAAGTAGGGATAGGTCAGCTCGATATTACGCAGTGTCGGTACTTTAAACACATATTTATCGGCTTCTTTGCCCGTCACGCCTTTACGCCCTTCGGCAGGATTATTGGTGTGGAACGGTTTGATTAAGCCCATCTTCATAAACATAGTGCCACCGACCGCTGGGCCATTATGGCAGCTGACGCAGCCTTTGTCCTTAAACAGTTGATAACCGGCTTTGGCTTCGCTGCTAATAGTATCCTGTTTACCCAATAGATATTGATCGAAAGGGCCATTAGGCGTGACTAAGGTTTTTTCGAAGGCGGCAATGGCATCGGTTAAACGGTCAATATCGACTTTCTCATCACCATAGACCTTGGCGAAACGAGCACGGTATGCGGGCATTGAGGCAATGGTCTCGGTGGCAAGTTCATGGGTAAAGCCCATTTCCTTCGGGTTGGCAATCGGGCCTGCAGCTTGTTCTTTTAAATCGCTGGCGCGGCCATCCCAAAATTGCGCCAGCATAAAGTCGGCGTTCAGCACGGTTGGGGAGTTAATTGGACCCTCTTGCCAATGGTGGCCAATCGATGTGGGTAGTGCATCCACGCCACCGGTGGAAAGATTGTGGCAAGAGTTACAAGAGATAAAGCCTGATTTCGACAGTCTTGGTTCGAAAAAGAGCATCTTACCCAGCTCGACTTTTTCTGGCTCAGTGATTTTAACTGGGGTAATGACTTCTATCGGTTCGGCGGCAACGGCGTAGTTTCCACCTAACATAGCCATGATACTAATCGTGATAGCGGTGAGTTTTATCATCTGGTCTCTCCCTTATTAACCTTGCTTTATGTATGGTTTATAGGGCGATAGTAACGGCTTAATCACCTTAGGGATAACGCCTTGTTTCGATTGGGTCTATCGCAGTTGTGGATTAGGTTTTTGTGAGCTAGTTCGCTGTATTTGTTTGATTATTTAGATAGGCTGGACAATGTTTCGTTTAGTCCTTTGTATGCTAATCGTTGCCATCAATCAGCCAGTGAGACCTTTACCTCGCTCAGTGATATTCTCCATCAATCTTTTGGTTGATGTCCTTTTATTGTGTATTCATTTCAAACTACTGTTCCCAGAGGCACCTAATTGGTTAACTCATGTCCGTTTATCGCGTCATCAAGATAAAAAGCGTTTAAGAGCGGATTCATTTGTCGCGGGGTGAGGCAGAATTGATTAGAATCCTTATTCAATATTTGGGTAAGCTTGGTGTATGTCCAAGTAAGCGTGCTAGGCCATCGCTAAGTGGCGCAATCCCTATTAAGGCGGACTGTTTTTCTGCCGAGGAGAGTCAATGCAACTGTTTGTAAAAGATTTAACCGTGATCGATTTTTCCTACCTTTGCCCAAAGCGTGGCATGGTGGGGGAAAGCTGGATTGTTGATGTGGTACTAGAAGGCGGCCTAGACGAGCAAAATATGGTGCTCGATTTCGCTAAAGTGAAACGAACCATTAAGCAGACAATTGATGCGGTGGCCGATCATCGTTTATTGGTGCCGACCGCCTACAGTGGCGTGCGTTGGCAGCAGCAAGGCGATCGGGTATGGATGGATTTCGATAGCGCGCTCGGTGAGATCCACTTAGCTTGTCCTTCCCAAGCCTTTGCACTCGTTCCATCGGAACAGATTGATATTCCAAGCGTTAACGCCTTTTTACAAAAAGCACTGCGGGAAACTCTGCCCGATAATGTTGAAGGTATTAGCCTCACCTTAAGACATGAGATCCTCAATTCGCCTTACTATCATTACAGCCATGGTTTACGTAAACACGATGGCAATTGCCAGCGGATTGCCCATGGTCATCGCAGCCCGGTACAAGTGTTTGAAAATGGCATTCCGGCACCGAAATGGGATGAATATTGGGCCAAGCGTTGGCACGATATCTACCTCGGTAGCGAGGAAGATTTAGTGTCAGTGAAGACCTTAAACCTATCGCCACAAACGCGGATCAGTGATGACAGCCATTATGGCTTTCACTATCAAGCGCCGCAGGGGGATTTCCAACTGGCCATGCCCAAGGAATGCTGTGATTTGATCCCGCACGATACCACGGTCGAATTGCTGGCCGACTATATGGCGACCACCTTAGTGGCAAAAGTGCCTTCAAGCCAATTTACTGTGATAGCCTTCGAAGGCGTGGGTAAAGGCGCCATCGTAAGCAAAGGCAATTAACCCCGTCGATTTTTTATAACGCCCTAATTTTGAGGGCGTTATCGTTTGAATAAGGATTTTGGAAAATATGCTAAACGCTTTACCTAATGTCCTACCTGAGTTGTTAAAAACCTTGCCGAACACACCATCGCGCAAATTTAAGGTGGGGCTTTTTTCACTCATAACCCTATTTAGCGTATCGATTCAGGCACAAGTAAGCTTTGAAGGACAATTTGAGCAAGGCGCATTAATTCGTGGTAAAGCGCCAGCTGGGACGCAGATAAGCCTGAATGGCGAGGCATTAAAAGTGACGCCAGACGGCCATTTTGCCTTTGGTTTTGATAGGGATGCGCAGCTGAGTCAAGAACTACGTTTGGTGTATCCCGATGGCTTAACCGAAGTCAAACCGCTCAGTGTCACTAAGCGCGAATACAATATTCAGAGCGTTAAGGGCATCAGCAATAAAATCATGAAGCCCGATCCCGTGGCGCAGGAGCGAGCGGCCAAAGATACGGCGCAGGTGAAAGCGGCCCGTGGCACTTTTAGCGAGCAAACGGCATTTCTACAGTCGTTTATTTGGCCATTAACCGGCAGGATCTCGGGCGTCTATGGCAGTCAGCGTATTTATAACGATGTGCCTGGCAACCCACATTTTGGTGTGGATGTCGCTGCGAAAACCGGTACTGTGGTAGTCGCGCCTGCCGATGGTGTGATTAGTCTGTCGGTTCCCGATATGTTTTATTCGGGCGGTACTATGATCATCGACCATGGTTATGGCGTGAGTTCAAGCTTTTTGCACTTAAGCAAACTCTATGTCAATGTTGGCGAAACCGTTAAGCAAGGGCAAGCCGTGGCGGAAGTCGGCGCGACAGGCCGAGCGAATGGCCCGCATTTAGATTGGCGATTGAATTGGTTTCAAATGCGCCTCGACCCTACGACTATCGTGCCCCCTATGGCCACTGCGGTGGCCGCGGAAAAAGCCCAAAAAGTCGCGAAGTAAATCTAGGTCAACATCTGGTTTCTACCAACAGGGCGCCTTTAAATAGGCGCCCTGTTTTATGCTTGAGCGCTTATTGCAATAACGGGTGATCAGTCGGCAGATGGCGGATGATCCACAGTACCAGCTTGTGCTTCATATTCGGGCCATCTTCTTTGTCTTTGGCTAAGGGTTGGATCAAATTATCGGTCACTAAAAGCCGATAAATACATTCCACTTTATCCTTGGGCGACACACCTTTGTCAAAGTCATCAAAACCGCGTTTTTTGGCGTAGCCGATACCAATCTCCAAGGCGAGTTTGAGTAGCTGTGCTTCATGCTTGTGGGGTTTCATGCGCTGCGTCCTTATAGATATCACGGGAAGTCTGCTGGCATTCTCGTGGTCGATAACACAAAACTCGATAAAACCTAATGGCGAATCAAAGCGTTAATAGTCACACACTAGACTATTTCCACCTTTATTGTTGCTGACTTTTTCTCAAACTGCCTGTTTTGTGCAAGCGATTGTCAGTAATTGGTATGGGGCTCACACTCTTCTCGAGAAGGAGCGCAAATGGATTGATGTTTCCTTTAGTCCTGTTCACTGGCGATAACCGCTTTTATGCTGTGCGGGTGAATTTTGATACAGACATCCGCTTGTTTAAAGGCGATGGTGGGGTTGGCTAAGCGTTCCTTGTCACCCTTGGGCGAGCTGAATTTCACTTTTATCGGCGCTTCGGTTAAGGATGCCGCTTGCCCTTGGAGTAATGGCACAAGTGATGGGCTCAACTGGGCTAGTTCTCGGCTTAGGTCATCGCAGTCATGGGCATTGGATGGCAGAACCAGTTCGATATGTTCCCAACCTTCTTGGGGATAAAGGGTATCGCCAGGATAGGGGAGTTCGACACAGTCGATGCTAAAATGCCCCAAGCTTAAGGGCTTATCCAGTTCGATGATCAGGATAGTACGGCCATTAATTTGATTATCCGAGATGATCCGCCCGCGTGCGCTAAAGGCCTGTTTGAGTGCATCGGCAGCTGCGATGCTGCTCACTCTCAGGGCGACATGATCGCAATGCAGCGCCTTATCCGCTAAGCCTAATCTGCCAAGGAACGTGAGGATCTTCGCCTCAAACTCTGGCCATGTCTGTTCTAATGTGGCGTAGCTGAATACTTCAGCCTCTGTTGTGATTGTTGACATAAAACATCCTTAAAGCGGGTAATACAAATAAAAACGCCCATTTGACTGGGCGTTGAGTCGCATAGGCTAATCAAGCTTAGCGCTTAGGGCCAAATCTCGATGGGCGTGCCTTCATCGACGGCTTTCCACACTTCATCCATCTCGGCGTTGGTAATGGCGATACAACCATCTGTCCAGTTGTATTGCTGTGCCTGCTCAGGGGGCAGAGGTGAACGTGGGTTCTGGCCGTGGATCATGATCATGCCACCCGGGCGGATCCCCAGCGCCTTGGCTCTTAACTTATCTTCTTCATTGGGATAAGAAATGTGGATCGACTTGTAATAGGCGCTATCGGATTTTTTATAGTCCAGAATATAACGGCCCTGCGGCGTACGTTGGTCGCCTTCAGTCAACTTGTGACCCGTCGGCAAGTCACCCATGGCAATACGGTATTGCTTGAGGATTTTGCCGTCCCTTAACAGCGCCATATTGGACTCAGACTTAGTGATCACCACTAAATCGACTTTACCTATACCCGATGAGGCGAGCACTTGGGGTGAAATCAGTGCGGCGAGAGTCATGGCCACAGTAATTGTTTTAGTGAGTAGGGGTACGCGCATGTCTTCCTCTAAAAATGACGCAGATATAGGTTTTTCGCGCATCATACCGCAATTTTATGTCTATGTGAGTAGATAATTTTGAGCTAGTGGCAATTGCATGGCAGACTTTGGGGATTTGGAAAAGATAACGCTTTTTATCGCAAGGAAGTTTTCCCCTATGTCAGATCTGTCGCCTGAAAAACCAGACACCGAAAGCCCATTAAAACATCAGCTACGCACTATTATTTTTGGCACTGATACGCCCGCAGGACGCTACTTCGATATCGGCTTAATGGTCTGTATTGTGCTCAGTGTTGCGTTGGTGTTCCTCGATACAGTCGAAGCGGTTCATCAAGATTATGGGCACATCATTCGCGTTTTAGAGTGGGTGTTTACGCTGATTTTTACCATCGAATACGGCTTAAGGCTGTATTGTGCAACCCATCCTGTGTTGTATGCCCGCAGCTTTTACGGTTTAGTGGATTTATTGTCGGTATTGCCGAGTTATCTGGCGCTGTTTATTCCAGGGGCGAATTTCACCTTAGTGATCAGGGTGCTGCGCCTCTTTAGGATCTTTCGGGTACTGAAATTACTGCGCTATTTAAGCGAAGGTAATCTACTGCTCAAGGCCATGTTGCAGTCGAGCCGCAAGGTGTTTTTGTTTTTCTTCTCGGTGAGTTTGATCATCATGGTGTTAAGTGCCGTGATGTATGTGGTCGAAGGCCCTGAGAATGGTTTTAGCTCTATCCCCAAATCCGTCTACTGGACCATTGTGACAATCACGACTGTGGGTTACGGCGATATCACGCCAAAAACCGAATTAGGCCAAGCGATTGCGGCTTTTACTATGTTGCTGGGTTATTCGATTATTGCGATCCCAACGGGGATTTTAACCGCGGAAATATCCCAAGAAGTGGGCCGTCACAGGGATCTGCGTTCCTGCAACCAATGCCATAAGATGGGCCACGATCTCGATGCTACCTACTGTAATCGTTGTGGTTGTGAGCTGGATAAGCTCGAAGCGCCCCAAGGGAAAGGGGATAAGTAGCATCAAATGTAGGTTTCTTCATCCCTTAGTACGTTAACGGCACTAAGGGATGAAGGGTTAAAAGGGATAAGAAAGGACGAAGAGATTAGCTCGCGACGGCGTTCAGCGTGTCGTCTTTTACCTTGAGATTTTTATCCTGATCCAGCCCAAGGCTAGAGACTAAACGCAGCTGCATTCCTAAAGCCGCCATCTGTTTCTGTTCACGCTGCAAATCCTTCATAAACAAGCTTATTTTACGTTTATGGCTGGGCAGCACTAGCATGAGTCCATCAGGAACCACTTGGATTTTCTCAAGCACTAGGGCTTTGGCGATACGGCCTAAATGCACTAACACCGCCAAGCGTAGCAGACAGGCGAGACGAATAAGGGTGAGCTTGTGGCTTGGCTCTAATTCGGCGAGTAGCAATTCATTGGGTTTCTTACGATGGTTGGCAATCAGTCTGGCTAAATCCTGTTGCAGCGCCTCGCTAAAACCCGGTAAGTCACTGTTACTGATGATATAAGCGCCGTGTTTATGCAATGCCTTTGAGTTGATGTGCAGTCCAATCTCATGCAAGGTGGCGGCGTAGGACAGCAAACGTGCATAGGGCCTTAATCCCCATTCATCGGCGACTTGCTCAAACAGCGCCATGGCGGTGTCCCGCACTTTGGCCGCATGGGGCATATCCACATGGTAAAGCTGGGCAATACTGTCGACCGTGCGGTGACGAATATCTTGATATTGGCCGATTTTCGCTAATTCATAGAGTACGCCTTCGCGCAGGGCGCCAGGACTAAATTCCAATTGCTCAATGGGTAAGCGTCTAAAAAAGCTGATTAAAATTGCAAGGCCTGCGGGCACGAGTGGCGTGCGTTTATCATCGACATTAGCAAAGTGCACTTGGCTGATGTGTCCGCACTTAATCAGTTTCAGCTTTAATTGTTTGAGACGGGCGAGGGTGACGATTTCATCGCCATGGTCTTCCTGAATCGCTTCGCAAATGGCTTTGACTGTGCCTGAGCTGCCAAGCACTAAGTCCCAATCGCCACTGAAATATTCTTTTGAGAGCGAGGCAAATTGTTTATCGGCGGCGCTTTGCGCTCCGCGAAATGAGGCCGGCGTGATTTGCCCATCGATAAAAAAGCGTTCGTTAAAACTCACACAGCCACAACGCAGGCTCGATAAATGGGTGGGGGTATTTTTTTGCCCGAGTACCACTTCGGTCGAGCCGCCACCAATGTCGATAACGATATTCCTTTTGCCAAGCACTTGGCTTTGGGCAATGCCGTTATAGATAAGGCGCGCTTCCTCGTGGCCAGAAATCACCTCCACCGGATAGGGCATAATGCTGAGCGCCGCTTCAATAAACTGCTCACGGTTTTTGGCCACCCTTAGGGTGTGGGTGGCGACTAAACGCACTTGGGCTTGGTCGAGGTTGGAAAAACGCTGATTAAAGTCCCGCAGGCAATTGAGGCCGCGCTCGATAGCATCCATGCTGAGGATGTTTTGCGCATTGAGGCCTGTCGCTAACTGAACTTGTTGTTTTTCCTTGTGCAATATTTGCAAGCTGCCGTCTTGCTCACGGGCGATAACCAGATGAAAACTGTTTGAACCCATGTCGATAGCGACAAAGTGTCGCGGTTGTGAATGTGTGGCAACCAATCGGATTATCCTTAGGCAATCAAGACGATGATAAAGCCAGCGTTAGCTGGCTTTGGCCTGTAATTCGAGATTGTGGGCAAGTTCCGCCGCGTGCTCCGCTTCAAGCTTTGCGGCTTCGCGCTGGGCGCTAAATTCTTGCTGCAATCGCTTCTCATAATTAATCAGATATTGATAAATGGCAATTTGAGAACGCACTTTACGTTTATTACCGCGGTTACGATAAGGATTACTCTGTTCCTTATTGATGATGCGCGCCTTAGTGTTGTCATTGAACTGTAACGATAAAATATCCATCACCATTTGTTTTAGACGCGGATCATAAATAGGCACACTCACTTCGACGCGGTTATCTATGTTGCGACTCATCCAATCGGCGGAGCTGATAAATAATTTATTTTCACCACCGGCGTGGAACAGCATCACTCGCGAATGTTCTAAAAATCTGTCGACAATACTGTAGATCTCGATGTTGTCGCTGATCCCCGGAATTTGTGGAATCAGCGAGCACATACCGCGGATCAACAGTTTGATTTTGACCCCCGCAGCCGAGGCCTCGTAAAGTTTTTGGACTAAGGACTCATCCAGCAAGTTATTCAATTTTAAGGTAATCGCTGCCTTAATATGGCTCTGGGCGTTGACGATTTCCTTATCAATCAAATGGGTCAGTTTTTGTCTCGCATCATAGGGCGACACAATCAAATGCTGGAAGTTATCACGGCGGTAAGGATGTTCAATAAGGTCGAACACTTGCTCCACTTCGCGGGCGATTTCCTGATTGGCGGTAAACAGCGATAAGTCGGTATAGACCCGCGCCGTGCCTTCGTTAAAGTTGCCAGAACCCACGTGGCAATAGAGTTTTATCTCGCCTTGCTCTTCGCGGCCAATCAAACACAACTTGGAGTGTACTTTTAAGCTGGTGATCCCATGGTGGACTTTCACACCCGCCTCGGCGAGCACCCGTGTCCATTCAATATTGGATTGCTCGTCAAAGCGTGCCCGCAACTCAATCACGGCGGTGACTTGTTTACCATTTTTCACCGCATCGATAAGCGATTGCATCACATGAGATTTTTTCGCAACACGGTAAAGGTTGATGCGAATAAAACGCACCGCAGGATCGTAGGCGGCCTGACGCACCATTTCGGTAAAGTGGGAGAATTTATGGTACGGGTAGTTGACCATAATATCGCCCATCTTGATCGCATCGAAACTGTTGGCGCTGCGGCCAAAGCCCGAACTATTGAGCGCGGGCAATTTCTCATTTTCGAGGTAATCACGGCTGGGGTTAGGGAAGCCGATAAAGTCCTTAAAGCTGTGGTAACGCCCACCGGGGATCAAACACTCAGTCGAGCTGATGTTTAAATTTTCTTTTAGCATTTCGAGCATGTGCTCGGGCATTTCTTTGTCATACACCAAACGCACGGGTTCGGCGGTCAGGCGTTTTTTCAAACCCTTGGTCATTTTTTCGAGCTGGGTTTGTTCAAGTTCGTCGGTAATATCGAACTCGGCGTCGCGGGTCAGCTTCATCGAATAGACTTCAATCGCATCGTATTCGAAGAAGGGACCAAAAAGGTCGTCCACACAGTGGCGAATAATGTTATCCAGCAGGATCAAGTATTTTTTCGCCTTCGATTTTTCGGCGGGTAACTCAATGAAACGCGGCACATTTTTGGTGGGCACTTCCACTAGGGCATATTGTCTGCGGGATTTAGTGAATAAACACACACACAGATAGGTGGCGTCGTCGTTGATATGCTTCACTAGGTCGCGATTGTTGTTGACGATAAGCGGCGCGATATGGCGTTTAAAGTGATCGCGAAAATGTTTTTTAAGCCAGTTACTGTGGAACTCGCTTAATTGTTTTTCGTTGATTAACAAAATATTGCGGCGGACTAGCTCACGCATCAGCTCGACGTAAATGCTGTCGAAACGTTCCTGCAATGCCATCACTTTGGTCTGAATTTTGGCCATTAGATGGCGGCTATTGCTGCGACCTTCCTGCAACGCGGAGAGTAGAATTGAGCGTCTGACCGCGGCCACCCGCACCCGGAAGAACTCATCCATGTTATTGGAGAATATGCCTAAAAAGCGCACCCGCTCCACGATAGGCACATTGGGATCACAGGCCTCCTGCAGCACCCGCTCGTTGAATGACAACCAAGAGATTTCTTTATCGATCGACAGTTTATCGGTATTCGGGGACACTGCACAGCTCCTTTAAGCAAGCGTCATGGCGCAATATACAATAGCATTCATCCATCGGAGTGCAATCAGATTTGCTACTGAAAAATGAAGGGATTTACTGATCATTTCCCCTTCAGGCGAAAGTGATATGCGCTCAAAGATACGAGCTGAATATGTCAGATTGATGACAAGTGTGACAGAAATGTGACTTTAAAATGAACTTGCATTTAGCCGCAAATTGACAAGGTAAAGCAGGGGAACTGTGCGGGGCTTCCTTTGGGATTGGGGCAAACTGTGTTACCTTGCTCGGCTTTTTGATTGTGGTTTGACTGTAGGGGTAAGCGGATGTTTGTCGGATTTGATTATGGCAGTGCCAACTGTGCCGTTGGGATCATGCAGGGAGATGAAGTTTCACTGTTACCCTTATCGAGCGATTCAGCTTATTTACCTTCCACTGTGTATGCAATGGATAGAGAGCTTATTGCCGAGGCCGTTTACCGTGGCTTGCCACAGGCATTGAAAGCGGATTATGCCAAGAAGCGTGCCGCGCAATTGAGCCGCGCCCGTATGGTGCGCCATGAATTAGATCTCGATGCCGAAACCCAAGCGGTGTTTGTGGGTGAGCAGGCCGTGGCCGCTTATCTTGAAATGCCGGAAGAAGGTTTTTATGTCCGTTCGCCAAAATCCTTTTTAGGGGCGACCGGTCTTAGGCCTGAGCAAGTCGCCCTGTTTGAAGACATAGTCACCTTAATGATGCAGCACATTAAAGTGCGCGCCGAAGCCGTACTTGCCGAAAAGGGCGTCGCATCTGAGGGACAGACTAGCATTACCCATGCGGTGATTGGCCGCCCAGTGAACTTTCAAGGCATTGGTGGTGAAGAGAGCAACCGTCAAGCCGAGGCCATTTTAACCTTAGCCGCGAAACGGGCGGGGTTTGTCGATGTGGCATTCCTATTCGAACCACTGGCAGCTGGGATGGATTATGAGGCGAGTCTCAGTGCCGACCAAACTGTGCTGGTGGTCGACGTGGGTGGCGGTACGACCGACTGCTCCGTGGTCAAAATGGGGCCTAAGCACCAGGCGAGTTTCGATCGCAGTGCCGATTGCCTTGGCCACAGCGGCCAGCGGATTGGCGGGAACGATTTGGATATCGCGCTGGCGATGAATGCCTTTATGCCGCACTTTGGCTTAGGCTCGCTGATGAGTAATGGTAAGCCTATGCCGAGCAATCCTTTTTGGAATGCGGTCGCCGTCAACGATATTAGCGCGCAGCGTGAGTTTGCCACCTTAAGCACTCGCAAGCTGATTGATGAACTCATTAAAGAGGCCGAGCAGCCGCAGCTGTTAAAAAGATTGCTCAAAGTGCAGCAACAACAGTTAAGCTATCAAATTGTACGTTTAGCCGAGCGCGCCAAAATTGCCCTGTCTGAGGCACAAACGACGGAGAGTGCGCTGGACTTTATTGAAGCATCACTTCAGGCAGAAGTGAGCTGCACGGGGTTTGAAATGGCGATTGAGCCTTCGCTCTCCAAGGTTGAGGCGCTGATGCACCAAGCGCTGACTCAGGCGGCAAAGAGTCTTGCGGGCAATGGCTTAGCGCCAGAGGAGCTGTCCGTGGATGCCGATAGCCTAGAATGTAAACCCGATGTGATTTATGTGACGGGCGGCACCGCGCGTAGCCCGGCGATTTACGCTAAAATCACTAGCCTTTATCCCGATACCCCAGTGGTCGTAGGGGACCACTTTGGCTCGGTGACTGCGGGGTTAACGCGCTGGGCACAAAAGTGTTTTGCTCAATAGGATGATGAATAAGGATAAACAGATGAAAAGAGTCAATAAGGCTGTAATGTCTTTGCTTGCCGTGACGCTGGCGGGGGCGGTACTCACTGGCTGTGGCGATGATGTCGGTAAAGTGAGCCTTGGGTTATTTACCACTAAGGATGTGATTATTGATGCCAAGCAGGATCCTAAAATCCCTGGGGTGACCTGCCATATTAGCCGTATCGAAGCGAACCTCGATTTTGCCGATCCTTCGGATATGGGCATAAGTTGTCGTCAAACGGGGCCGATTTCAGCCGCCGATATCGCTAACATCGATAAGAGCAAACACGGCGAAGTGGTATTTAGCGAATCCTTAAGCATCTTATTTAAGACCTTAAAAGTACGCCGGATTTACGATGCGCCTAATCAAACGCTATTGTATTTGTCCTATTCAACCAAAGAGACCAATGGCAGCCATAAACATGCCTTATCGACCGTGCCTTTGTACGGTTCACAGGCGTGGATTGACCCAGCAATAAGTGCGGCGCAGCCCAAATAGCAAAGGTGAATTGAAGGTTCACTAGCGACGAATGTAGAACAAATAGAAGGTGGGACAAAATGAAGGCGGGTGAGTTCCCGCCTTGGTTGTTTTACATAAATGGCTTACGCTTTATTTGGCCTTGGCGGTGAGTACGGCATTAAAGCGATCGAAGCCCGCACTGAGATCGGCAATTAAATCATCGGCATCTTCAAGGCCAATATGTAAACGGATCAACGGTTTGCTTGCATCCCACTGAGTAGCGCTGCGAATTTTTTCAATCCCGAAAATCCCTAGGATCAGACTCTCATAACCGCCCCAAGAAAACCCCATTTTAAAATGCTGCATATTTTCAACGAGAGCGGTGACCGCCTCCTGATCCCCTTGTTTTAACACAAAGGAGAACAGACCATTGGCGGCACTAAAGTCGCGTTTAAAGAACTCATGCCCAGGGCAGGTATCAAAGGCGGGGTGACGTAAATGGTCAACCTCGGGGCGAGTTTTCAACCAGTTAGCTACTTTAAGGGCATTTTTCTCATGCTGCGCCATGCGCACGCCTAGGGTGCGTAATCCGCGCGTGGCGAGATACACATCGTCGGGGGAGGTAGTTTGCCCCAATAAATAACTGCGTTCACGCAGTTGCGGCCAGTGCTTTTCGTTGGCGGTCGCGGTGCCTATCATCACATCAGAGTGACCGACGATATATTTAGTCGCGGCTTGAATCGACACATCGACACCCATCTCGAAGGGCTTGCTATTGATTGGCGAGGCCCAAGTGTTGTCGAGAATGGTCACTAATCCATGTTCATGGGCGATACGACATAGGGTCGGGACGTCCTGCACTTCCATGGTGATGGAGCCGGGAGACTCTAAAAACAGCACCTTAGTATTGGGGCGGATAAGCTCGCGTATGCCAGCACCAATCAGAGGATCGTAATAAGTGGTCTCAATATTAAAGCCCGCCAGAATATGGCTGCAAAGATCGCGCGTTGGCTCGTAAACACTATCGACCATCAGCAGGTGATCGCCCGCCTGTAAAAACGATAGCAAAGCTGCGCTAATCGCTGCCGCACCCGAGGGATACAGCGCCGTACCTGCGCCACCTTCGAGCTCACTGATCGCCGCCTGAAACGCAAAATGGGTTGGGGTGCCGCGGCGGCCATAAAACATTTCGCCATTGGTCTTGTTTTTGGCGGCGTGACGCATGTCTTCCATTGTGTCGAAGACGATAGTCGATGCGCGAAATACGGGCGGGTTAATCACGCCCTTGGTCCATTTTTTATCTCGACCGACGCTGACGATTTGGGTGGCTAGCTGATGTTTATCTGTCATAGGGCTTACCTTGGCGAGTCAGTTTTTATGTTGTTTTCCATTGTGATGGCCGTCATCTTAGCATCTGTCCGTGAAAATGGCAGGAGGCAAACAGATGAGTTTGCCTCAAGTTGCAAAGCTTTGTATTAGCTCAGTGGCAAGGTGACCAGAATATCGACCCCATCGTTTTCACTGCGGTTGCGGGCCAAAATTTTCCCCTGGTGGAACTCGGTCACAAGCCGCGCAATGTATAAACCTAACCCGAGGTGAGGTTTGTCTTGGGCTTGATTGATCCGCACCGAAACCATGGAATCGAAGATCTGCTCCGACATATCGACAGGCAATTGTGGCCCTAAGTTACTGATAAGCAAAGTGGCTTGTTTGCCAACTTGGGTGAGGGTGACCTCAATCGCACTGCCTTGATGGCAAAACTCGATGGCGTTGGCGATAAGCTTGTCCATCAATTGGGCAATGTATTCGGGCACGCCCTGCATCATCAGAGGTTGCTCGGGCACTTTGACGCTAAATTGCTGTTCTGGGTAGGTCATTTGATAGCCTTGCATACAGCCGCTCACCACTTGGGACAGTGGAAATTTAGCTACATCGGCCTGAGTTAGACTCTGCTCGAGGCGCGTGGCCTCACTCATATTGTTCAAAATCATGCTTAACCGACTCACTCCTTCTTGGGCGCGATCGACGTACTTTTGCGTGTCTTTATCTAAGGTTTGCAGATTTAAGTGTTCCAAGGATGAACGTACCACAGCCACTGGCGTGCGCAGCTCATGGGATAAGCGCGACGACATATTCTCTAAATAATGGGTGTATTGTCCCAAACGGCCGACAATACTGGCAAAACTGCGGGATAAGTCGCCAATCTCGTCACGCGCCTTGGAGGGTTTTAAATGGTTACGCACACGACCTTGGCTGTCGATGGCATTTTCGGCTTCATCGCGCAGTTTGCGGATACGATTAGAAATGCTCGAGGCGAAGAAAAACAGCGCTAAGGTCCCCATGCTCATAATGGTCAGGATCACGTTAAACAGTTTTTCTAGCGCACGGTTACGCAGGGTGCGAATACCGTGGGTGGTTTCTTCGGCCACCACGGCGCCCATCACATTGTTATCAATCCAAATGGGGCTGGCTGCAGCGAGGACTACGGCCTTATTGTCCGGAGTCAGTCGCCAGGTCGAGCTTTGTTGTCCTGCGAGCGCTTTTTGAATATGGCTGCCGTCGAGTTCTGTCGAGTCCTGCAGGGAATCGATAAAATCCTTAGGTGGTTTAGTAAGGATTTTATAGTAGAGCGGGTGCAGGTAGTCGCGCTGAAAACGTTGCCACATAGAGTTACTGCTTTCATCATCAAGGGTGCGTGCCCACACACTGTTGCTGTCACGGATATCACCAGACTTAGCGAGCACGCGCCCGTGTTTATCGACCACCCAAATCCGTGAGCTATAGTGACTCATCCCTTTGATAATATTCTCAATTTCTGGTGATGGCACTAAGACGGTGCCCAGTTTGTCGACGGTATCTAGGGCGGAGGTGCCAACAACAGCTGTCACATCGCGGTACTTGCTGTCGTTGACATCGGAAATTGCAAATCCCAGTTTGCTGCCCACCATGTCTAAGGGGATACGCAGTTCGATATTGTAGCCCACATCCGTAGTGGCCCATTGTCCTTGAATACGGACTTCGGGCGTCACTGGCACGGTTTGCTTAGGGTTGGCGGGCAGCTCGAAGGCACTGATCCAGCCGGGCTGGGTCGTGGCCACGATATAGCGTTTAAATTTATTGTCGGGGGCAAGGGTCGCAATCGACAGGTGATCGTTTCTATCGACGCTTAAGGCATTCTTGCCCCGAAACACCACACTGGGATCGACCACCTGAAAAAAGGCATACAGATAACCATCGTACTGACCCACCATATGGGTAAAACTCAAGGTGAGCGGCGTGCTGGGATCGGCGCGCATGATGAGATTCGCCTCGCCGTACTGGATAAATCTGTGCTGATATTCCTGCCATTCATTGAGTTTGCCATCAAGTAGAATCGCGCCCGCTAAGGGGTAAGCATAGAGATCGCGACTCTTTTCAACCTGCTTTAAAAAGCTCGCCTGACCATCAAAGAGTTTTGGCCGCTCGTGTAAGGCGGTCGCTAAGGCTTGGGTGGTACCCTCTAAGGTGCGTTCCTGACCGTGGCGCAGGTATTTTTCCATCTCCCACACATATTGGTACCCCAGCCAAGGTAGGCAGAGTAAAAACAGGCTGAGGCCAATAACTTTAGTGCGAAGACCGAAGGGAAAACGTGTCATAGAATGCTGGCTAATCTGCTACTTGGCATGGTTTAGGCTAGGCTGTCCCAGCGATAGCCCATGCCATAAACGGTATCAATACAATCAAATTCGGGCGCTGCGGCCATAAACTTCTTACGGATGCGCTTCACATGGGAAGTAATAGTGCTGTCATCGACAAAAATCTTTGCCTCTTGCATCAGCTCATGGCGACTACGGACATGCCCCGGGTGCTTGGCTAGG
This sequence comes from Shewanella sp., assembly GCF_047975355.1. GTDB lineage: Bacteria > Pseudomonadota > Gammaproteobacteria > Enterobacterales > Shewanellaceae > Shewanella. The sequence goes on along the minus strand of NZ_JBKEDJ010000006.1, from coordinate 37,656 downwards.
GCGTGCACCATCCAAAATTCGGTAACGGTTAACTCAATTGGGATCTGGTTCCAAGAAACCAGCATACGATTGGCGTCGATAGTAAGCGGTCCACGCTCCAGTAAATTTTCCTGCGGTGTTTGGCTGGTGGCCAGCTCCGAGCGGCGAAACAGCGCCGCTAAGCGTGCGGTCAAGTGGGGGAAACTCACTTCTTTACTCAGGTAATCATCTGCACCTAAACGAAGGCCACACACAGTATCAAAGTCGCTATCTCGCGCGGTTAAGAAGATAATCGGTAAGGTATTCGACATGGCGCGCAGGGACTGACACAGCATAAAACCGCCGTCAATTTCATTGCCAAGGCCGATATCGATAATAGCTAAATCCGGCAGACGGGTATTAAACGCCAACATGGCCGATGGCCTGTCGGCATAGGTTTGCACACTGTAACCGTGTTGCTGCAACACATCCTTGTAATTTTCGCGAATGGCCGCTTCATCTTCCACAATGGCGATACGTTTCATTAGCCATCTTCCTATTGACTGCTGGGACTAAGTGTCTGGGGATAAGTTTTCGTGACTATACAGGAATTTATTTCTGAGAAAAGCTCCCAAATGCAATTGCCATTTTGTTGCCACAATTGATAGTCGCATTGCCATTTTCCATCCCCGCTTATGCCATGGCGCTTGTGTTTAATAAGCTCATTCCGTTTTACCCGCCGCGCTAATGACTTAGGTGGGTAAACGCAGCACAAATCAAAAGGAATGAGATGATGAAAAAGACGCTGATTAATATCTTGGTACTGAGTGTATTCGCCGCGCCCATCGCTAGCGTATCGGCAAGGGTTTCCCTACAAAATCAACCTCTGCTTTCAGAGCCACAGACAGAGATGCTTGAGCAAGAGGAGGATAACGGTGAAGCTCTGGTAGGTCTTGGCGGCGGAGCGCTACTTGGCGCCCTAGTGGGCGGTCCCGTTGGCGCCATTATCGGCGGATTTACCGGCACCTTAATTGGCCAATCGGTATCCGATACCGACACGGTTAAAACCCAGCAACAGCATATTGCCCTGCAGCGCCAACAACTGGCGAGCTTATCGGCCAAACAACAAGCCAGCGAGCAACGCGCCGCCGAATACGCCTCAACCCAAAAGCAACTCGATGAACTGCTCGCCGAGCAACAACAACTGTTAAGTGAGTTGGCACTTGGGATGAATGTGCAGTTCCGCACTGGTTCATCGGAGCTTGAAAGCCATTTTTTGCCCCAATTAGACAATGTCGCCAAGGTGATGAAGCGCTCGAGCGAGTCCAATCTCGAGCTGAAAGGTTATGCCGATCGTCGCGGTGATCTGGCCTACAACCAAGCGCTCTCGGAGCAACGTTTGTTAGAAGTGCGGGGATACTTGATTAAGCAAGGCGTAGCCCCCGAGCGGATCACCACCCAAGCCTTCGGCGCCAGAATGCCCCTCAATGATCAGCAAGATAGTGAATCCGATGTATTTGATCGCCGAGTCACTCTGACCATGCAGCCTAACCAAGGGCTGATGGCGAGCCGCGTGACCGAATAGTTCAACAATATCAATCGTATTCAATCAAGAGCAGGAGCCTTTGTGATGATCACAGGGAAAAGGGTAAAAGAAGTTTGTCAAACACTGGCGATGCTAGTGATCGGCGCCTCCATTTGTTGGGGGCTACCATTTGCGGTGTTAGCCTCACCGAACAGTGTGGGCACCTTATCGGCGCCGCAAAATATTGCCGCGACCTTCGATGAACACACGGCGAGCGCATTGCCACCCTTCAGTTTCGACGATATCACCCAAGGGATGTTGGTGTATCAAACTGCCAGCGGCCGTTTAATGCCGTCCTTACCCGTGGACACGCAAGTGTCGATGCAGGTATCTGGGTTAACCAATAGGGTGAGCGTAAAGCAGGTTTTCAGTAATCAAACGGGATATGTCCTCAATGGCCGCTATTTGTTCCCTTTGCCCAATGAGGCTGCGGTGGACTTACTGCGTTTGCACATTGGTGAGCGGATCATCGAAGGTCAAATTCACCAAAAACAGCAAGCAAAACAGATCTTTGAGCAGGCAAAAGCCGAAGGGAAACGCGCCAGTTTAGTCAGTCAAGAACGGCCCAATATGTTCACGACCGAAGTCGCCAACCTCGCTCCCGATGAGCAGTTGGTGGTCGAAATCAGTTATCAAGAAACTGTTCATTATGAAGACGGTCTCTTTAGCCTACGTTTTCCGCTAGTGGTGGCTCCGCGCTATATCCCTGGCTTAACACTCGGTGGGAACAATAGCGAGCGCGTGACCAGCAGCCAAGTCTTCGATGCCGACCGGATTATCGCCCCGATCCGTGAAGCCAATAGTGAAGCGGACCCTGTGCTTAAGGCCGATATTAACGTCAAGCTCGGTGAAGGCGTAGATAAGTCAGCCGTCGTGAGTCCGTATCATCCCATTACGTTAGAAGAGAAGCAGGGGGAGCTGACGGCAGCCCTGGCGAACCGCGTGCCCGCCAATCGTGACTTTGTGCTGCAATGGCGTCTTAAGCAGGGCAATAGTCCCGTGGCTTGGGTATTCAACCAAGCGGGCAAAACCCATGTGTCACAGGACGATAATGCGAGTGCAGATAGTAATTCAACTGCCAGTGTCTATGGGAATAGCAATAGCAACAACACAGATAACTACAGCTTAGTGATGGTTCTGCCGCCCAAAGTCGAGGCGAGTGAACAACTGAACTTGCCCCGTGAGCTTATTTTAGTGATTGATACTTCGGGGTCGATGGCGGGGGATTCCATCATTCAGGCGAAAAATGCCCTGCGTTATGCGCTGCGCGGTTTAAGGCCACAGGACAGTTTTAACCTTATCGAATTTAACTCCGATGTGTCCTTATTATCGTCAACACCACTGCCCGCAACTGCGACTAATCTGGACAAGGCTCGTCAGTTTGTGAATCGTTTGCAGGCCGATGGCGGCACCGAAATGGCGCAGGCTTTAAATGCCGCACTGCCAAGGCAGGCGTTTAACACGGCTTCGAGTGAGGATAAGTCGCTAAGACAAGTGATCTTTATGACCGATGGTTCCGTCGGCAATGAGGCGGCGCTATTTGAGTTAATCCGCAATCAAATCGGCGACAACCGTCTTTTCACCGTTGGCATTGGCTCGGCGCCAAACTCACATTTTATGCAGCGTGCGGCTGAACTTGGGCGTGGCACTTTTACTTACATTGGTGATGTGGATGAGGTGGAGCAAAAGATCAGCCAGTTGTTAGCCAAAATCCAGTATCCAGTACTCACCGATTTGCAGGTGCGCTTTGACGATGGCTCTGTGCCTGACTACTGGCCATCGCCGATCCCCGATCTTTATCGTGGTGAGCCCGTATTGATTAGCTTAAAGCGTCACCCACGCGAGCCTCAGGATTTAGTCATCTCAGGTCGTCAGGGTCATAAAAACTGGCAACAGTCGTTATCTTTGCAAGCCAATGTTTCAAGCACTGCTGCAACAGATACTGTAAAGCCCGCTGCGGGACTCGATTTACTCTGGGCGCGAAAACAGATTGCCGCCTTAGAGCTGAGTAAAAATGGCGCCAACGATGACAAGGTCAAACAGCAGGTGACGGCACTGTCGCTGAATTATCACTTGGTCAGCCCCTACACCAGTTTAGTTGCCGTGGATTTAACCCCCATCACCAGCAATGCGATGAGCCGCGATGCTGTGGTGCGCCAACATTTACCTTTGGGTTGGCAGCCAATGGGAGTTTTGCCACAAACATCGACCTCTAGCCGTTTCGACATGCTCTTAGGAGGCAGCGTGTTACTGCTTGCCTTGATGTTAGCTCTGTCGATTCGTCGCCAGCAGCGGCAGCAACGCGCGCTGTCATTAGTGCTGAATACTTGAGTATGTTCATGAGTATGCGCATGACTCAACAGATACGAATAGGGTTGCTGGTGGGATTGGTATTACTCGGCATCACATTGTTTGGAAAAGGATTCTATATGCAAGCGAAAGCACACTTTGCCCAATATTTGATTGAACAAGCCTGGGCCAAAACCTTAATCGATGGTCAGTCCCATAAACCTTGGTCCTGGGCCGATACTTATCCTGTGGCTAAGCTGTCCATTGAACAGGCCAGCAGGCCAAGCCATTTCGATGGCCCTGCGTCCAACGACAGTTTGTATGTGCTGGCGGGTGCATCTGGCCGTAACTTAGCTTTTGGGCCTGCCTTAGTGCTGGCGAGTGCGCCCGCTGGCTCTCAGGGCAATACTGTGATCGCAGGACATAGGGATACGCATTTTGCGATGTTAAATGGCGTCAGCGTAGGGCGCCGGATTGCACTGCAAACCGCTGCTGGCAAAGAGATTGTTTACCAAGTGGTGGCGACCGAGGTGGTACACGAATCGCAAACCGAGCTGATGGCACCGAGTGAGGATAATCGTTTAACCCTGATCACTTGTTATCCCTTCGATGCCTTGCAAGGCGGCGCCGAACTACGCTTTGTGGTGCAAGCCATACCTATTGTTACTGAAGGTGAGACGGCTCCTCATGTGACTTCGATTCAAAAGGTGGCTTAGCAGTTAAGATTTGGTATTAGGAGTGGTTTGATGACATTAGGGTGAATAATAAGGCAGAGCCAATGGCTCTGCCTTCATTGTTGGGGCTAGTTGTTTATCGGCATCACCCGATTTCGACCTAAACGTTTTGCCTCGTAAAGTAACATATCGGCTTTTTCAATTAGTTGTATCGCCACTTGTTTTTCTTGCCATTGGGCGACGCCAAAGGAGGCGGTAATATTATCGATACGCTGATCTTTACGCCTATCCTTGAGGCTGAGTTTTTCAAGGCCGCGGCGCATGGCTTCGGCCAGTTGCCGTGCAATACGCAGTTGGCTCTTTGGCACGATAATAGCGAACTCTTCTCCACCGAATCGGTATAACTTACAACCGTCTCGACAGGCTTCCTGTAAGCGCTTCGCCACGGCTTTCAAAACTTGGTCACCCAGCTGGTGGCCATAGTTGTCATTGAAGGCCTTAAAGTGATCGATATCGACTAAAATCAAGCAAGTCCCTTCTGGCGCTTGCGCCAACATGCCGGCGAGATCTGAGTCGAAGGCGCGGCGGTTTAAGCAACCGGTCAGCGAGTCGTACAGTACATCTTTTTCTGTTTTTTCTAGCTTTTGCTTCAGCGCATCAATCTCTGTCTGCGCTTTTTGTAATTGGGCAGTAAAAAACTCGGTGCTCGAGCGAATGTTATCGGATTCTTTTACTAAATTACGAACTAAATCTAGCACTTGCTCAACACTGAGAGCGCCTTCTTCGATGCCATTGAGTTTAGCAAAGTTAGTGTTGATACAGGTTTGGAATTCAGTCGCATCGAGATTCGTATCCCGAATCGATTGCGATAATTCTGTAGCCATCGCCTCAAGATTAAGCCGCATATCACGTACATCCAGTTCAACTGGATCGGCAACATACTGACGGAACAACAGTTCACTAGTCACAGGCGGGCAGGTGTTGTAGTGGGCAATAACAGTATCAAGCTGGGCATTTAATGCAGGGTTCTGCTCGCCGACATAGGTGTACCAAAGGGCATAATTGACCGGCGTGGTGGGGATTTGGTGCTTGAGCATTAAGGGAACCGCTTTTTTAAGATTCAAGGCTGCGGTTTGTAATAAATCTCGTGACATGGATACATCCCAATAAAAATAACTCAATAAACACTGTATACCACATGTGGGTAAACAGTTTTGCTCGTCAAATCCCGTTACAACAAATGCCCTGATGCAGGTTTAATTACCTGCCAAAAGCGTAGGGGGATATGTTAGAGTTTATCGCTAAAATTAAATAATGATAATAACTTGGGAGAAAGTCTTGAAAAATTTCATCCTTGCCGGTGCCCTAGGTTCCTTACTGTCACTGCCTGCTATGGCCGCATCTTCCTTCAGTGACAGCCTTGATCTCGGCCAGTATCGCACCGACGTCAAAACCTTAGCCAGTGATGCCTTCGGCGGTCGCGCGCCATTATCCGAAGGTGAGCAGCTGACGATTGATTACCTTGAGAAAGCCTTTAAAGAGATGGGGCTTAAGCCGGGGTTTGGCGACAGCTATTTGCAGGCGGTACCGCTAGCGAAAATCACCGCCGATCAAAACATGCAACTCGATATCGGCGGACTCAAGTTTGCCAATGGCAGTGAATTTACCGCCAGAACCCAGAGAATTAGCGATAAAGTCAACCTCAATAATAGCGATGTGGTGTTTGTCGGTTATGGCATTAATGCGCCTGAATATGGTTGGAATGACTATCAGGGCCTCGATGTCAAAGGCAAAACCGTGATTGTACTAGTTAATGACCCAGGTTTTGCGACTCAAGATCCCAAGGTCTTTAAAGGTAATGCGATGACCTACTATGGTCGCTGGACCTACAAATACGAAGAAGCCGCGCGTCAAGGCGCCGAAGCCGTATTTATCGTCCATGAAACGGCGCCTGCTGCCTATGGCTGGGGAGTCGTGCAAAACTCCAATACTGGTACTAAATTCACCTTGATCGATGCCAATAATAACCAAGGGCAGGTTGGTGTGATGGGCTGGGTGCAACATGATGCCGCCAATAAGATTTTTGCCAAGGCCGGCATGGATTTTGACACCTTAAAGCAACAAGCGGCTAAGCCACACTTTAAGGCCATTCCCTTAAAGTTAAAGGCGAATGTCAGCTTAAATAATCAAATTGAACGCGCCGAATCCCACAATGTGGTGGCACTGTTGCCCGGTAAGAGTCGCCCCGATGAAGTGGTGATGATGCATGCCCATTGGGATCATCTAGGTACAGTGATTGAAGATGGCAAGCCAGAGATCATTAATGGTGCCGTGGATAACGCCAGTGGTGTGGCAGGTGTGTTAGCCCTCGCGCGTTATTTTGCCAAGCAAGCGCAAACTGCGCCGCTTGAGCGTTCGATCTTGTTTAGCGCTTTCACCGCAGAAGAAACAGGGCTTATCGGTGCCCAGCACTTTGCCCAGCATCCGAGTGTGCCAACGAAAAACATCGTGTCCTTTTTAAATATCGATGGCATGAATATGAACCAAGGTGTGGATTATATTCTGCGCTATGGCGAGGGTGTGTCTGAGTTAGAAGCTTACTTAGATGAGGCTGCCAAGGCGCAGGGACGCGTGGTGAAGGGCGATCCAAGACCGCAAAATGGTTTGATGTTTAGATCGGATCACTTTGCCTTAGCCCAGCAAGGCGTGCCCGGCTTGTTATTTATGAGTCTTGGGGATACGGATCCTGACTACATTGCCCACAAATACCACAAAGGCGCCGATGATTATGATCCTAACTGGACACTCGAAGGGGTGAAGCAGGATTTAGATCTGATGGCCAGCTTGTTAACCACCTTAGCCAATGGTACCGATTGGCCCCATTGGTTAGAGGCATCGGACTTTAAAACCAAGCGTGAACAGGACGGGCGTAAGAAGTAATCATATTAAAAGCAAAAAGGACGCCTAGGCGTCCTTTTTTATGCTTATCAATATCTTAGAAAGTGTAACTCACCGAAAGCATCGGGCCGATAAAACTGTAGTAAATATTGTAGTCGGCGATTTGGGTATCTTTATTCGGTGATTTTTGGGCGATATCCACATCGACTTTGTAATAGTTATAGGCCACGCTCATGCGCCAATTGTCGGTAATATTCGCATCTATGCCGAGTTTGACATCGACAAGCTCACCTTTTACATCATTGAGTTTGATGTAGAAATACTGGGCGTGAGTCGCCAGTTTCCAGCCTGGGATAAACTCATAGTTGGCATATATGCCAAAATCCGGTAAAGGTGCGGTGACATTTTCATCGACGATACGGGGGATGGCTTGGCTGCCGCAGACATTGTTGAGCAGTTCAGAGGCATGACAGACGCCGATAACGCCTTCAAACCCCGTTTTGATAAACATAGTGTGCAAACCAAGGGCAAAGCCGACATCGTAATTGCTACCTTGGAAGGCATCGTAACCGTAACCAGCACGCAGTATATCAATATTTAAGGTGGAGCTGAGTTTACCGCCCGCCTTGATATCGTAAATGGTATCGTTGATTTCGATTTGAAAGGGTTTACTTAAGGCTTGCGTTTCTGCACTACGGTGCAGTTGTTTCCAGTCGAGATAAATATTATGCCGTTCATTGAAGTGATAATTTAACTCAACAAAGGGTAAAAACTCGTTCTCGGCAAGTTGCAGATCCGATTCATAGTCTAAGGTGAAGTTATTCCCTGAGATAGGGTTAGTCACTTCCATATTGGTATCAGACTGTGAATAAAATCCCCCTAGTTCAAGGCTTAACTCACCCGCCAGCACTGGGCTGCTGCCAAGTAGGGCGATGACTAGGGGCGTTAGACGAGTGGAAATCAACGTTACTCCAGTATTCTTCTTATTATATCCAGCGATAACATCAGACTTAAGTGCCATAAGCTATGGACATTTGGAGTGTAACAGCAAATTTCAAAATGTGAATAAATTGTTTTTGAAATTGCTGCTTTCTGTGATTTAAGACAAAAGTAGTACGGCTATTTCGCTTGGTATGATGAGCTTGTGGGACGGATCACGGTAATTTGCATCTTGGTGATTTGTGAAGGGAACGCATCCTAGAGCTAAAAAAATGCGGCTCAGTGGAGACTGAGCCGCAGATAAGGTGTTAACGATCAAGCGTCAGCTGCAGCATTAGCTAGCGGCCGGTTTGACCTCAGGTGTGTTGATATTTGCTGTTGTGTTTACGTTGACGTCGGCAGCTAGCGTTTGCTGTGGCTCGCTGCTCTTTTCATCCTTGTTAAACATGCCTAAACGAATGCGGATAAAATGTAAAATCTGCGCAGCAATATCCACGTTTAAGCAAGACTCTAAGCCTTCGAAACCGGGGGATGAGTTGGCTTCACAGATCTTGTAGTGGCCGTTATCGAATAATAAATCGATACCAGCCACATCTAAATCGAGAATATTGGCGGTTTGTGTCGCCAGCCATTCGATTTCAGGAGTGATTTCAAAGGGGCGCGCCGAACCACCCGCGCTAACGTTGGCTTTAAAGCTGTCTTCTTGCCCACGACGCTCGTAGCAGCCCGCTACGCGCCCTCCAATGGTAAATACCCGTAAGTCTCTGCCATGACTGTTAGCGATAAATTCCTGCAAAATAATGTTCGCGTTTTTATTCGTCGCTTCGATTAATTGCATTAAGTCATCAAATTCACGGGCCTTGTGGGATAAAAATACGCCGCTACCCTGTGAACCCGAGAGGGTTTTAATCACCACCGGAAATCCTAAATGGCGTTCAACCAGTTCGATATCGACGGGGAATTTCACCAGCATCGTTTTAGGTGTGGGTAAGTTCTTCTCCGCCAGCAATTGCTGGGAAAAGAGTTTATCTTTAACAATTTCAATGGCTTTAGAGGGATTGAGGCAGTACACCCCTAAACGCTCTAAATGGCGAATAATAGCCAACGCAAAGTAGGTGGTGCCAGATCCCATTCTAGGAATGATAAAGTCTGGTAGTTCAACGGGTTGACCGTTTAACAAAATACTCTTGTTATCTTCTCTGGTCACGGTGAGATCAAACTCATCCGGAGCATATACTTCTAACTCAATATTGTCGGCCTTGGCTGCCGCCAATAGACGTTCAATTTCATACAATTCAGGTTTTAGCTGAGTCGCGGTCTCTTTATATAAAATCCACCCACGCATTTAATCGCAAACCTTCATTTTCATTCTTTATCCTCGGGTTCAGCTTCATCCTGAACATCATCTTCAATTTCGACATCCACATCAAATGCCGCTTCTGGCTCAACCTCAGGTTTAGTGGCAGGCAAATGTACTGTGCCAACCACGGCATAAAAGGGTTTACCCCGGGCGAGTTTGCGGTACTTTAACCAGATATGCTCTAACAAGCTACTGGGAGCGATGTTTCCTTTGATGACTTCGACAAATTGCGCCTCGTCTGCGGTGACAGGGAGTGCCTTACCTTCGTCTAGGTTTTTCATGGCATGGCCATGTAATTCAAGCAGTTCGGCTTCCTTACTGGTGAAGTCGCCACTGCGCTTAAATCCTTTAGGGAAATTGGTATCGTCATAAAAACGTTTATGGGACACAAAGCTGGCAGCTGAGCCGTTCACCGTCTCAGAACCCTTGTTAGCGTTTGAAAAAGACTGTTCAGACATGGCTGTTACCTTCTAGTTTTTGATATACAAAGATTTGCAACTGGAGTATTGGCTAGTATTATTGATTTATAAATCAAAAAAATTTGCCAATGTTGGTCAAGAATTTTTATGGATACCGATTTACTTAAGACCTTTTTGGAAGTCTCCCGCACCCGTCATTTTGGCAAGGCGGCGGAAAATCTTTACCTTACCCGCAGCGCAGTGAGCTTTAGGGTCAAACAACTCGAAAGCATTCTTGGTGTCGCCTTGTTTGAGCGCCAACGTAACAATATTCAGCCAACACCTGCGGGCGAACGTATGCTGGGGCATGCGGAAGCGGTGTTAACCGCGTGGGAGCGTGCCAAGCAGGATGTTTCCCTCAGTCAGTTACAATCTACTCAACTCGCCATTGGCGCAGGCCCCAATATTTGGGATGCCTATTTGCAGGGGCATTTACAGCATTTGCATGTGGGATTACCCGGCGTTGCCCTGCGGACCGAAGTGTTGCCATTAACTGTGATGACACGGCAATTAATGGACCGCACCCTCGATCTGGCGATTTCCTTCGACCCACCCAAACTGGACCAATTCGAACTGGTGCAATTAGGCCAAATCAATTTATTGCTGGTGTCCAAAACCATGGATGTGGCAGTGAACGCGGTGCAGGCCGGCCAATATGTCAAAGTGGATTGGGGCACGGCCTTTAATATCCTGCATGCCCAGGAATATGCTGCTTTACCCGTGCCGACCTTACACACCAGTTCGGCCCGTATCGCCTTGGACTTTATCTTGAATAACGGTGGCTGCGCGTTTTTACCCGAGCATTTGGTTCAGCCGTTGCTGAACCGTAAAGAGCTGCATTTAGTTGCGGGAGCGAGCGCCATTTCGCGCAGTGTGTATGTTGCCTATTGGGCCGAGAATGACCGTTTAGAGCAAATCAAACAGGCAATTGGCTTTTTAGCCGATAAGTCAGCTGACATACGCTAATCTGTAACAGCTGCATATAAAAAAACGCCTTTGGGAGATATCTCAAAGGCGTTTTTTAGAGCAGAACAATCAGTTAAGAAGTAACACTTCGCTTTGTTAGATAAAAGCGCTCGTTAAAGATTGCGCTAAATCACGGCATTTAATCGAGAGCGTATTAAATAAACAGCGGTAGCAGCACCACAAGCCAAGTGATACCGCAGAGCGCTAAACTCATGAACACTGCGGCAGAGGCTATATCTTTTGCTTGACCACTCAGGTGGTGGATTTCGCTGCCAACACGGTCAACCACGGCTTCAATCGCCGAGTTTAATAGTTCAACAATTAACACGATAAACAGAGTTAAGATCAGCATCAGGCGTTCCAAGATGCTGATATCGACTATCAGGGCGATAGGCAGCATCACCACGGCCAGCATCAATTCCTGTCTAAAAGCGGCTTCGTGGACCCAAGCGGCTTTTAAGCCCTTCATCGAAAATCCCGTAGCTCTAAAGATGCGTTTAATACCGTGGTTGTTGGCTGGTTTCATAATAATTCCATCGACTTGGGCGATTGTTCGCGAAGCATTTACCCGTTCAAACTGCGTATGACTAGACTGTTAACATTTGAATGAGCTTAAAAAAGAGGCCGCAGTATAGCCCGAGAACCTTTGCGTATAAATAGCTAAACCGACAAATTCGTAGCTCTGCTAGGGTGTTACCGGGCAGTGGCCTGATTAGCGGACGGCAAATCTTAAGACTAAGCTTGAAGCTTAAAAAGGTTATATTGGAGAGACAAAGGAATGGCTCTTACAACTCGCTCACAGTTTTTAACATCCGCACTTGGGCAGTGTTTAGTGTTCTTCGGTATTTACGGTTTATTGATGGCCGTCAGTTACGCCAATCCCCAAGCGCCTAAGATCCAATTAGCAACCGAATATTCAAGGGAAAATAGTGACCGCATCGCTGAGTTTTTCATTAGTGAGAAACTCGATGGTGTGCGCGGTTATTGGGATGGCAAACGTTTAGTAACTCGTCAAGGCAATCCAATCTTAGCGCCCATTTGGTTTACTGCGGACTTTCCAAAGAGTCCCATGGACGGTGAGTTATGGCTCGGGCGAGGGCAGTTTGAGGCGATATCGGGGCTTATCCGCCAAACGTCGCCTAATGAGAGTGACTGGCAGAACGTGCGCTTTATGGTGTTCGATTTACCCGAGGCGCGAGGCAGCTTTGAAGCGCGATACCAGAAGATGCAGCGTTTGCTTGTCGGTAAATCGATTTATCTTCAAGTGATTGAGCAAGTAAGCGTGGAGAATATCGACGCACTGTACCAGATGTTAGATACCTTAGTTGCCCAGGGCGCCGAAGGTTTAATTCTGCATCGGCGTTCTGCCTTATATACACCGAGGCGAAATCCGAATCTGATGAAGTTAAAGCCTTATTTCGATGCCGAAGCCAAAGTGATTGGCCATATCGCTGGTAAAGGGCAGTTTGCCGGGCAGATGGGGGCATTAAGAGTGCAAACGCCCGATGGCCGAATCTTTAGTATTGGCACTGGCTTTACCCTTGCTGAGCGTCAGCATCCGCCCGCCATTGGCACACTTATCACCTATAAGTATCTTGGATTAACCGTCAATGGCCTCCCGCGCTTTGCCAGTTATTTGCGGATAAGAGCAGATATGACACCTGAATACAAAGATAAAGAATAAGTTGCGAAATTGTTTAACTTTGATAAAAATCGAGCTCTTTAGTACAAGCGTTGCCATATATCGTATTGATTATTAATAGGCAACTCTATCAAGGAGTGAGTTTTGATCGAGAGTCAACATGAAGTAACGCCTTGGCAACAACGTCTTGCACAAGCGCTTGTTGTCCCTAAATGGATTAAGCACCCCATAGCCGCGACTCAGCAATTTTTGCAGAGTTTAAGTCTGGCTCAGCGCTGTTATTTATTAGCATTACTGGCTCTAATGGTATTTCAACCTGAAATTTGGGTTGCCGCCATTATCACCGCTATCGCTTTAATCATTGAATTTTGGCCAAAGTTCGCTATGGCCTGGCATACTCTGGCTGGCAAAGCCATTTTCCTATTGTTTTATGCGGTTATCGCTAACCTTGCCCTCGCTGCCAGCGGGAGCGTGGTGAACGAAATCACCGGCGTATCAGCCTCGCATCTATCCTACACCCATAACTTTGCTATTCTGCTGTACCTGCCCATTTGGTTTGTTTGTATCTCTATCCTTGCCTTACTTCTGCTGCAATTGGTGATCCCTTGTTATTTATTCTTCCATATCGGATTACGGATCTTGGGACTCGAAGCCAAGCCGCAAGGCAGTAAAAAACGATTTGTGGTGACAACCGCGTTGGTGCGTATGATTCTGTCTGTGGTGTTGTTATTAAACTTGGTTGCGATTACCGACGGTGAAAACTGGGTAGGGGATTTAGCCAAGAAAACCCAAGCGTTAAAACATGATTCGCTCGATAAACGGGTGGTTAATGAAGGTGAAACCATTATCAAAGCAGAGGATAGTATTGAACAAGCGGGAACTGAACTCACGCAGCAACCTAATCAAACCGACACCACCGAGACACTTAAGGCCTTTGGTCATAGCTATTACAAAGGGATCCGCGATTTAATTGCCTTATTCGCCTATAAATTTGAAGCCGATGGTCGCAGTCGTTGTGATAAATTGGCCGACTCAGTGGTGATTGAGCTAAATGACTATGAAATATTGGAAATTACCGAGTCTGCCCATGAACAGTATGGTTACCATTTTGAAGTCAAAAAATGTACTTCTCCCGCCTTTGGGCAGATGGCGTCAACACCTAAATAGCAATACGAGAGGATGCTAAATTGTTAGAGGATAAAGCGTTAGCAAAAGCACAGCATGTACGACGTATTTTAATGGTCTGTATGGGCAATATTTGTCGCTCGCCCACCGCCGAGGCCGTTTGCCGCGCTAAAATTCGCGAGCGTCTTCTCAATATTGAAGTCGACTCGGCGGGCACTATTGGCTATCACCAAGGCGATAAACCCGATAGTCGTGCCATGGCTGCGGGTAAAAGACGAGGCTTGAGTTTCGACGGCATGCGAGCAAGGCAAGTTATTGATGCCGATTTTGAATATTTTGATCTTATTTTAGCGGCTGATAATAGCAACCTTGCGGATTTACGCCGCCGTTGCCCACCCGAATATCAGTACAAATTAAAATTAATGTTGTCCTACGGTGACTGCGACACTGATGAAGTCCCCGATCCCTATTACGGTGGTGAGCAAGAATTTGAATTTGTAATCGATTTGCTAGAGGAAAGCATGGAAGCGCTGTTAGAACAATTATCTGGACAAGTGAATAAATAATCTCGATATTGTTTACAGTGTAATCGATTTTTATCGCTCATTCTGGCCAGATTCAATCAATATCGCGAGTCAGTCGACTCGATAATTATCTATCAAGCCTAAACCTCATTTAAGCGGGATAAATCGCCTTGTTGTGTAACTATGCTTTTTGGCGATTCAGTATCTTGGATTATATAGATGATGTTTTTGAAAGAAAAATGGCCCTAAAAGGGCCATTTTTTGCAGCTATTTACTTATAGCGTTAAATCATTGCTAGTAAATTAATAGTGATCGTTTAAGTGTGCACAGCGACCAAACTCGGCACCGGCTTCCACTGCGGCGACAACCTGTTTCGGGAAGGACAGTTCTTGGTCTACGCCATTATTACAAACAAAGGCTTTGTTGGCGTTGATGTCGATAGTCAGCGGCGTTGGAAGACCAACAATGCCTGCCATCATTTCAGAACCGTTACCACTGACACCCATGATACCATTGGTCATTGCACTCTTAGCTTCAACTACACCTTGTTTAGCAAAGAAGGTTTCACCCGTCATCCAGCCAAGGCCTTTAAGATAAATGCTTGAGCCTGCTGGTGAACCATTGATCAGAATGCGACCTGTGATCAATGACAGATCATCATTTGCATCCAATACCATGTTTAATGGCAGACCAGAGGTTTCGGCAATTTCTTCGTGGGTCAAGTAATAAGGTGAATAACAGTAAGTGTTAGGTACATCATCGCACCAGCGCAGTCCCCCAAGTTTGGTGATCTCATTGGTGTCAGCGTTCCACATTTTAACACCTTCACCAAAGGCGCGGCGACCAAAGCCCTGCTGTGCACCAAAGGCGACATATTTACCATCACTTGAAATCACTGAGGAGTTTAGCGCGCCAAACTCCGCGAACAAGTCATGCAATTTACCATCGACCCAAGCTAGCTGAGAAAGGTTGTTGTTACCCGATCCTGTAACTGTTTTGCCGTTACCCGAAATTTTGTCAGCGCGAACCCAAGCTTCTTTGCGATTACCTTGAATGAGCACTTCTACAACGTTGCTACCGGTCCGTGGAATAAATTCTAGGCCGTCAGTTAACAGAGTTGCCTTACCCGTTTTAGTGTTCCAGATTGTCGGCGCACCATAGGAGGCACCCGCAGCACCAGACGCACACTCATCACCGCCGGCATTAGGCTTACGGGAATTGCCAACAATGGTTTGACCTAAATCGTCAATATCCCAAATAGAGTGTGAACTTACACCCGATTGACCCGCTAGAGCACAGGTATTGTTGCTTGGATCTTTAAGCACAGTCAGCTTGTTAGAACGGATATCCCACACTGCACCTTGACCAATACCATCGCGATCAAGATCGGCAATGACCGCGGCTTTGGTCGCATTTTTATTCATCGCCGCAGTGGTAGATTTCAGCACGGCGTAGCCATTAAACGTCAAGGTTTCAAAGGTGTTGTGCATGCTGCTATACAGGAATGGCGTGCCGCTTTGGGTCGTACCAAATGCGGTTTGGCCGTTCTTCGCAAAATCAGTTACCCAAGCACCAATCAACGGCGTATATTGAATACCGTTAGTGTAACCGTTGAAATACATTGACACTTCTTTGGTTTCACCACCAGAGACCACGATTGGCGTTATGTCACAGCGGTTGTCGGTTGCTGGTGATGCACTTTCACCTTCGTTCCAGTATTCGTTTTCAGACAGAATACCGGTCGGAGTTGTTGGATAACCACCAGCAATAATCGGATCCATGTACAGGGCATAACGGCCACCGGGTGTTAAGCCATTGATAGTGAATGAACCATCTAAACCAATTCTTCCTTGGGTCATGTTACCACTTTGCTGAGTGATCACATCGTACAGTGGATTGTCGAGGTTACGGGCAACCATGTTCATACCCGCATATTCAACCCCATTTTTGGTGAAAAGTTTGCCCTTAATCGTCCCATAGTTGGTTTTATATTCAGCGGTTGGGTAAAGGTCTGAAATGTTGACGATATCATCACGGACGTTAACTGTACCCTGCTGGCGACCTTCGTTGCCACGTACGTTGATAAATGGATACATGGTTTCGATACTATCAGCTGGTACACTGTTACGGCCGGTATAACCGGTTGTGCCTGGGCAACCAGGTACGCCGTCGTACAGGCGATAGGTGTTGTTTGCGGCATAAGTAAAGTGACCGTTTGCCTGGGAGTGGGACATGTTCATCGCATGGCCAAACTCATGGGTAAATACCCCTTGCACCATCTCACCATTGGTGTCGTTAATATCGACATACCAGCCGTTCATTAATGCGGTCGCTTCGAGGATTTCGCCAGTTTCTTCGTTAGCCCATTCAGGGAAGGCGATACCCAGAACTTGACTGCGTGAAATACCAAAGTAGTTTTCTAGAATGGAGCCATCGGTATCGTAGTTAACCCAAAAACCATAGCCGTTTTCAGCACCATAGATTTGGTCAACGTTCGATGCGTTGATATCGGCCATACCCGTTTGGCTGGCGATAGTGCCAGCTAGCACCATATCCAAAGTTGATGTCTCAACGTTTGACCATTCCGCCACGGCTTTGGCGGTAATAGCGTTGGCTTGTTCAATGGTTAAGAAGGTGTAGTCGCGATCCAGAACGGTATTTTTAGGGAGCACAGTGCCATCGGGTAAAGTGATGTCCAAGTTATACTTGGTCCCTTTTTCTAAGACGGTAAAGGATTGAACCTCGTTGCCGTCTTTATCTTGAATAAGTTTGCCGCCGTCGGTCCAAACTGGAATGGCACCTTTGCTGGTGTCCCATTTGTATGGCTGCATGGTTTTGTCAAGGATGTACAGTGGGCCGCCTGCTATAGCACTCGCCGAAAGGGTTGCCAGTGCGATACCGGCTGCAAGTTTAGTTAGTCTCATTATTGTTGGCCTCCAGCCATCTTGTTGACCAGATTCATAAAGATATTCACGTCAACTGCCCCAGGGTTGGTCAGCATATTGCGTTCTTCATCGCTGATCGTGGAGGTATCGATATTTTCAAACAGTCCTGTGTTGGCAAATTCGTTCATCACTTTGCCATCGCGGACTACAAATTTACCCTGTGCCATGCCAGCCGTGGTTTGGAAGCCTGTAATGGATGCAGGTTTGTACATAAAGGCAACGACGTTTTCCCCCACATGCCATTTCGCAAAACCATCGGGAGTCACGCCCAAATACACTTTGCCATTGCCCATAGAGCGCGGCTTGATTAAACCAAATTGGCGGAAGGTATAGGTTGATTCATCTTTTAATTTGCCCTTGGCATCATGACCTACGGCAATGGTGACTTCGGTGTAGGGGCGGTTGTTATCAAAACCATCGGTCACCTTAACCACTTCACCCGCAATAATGCTTTGTGATTCAGCAGTCAATTCTTGCAGATTTAACGATTTAAGTTTCATTGCGCTCGCTGGCAATGCCAGTGCAACACTTGCTGCAACGACTAAGGCAATTGATGCCTGTTTGAGGAATGGCTTCCTTCTCATTGGTGTTCTCCGTTCGTGATTTGTTGTTTTGGTCAGAGTTCTAATCTTGAACCTGTTAATAAAATGTTTCATATAATCTGGCTAAGGAAGTGTTGCGTTGTAGCATTTTGTATCATCAATGCACCGAGATAAATTTATGGCGCTTGTCAAATTAATGACTTTTAAGTTTTTAAAAAACAATATGTTATATTTGAGTTGTTTATTGGGTTTTTGAGTTTGCAGTTGAGATGAGGGAGTAAAATTTGATTAAATTCAACTTTTTGCGTTGCAATAATGTAAATTTATGGTGGGTGTTCTGAACTTAATTGGCAAAGCTTTGATATGTGTCAATGCTAATGGCTCTTTTCTGTTCAATTCTTTACCTGTTTTCTTGTTATTTCATTGTAATATAACAAGGTCTTTAGTCATTTCAGGCAAGTGAGTTGTCAAACAAACTCGCGAATTAAGTGTAGGAGAGTATGGCAACACATCAGGTATTTAGAACGAGCGTTCTTAATCTAACAAACGCCCTTATGTACATGCCTATTCCGATTGGAGTAATCAATTCAGCAGGCCATATTCTCCTTCTCAATGAAGCGTTTACAATTGCCTTTGGCTATCGAGTGGAAGATCTAAAGAGCGTCGATAGTTGGATGGAATTAGCCTACCCAGATGCGCTCTATCGAGCTGAGGTGATTGATGTCTGGGGGCGTGATATCGCAGAGTCACTTGAGACAGGGAATCCTACCCCTCGGCGTGAATACCGCATAACCACTCGTGCTGGTGAGGTAAAGCGGGTTATGGTGATGGTGCGCAAAGTAGATGATTTGTTGTTTACCACCTTGGAGGATGTGACTCAGAACCGGCTTGATGAAGAAGCTCTTGCTCAATATCGCTGTCAGTTAGAAGATCTGGCTTATAACGACCAAATGCTGCATTTGCCCAATAGGCACAGATTTACAGAGTTAGTGGCGCAGGAAATTAATCGTTTTTCTGATAGCACGCTTGCATTGCTGGATATTGATGATTTTTCTAGTATCAACAATGCATTGGGTCATCAGTTCGGTGATGATGTTTTATTAGCAGTTGTACAGCGGCTGTTAGAACGTTTTACCGAGGGAATTTTATTGGCTCGAGTCGCTGGAGACACCTTTGGGATCATGGGGCCTAAGGAGCATGTGAATCCGGATGTGCTGGGTGAACTATTTGTTTCACCTCTTCAAATTGGTGAGGAAACTTTTCGCATTTCGGCCACCTCGGGGTTAGTCAAGCTTGTTCTTCCAACGGCTAAAAGTGCCGAGCTAATTAAGGATGCTGAATTGGCGCTAAGGCATGCAAAATCCCATTATCGCGGCAAAGCACAATATTTTAATAGTGAGATGATTACACAAACGCAGGAGCGCATGCGTCTCCTTGTGGGGCTGCGCGATGCCTTTGAGGACAGTCAGTTTTTTGTTGCCTACCAGCCCCAAGTGAGGTTGTCTGACGGCCATGTGACTGGGATGGAGGCATTAGTACGTTGGCGAACGAAAAGCGGCGAGTTTATTAGTCCCGATCGCTTTATCCCCATTGCGGAACACTCGGGCTTAATTGTGCCCCTCGGTGAGTTCGTTTTGCGAGCATCCCTATATCAATTGCGCCAGTTACATAAGTCGGGATTCGATAAACTTTGCATGTCAGTCAATGTTTCAATCATTCAGTTGCGCGAACCTGATTTTCCCGAAACACTCAATAAGTTGATGATTGAGTTTCAAGTTGCTCCTGAATTTGTTGAACTTGAAGTAACAGAGTCAACGGCCATGAGTGATGTTGAATTTATGAAACGGGTTTTGTTGCAGTTAAGGAACATTGGCGTCGCCATTGCCATCGACGATTTTGGTACAGGTTATTCCTCCCTTGGCGCATTACGTCAGCTCCCTATTAATCGATTAAAAATTGATAAAGCTTTCGTCGACCAGATTGAGACCAATAGTGACGATCGCGCGATTGTGCAGTTGATTATCGAGTTAACTAAACAGCTTAAACTTGATGTAATTGCAGAGGGCGTGGAGAACGAACAGCAGAAGACTCAGCTAGCCAATATGGGCTGCCAGCAAGGGCAGGGCTACTTGTTCGCCAGACCCATGGCTGAAAACCAGCTTAGAGAATGGCTAAAAGGAAGGGGAAATAGCCCAATTAATGGCGTATAGCTCAAAAATCCCTATAAGCCATTGAAATTAATGAATATAATAGTCATTAACAATAAAGGCCAGCATCTAAGCTGGCTTTTATTATGCGTTCCTAAAGGATATTAAATGTTGTGGCGTTTACCCGAGCGTTTGAGTTTTTCTGCTTCTAACTTAGCGGCCTTTTCGGCAGCCTTTTCAGCCAGAATGCGTTCCACTTCGGCTTTTTCGATTTCGGCCATTGCTGGGGTTTCGAGGGATAACAGGCCAATCCTGCCTGAGCGGTAATCGTGTAACACCACTTCCGAGGCTTTATGTAAATCGATGCGACCGCCGGGACGCAGGGCTCCGCGTTTACGGCCGATTTCTTCGAGTAACGCCATATCATCCTTAGGTAATTCACTGATGTTATAACGCTCGCAAATTTCCTTCGGGTACGCCTTTAAGAAATAACCTGCGGCAAACAGTGCTACATCTTCGTATTCCATGGCGGTATCTTTAATGGCACCCGTGACGGCGAGGCGATAGCTACTGGCTTCGTTATCGACCTTAGGCCATAAAATCCCAGGCGTGTCCGAGAGCACAATGCCGTTGCGTAGGTTAATACGCTGCTGGCTTTTGGTGACGGCGGGTTCGTTACCGGTTTTAGCGATGACGCGGCCGGCTAAGGTATTGATAATGGTGGACTTACCTACGTTAGGGATCCCCATGATCATAGTGCGAATGTCCTTTTCGGTCTTATCTCGACTCGGCACTAACTTACGGCAAAGATCCGGCAACATTTTCAACATCCCCGGTTGCAGCGTGGTAATTGCAGTCGCTTTTACCCCTTGTTCACGCTCAAGGTATTCAATCCATTGGGCGGTGATGTCAGGATCGGCTAAGTCGGATTTATTCAGTAGCTTAATACAAGGTTTGTCGCCGCGAAGCTTTGACACCATGGGGTTTTCACTACTGTAGGGAATACGGGCGTCCAGCACTTCAATTACTAGATCGACCTGAGGCATAGCCTCTTCGATCTCTTTGCGTGCCTTGTGCATGTGCCCCGGATACCATTGAATTGCCATGATAGCGCCTTGTTCTAAATGACCTAAAGACGCTTATTCTACCTTGAAGGCGACGAATGTCATAAACAAAGCGCCCGAAGGCGCTTAATTGCTTAATCTTGATGCGAATTTGAGCATGTATTGCTTAAAGTACGCCCAGCTCGCGCAATCTTTCCATTAAGTAGCTGTCGGCGGTATAACGCTCAGACAGCACAACCGAAGGATTCGGGTGTAAGAATAAGGGCAGAGAAATACGCGACTTAGTCTTATCCGTGCCTTCTGGGTTAATCACGCGGTGTGAGGTTGATGGGAAGTAACCGCTCGAGGCTTCCTGCAACATATCACCAATGTTGATGATAATGTTGCCAAAATCGCTTGGCACATCTAACCAAGAACCGTCTTTGGCTTTGACTTGCAGCCCTGGCTCGTTGGCAGCAGGTAGCACAGTGATAAGGTTTATATCTTCGTGGGCCGCAGCGCGGATAGCGCCCATTTCTTCATCGCCCGTCATCGGTGGGTAATGCAGAATGCGCAGTAGGGTTTTGTGGCTGTCGGCAATCATTGCTGGCAGCGGGATAGAGAATTTGGCTTTAACCTCGTCTGGTGAGTAGGTTTCAATCCACTCTAACAGTTCAGCGGCCAGCGCATTGGCTTTTTCATAGTAAGCCAGAATATTGGTACGCAAAGAATCTGGAATACGACCCCAAGGGTACACGTGGTAATACTCTTTGATGTCTTTAACCGTGTGGCCTTTTGCGGTTTCTGAAATCGACGCGGGGAAGAAGCCATCGTGGGTTTCACGATTGAAGATGAACTCGTTCTTAGCGTCAGAATTGAAAAAGGCTTGCCACTCAGTATAAATGTTTTCGACCAGTTCCTTATCGATAGGGTGGTTAGAGAGTACGCCAAAGCCCGTTTCACGTAGGGATTCCACAAAGTGTTTGGCGCTATCGGCTGCGCGATAATCAATGGTTTCTAATTTCATATTGTTTCTACTTGTTATATATGGTTGTTAACCAAACACTTTCTAAGGATAAAGGTAAGGAGTCGTTGCCACTTATCTCATTATCGGTATGGTGCGCTAAGCCCTAGTGCAAAGCGGCCCAAATAGAAAGGATTTGGGTAGAGAATTGACCCGCAGCAAGTGTAGCTTTGCACTGTGCGCGGTGCAAACACTCAAGACAATGGACTGAGATTACTGCTGAATTTTCCTCCAGTTATTTAAGCATTGGCTCAATCAACAGGATTTTATCGACTAAAGCGGCTACTATGCCAAAAAGCCAATTCAAGCCGAGGCGTAATAAACCAGAGGAACAAACGGTCTTATGCAGGCGAATACCTTAGGAGCTAAAGGAGACTTTTATGAACAAACTGACTGATTTTGAACGCTATGTCATAGAAGAAAAGGGCACAGAACGTCCCTTTAGCGGCGAGTATTATCAACATGACGCCAAAGGCGTGTATTTGTGCAAAAAATGCCATGCACCTTTGTATCGCTCAGAAGATAAGTTTAATGCCCACTGTGGTTGGCCAGCCTTCGATGATGAAATTCCGGGCGCTGTGAGTCGTCATGTTGACGCCGATGGTCGCCGTACCGAGATCGTCTGTAGTCAGTGTGGCGGTCATTTAGGCCATGTGTTTGAAGGGGAATATTTAACGCCAAAGAATATTCGTCATTGCGTTAATTCTGTCTCCATGGTGTTTCAAGCGGCCGATGAGGTGACAACATCGAAGCATAACACGGCCTTTGCGACCTTTGGTGCGGGCTGTTTTTGGTGTGTTGAAGCAATTTTTAAGAGCCTTAAGGGTGTGCTGAATGTCAGTTCAGGTTACTCGGGCGGCGAGGCGAGCGATGCAGATTATAAGTCGGTGTGTTCGGGATTAACTGGGCATGCCGAAGTGGTGCACATCGAATTTGACCCCGCGCAAATCAGCTTCTCGACGCTGCTGCAGGTGTTATTTGAGAGTCACGATCCCACCACGCTCAACCGCCAAGGCAATGATAAAGGGCCGCAGTATCGCTCCGTTGTCTTTGCCCATGATGCGGCGCAGATTAAAGAGACCAACGCCATGATTGCCAAATTAACCGAGGCAAGGGTATTTGATGCGCCGATCATCACTCAAGTGGTGGCCTTTGAGTCTTTTTATCCCGCTGAGGATTACCACAATGATTACTTCGCCCTGCATGGCGAGCAGCCCTATTGCCAAATTGTGGTGCGGCCTAAGGTTGAAAAGATCAGAGCCCTCTTTGCCGAGCTACAAGCATAAGCTTAATGTGCGAGCAAATTGACGGATAAAAAACGCCACCGATAGGGTGGCGTTTTCGTTAATTGCTTGGCTGATAGGCAGAATACTCAGCGCATTAGCGGGATTGCGTTAACCACTCGGCATATTGTTTCGCGTAATAACTGACAATTAAATCGGCGCCCGCACGCTTTAATCCGATAAAGGTCTCGGTGACGACGGCGCGCTCATCGAGGGCGCCCGCCAGGGCGGCAAACTTAATGCCGGCATATTCGCCGCCGACTTGATAAGCCGCTAAGGGAAGGTGGGTTTCCTGTCTTAGGCGACTTAACACATCCAAATACGGCGTGCCGGGTTTCACCATCAAAATATCCGCGCCTTCCTCTTCATCGAGCAGCGCTTCGAGCAAGGCTTGGCGACCATTAGCGTAATCGAGCTGGTAGCCTTTACGGTTTCCGCTAAGTTCACAATCTACCGCGGCCCGAAAAGGCCCGTAGAAGGAGGAGGCGAACTTGGCAGCATGGGCCAAAATGGCAATGTGCTCAAAGCCTGCCTCATCTAACCCTTGGCGGATGGCTTTAATCTGGCCGTCCATCATCGCCGATGGCGCCAGCATATCGGCTCCCGCTTTGGCGGCGGTGATGGATTGTTTAACTAAGTTAGCCACGGTTTGATCGTTACAGACTTCATCATGGTGCAATACGCCGCAGTGTCCGTGGTCGGTATATTCACAGAAACAAATATCGGGGATCACCATCATCTCTGGCGCGGCGGTTTTGATGGTGCGGATCATCCGCGCGAGTAAGCCATTGTCATCCCAAGTGTCGCTGCCCTGTGCATCTTTGGTGTGGGAAATTCCAAAGGGCATCACATAGCGGATCCCTAATGCGTAAAGCCTTTGGATCTCATCGGCAAGTGCACTCTCGGGCAGGCGGCTGATCCCGGGCAAGGTTGAAATGGGCACGGCTTGGGTGATGTGCTCTTCAATAAAGAGTGGATGAACTAAGTCACTTAGGGAAATCTGGGTTTCACGAACTAGGTCACGCATCGCCTCGGTGCGGCGCAGACGTCTTAAGCGGCGAAGGGGTTTGAGGGTATTTTCTCTGGTACTGCTCATTGAATTTCCTTATTAACAGTGTCCAAAGCATCACGCTAATTGTCGCGTAAAAGGGAGAGAGTAAAATCGATGCTTTGGTGAGTGTCGGCATAATACTCTGCACTGTTTGCTCAGACCTAAAATGAGCGAAAAGTTTCCCAATATTTGGCCAAAGGCTGAAGAGGTTGTTGAGTTAGTGATGGCGATCACAAACTCAACGCTAAGCCAATCGAGTCATTAGCCGCTGTTTTAAGCCTTTGCTTTCGATTATTTGATGTTATCATTTGCGCCAATTTACACTTGGTATAGTGCAGGACGTCAATAAGTCATTTTTTTCAGTCCAACTATACCCACAGCGCGGTTTTTATATGACAACACCCCAAGACTCTGTTTGTATTCTCGCCCTCGACACTTGTACCGAAGCTTGTTCGGCTGCCCTGTATTATCAAGGACAGGTTTTTGCTGAGTTAGCCGATGCGCCACGGGAGCATAGTCAGCGTTTATTGCCTATGGTGGAAGCCGTATTAAAACAAGCCAATGTCGGCTTAGATAAACTGGATGCGATTGCTTACGGTCGTGGACCAGGCAGTTTTACCGGTATTCGCATTTGTACCAGCATGACCCAAGGTTTAGCCCTAGGGTTAGATTTACCTGTGATCGGCATTTCAACCTTAGCGGCCATGGCACAAATGGCGATTGCTGAACACGCTGCCGAGCAAGTACTCTGTTGTATCGATGCGCGTATGGGTGAAGTGTACTGGGGTCAATTTGTTGCCGTCGATGGCATTGCGACTCTTGTCGGTCAAGAAGTTGTGAGTGCGCCAGAGCAGGTTGAACTGACGTTAGACCTCAACAAACCCATCCTGAGCTGCGGCACAGGTTTTGATGCTTATCCCGAGTTGTTATCCCTAGGAAGCGGTATTACCTCATTAGCAGCGGTGAAGTATCCCGATGCCCGCGCGATGTTAGCGCTGGCCGAAGCAGGTATCAAAGCGGGATTAACAACTAGCGTCGATGAACTTGAGCCTGTGTATTTACGTGATACTGTGACATGGAAAAAGTTACCTGGGCGTGAATAAACTGTTCATTTTCCCCAATCATACAGTTAGAATCTAAACTGTCTGTATCGGCCGCATACTGATGCAGACGCTAGCGCTAAGCACTTACAATACAGGCTTTTAACTTTAAACAGGGCATTTTAAGCTGGGCATCTCGATGCAGGTAAATTCGCTTCAAACGAGTTTGACACAAGCGGTAGCGAGTAATCGACCCGCAATAATACAGGGAATGTCGCCCACGGAAGCGTCGCGCCCTGTAATTGAGCTCGATGCGATTTCGGCCTTAGCCCTTGATGATTCCTCTGAAGGGTCTGCGCAAAACCTACAATCCAGACTCGGTGCCCAGCTTGAATACGAGCAAAGTACCCGAGGTCATCAAGGGGCGATAGCTCAATACCTACAAACGCAACATGCCGCCAAACGTGAAGAAATTCAGCAGATGGTCGGCGTGGATATTTATGCCTGATAGCGCGCCCGTGTCATCCCCATCCCGCTTGGCCCCACGTTTAACTGGCGGTCTTCCAAGCCGTGGTTTGTTTATCATCGAACTGATGCTTGCACTCATATTGACGCGCATTCCTTATCTGAGCGTGCCTTTTAAGTGGTTAGAGAGCTATTTTCATGAGCTATCCCATGGGATAGCAACTGTGCTCAGTGGCGGCATTGTGAGTCATATTCAGCTTTTCCCCAATGGCGCAGGTTTTTGCTTTAGCCAAGGTGGCTCGCCACTCGTGATTGGATTTGCAGGCTATTTTGGCGCAGCCTGTTGGGGATACCTTATCTATCTGCTGGCAACTTGGCCTAAGGGCATCCGCCTAAGCTTTGCCTTTCTTGGGGGCTTAGTGGTGCTTAGTGGCCTGCTGTGGGGGCGAGATTTACTGACCTTAGCCATTTTAGCTGTACTGACGATTGTGTTGTTACTGCCCTTAAAACTCAGCAAAAATAAAATCCTCACGCAATTTTTACGCATTATTGGCTTGATGATCATGCTCAATGCGCTGGCAAGCCCAACGGTATTACTCGGACTCGAAGGGCAGGGCGATGCGGTGCTGCTGGCCGAGCTTTCGTGGATCCCTGCGTGGATTTGGGTCGCCATTTGGCTGTTTTGCAGTATCTGCGCCTTATATCTGGCTTGGCGCCGGGTTGATTCTGCAACATCACGCTAAAACATTTCTGCGTTAACGTCTCCTTCATCACAAATATTTACAGCCTAACTGGCCAACTTATGTGGCTATTTCTTGGATTTTTTTACATTGACTGCTAGCTTAAGTCTTCGGTATCCAAGGAGAATTATTATGAAAAAAGTCACACTCGTCGCCAGTATGCTGATTGCTGGTTTATGTTCAGGCATGGCCTATGCCGATGAAGGTTTGGATAAGGCCATTAAGAGTGAGTTTCGCCAAGCGAAAAACGCCAGCCGAGATATTTATCGTCATCCCGCAGAAACCCTCACATTCTTTGGTATTTCCCCAACACAAACCGTGATTGAATTGTGGCCGGGAAATGGCTGGTATACAGAAATTCTCGCCCCTTATCTCGCGCCTAAGGGACAGTATATTGCTGCCAGCTTTGAAACCAAGCCAAGCACAGACACCCCAGGGAATCGCTACCGCGCCAATGCGGGCGTGAAATTCGATACTTGGATGACGGCCAATAAAGCATTATTTGGTAATGCGAAAATGGTGATCCTCGACCCGCCTGCCAAAATGAATTTGGGTGCGGATGGCAGTGCGGACTTGGTATTAACTTTCCGTAACTTGCATAACTGGGCCTCAAGCGACCAGCTCGAAAACGTATTTGCAGCTTCCTATAAAGTGCTTAAAGATGGCGGTGTGTTTGGCGTGGTCGAACATAGAGCCAATAAAGGCATGAATATGAGCACGGGTTACATGGATCAAGACGAGATGATCGCGCTGGCCAAAAAGGTTGGTTTTACCTTAGCCGAAAGCTCCGAAATCAACGCCAATCCGAAAGACACTAAGGACTACGCCAAGGGGGTATGGACACTTCCACCTTCCTATGCTTTAGGCGATACCGATAAGGAAAAATACCAAGCAATTGGTGAGAGCGATCGCATGACGCTCAAATTTATCAAAAAATAGCGCTAATCACCTGACATTAGAGGCAATATGTGGCAATCTTTCGCCCCCAAAAATCAAGTCGAGTTTGTTTTACCCCATATCAAGCTGAGTGGTCGATTATGGGGGACGAAAGATAAGCCGTTATTGCTCGCGTTGCATGGCTGGTTAGACAATGCGAACAGTTTTGAGCCTCTCGCTGAGTATTTGCCTCATTATCAAATACTTGCCATAGATTGGCCTGGTCATGGCTTTTCAGCGCATCGGCCGGGACATTACCCTTTGCATTGGATTGACTATTTATACGATCTCGATGCGTTACTGGCGATCTTGCCGCAAAAACCGTTGGCTATTATTGGGCATTCGTTAGGAGGGATTATTGCCTCCGCGTATACCGCAACCTTTCCTGAAAAGGTTAACAAACTGATTTTGATCGAGGCGTTAAGCCCACTATTTGAGTCGGCGACTCAAGCTAAAACGCGGCTACGAAAGAGTTTTTATCAGCACGAGAAGTTTTTAGCGCAAAAGCATAAACAGCTAAAAGTCTACGACAACATGGATAGCGCAGTAAAAGCCAGAGTTCATTTAACGGGGCTGGCGGAGCCCTGGTGCCGCTTGTTACTCGAGCGCAATATGCAACCTACCACTGATGGTGTTGCGTGGCGCAGTGATCCAAGATTAAGGCTTGACTCGCCAATGCGGCTGACCTTTGAACAAGTAGATGCATTGATGCAACATATTTCGGTCTCGACCTTATTGATCTGCGGCAAACAGGGCTTTAGCCAGCTGCAGGCGGCGCTGCCTAAGGCGCGGAAATGGTTTGCCCATTTGTCTGAACATATGCTCGAGGGTGACCACCATGTGCATATGGATAACGCCAAAGGGGTCGCACACTTGATCCAGCAGTTTGTCGAATAATCGCTTTTACTTACATAAAAAAGACGCTAGGTTTTTTGTTTTTTTTATGTGATGATGATCAAAATTAAAACGCTCGTATGATTTATGCGGGTTAATCAATAACAATAAAATGTAAGTCGGTATTTTAACTCGGTATTTGTCGAGTATTGACGGTAGTAGGGATACCGTGTCCGCAGTTGTGGGGATTTAGGAGAAAGTAGTGGATCAGCCTTGGATTAATCATTTGCCAAAAGATGTACCTGCCGAGATTAATGCGGATCAGTATTCATCGCTTGTCGATATGTTCGAGACGGCGGTGGCCAAATATGCGGATCAACCGGCATTTATCAACATGGGTGCCACGCTAACTTACCGTAAACTTGAAGAACGCAGCCGTGCGTTTGCCGCTTATCTGCAAAACGAATTGAAGCTACAAAAGGGTGACCGTGTTGCCCTGATGATGCCGAATCTGCTGCAATATCCCATTGCACTCTTCGGCATTTTACGTGCGGGCATGGTGGTGGTTAACGTTAACCCGCTTTATACTCCCCGCGAATTAAAGCACCAATTAATCGACTCGGGCGCTAAGGCTATCGTTGTCGTATCGAACTTTGCCCGTACTTTGGAAGAAGTGGTCGACCAAACCCCAGTTGAGAGCGTCATTATCACAAGTTTAGGTGACCAACTCAGTGCGCCAAAACGTACCTTAGTGAACTTTGTGGTCAAATACATCAAAAAACTGGTGCCTAAGTACGATTTGCCCCATGCACTTTCGATGCGCGAAACCCTTTCAAGAGGGCGCAGGATGCAGTATGTCAAACCCGTTATCACGGGTGATGACTTAGCCTTTTTGCAATACACAGGTGGAACGACTGGGGTGTCAAAGGGCGCTATGTTGACCCACACTAACGTAATGGCGAACGTATTACAGGCCAATGGCGCCTATTCACCTGCACTGCGTGATGGCAGTGAATTTGTGGTCACAGCCTTACCGCTTTACCATATTTTTGCCTTAACAGTGAACTGCTTACTCTTCTTACACAAGGGCAGTCAGAACCTCTTAATCACTAACCCTCGGGATATTCCAGGGTTTGTGGCTGAGCTGAAGAAATATCCTTTTACCGCACTAACTGGCGTCAACACTCTGTTTAATGCATTAGTGAACAGTAGCGATTTTGCGGAGCTGGACTTTTCTCGCCTTAAATTATCCATTGGTGGCGGGATGGCGGTGCAAAAAGCTGTGGCCGATAAATGGCAGAGCATCACTAAAACCCGCTTACTCGAAGGTTATGGTTTAACCGAAGCCTCGCCGCTACTCACTTGCTGCCCCTATAACTTAGACGGTTACAACGGTTCTATCGGTTTCCCTGCGCCATCGACCTTAATTCAAGTGCGTGATGATGCGGGTAATGTGTTGCCGCAGGGCGAGACGGGTGAACTGTTTGGTAAAGGTCCACAGATCATGAAAGGCTACTGGCAGCGTCCAGAGGAAACGGCCAAAGTGATCGATAAAGACGGCTGGCTTGCCACCGGTGATATCGGTTATATGGATGAACAAGGCTTCTTCTATATTGTCGACCGTAAGAAAGACATGATTTTAGTGTCGGGCTTCAACGTCTTCCCCAATGAAGTCGAAGAAGTGGTCGCGTTACATCCTAAAGTAATTGAAGTGGCTGCCGTTGGTGTGCCTAATGACGCCAGTGGTGAGTTAGTGAAGGTGTTTGTGGTGGCAAAAGATAAATCTTTAACCGCTGACGACATCATTAAGCATTGCCGTGCGCATTTAACGGGATATAAAGTACCGAAGCTGGTAGAATTTAGGGATGAGTTACCTAAAACCAACGTGGGTAAGATCTTGCGACGAGAACTTCGAGACGAAGTGAAGCGCGCGTAAGATTGAAGCCGGCAATGAGCCGGCTTTTGTTTTTATGGAATGTGATTCACCCACAGGAACTGGAGAAGAATTTGTCAGTGTTTCAGTATGTGAGCGACGAAGCGAGCCTCAATGCCCTCGTCGCTCAATATCAACAGAGTCCGCTGCTCGTGTTAGATACCGAGTTTGTGCGCACTCGTACTTATTACGCCAAGCTTGGCCTTATTCAAGCCTATGACGGTAAGACCTTAGCCTTGATTGACCCTGTCGCGTTACCAGACCTCAGTGCATTCTGGTCTTTGCTTGATAATCCTAATATTATCAAACTGGTGCATTCGTGCAGCGAGGACTTAGAAGTCTTTGCCCATTATGGTCAGCGTCAGCCTACGCCTTTGTTCGATAGCCAAATTGCGGCATCGTTATGTGGCATGGGCCATGGCCTAGGTTATGCCAAGTTAGTTGAAACCTGTTTAGGTGAAGTGATTGATAAGGGGGAGTCGCGCACTGACTGGATGCGCCGTCCCTTGACCGAGGCGCAGCTGAACTACGCGGCGAATGATGTGTTGTATCTGTATCAACTCTATCCGCAACTCGCCGACAAGCTTAACGCTCAAAACCGTTTAGACTGGCTTTATGAAGAAGGCGAGCGGATGACGGAAGGGCGCTTAGCCACGCCCGATATGGATACTGCGTACCTCAGAGTGAAAAATGCCTTTCAACTCACCGAGCATCAACTAGCTTACCTCAAAGTGCTGGCAAAGTGGCGTTTAGAAAAGGCTTTAGCGCGGGATTTAGCCTTGGGCTTTGTGATAAAAGATCATGGTTTGATTGCGCTGGCGAAGAAGCAGCCTAAGAGCATGGGCGATTTGCTCAAACTGAACGATTTGACCGAGCAGGAGAAACGCATTCACGGTAAAGATATTTTACGGGTGATGCAGACTGCCGATGTAAGCAATCCTCCCGAGCTTGTGGATGTCTTAGCGCTCAAACCAGGTTACAAATCGGCCTTTAAGAACATTAAAACCTGCTTAACTGAACTGTGCGAGCAGCATGCCATCCCGATGGAGATGCTGGGCTCGAAACGTCATATTCATGAGTATTTACAATGGCGTTGGGATAAACAGCAGGGTGAGTTACCGACGGTCTTAAGTGGCTGGCGTGGACAAATCGCCGCCGAGTCGTTGGCAAAGCTTGAAGTTTAATATTGAAGCGGTTTAAGGCTGATTTTAAAAGCTGAAGTAAAATCGAGGTCTTGGCGATAGTTGAGGCCCTTATCTTTTATATCAAGCACTTATATCAAGGTTTAGCCCAATTTATTTCGCATGATATTCTACAAAAAGCGCAACAGAAAGCGTCATCCCCGCGATGAGGATGACGCCAACGCTCGACTTATCTGTCAGGTAATGTGACGTTAAGTTCGAGTACCGACAGGTTATCGTCGTTCTGATCTAACTGCACAGACACTTGATCATCAGAAATATGCACATATTTGCGAATAACGGCGATAATTTCTTGTTTCATCTGTGGAAAATAATCGGGCGTATCCCGTTGTCCACGTTGATGAGCCACAATAATTTGTAGTCGCTCTTTTGCCATTACCGCAGTGCTAGGCTTTTTCTTGCTTTTGAAATAGTCGAGTAAAGACATAATTAGCTACCAAATATCCGTTGTAAGAAACCTTTTTTCTCTTCCGTAATGAAGCGTACTGGCACATCTTCACCCAGTAAACGCGCGACCGTATCACTGTAAGCCGCACCTGCATCACTCTCTTGATCGATAATCACAGGCACACCCGAGTTAGAGGCCTTGAGTACAGATTGTGATTCAGGGATAACACCAAGTAATTCAATGGCAAGGATTTCTTTTACATCGTCAACACTTAACATTTCGCCCGATTTTACCCGACTCGGCGAATAACGAGTCAGCAGTAAGTACTCTTTTATCGGCTCTAAATTCAGTTCGGCGCGGCGTGATTTACTCTGCAGCATACCCAGAATACGGTCAGAGTCGCGAACCGAGCTCACTTCTGGGTTGGTGGTCACAATAGCAATATCGGCAAAGTACAGTGCCATCATCGCCCCTTGCTCAATCCCTGCGGGTGAGTCACAAATAATAAAATCAAATTCTTTCGCTAAATCATCGAGCACACGACCCACGCCTTCTTTGGTCAGTGCATCTTTATCGCGGGTTTGCGATGCAGGCAGTACAAACAGTTTCTCACAGCGTTTGTCTTTAATCAGTGCCTGATTTAAATTGGCTTCGCCGTTGATCACATTGACAAAGTCATAGACGACGCGGCGCTCGCAGCCCATGATCAAATCTAAGTTACGTAAGCCTATATCGAAATCGATAACAACAGTTTTATGCCCTTGTATTGCAAGTCCAGTTGCAATCGCCGCACTGGATGTGGTCTTACCAACACCACCTTTACCTGAAGTGACAACAATAATTTGTGCCATGTTTCTCTCTATCCTTTTTTATGCCATTTAGAGGGGCAATGATTCAACGATAAGCGACTCGCCATTTAAGCGAATGCAGCCGCCTTTATCTGAGCTATGTTGTTGTAGATTTTCAGCGAGCCAATATTGCCCTGCTATTGAAACTAATTCGGCCTCGAGGGAATGGGCGATGATTACCGCGCTGCTGTCGCCGGCCGCGCCCGCCATGGCTTTTCCTCGTAATGCGCCATAAATATGAATGCTACCATCGGCAATGACTTCAGCGCCATTACCTACGGCACCAAATATGATTAAATCACCATTTTTTGCATAGACCTGCTGGCCTGAGCGGATATTTTGCTTCAAAACCTTAGTTTGACGCGGCGCAGGTGGGGGCGTCACGCTCTGTTTACCCGCTTTGACGATGGCAAGACCCAGAGCTTTAGCTTGGTTGCTGAGGACGGTCGTTGCTCCGGTGATCCCCACGATCACTAACTGGCGGGAAAGTAATAACTCTTTTAAGCCATGTAAATTGAAATCGTTCTCTTGGATGGCACTGAGATTGACGACTAAGGGGGCACCCAGGAAAAATTGAGGGGCTTGTGCCAATTTGCTATCTAATTCAGCCATGACAGCATTTAAGTCGCTGCTATTGATATGAAGTACTGAAAGAGTAAAAGAAGCGCCTTTTAACTCTAAGCTAGGTTTTGACATCCCGGCACTATTCTCCAGAAATCATCAGTCGGTTCGCTGATTTTACAATTAAATTACTAGGCGACCATGTTATAGTGTGCCCCATTGACTGGCAAGTTTGAACTATTGGATATTTATACTGTTATGCTATGTGCGGTTTATAAAAGTAGTCGAAAGGCTGACACTTATTTATTTGTGAACAAAAGGGATTGCTTCGATGACGTCCCCCAAGCGCTGTTGGATATGTTTGGCGTGCCTCAGTTAGTGATGGTGTTTCCCATCGCTAGACGCGAATCACTCGGTATTGCCGATATTCAAAAGGTCAGAGCAGCGCTCGAGGAAATGGGTTTTTATTTACAAATTCCGCCACCGCAGGTTAATTTATTGGCCGAACACAGAGAAAGTCTTGGGATTAAAGACTAGCCCATAAACTGCGGACAATGGTATATGCCAAAGACTCTCCTTCAACGCGTTGCAGCATGTACATTGATTTTCTTGCCCTTGATGAGCAATAGCGCTATAGGGCAAGATGCCTCCTTCAATGATTATCTTCTTAAGCTAAAACAAGAGGCGAGTGCTCAAGGCATTAGCCAAGCGACGATCAACACCGCTTTCCCGCAGATAAAACGCTTTAAAAAGGCCAATGTGGCCGCCGTGCCTAGCCAATCTCAAACCCTCGACACCTACCTGCCTGAGGTCGTGCCTGAATGGAAGGTGGATACGGCGCGCGTGCTCTTTAACGAGCATGAAGTGGCGTTGACGCACATTGCCGATAAATACCAAGTGCAGCCGCGTTTTTTGGTGGCGCTGTGGGGACTAGTGTCTAACTTTGGTGATGCGTCGGGGGATTATCCTGTGCTCTCTGTGATGGCGTCGCTGGCCTTTAATGGTGAAAATACGGCGCGTTACCAGCGGGAGTTTATCGCTGCGCTGTCGATAATGGATAAAGAGCACTTTAAGTTCGATGACCTTAGAAGTAATGACAAAGGCTTTATGGGGCAAACCCAATTGCTTCCGAGTGAATATTTAGCCTACGGCCAAGATGGGGACGGTGATGGTAAAAAAGACATTTGGCACAATGTGGCCGATGCCTTTGCCTCTGCCGCGAATCTGCTTAAGCAGCAGGGCTGGAATGGGGAGGATACTTGGGGACGTCAGGTTCAAGCTCCGGCGGATCTTAAGGCCGAGTTTATCGGACTCAATCAATCTCAAACCTTAGCCAAGTGGCAACAGCTTGGTGTCAGGCGTTTCGATAATACGGATTTACCAAATCGTGAGGATATTCATGCTTCGCTTATTATGCCCGATGGTGTAAAGGGCCGAAAATATCTGGTCTATGGCAATTACCGCGCTTTAATGCACTGGCAAGCAGTGAATTATTTAGGCGAGGGCGATTATTTTGGCATCTCTGTGGTGCATTTATCGGAGAGAATTAAAACTCCCCAGTAAATTGGTGTAAAATAGCCCGCATTAAGCGGGTTTTTATATGAAGATAAGCGTAAACATGGCATTTTGGCAGAATAAAGCGTTAACCGAGTTGACGTCGCAGGAGTGGGAGTCCCTCTGCGATGGTTGTGGTAAGTGTTGTTTAAACAAGTTGATCGATGATGAAACCGAAGAGTTGTATTACACCAATGCAGCTTGTCTACTGCTCGATCATCAAACTGCCAGCTGCAAGCATTATAGTGACCGTTTTAGCCATGTTCCCCAATGCACTGTGATCACACCGCAAAACGTGCATGAACTGACTTGGTTACCCGATAGCTGCGCCTATCGTCGTTTAGCATCCGGTCGAGACTTGCCGAGCTGGCATCCATTACTCACGGGCTCTAAAGAGGCCATGCATCTTGTGGGCATGTCGATTCAAGGTAAAGTGGTGGATGAGCGGCGGGTGAAGGATATTGAAGATCATATCGTGCTGTGGCCGCTGAAAGATCTAGATTAACGCCATTGCAGCAGCGTTTGTCTCTATTAACAGACGTTAATAAACAAAAAGGAGCAACTAACCATTTCGGTTGATTGCTCCTTTTTCTATTTAGGGTTTAAAACCAAAGAATTATCTATCAAGGAATGGAGGCGTGATAGTTGTACCACTGCAAAGTAGCGCCAAACTATTCCTCGATTAGATAAAGTAACTTATTCAACCAGAATGACTATTTTTCAACGATAATCACTATTTTTCAACGATAGTTACTTTTTCGATAATAATTGGCTCACGGGGCACGTCCTCATGGCCTGCAACACGGGTGGTTTTTACGCCTTCAATTTGCAGCACCACCTCGAGTCCCGCCGTCACTTTACCAAATACCGCATAACCCCAACCGTTGTTAGTGGTTGCCGTGTGATCGAGGAACTCATTGTTAGCTGTATTGATAAAAAATTGTGCAGTCGCTGAGTGCGGTGCGTCGGTGCGGGCCATAGCGATAGTGCCAAACACATTCGATAGGCCTTTGTTGGCTTCGTTGACAATCGGCTCGTGGGTGGGCTTTTCCTTCATTTTGGCGGTAAAACCACCGCCTTGGATCATAAAGCCTTTGATCACTCGATGGAAAATCGTGTGCTCATAAAAACCTTCCTGGCAGTAGCGGATAAAGTTTTTGGCGGTAACGGGCGCGCGCTCCATATCGAGTTCGATACTGATATCACCGAGGTTGGTTGTAAAAATAATCGTCATATTTGCTTCTGCTATTTTGAGTTAATTCGTTGATAAGCCGTTAATTCACTTAGTGCTTTTGTACCAAGGATTTGCCTGGGGTTCGCTATCGCCCTGCGACTTGATGCTGTTTTGCCATGGATTACCTTGCAATGGGTTAGCAGGGCGGCTATTTGAGCGAGCACCTGAGTGAGTATCTGTGCGACTATCCGTCCCTGCCTTTTGGGCTTTAGGCGCAGGAGTCGCCTTGGCACTGCGATGCTTCTTGGCTTGTGTCGCCTCAAAGGTGCGCGGCTTGCCACTCGAATAGGGGCGGGGTTGAGCACTTGTCTCGGCGAGTTTGTTGGGTTTACGCTCTGTTGTAGATGCCGATTTAGGCACAAAATCGAGTATGGAAATCGGCACGACTTTTTTCGGCTCAAAGCCAGCAATCTCCCTGCGCACGATAACATGACCTAAGCGACGTTCAATGGCGCAAAGGTTTCTGAAATCATCCTTAGAGACAAAGGAAATCGCTTCCCCTTGGTTACCCGCACGTCCCGTACGGCCAATGCGGTGGATATAGTCGTCGGCTTCATCGGGTAAGTCGTAGTTAATCACCCGCGCTAAGGCATCGATATCAATACCGCGGGAGGCCACGCCCGTGGCGACTAAAAAGGAAATTTTACCCGCTTTAAAATCGATAAGCAGTTGCTCGCGCACCGCTTGGCTACGCCCACTGTGAAAAGCTTCTGCAACAATGCCACGCTTTTCTAACTGGCTAACCAATTTGGCGGCGCCGTGTTTGGTTTGGATAAAAATTAATGCCTGTGACCAGTTATGTTCTTGGATCAAATGGCTCAACAGCGCCGACTTTTTATCTTTATCGACCGTGGTCAACCATTGGTCAATATGAGTCGACGCCGCGCTCTTACGGCTGATTTCAATTTCGATGGCGTCCGGAATAGCGGATTTCGCCAGCGCTTTCACCTGTTTCGATAAGGTGGCTGAAAATAAGAGGTTTTGTCGCTGCTCGGGCAGCTTTTCGATGATGCTATTAATATCTTCGATAAAGCCCATATCGAGCATGCGGTCGGCTTCGTCGAGCACCAATACTGAGACTTCATCGAAACGAATAGCCCTTTGGGTATACATGTCGAGCAAACGCCCAGGCGTGGCCACCAGTAAATCGACGCCTTCAATCAGCCGTTTCTTTTGCGGCGCGGCGTCGACACCACCGTACATCGCCATGGCTGTTAAGGGTAAATACTTAGCGTATTGGTTGATATTTTCTTCGACCTGACGCGCTAACTCACGTGTGGGGGTGAGTATGATGGCCCGCACTCGCTTAGGGCGGATCTTGGGGGCGTCAGCGAATCTGTGGAGCAGCGGCAGCACAAAACTGGCGGTTTTACCTGTGCCCGTGTGCGCCGCGGCAAGCACATTCTTGCCCGCTAAAATGCTGGGAATGGCCTTTGTCTGTATCGGCGTGGGGGTCGTGTAACCCAGT
>NZ_JBKEDJ010000018.1:0-19334 GCF_047975355.1 Shewanella sp. | reverse complement strand
TCACGACACCTCAGTAATTGATGACTCTTCCCGAGTACGATTTAGTTTCGAACGCAGCGAGAAAAATGTCTGGACCGCCTTTGCCACCACAGAATGGGGCATCAATATGGTATCCAGCGATGATAGTTTAGTGATGCAAGGTGGCAAACTCGCCGCCGGAAAAACCGAAGACTTCCTCTATAACCGTTTAGGTTATGTCGGTATGTCGCACGATGAATGGGGTAGCCTAAGCTTTGGTAAGCAATGGGGCGCTTACTATGATGTCGCAGGCACAACGGATTTACCGAACGTCTTCGCTGGATATAGCGTCGGCGCCTACGCCTTTAGCGATGGGGGCTTAACCGGAACAGGCCGCGCCGACTCCGCGTTTATCTACCGTAATAGCTTTGGCCCAGTGCAAATCGCCCTGCAATACGCCGCCAAAACCAACGGTAATGTCACCTTAAAAAACGATGATGGCAGCGAAATGGCTAACTCTGAGCTCGATTTCGACAGCAGTTACGGTGCCAGCCTGACCTACTCACTCACCGACAAATTTAAACTGCTCGCTGGCTTTAACCGTGGCGACTTTGAAGGCCATCTTGGTAACACCCAAGTCGATGAAACCAACGAAATCGTCGGTATCGGCGCCATGTATGGTGACTACTACCACTATGCAGATAACCGCGAAGCCAGTGGTCTCTACGTCGGCTTTAACGCCCATCAGAGTAAGAACAATGAGCTGGTCGGCGGCGATCTCTACGATGCCACTGGTGCCGAGTTGATGACGGCCTACCAATTCGATAATGGCTTTGTGCCTATGATTGTCCTCAGCTATTTGGACTTAGATACAGATGCCAGCACGCCCATCCAAGGCAAATGGACCCGCCAATTCGCCATGCTTGGCCTGCACTACCGTTACAGTAATGACACTGTGATGTTTGCCGAAATGAAGTTAGATTTCAGCAGCATGGATGATCCAGCACTCGAAGCACAGGAAGATAATGGCTTTGCGGTAGGGATTAACTACTTCTTTTAGGAATGGAAAGTCTTCATCAGGCTCTCCCGTACATTGAGGGATAGTGGCTCACGTTCCTCATATCCGTGGGCCCATTTGAGACTGAGGTGCGGCGCACGTTCCGTCTACAAACGCTCGCCACACACTCATTGGATGGTACCGCTGGTTTACCATCATCTCTGCGCCACTCCAAATAGGTTTACTGGAGTGGCTTTTTTTCGCCGTTATTTTGCGTGTTGACGGCCTGAAGAGGCCTTATTTCCGCGGCCTTGGTGCCCAGCCTTACCCTGCTCAGATTTTCCCTTAAAGCCCGACTGACCAAAAGGGGCCTTAGCTCCCGGACGGCTGGTCTTAGGCTGCTGGCCTTGCGTTGCATTCGCCCCAGACTTAGGCCCCTTAGGCTTGCTTGTGCTCGATTTGCCCTTGGCATCACCTTTGCCCTTACGCTCATCGAACTGATTACCCGAGAAGCGCGTCAGCGCTTTTTGCCCTTGGTTAGCATCCTTCATCCATTTCGGACCACGTTCGTTGCGCCCTTCAGGTGGAACGAGGTGATTCGGGCTGTTACCAATCAAATCTTCACGCCCCATGGCAATCAAGCCTTCACGGATGATAGGCCAACCCGCTGGGTCGTGGTAACGCAGCAGCGCCTTATGCAGGCGGCGTTGGCGGCCCTTCTTCGGCACTGGTACCACTTCACTGCTGTGCTTCACGTTTTTCAACGAGTTCAACTCAGTGTGATAAATGGTCGTCGCATTCGCCATCGGCGATGGATAGAAGTTTTGCACTTGATCGAGCTTAAACTTACGCTCCTTCAACCAGAGCGCGAGGTTAAGCATATCCTCGTCGGTCGTTCCCGGATGCGCCGAAATAAAATAAGGGATCAAGAACTGTTCTTTACCCGCTTCCTTGGAAAACTTATCGAACAGCTCTTTAAACTTATCGTAGGCGCCCATGCCGGGTTTCATCATCTTGCTGAGCGGCCCTTCTTCGGTATGCTCAGGGGCAATTTTCAAATAGCCGCCCACATGGTGCTGGACCAACTCTTTAACATAGGCCGGATCTTCAATCGCTAAGTCGTAACGCACACCAGAAGCAATCAAGATTTTCTTAATGCCGGGCACGGCACGAGCGGCGCGGTACAAGTCGATAGTATGTTTATGATCTGTGCCTAAGTGGCCGCAAATCGATGGATACACACAGGATAAGCGTCGACAGGTTTTCTCTGCTTTTTCACTGGTACAGCCGAGGCGATACATGTTGGCGGTGGGGCCGCCTAAATCGGAAATAACTCCAGTAAAACCGGGCACTTTATCCTGAATATCTTTAATTTCTTTGATAATCGATTCTTGCGAACGGCTCTGGATAATCCTGCCTTCATGCTCGGTAATCGAGCAGAATGAACAGCCGCCAAAGCAACCGCGCATGATGTTGATCGACGTTTTGATCATGTCATAGGCGGGGATTTTTTCCTTACCATAGGCAGGATGTGGCACCCTTTTATAGGGTAAATCGAATACGGCATCCATTTCGTCGGTATTGAGTGGCCAAGCCGGCGGGTTCACCCACACTCCACGGTCACCGTGGGGCTGGAACAACGCCCGCGCACAACCCGGGTTTTGCTCTTGGTGCAAAATCCGCGAGGCATGGGCGTATAAATATTTGTCCTCAGAGACCTTTTCAAAGGCTGGCAGCAGCACATAGGTTTTATCCCAAGGCTTAGGGCGTGGCGGCTGCACACTGATGGGTTTTGGCGCATCGTTATCGAAAATTTTAACATCCGATGGGCCTGATAAATTGGCACAGCCCACATCGTCGGCGCCATAGGGGTTCGGGATAGGATCGATCTTATGTAGTTGATCTATCTTACGCGAATCCATCCCACGCCACTCGGGCATAGGTTCTTTACGGATCACTGCCGTGCCACGCACATCCTGAATATCCCCAATGGCTTCACCCGCGGCTAAACGACGCGCTACTTCGGCCAGCGGACGCTCGGCGTTGCCGTACATCAAGATGTCGGCTTTGGCATCGAAAATCACGCTGCGGCGGACTTTGTCCGACCAATAATCATAGTGCGCAATACGGCGCAGACTCGCCTCGATGCCGCCAATGATCACAGGCACATCTTTAAAGGCTTCTTTACAACGCTGGGTATAAACAGTCACAGCGCGGTCGGGGCGCTTACCGCCCACATCGCCAGGGGTGTAGGCATCATCACTGCGAATACGACGGTCGGCGGTGTAACGGTTGATCATCGAATCCATATTGCCGGCGGTGACGCCAAAAAACAGATTCGGACGACCTAGCTGCATAAAGGCATCTTTGCTCGACCAATCGGGCTGAGAAATAATCCCAACACGGTAGCCTTGGGCTTCTAACATGCGGCCAATTACCGCCATGCCAAAGCTTGGGTGGTCCACATAGGCATCGCCGGTGACAATAATAATGTCACAGCTGTCCCAGCCCAACTTCTCCATCTCCTTACGGGACATAGGTAAGAAAGGCGCTGTGCCAAAGCACTCGGCCCAATACTTGGGATGGCTAAACAGTGTGGATTCAACTTGCATCGATTTTGACCCAAAAGCGTAATGTCAAACAAAGGTGCTGGCAAAAACAGGCCGCACCGATTTAGGGACGCGGAGTATAGCAGGCAAACAGGGATAAGTGCGATTAAAAAAACAGCAGCCGAGGTGTTTTTCGGGGTATTTGCACGAATGTGCTCAATACCCCTAAAGTGGCTAGGGATATGGCTTAGATGGCCATTGCCCTATCCCTGCGGTTACAGACTTTGGGCAAAATGCACTAAGTTGACTAAGGCTAGGCTGATAGTGACCAACCAGGTGAGCAATACGCCCCAAAAACGGCCGAAATGATAACCGCCTTTTCCCTGAGTTAACCCTATCGCATGGAGCAAGCGCGCCACAATCCACACTGTGCCAAAACAATGCAAATAGAAATTAGCTAAGCCACTCGCCTCGGCCACCAGCATTAAAATCAATACGATGGGCGCATTCTCAATCAGATTCGCATGCACTCTACCCGCAAGCACCAAGGCATTGTTGCCGCCATCGCCGATACCTATCTTTTGGCTTCGTCTTAATTTCACCACTCGATAAGCCAGCGCTATTATCAACAACCCAGTCAAGCTGACGTAAAATCCTGTTACCATCAACGGCATAGCGATTCCCTTTTGATTAACATAACCGCGGTATACACCGCAAAAATTCAGCAATTTATTTGTATTAAGCTTAAAAGCCGTTAACCTTTTAGCGACAAGATAGGTTAATATGCGCGCGTAATCTCTTACAACTTTTTATACAGTGAATAGCCCGATTGGATAACGAACAGTTTCTCGAAAAGCGTAAATTTATCATTAAGCTAGGCAAGGCTTTACATAAGTTTGGCACACCCGCTTACCGTCTTGAAACCCATTTGCAAACCGTCTCAC
Source organism: Shewanella sp. (assembly GCF_047975355.1). Lineage (GTDB taxonomy): Bacteria > Pseudomonadota > Gammaproteobacteria > Enterobacterales > Shewanellaceae > Shewanella. Next base: position 14,886 of record NZ_JBKEDJ010000018.1, on the reverse strand, counting down.
GTACGCTTGGAATCGAAGGTTATTTTTTAATCTCGCCGACCTCCATGACCTTCGTATTACAACACGATACCGATCAAGAATATAACCATGTTGCACGGGTTAAACCCGGCGAATTAGATTTAGGCTCCCTCGCCCGCACCGATGAACTGGTGGATGAACTGACTTCGGGCAAACGCACACTTAGCGAAGCCTTAGACAGGCTAGAGGAAATCGCCAATAAACCCAACCCCTACGGCCCGGCATTAACCTGTTTCTCCTTCGGCACCTCGGCGGCCGCCTTTGCGATGTTGATGGGCACGGGTTGGAACGATGTCTTTTGGTCAGGCTTGTTAGGATTGCTGGTCTATGGTTTTGTTTACCGCGCCGAGCGCTCGACCCGAATGGCAGAAGTGTTAGAGCCCTTCGCCACTATCGTTTGCGCCATTGCCGCCTGCGCCATTGCCCGCATCGACCCCAATATTAATATTCCTGTGGTGATCCTCTCCTCCATCATCATCTTTATTCCCGGCTTAGCCCTAACCTTAGGGCTGGCGGAACTGGCGGCACGCGACTTGATTTCGGGCACAGCGCGGATCATGGATGCCAGTATGTTGTTGTTTAAGTTGTACTTTGGCGCAGTATTGGGGATGGCGATTGGTAAAGCCTTCTTCGGTGAAGCCATTCATATCGAGCCTGAAGGCTTACCACGCTGGGCGATTTGGTCGGCGGTGCCGATTCTCTCGATGGCGCTGGTGTTTATCTTTAAAGCGCGGATGCAGGATTCGCCCTGGGGCGTACTGGCGGGAATAGTAGCCTTCTTCTCCGCCATGTTAGGCGGGCACTTTTTTGGGGATTCAGTGGGGATCTTCTTTGGGGCCTTGGCGGTAGGGGTTTACTCCAATCTTTATGCCCGTTGGATGAAGGCGCCAGCCTCAATTGCGCTACTGCAGGGTATCGTTATCTTGGTCCCCGGCAGTAAAACCTATATTGGCCTTAATGCACTGATCTCGGGTGAGACTATGCTTAACCAGGCCCATATTGGCTCGCAGATCTTTTTGATCTTTATGTCGCTTATTGCTGGATTGATTTTTGCCAACGTCGTAGTACCGCCAAGACGAACGCTATAACATCTCCCCCTAGGGCTGGCGCCAAGTCCAGCCCTATTCTTAACGCAACCTTAAGTAAAATCATAATCTTATTAAAATGTTTCCTTGACTAATGGCCACTTCCCGTGTGTTATTAAATTGTGAAGTGCAGCAGAGCCTTAAGCTGTTGCTACCCAGTTTACGGGAGTGGTTTTATGCAGAAGTTTACCCTGTATGCATCGATTCTGCCTTGTTGCCTCTGTGGTCTAGTCAGCCTAGCCAGAGCGGATGAGGCTGCCCCCAAAACGACTACCGATAAAACGCCAAAAAAGGTGAGTAAGATTGTGGTTGTAAGTAACCCCATCTTCGATGAATCCGACCCCGACGCATTTTTTATTCACCGCTGGGCAAACTATCTGCATATCAACACCAAGGAATATGTGGTTCGGGATAGGCTGACTTTTGGTGAAAACGATACTGTTACCCAAAAAGACCTCGACGAATCCCAACGCTTACTGCGCGCCGAACCTTATATTCGTGATGCAAAAGTCTATGTCAGTGAGAAAGATCCCGAAGCCGATGTCCACCCAGATGATGAGTCCATCGTTATCGAGACCTGGGATAACTGGTCATTGCTCCCCACCGCTAGTTTCAGCAGCTCGGGCGGTGACACCCGTTATTCCTTTGGCGTAAAAGAAGATAACCTCTTCGGTACTGGTATTCGCACCCGCTTAAAGTATCAATCGGACGAGTCCCGCACTGGCTATAAGTTTGCCTTCGAGGCGCCCATCAGCATTATCGACCACGGCATTGTCGCCGCCGAGTTTTACGATAATAGCGACGGCCAAGCTAAGCATGTGTATGTCAGTAAGCCCTTCTATTCATTGAATACTGAGACCATGTACTCGGCGGAGTTTTTGGATGATAGCCGCACCGATATCTTGCGGCAGAACGGCCAAGAGGTGAACGAGTTTGAACACACTGTCGACTATCTCAATCTGCAATATGGCTGGCTAATAAATAAGAATAACGAGCACTTATCGCGCTTTATCACCGGTTTTACCCAAGATAAACACGAGTTTGCCAATTCAGATGTGTACCCCAATTCTGAGTTACCGCAGGACAGGGATTTTATGTATCCCTGGGTCGCCTATGAGTTTATTCAGGACGACTTTCAGGTACTCAATAATGTGCACCTTATCCGTAATAACGAAGACTTTAACTTAGGTTGGCACCACTATATTCAACTCGGTATCGAAACCAATGACATAGGCGACAATAACCCCGTGGGTTACCACTTCAAATGGCAAACCACCCGTGGTTATAAGTTTGATGAACATTTATGGTTACTCGAAATGGGCGCCACCAGCACCTTAGGCTCCACCCAAAAAGAGACCTATCAAGCCAATGTTCAGGCCGAATACTTCTATCAAATCAATCCTAAATGGATAGCCTATGGCAAGGCGTGGGCGAGTTTGTCGAATAACACTTACCTCGACCTCACCGAAGGACTCGGCGATGAAACTGGGATACGCGGTTATCCCAACGAATATCAACAAGGGGATAATCAATGGTTACTCACCGCCGAAATCCGTAATTATCCCAATATCAACCTATATCAATTAGCCGAACTCGGCTGGGCGGTTTTTGCCGATGTAGGCCAAGCTTCAGGCGGCCCGTTAGCGGTCAATAATGAGGTCAGCGGCCCACTTGCCAGTATTGGTATTGGCGCGCGGATTTATTCCTCACGTTCAAGCTACGGTAACGTTGCCCACATTGATCTCTCCGTGCCCTACACGGGGGGCGATTCGGTCAACAGTTGGGAATGGCGATTCTTAGTGAAGCGCAGCTTTTAATCCCGATAAATTGAATTGATTACAGCACATTACCAGCTAAAAACGGCGAACTCGATTGGCTCAAGCATGCTGAATATTAAGCTGCTGCCGACAATCATGACACCATCCCGCGAGCTCAAGCTGTGGGCTAGACAAGGTAAATTGTGCTTCATTCACATTCTGCTGTAGTTGTGCAACTAGCGCATCTGGCAATGCAATCTCAGTGACTTTTTGGCAAACATTGCAAATTAAAAATTGGCTGTGAATATGGTGATCACATATGTGATGACAGGCAATATACTTATTCACCGTCAATAGTTTATGCGCTAGTTGCTCCTGTACTAAAAAGTCCAACATCCGATAGATGGACATAATAGGCAAGCTCTCACCCGCGCTTTTTTTCAGCACATCGGCAATCTCGTAGGCCGATAAAGGCAAATCATGCTCCTGCAACACAGTAAGCACCATTTTGCGCTTAGTCGTTAAATTGATTCCCTTTTCTTTGCACTTTTGAACCACCTCACGCAATAGTTCAGTCTTTTTTTCCGTCATAGCACAGCCAATTTTTGAAATGAGCAAACCAGTACAGTCTAACTGATACACCCGCCCGAATGACAACTTTTGCGTCGCTTCCTTTCTATATACAAAACACCATACCAATAACCATTTACAATCAGTAACTTAAATATCTGTTATTGATCTCACCCAAACCAAAATGATACGTTACAACATATCACATCAATTTAATCGTGATACAACTTCATCCATCGACCTTAACCTTTAAACGGAAAGACCCCCATAAAATGAAATACCCTCAATACCTTCTGCTGTTAGGTGCTGGCACTCTGTCTGTCGCCGCCGAACCTATTGAACGTATCAACGTCACAGGTAACCCCCTTGAAAAACCCTTAAGCCAAAAGATACAAGCCAGTAAGATCGAGCTCAGCGGTACAGAGCTCAATAAGCGCAAAGCCGACACCTTAGGGGAAACTTTGAGCCAATTACCGGGTATAGACAGCGGCTTTTTTGGTAGCGCCGCTGGCAGGCCACAAATTCGCGGCTTCGGCGGCCATAGAGTACAAACATTACTCAATGGCATCCCGGTTGAAGACATGTCATCGGTAAGTGAGGAACAGTTCATCCCCGTTGAACCCTTTCTTGCCGACAGCATCAATGTGATTAAGGGACCAACGGCTGTTATCGCCTATGGTGGACAAGCCATGGCAGGGATTGTCGATCTTCAAGATGGGCGTATTCCACTCAGCCCAATTAGTGGGTTTAATAGTCGAGCAGAAGTAAAAACGGGCTATAACGCCACTAGCACTGCATTAGCAAAACTTGCTGGCGGGAATGAGTCATTTAACTTTAATCTCAATATGATCAATAAAGATCGTGGCGATTACGACATTCCCGGACACACTAAAGACAGCAACTGCAAACAATGGTCTGAAGTCGTCGGTGCAGCACAATTTGCTGATCAATGCCAAATCCAATATGGGCAACCCGTCTGGCAATGGAATGAGCTACTTAAGCGCTACGAAGATGCAACGCCCATAGAGCAACAGATCATCACCGACCGCTCAATAGATAATGATGGTACCGTACTCAACAGTAGCCACCACACCACTTCATTATCGGCGGGGGGCAGCTATACAAGTCAAAATCGTCTCCTCGGCCTCGCCTATGGATATACGGACACCAATCGCGGTATTCCCGGATTTATGCGCCGTGGCACCAGTGCTCCTGTCGATTTCAATCTACGCGGAAATATCCGCATTCTCTCCCAAGGAAATCGTGTCGATATGAAATATATCGAACACTGGGATAACAACTGGCTAGAATCGCTAAATCTCGATACAGCCTACTCTCATCAAGTCGATGACGAGCAAATGGCTGGCGTATCAGTAAACCAATTCGAACTCACTTCATGGGTAATTTCCCCTAAGCTGTACCACAACTGGTCATCGAACTTTGATGGGGTTTTAGGCTTACAGTACGATGCAAGAGCCTATGAGGGAGAGGGGTACGACAATTATATGCCTAAGGTCGATAGCCAAAGTTATGCTGCCTACACTCTGCAAACCTTACACTTAGGCCCTGTCACCTTTGAACTCGGCGGCCGTTATGATGCGATAAAACACCAGGCTAACTCCGAAGGTTATCACACAGGGCGCGGCTTGGGAGCCAATATCAAAGATAGGAATTTTTATCTCCAGAGCTATTCTGGCTCAATGCAATGGGACATATTACAAAACTGGTCAACACGGGTGAATTACGTTCACGCCGAGCGAGCTCCCGAGATGAACGAGCTGTATGCCAGCAATCCGCATTACGCTCTATTGATTGAAGAACAAGGCAATTCAAACCTCAATAAGGAAGTAAATCGTTCACTCGAACTGAATACCACGGCCCAAATTGCCGACTTACAACTGATGGCAAGCTGGTATCAAAACCAATTCGATGATTTTATTTATCTTGGCGGTACCGGCATTAATCGTGGTGGCACCTATGTGCGCGAATGGCGCCAAGCTGATACCAACAATCAAGGATTGGAAGTGCAAGCGGTATATACCTTTCCTTGGCAAACATGGGGAATTTTTGAACTCAGCGCCTTTACCGACAGAGTAAAAAATACACCAAGATATCAATATGATGGTAGCTATCATATTTTCAACAGCCGTCCACCATTACCCGGTGAGCGCGAGGAGTATTTCCGCCGCGCCTTAGAAGGCTCATCAATGCCACGTACGCCGCAATCTAAAACGGGGGCCGAACTCAATTGGCAATACAATGCACTCATGGTGTCAATTGACTATGTTCGTTATCACTCACAAAACGATGTTGCCAAATTTGAAAGACCCTCAGAGTCCTACTCACTACTTGGAGCAAATATCATGGTAGATCAGGTTATTGCGAACATTCCGACTCAGTTCTATTTAAGTCTGGATAATCTCACCGATGAGGATGCTCGTCCCCATAACAGCTTCATCAGACATTTATCACCTACGCCAGGTCGTTCGGCTGCCATCGGCGTAAGGATTCAGTTCTAACTCACTCACCTTCAAGGTCAAATGGCCTTGAAGGTTTCTTTGTTCGACGACCATTTGTCTCGCAGTTTAGCCACATAGTACTTGCGAGTTATCGCTAAAGATCATAGCGTTATTTCGATACTCTATCGAATATTAGGGATTAGAATGAAAAACTTCAGCGCTGGTCTTAACAACTTTTGGGTGGGACTATTCACGGGGATCATGCTGCCGATTATTATCGTCGCGGTGTTGTTGTATGCCACAGTCGATAAACTCACCGGACTCATAGAAGACACCGCTATCGCCCCTTTAATTAGTCGCAGCGAACAGACCTTCGACAAAGTCGATAATCTGTTGCTCAACTTAGATGATAAGGTCGACGATGCGAATTTAAAAGACTTAGCATTATTAGCCCCGTTAAAAAACGCGCAATTGTTCCCTGAGCTGCAGGCTCTAGGCAGCGGTGTCGCCAACCTTAAACAAACTGTCACAGATATCGATAAACAAGCTGTATTGGCAAACCTGCAGGAAAAGCTGCAAGCTTCACTGGCAAGCAAATTTCCAGAGGATAAAGCAAAAGAACTCGCTGATAATCTCATCAGTATTGCCCAAGTACTTGCCAGTCAGTCCTCAAACAACACACCGCTAACAGTACAATAACCCATTCAATAATACTTCGACGTACTTTAATAGCTCCTAATTAAAATGGTTACTTTAGGGTAATCATTTTAATTATAAAAATATCAAAACTTCCAAAAATATCAGCATCAGCTTAAAAATATTTTACGCATCAACTGCTAAATTTCTTAATTTTAGAATTTAAAAAATCTTAAAACTTGAAAAAATAAATCAAGAACTCCCCAATAAACTCTTATTTTTGTGATATCGAACAATTTTACTAATTCGCTACAAAAACAACAAAGCACACTATCGAAACTTTTATTTAACCAAAAATGCAATCATTTTAAAAATGATACTCGCTATGCTGTGTTTAAAGGGGAAATAACATCATACAATTGAGAATCAATTACCACTTCATGTGACAAAGCCTATATTACCGCCCATTTTCTGTACCAGCTCCAACTTTTCAAACAAGCCTTTCACATGCCTTATTTAAGCGAATTTCCAAGAGTAACATTTACAAGGATGAATAACTCCAATCAAACACACCTTAAATAAAAGGCAGCTAATATGAGATGGCATAAAATAAAACGCTGGATAATAGGAGCGAGTACATTACTTTTATTATCTCCCTCAGTAATAGCAGAAAAGGCCCAGAGCAGTGAGCAACTTGAAAAGCTATTAGAACAAAAGTTTACCGCGGGTCAATATTCTTCCAAAGGTGCTGACACCTGCCTAATGTGCCATAAGAAAAATGACAAAGTGATGGCGATTTTCGATGGCAAGCATGGTGACATGAGCCACTCCAATTCCCCGATGGCGGGATTGCAGTGCGAATCCTGTCACGGCCCCTTGGGGAACCATAACAAAGGTGGCAAAGAGCCAATGATCACCTTTGGTCAGGACAGCAAGTTATCCGCCCCGACTCAAAATACCGTGTGCTTAGGTTGCCACCAAAATACTGCGAAAACAGGTTGGCATAATAGTTTGCATAATCTTGAGGAAATCGCCTGTGCATCCTGCCACCAGGTACATGCAGCTAAAGACCCTATCTTAGATAAACAACAAGTTAACCAAACCTGTACCTCATGTCATACCCGCGAAAAGGCGGATATGAACAAACGCTCATCCCATCCATTGAAGTGGGACCAAATGACATGTGTCGATTGCCATGCCCCCCACGATTCATCGAATGAGAGTGCCCTCAAAAAAGCCACGGTAAATGACACTTGTTATAGCTGTCATGCCGAAAAACGCGGCCCCTTCCTCTGGGAGCATGCGCCCGTCACCGAAAACTGCTCAACCTGCCACAACCCTCACGGCAGTGTGAATGAAGCTTTGGTTAAACAACGTGTACCGCAGTTATGTCAGCAGTGCCATGCCGACGATGGTCATGCGAGCCGCGTGGTAAATCAACCAAACACCAATGCCTTTGGCGCTGGCATGGGTTGCTTGAATTGCCATAGCCAAATCCACGGCTCCAACCACCCTGCTGGCAGCAATTTTGCGCGTTGATTAAGGAGTCTGAGATGAAGTTTAAATTGAATTTAATCACCATTGGACTGCTTGCCGCAGCCACGGGCGTCAATGCGGCAGACTTTTCGGTTAAGCAAGCCAATACCAACAAGGTCAACACCAGCGCCTATCAATGTAAGTCCTGCACAGTGAAGCAGGGCTACCAAGGCGAAGTCAATGCCAATGTCGGCTGGGCAAACAGTGACGATATCCACTCGGGTAACAGCTTTGGCGACAGTGATGCGGGCTGGCGTGGCAGTGTCGGTGGCGATGTGAGTTATCGGCAGGGTGAATACCAAGCAGCGATGCAAGCCGATGAACTCGGTTCGGACAACGGTTATCTGCACCTCGAAGCCGCCAAGAACAATCTGGGCGGCATCCAACTCGATTACAGCATGATGACTCGTTATGACGCCACTGCCCAAACCCAGTTATGGCATAACAATGGGTTGCTGCTACCCGACAGTCGCACCCGCTCCCTTGACCTTGAATTACAGCGTGAAAAAGTCGGTATCGGCCTTGAGGGTGAGTTAGATACGCTGCTTAACGGCCTCAAGGGCTATATCAACTATGACCACGAGGATAAAACCGGCAATCGTCGCAGCAGTTTATTAGCCAACTCAGGACCAATGAACTTTGCCTTACCCGTCGATGCAACCACTCAAAATATCAATGCCGGTATCAGCATCGACCAAGATCAATGGCAGAGCGAACTGGCCTATAACGGTAGTTATTACCGTAACCACATTAATCACTTAAGTCTGCCCTATGCCGACAATGTGTATGCAGCTACCCCAGATAACGATGCCCATCAAGTCTCGTTAACGGGCCAATACCTACTCGGCACAAACGTGATTAATGGTCGCCTCGCGACTGGCCGAATGATTCAGGATGACAATCTTATCCAAGTCAGCGGCAATCCCCTGCAAAGCTGGGACGGTGAAGTGGAGACCTTAGACGCGCGTATCGGCTTTAGCAGTATGCTGAGTCCCCGCTGGCGCCTGAATGGTCAACTGGATTACAGCGACCGCGATAATAAAAGCTCTACCTGGGATTTTGCCCAATTTGAAGTGGACAACGTCAGTGGTGCCTTCAAGCAAAACGTGGCGATGGACATTCAGCGCACCAACTTCAAACTGCAGAGTAGCTACCGTTTCAACAGTGACTATCGCTTACTTGGCGGTTTTGATTACAAAGCGGTTGAACGTAACTATACCGAACGTGAAGAAACGGAAGACAGTGCGCTGTGGGCCAAGCTGAATATCCGCGCCATCCCTAAAACTGTGGTAGACCTTAAAGCCAGTTACGAAACCCGTGATGGCTCAACCTACGACAGTCTAGAAGCGACCTCCATCGAAGAAAACCCGCTGCTACGCAAGTTTTACCTTGCGGACAGAAACCGTAATGGGCTCGAACTCAGTGTTAACCATACTCCCCTGCAATGGCTAACGGTTGATTTCGATGCCCATTACAACAACGACGACTACGATAACACCGCTATCGGCTTAACTGAGGTGAAGGATTACGGTTACAACGTACAACTCAGTGCCCAGCTCTCTAACAAACTCAACGTTTTTGCTAGCGCAGGGCAACAGTGGATTGAGTCTGACATGGCAGGTAGTCAAGCCTATTCCTCCCCAGATTGGTACACCAATGTCGACGATGAGTTTATCGATCTCAACATCGGTTTCACCTACGACGGACTGATGGATGACCGCTTAAGCATTGGTGGCAATTACCAATTTGCTAACTCCACAAGTGACACCCTAATCACCACGACCATTAACCAGCCTTACGGCGATTACTACTCCTACAGCCACAACCTTGAGCTGTATGGCCGTTATGCCCTGAATGACCGCATGGGACTGAAGCTGAGTTATCAGTACGAACGTTACTACGACACTGACTACGCAGAAGTCAGTACCTATGCCGTCCCGGGATTAGTGACCTTGGGTGAGCTTAACCATAACTACAACGCGCATCTGCTGATGTTGACCTTCAGCTACATGCTGCCTTGATTTAACAGAGGTGAAGAGAATGGAACGTAGAAGTTTTTTAAAGATGAGTGCCGCATTAAGTGCAGCGGCGGCTGTCACGGGTTGTGACTCCAGCTCGAGTGATGTCAATGTGGTACCACCAACGCCTCCAGTAACTGACGGTGAGGTCCAAACCTGGTCATCCTGCCTTGTTAACTGTGGCTCTAACTGTCCGATCAAGGTATTCACTAAGGATGGTGTGATCACCCGCGTTGAAGCCGACAATGAAACCACTGACGAATATGGTTATAACCACCAGATCCGTGCTTGTGCACGTGGACGCTCACTCAGACAACGCACCTATGCTGCAGATCGCTTAAAAACGCCAATGAAGCGCGTAGGTAAACGCGGCGAAGGCAAATTTGTGCCTATTACTTGGGATGAGGCAGCCTCAACTATTGCCAGTGAACTGCAACGTATTACTGCCGAATACACCAACCGTTCGATTTTAAAACTCTACGGTTCAGGTGCTTATTACGGTTTTTCCAGCTCAAACTGCTTTAACCGCATCCTGAACCTAAACGGCGGCTTCCTGAATATTTATGGTAACTATTCTTGGGCGCAACAAATTGAAGCCGCGGCGGCCACTTGGGGCGGTAGCTCAACCAACGGCAGCTCTATGGTCTGCGTCGCCGACAGCGATCTGTTTTTAGGCATTGGTTATAACCCTAGCGAAATGCGCCAAAGCGGTTCGGGCGAAGGTTACGATTACCTCCAAGCGATTCAAAATAACCCGAGCATTGAAGTCATCATGGTCGACCCAAGATATACCGACTCCATGGCGGGTAAGGAAGATCATTGGTATCCAATACGTCCTGGCACAGATGCCGCGTTTGCAGAAGCCATTGCCTATGAAATGATTTCTTCAGGCTGGGTCGATGCCAACTCCAAAGCCTTCCTAGATAACTATTGCGTCGGTTATGACCAGGCTTCACTCGAAAAAACCAAAGCCGAGTTCGAAGCATCGGGCGATGCGACAAAACTGGAATACGCCAAGTTTATCGATGTCGAAGAAAACTATCGCGATTATATCCTAGGCGTAGGTAAGTTCACCGAGGCCAAAACACCGGGTTGGGCGTCGGCCATTTGTGGAATTTCGGAAGCTAGCATCAAAGCTATCGCTCAAAAAATCATGAATGCCAAGGCACCATATATCATCATCGGTGCTGGTGTTAACCGCCATGCGAACGGCGAACAGGCGATGCGCGCTTGCTATATGCTGCCCTTCTTAACTGGCAAGGTGGGACAGCCTGGAGTCAACAACGGCGCCCTGCCAGTACAAGGCAGCATGAGCAAATCTAGCCTATCTGGCTTGTCTAATCCGATTAAAGAATCCATTTCCTTCTTCACCTTCTCTGAAGCCATCGAGCGCGGCGCAGAGATGACTGCCCGCAAAGATGGCGTAAGAGGTATGGCCGATTTAGACACGCCATTAGGTCAGAATATTAAGGCCATTTTCGCCATTAACTCTAACTCACTCATCAACCAACATGCCGACTCTAACGGTACTTCGAAAATTTTGGAGGACGATACTAAGTGTGAACTGATCGTGGTGGCTGATTGCTGGATGACACCTTCGGCACGTTATGCCGACATTCTCCTGCCAGATACCAGTTGGTTAGAGTCGAATGACCTAGTCGATGGCAGCTATGCCACAGGTCTTATGGGCTACTTAGTCGCGATGAAGGCGGCGGTGAAGCCAATGTGGGAATGTAAGTCCATGTATGACATGTGCGGCTTAATCGCTGAAAAAATGGGTGTTTATCAACAATACTCTGAAGGCAAAGATGAAACTGCATGGCTAAATCAACTCTATGCCGGCACCTTGACTGCACCTTCAAGCGCGAACGCCATTCCCGCACTGCCAAGCAGCTATGAAGAAGCTCAAAAAATTGGGGTATTCCGCGCCTTCAATGGTACTAAACGCATCGCCTTAGACAGCTATATCAATGGCGGTAAAGCCCTTGGTACACCTACCGGAAAAATCGAATTCTACTCACTCGATTTTGCGCAAAAAGCAGCAGAATGGGAGTTCGATGCAAGCGTCAAAGGCAACTACATCACCGCATTACCCAAATACCAACCAACATGGGAAGGCTATGAGGATGCCGACACCATTGAGACTTACCCACTGCAATTAATGGGTTATCACACTAAGGGCCGTACTCACTCTAGCTATCACAACGTGGCTTGGCTACGTGAAGCGGTTGAAGACGCGGTCTGGATGAACCCAATAGATGCAAATGCACGTGGCTTATCACAGGGAGATACGGTCCATGTATGGAGCCAGCGTGGCACCATTGAAATCCCCGTGCGTATCACCCCAAGGGTTGCGCCTGGCGTGGCTGCTCTGGGTCAAGGCGCTTGGTATACCCCAGATCCATCGGGCAGAGTCGGTCCATCCGGCCATGTAATTGATATTGGGGGCTGCATCAACACGCTTACTCGCTACCAACCTAGCCCTGCCGCCAAAGGTAACCCACAACACACTAACCGCGTGCAGATTGCTAAGGCTTAAGAGGTAAATACAAATGACACAAGAAACACAATATGGTTTTTACTTTGACAGCAGAAAATGTACTGGATGTAAGGCGTGCCATATCGCCTGTAAAGACCGAATGACAGGTCTTATTCGTGCAAATGATGGCAATGGTAGCGTTGCCAATCTTCCAGGGGTGCTGTGGCGCCGCGTCACCGAATACGGTGGTGGCAACTGGAGCCAAAATGCCGATGGAAGTTTTGAGCAAAACGTTTTTGCATATTACACATCAATAGGTTGTAACCATTGCAGCGAACCCGTTTGCGTTAAAGCCTGTCCTACTGGTGCCATGCATAAACGTAAAGATAACGGCTTAGTGTTAGTGGAGTCATCGATTTGTATCGGCTGTGGCAGCTGTGCTAGAGCCTGTCCCTATGACGCGCCGCAGCTAGATACTCAGCGTAAAGTCATGACCAAGTGTGATGGTTGTTATGACAGACTCGTCGATGGCAAAAAACCGATTTGCGTCAATGCCTGCCCATTACGGGCACTCGATTTTGACACAATGGAAAACCTAAAAGCCAAATATGGTGAGGGTGACGGACACATTGCGCCGCTGCCATCGTCATCTATCACCGCTCCCAATCTGATTGTCAAAAAGAACCCTAATGCACAATCGGGTGGACAAGTGCTGAATTGGTCTGAAATTTAAGTCATAGGATTGATGAGGGGGTACTGTGCCCCTCATTCTTTCTGCCTGATACGAGAAAAATTATGTCAAAGATAAACGCGGATGATTACCTGACATGGGGAGCTATCGCTAAGGTTCTGCATAATATTTTATATACCTACCCAGAAGCTCCCTTAATCGACAGTTTTAAGCAGGATGAACTCCACATCAGCTGGCCGCAGCTTGTGGATTCTGAATATGAAAAACAGGGGCGAACCTATCTAGGCAGTTATTTAAACCACTGGCAAAACACAGAGACGCAACTGACCGAATTAAAGGTAGATTACGGACAATTGTTTTTTGGCCCAAGCGACCCTAAAGCGGCGCCTTGGGGGTCTGTTTATACAGGGGAAGAGCAATCATTAAATGGTGACTCGACGCAAAAACTCATGGCCTTCTATAAAGCCCAAAATATCCAAGTCACACTGCCTAGAAACGAACCCATAGATCATATCGGCCTGATTCTGCTGACATTAGAATATTTATTTACCCAATTAGCGGCCACGCCCGAAGACAAAAATACTCTCGGGACCTGCACGCTTCTATTGCAACAGCATCTACAGCCCTGGGCGGATCGTTGCCTCGAATTAGCGGAACAACATGCCGAAACCACATTCTATAAAGGGATCGCCATCCTCAGCAGGGTTTATCTCGCGCATGTGTCGCAGCGACTCGGGATCATAAACCAGCAAGCCAAACTCTTTCGTTAACAAAGGATTGATAAGGTGATGAGTCAACTATGAGCATTATCCACTCCATTGCCCATCAATGGGATAAAGCAGAATTTGCCCATCAACTGGAACAGTACCTTGCGCCCAATCGTGATGCGATGCGGCTCTTTGTCGGCGCCACCCGCAGCCAAACGGTATGCCACTTGATTGCGGCCATGGGAGAATTGCCGCCCAAATCAGAGGAAGGTGACTTTAATATCACCTTACCCTTGCTGCTCGATGTGTTACTGCAACGTTTTTTGCTGCTCTATGTGAAAGAGGTACAACACCAGAGCCTCACCCAGGGTGAGCAGCTCATCGTCTCGCTGACTGAGCTCATCGCCCAACAGGCCAAACAACAGGACGAACAGGATGCAGAGGTCCTGAGCAAGAGTCATATCATACTCTCGGCCATGGAAAAGCTTGAAAAACACCGAACCCAATTGCGCCGCCAACGCTCGAATATGGGACGCAGCTAACTCATATCGTTTACCATCTAGTCCAAATAAAAAGCCCGTTTACCTAAAAGATAAACGGGCTTTTTACTGAATTTAATGAGTTGGCCGATAAGCCGGGTCCTGTCTTGGACAGTCATTCATCTAGGCCTGCAATCGCTCGCAGGCTCAAGCGACCTACCCGGTTCCAACGCGAGCCACGCCATACGGAACCCTATTTGGTCTTGCTTCGGGTGGAGTTTACCTTGCTACGGACTATTGCTAGCCGCACGGTGCGCTCTTACCGCACCCTTTCACCCTTACCACCTTAGCCGAGGCTATGATGGCGGTCTCCTCTCTGTTGCACTTGTCGTCGGTTCGCACCGCCCAGGCGTTACCTGGCACCCCGCTCTTTGAAGCCCGGACTTTCCTC
>NZ_JBKEDJ010000025.1:0-156290 GCF_047975355.1 Shewanella sp. | reverse complement strand
GCTTAGCTCAGCCGGGAGAGCACCTCCCTTACAAGGAGGGGGTCACTGGTTCGATCCCAGTAGCGACCACCATATTTTTCAGTATTGATTTGCCCGGGTCGCTTAGCTCAGCCGGGAGAGCACCTCCCTTACAAGGAGGGGGTCACTGGTTCGATCCCAGTAGCGACCACCATATTCCCCCAAAAACTTTACCCCCAGCACAACTCAACTATGCTTGATCTTAATCAGCATCTGCTTAACTGAGTCTGTTACCCAGTATTCAATCCGATTAAACGTTGCTGATTGTTGCCTTAGGCATATTTGGAGATCAGCACTATGGCCAGCGTCAGTCAATCTGCATCCCTAACCAATATTGCAGCTTACCTTAAGCATACCCATGCCTGCGATGAACAAACCGCGCTAAGGGAAGCCCGTGAAGTCATGCAAAATCTTGTCAGCATGCGCCAAAAAGGCTTTATTACTGGCTGGTACTTCGATGAGCGCGGACATTTAGAACTCCTCCCGAGTGATGAAATCCTTAAGCGGATTGGTGAAGATCATGGCTAACAGTCACTATACTTCATCCGCCCTCTCTTACCTTTCCCCTTGCTTCACCGTCATTTTTCAAACCGCTTTTGATCTAAAAGCAACTTATTTTGCTCACTTAATCATCAAGCTTCACGCCGCTATATTTAAGCCACAAAATACCATTTGGGTGGATTTCCACCCATAGCAAAAATCAACGTGAGCGAGATCTCACCCACAAAACTAAAAGTGTGACAAGCGTCAAATGAACTACACTTTATTAACCAAACACTTACAGAATACATCGTAAGTTGGCGTGGTATTTGCCTTTATTAAGACAGACCTCAGGGAAATCAAGGCTGTATTCCTACTCACACTTGGTAACAAACTAACCAAGGCTGAGGACAAATCCTAACAACAGAAAAAGGAACTCAAAAATGACATTGAATCAACAGATGGGTATTACACGTCCATTAAAAACCGTCGCTAAAATGCTGGCACTAGCCTCAGTGTTTGCCACCAGCTTTAACGTGTTTGCGGCGCCCGTTGAAATCAAGTTCTCCCACGTGGTTGCAGAAAACACGCCAAAGGGTCAAATGGCGTTGAAGTTTAAAGAATTAGTTGAACAACGTTTACCCGGTGAATATACGGTCAGTGTATTCCCTAACTCACAGTTATTTGGGGATAACAACGAGTTAGCAGCACTGCTGTTAAACGATGTGCAATTTGTCGCGCCGTCACTCTCTAAGTTTGAACGTTACACTAAGCGCTTACAGGTTTTCGACCTGCCATTCCTGTTCAATGACATGGATGCGGTAAACCGTTTCCAACAAGGCGAAGCCGGCCAAGCATTGCTGAACTCCATGAGTCGCAAAGGCATTGTGGGTTTAGGTTATCTGCACAATGGTATGAAGCAGTTTTCTGCTAACGCACCACTCAAACAGCCTTCCGATGCTAAAGGCTTAAAATTTCGCGTGATGGCATCTGACGTATTAGCTGCACAGTTTGATGCGGTTGGCGCCATCCCAGTGAAGAAGCCTTTTTCTGAAGTGTTTACCCTGCTGCAAACCCGTGCCATCGATGGTCAAGAAAATACTTGGTCTAACACCTACTCACAAAAATTCTATGAAGTGCAAAGCCATATTACTGAAAGTAACCACGGCGTACTGGACTACATGGTCGTGACCTCTGAGGCCTTCTGGAAAGGCTTACCAGCGGATAAACGTAAAGTGATCAAAGAAGCCCTAGATGAATCTATCGCTTTAGGTAACAAGATCGCCGCTGAAAAAGATAACGAAGATAAACAATTAATCCTTGATTCAAAACGTTCACAACTGGTGACCTTAACGCCAGAAGAACGTCAAAAATGGATTGATGTAATGAAACCTGTTTGGGCTAAGTTTGAAGACCAAGTAGGTAAAGATGTGATTGAAGCCGCTGTTGCTGCAAATAAACAATAATGAAATAAACCGCTTAACCTCCTTAAGAGGTTAAGCGGTATTTGAGCGAGGGGAGTACAGCTGTGATATCGCGAATTTTTGGTTACTTTGAAGAAGGGGTGCTTAACCTCTTGATCACCTTAATGACACTCTTAGTGTTCACTGAGGTAGTGGCGCGGTTTTTCTTCAATACTGGTTTTTTATGGATCCAAGAACTGACCTTAACCCTGTGTGGTTGGTTTGTGCTCTTTGGTATGTCCTATGGGGTGAAAGTCGGTGCTCACATCGGTGTTGATGCGTTTGTAAAAAACCTGCCCCCTAAGGCTAAAAAGGTCACTTCCCTAGTGACAGCATTAATTTGCTTAGCTTATTGCGGCCTCTTTTTAAAGGGTAGCTGGCAATATCTGTCGCAAATGTACCAAATCGGCGTACCGATGGAGGATATTCACTTTCCTAAGTTCCTATTAAACAGCTTAGATCCCGACTTTGCTTGGAACACTTTAAAGATTGATGTCGAAGACGGCGCTGTGCCCATTTGGTTATCCCAAAGCATTCTCCTGATTGGTTTTAGCATGTTGACTTGGCGTTTCTTAGAACTGTTTATCGCCATCCTGCGCAATCAAGTCTCTGGATTCCAATTTGCCGATGAAGCGAAAGAAAGCATGCATTTAATTGATGAAGCTGCTCAGCACGCACAACAAGAAACAGACAATAAGGAAGCGAAGTAATGGCGATTGCGACCCTCTTTACTGCCCTACTCGTCTGTATGTTTTTAGGTATGCCTATCGCGATTGCGTTAGGTTTCTCGAGCATGCTGACGATTTTATTATTCTCCAACGATTCCCTCGCCTCTGTGGCGTTAAAACTTTATGAGTCATCGTCAGAGCACTATACCCTGCTGGCGATCCCCTTCTTTATTCTGTCCTCAGCCTTCCTATCAACGGGAGGAGTGGCGCGGCGGATCATCGACTTTGCGATGGACAGTATCGGCCATATCCGTGGCGGTTTAGCCATGGCTTCTGTGATGGCCTGTATGTTGTTTGCTGCGGTGTCAGGTTCTTCCCCTGCAACTGTGGCCGCTATTGGCTCTATCGTTATTGTCGGCATGGTGAAAGCGGGCTACCCCGAAAAATTTGCCGCTGGTGTAATTACCACTTCAGGCACCTTAGGGATTTTGATCCCACCTTCTATCGTGATGCTAGTGTATGCGGCAGCAACGGAAGTCTCGGCAGCCAGAATGTTTATGGCGGGCTTAATCCCAGGTCTGATGATGGGCTTCCTGCTGATGATAGTGATTTATATCGTCGCTCGTTTTAAGAATCTGCCATCACGTCCCTTCCCCGGCTTTAAACAACTGGGAATTTCCAGTGCCAAAGCCTTAGGTGGTCTGGCGCTGATCCTTATCGTATTAGGTTCAATCTACGGCGGTGTGGCCAGTCCAACCGAAGCCTCTGCCGTGGCATGTATGTATGCCTATCTCATTGCGGTATTTGGTTATCGCGATATTGGCCCATTGAAAAATGTCGCATGGCGTAACGCTAACGAGCCCATCCCCAGCGCAATTGTCCGTAACTTAGGTCATATGGTACTCGGGCTGATTAAAACCCCAGTCGACAAAGAAATCCGCCATGTAGTGCGTGACGGGGCAAAGGTCAGCATTATGTTGCTGTTTATCATTGCCAATGCGATGTTATTCGCCCACGTACTCACCACTGAGCGTATTCCCCATATTATTGCCGAATACATTGTGAGCATGGGCTTACCCGCTTGGGGCTTCCTGATCATTGTAAACTTACTGCTATTAGCGGCGGGTAACTTTATGGAGCCATCGGCCATCGTGTTGATTATGGCGCCGATTTTGTTCCCGATTGCGACTCAGTTAGGTATCGATCCTATCCACTTAGGTATCATCATGGTGGTGAACATGGAGATTGGTATGCTGACGCCGCCGGTGGGGCTTAACCTCTTTGTGACAGCAGGGATCACTGGCCGCAGCATCGGCTGGGTGATCCAATCAGTACTGCCTTGGCTAGCACTGATGTTAGCCTTCTTGGCGCTTATCACCTACGTGCCACAGATTTCCCTGTTCTTGCCGGAATTTTTGGATAAGCTCAACGGATATTAATCTCAAGGAATAAGGATTATTCCTTGATTCTAGATAGTTTTTAAGCGAGCCTACTCAGGCTCGCTTTGTTTTATTCAGTGTGGATCAGGATCGCCTGCTATGTTGCCTATGACGCCCAAGGCCAAACAACGTCTCTTAATGACCATAGTGTTACTTGCGGGCTTATTTGCCATCTTAAAATTAACCTACTGGGTGCATTTTTATCAGGGAAAAATCGAAATCCAACAGCAATCAGAAAAACAACTCAAAGAGCTGGTGAGCTTCTTAGATGGCGCCCTATCGCGCTACGAGAGTATTCCCCATGTACTTTCAACTAACCCTATGCTCGCCAATGTCTTAAACGATCAACAAAACCCCAAGAAGGTGCAAGAACTTAACCTGTATTTGGAAGAAATTCAGCATGTGACAGAGGCTTCTGATATTTATCTTATCGACGCCCTCGGCATTGCAATTGCAGCCAGCAACTGGCAGCAGAGCTTTTCGTTTATCGGTAAAGACTACTCCTTTAGGCCCTATTACACCGACGCGATTTCGGGCAATTTAGGCCGTTACTACGCGGTGGGTACCAGTTCGGATAAACGCGGCTTTTACTTTTCTTACCCTATTTATCAGCAAGGCGCGAAAGGCATTTTGGGCGCCATTATTGTGAAAGTGGATATCGCCGATATCGAGCAGCAAAGCACTAGTATTGCGATGGCGGGACAATATCAATTCCTCATCAGCGATCCCGACGATATTGTGTTTATCTCTAGTGTCGATGAATGGCGTTTAGCCTCACTCACACCGCTGACCCAGGCCAAACAATATGCCTTAAATGCCTCAAAGCGTTACGCCGAGCGCCCGATTGGCGAGTTACTCATTAAGCCTCAATATCAAGAAGATGGCCTCAACAACGGGCATGTCTATCAAATTCGCTCTGGTAACAGTCAGGCGCAATATATGGACACCCATCATTTGATGACCAAGGCGGGTTGGCGGGTGCATATTCTGGCGCCGATGAAACCTCTGCTCGAATCTATGCCCGCGCTTATGCTGCTATCTGCGTCTATCTATTTATTGCTCGCTCTTGGTCTTCTATTTAGCAGTGAGCGGCGCCGCAACTTACAGCGTATGCAACTCGCCCAGAGTTTGTTAGAGCAAAGGGTGGAGGAGCGCACCCAAGATCTGCAACAGGCCAATGATCGCCTTAAAGATACTCAGGATGAGCTTATTCAAGCGGCTAAATTAACCGTAATAGGCAGTTTATCCGCCAGTATCAACCATGAACTGAATCAGCCCTTAGCCGCCCTTCGCAGCTATGCGCAAAATACCCAAACCTTCCTCGCCCGCAACATGCCGGATAAAGCCTCTGATAATCTTAAAATTATTATTGAGCTGACCGACCGTTTAGCCGATATTGTCGGTCAATTTAAGAGTTTTACCCGTAAGAGCCAAGGCACTGACAGCGCCACCGATCTTAAGGGCTGCATCAAACAAGCCCTGACCATAGTCCAGCCCGAAATCGATAAACAAGGGGTTGAGCTCGATGTTCTGCTACCCGAAGGCCAATATCAGGTTTGGGGCGATAAAGTGCGATTGCAGCAAGTGTTTGTGAATATTATGAGCAACGCGATTGTCGCCATGCAGCAATCTTCAAAACGTACGCTGAGTATTAGGGTAAACTGTGCAGACAAGTTCTGTATCAGTATTCAGGACTCTGGCCCTGGGGTACGCGAGAGCCAAATGGAGAAGATTTTTGAGCCCTATTTCACCACCAGCGAGCGAACAGGCCTTGGACTCGGGCTATCCATTTCCCAGCGCATTATCGAGTCTATGCAAGGGCAAATAAATGTTGCCAATGCCGAGGACGGCGGCGCGATTTTCCATATTATTTTACCGATTTATTTAGCCGAGGAACGTCAGTCATCATGAGTCTGCCCAATTCAATTCAAGACTATAGCGTACTGATCATCGACGATGAGCCCCATATAGGCACAGTGCTAGTCCAACTGTTTGAGCTGGAAGGGATTAAAGCGTTCGCCACTACAGATCCCAAAGGAATAGCCAAATTACTCGACAGGGACTGGGCTGGCGTGGTGATTTCCGATGTGAATATGCCGCAACTGGATGGCATCAGCCTGATGCAGCAAATTCGTCAACAGGACCCCGATTTACCCGTCGTGCTGCTCACTGGTTTTGGCGATATCGCCATGGCGGTCAATGCCTTAAAACAAGGGGCCTACGATTTTCTCGAAAAACCCTTTAACAACGAACACATGCTAGATGTGGTGAAACGCGCCTTAGATAAACGCAGCCTCACCCTAGAGAACCGTAAATTAAAGAAAGAGTTAGAAAGCCATAACGTGCCAGGGCCGAGAATATTAGGCCACAGTGTCGGCATTTTGCGCATGCGCCACATCATAGACCAAGTGATTGACACCCCCGCCGATGTGCTTATCGAAGGTGAAACCGGTACGGGTAAAGAATTAGTCGCCCGCTATCTGCATGACCACAGCAGTCGTAATCAGGCCAACTTTGTCGCCATTAACTGCGGCGCTATTCCCGAAAACCTGATTGAGAGCGAGCTATTCGGCGCCGAAGCGGGTGCTTTTACCGGTGTCGATAAACTGCGTATCGGTAAGTTTGAGTACGCCAATGGCGGTACACTGTTTTTAGATGAAATCGAAAGCACGCCGCTGTCGTTACAAGTCAAACTGCTGCGGGTGCTCGAAGATCGCAAGGTCGAACGCCTAGGCTCCAATAAAAGCATTCATTTGGATATTCGGGTGATAGCCGCCACTAAGGTGGATTTAAAGTCCCTGTGCGATACTGGAGAGTTTCGTCAAGACTTGCTCTATCGCTTAAATCTGGTGACTGTGCCGATTCCACCACTCAGGGACCGCCGCGAAGATATTCCTTTATTATTCTTACACTTTGCCCGTATGGCCTCGGCGCGTTACCACAAAGCGTTGATTGCTCTCAATGCCGAGCAAAACGCCATTCTCACCTCCCACGACTGGCCGGGTAATGTGCGCGAGCTGCGAAATCTGGCAGAGCGCTATGTGTTACTCGGTGGCGAAGCCGCCTTCGCTGGCAGCTTAGGCAATGCGCCTAGTCTGCATACCAGTATGTCGCTGCTGCAACGGGTCGAGTTTTTTGAGCGGGTATTGATTGAAGAAGCCTTAAGCCATAACAAGGGCAGCATTAAGCAAACCATGGAGCAACTCGAACTGCCCCGTAAAACCTTATACGACAAGATGCGTAAGTATGATTTAGACCGCAAGCAATATATCAACGCCGACGAATAAGCCAGTCGATGTCAATAAAAACCCCGCAAACCGAATCACGGCTGCGGGGTTTGCTTTATCTAAGGAACCTCAAACTAGCATTCCGATGCTTATGTATCAAAAAAGCATATTGCAAAATTAAGTGAGTCATTACTCATCCCGCACACACATGCCCTTCGAGGATTTCACATAAGGCGCGAGGATTGGCATCATCCCCTTCATCACTTGTAATGGCAGCGCCGAGGTAAAACTAAAATCATCCGACTTACTGCCAGGCACAAAGGCGGTTAAGGTGCCGAAATAGTTATCACCTAAGTAAAACACAAAAGTGGCTGTGCGGTTCATCGCCGTTGTGGCGACTTTTCGCCCCTGCTGCATCTGAGTCACAATACGGTTATCGCCAGTACCGGTTTTACCGCCAATCGCCAGCATCTCGCCATTGTCATCGGTAAAAATGCCCTTAAGACGTCGTGCGGTACCATTTTGGACTACGTTCGCCAGCGCCGCTTTTAATGCCTGAGCAACTTCATGGCGCATCACACGTTCGCCTTGGGTATTTTGGTTTTCGAGCAGAACCTCATAAGGTGTATCTTCGGCAAAGTGCAGCTGATTAATCCGCACCGTTGGTAAACGATAACCATCGTTTTGGATAATCCCCATCAACTCCGCCAAGGCTGCGGGTCTATCCCCCGAACTGCCGAGAGCCGAGCCTAAAGAAGGCACCATAGATTCAAATGGATAGCCTAAACGCGCCCAACGCTGATGAATGTCGAGGAAAGCCTCAACTTCCAGCATCACTTGTACTCGCACATCCCGCGCGTTTTTATGCCGCGTTCTAAACAGCCAGCGGTATACTTCCTGACGCTCATCCTTGCTGGCCTCCTTCACATCGTTAAGGTTAGCCTCGGGATGTTGATTCAAATAATCGAGCACCCATAGCTCAAGCGGATGCACCCGCGCGATATAACCTTGATCGGGCAGATTATATTTTTCAGGGCCGTATTTGTTATAGAGCTCTTTAATCCGCTTATCGGTGTAATTGTTTTGCGGCAAACGCTGCAGCAAGAAGGCCTTAAAGGAGGCGATAGACTCATAGGGCTGTAAGTAACGGTAAGCCGCGGTGAGTTGCTGCTCCGCTTGGGTTTGGCCATCGAAGAACAGCGCTAAACGCTCATTAGGCGCCACTTTCTTATATTTACGGTAGAACTTATTGACGAAGGTATTGCCTTCGCGGTCAGCAAACACCCGCAAATACTCCTCGCGGCGTGGATCCTTATCGTTGCGTAGCAGACGCGCCATATTGCCTTCGTTTTGCATACTGCTGCTGTAGTTGACTATGTCACGCATCAAACGTACGAAGGGTAAGTTGATGGAGTTTTGCAGCGCCTCATACATGGTTGGCACTTTAAAATCTTCTGATTTTTTAAAGTTATTAAATACATGCAAGCCGCCACCCGTAAAGAATTGCTCATTGGGCGATGCAGAGTATTCACGTTGCAGCGCCGCATCCAGCATACGGTCGAGGCGTCTATCCGGATTCACAATCAAGTAATCAATCGCCCAGCGCGTGAGATGATCGCGAGGTTCAATCTCAATCGACTCCAACTCAATACCGTGTTTCTTCGAGTATTTGTCGTGAATTTCGGCAATGATCTCAAGGTAAGTTGCCAGTACCCTCAGTTTTGCCGTTGAGCCAAGCTCTAGCTTACTGCCTTCATTAATATCGAAAGGTTGGTCGGTACTGTCGGTTTGTACCCGCACGCGGTTAGCCGTTTCGGTTTTTTCATAGAGGGTAAAGCTGTAGAGCACGTTTTGCAGTTGGCTTGGCTCGAGTAATCGCTCGCCTAAGAGACCGACTTTCTCGGCCATTGCGACCTGCCCAAGACTGCGTAAGTAATGGCTCACCTGTTGTTGTAAGTCGCTGTGTAGACTGCTATTGACCGTTAAATCGAGGCGGTCCAAATCATACAGACCGACATTTAACATGCCCGCAGTGCGAATACGGATAGTGTTGACGCCCTTGTCTGAACCCGGCTGTGTATTGCGCTGAGGTTTAGCCACCTTAAACTGCAATCTTTGAGCAAGCGCGGCATCCCTAAGTTGGCGGTCAATCAGATAATACTGACCGAGCAATCGGATGTGACTGTCGACCAGATTTTCTAAATCCTCATGCCCCTGCAACAGGTAATACGAAGGACGACGCTGGGCAATCATCAACGCCACCACTTGGCGAAACACTTGGCCACGCTTAGCGGCATTGGCTTTGACTTGAGGTGAGGTTAACAGTTTATTTGCCGTATCGAAATCCGTACCAAACCAAGCCCATAGACCATCACCAATACCATGGACCTCGCCATGATTAGGCGCAGACGATAAAGGCACAGTGTTTAAATAATCTTGAATAATACGCTTACGGGCGGGCTCGGTCATTTCCCCCTGTTGATAGACCCGTACTGTAGCCGAACCAATTTGCAGCAGTTTATCTTTGATGCTTAGCGTTAAGCCTTGGGAGGAATGGCGGAATTTCTCAATTTGAGTCGCGAGTGTACTGCCCCCTGCGGTAGACACATTCATCCCCATCATTTCAGCAATTTGGCTCATCCCTGCCACAATAAACCTTGGCCAGTCGATTACAGGGTTAAGTTTTGGCTCCGTAGTCCACAGCTCGCGGTTTTCAATAAATAGCAGGGTGTTAACGATTTCATTGGGGATTCTATCGTCATCTTGGTACACACGTTTGGGATAGGTAAATTCGTACAGATCGGTATTACGACAATCCAGCAGTGTTAAACCCGATTGCGCCTTCTCATGATACGGTGGGAAAAATCCCATCTGGGCGTATTCCTGCAGCGCGGGGGAAAACTCGACTTGCTGCGTCACCTGGAAGTTACGTTGCAACAATCTATCGATATACTGCGGCAGCTTACTGTAGCCGTGACGCTCATCGAAGGGGCCGTAGCTTGGATAGATAATCGACTCTGTGGGCTGATTTTTCAGCTCATAGGTCAAGGTCTTAGCATATTGATGAACATACTTAGACTGGAAATAAGAGGTTTTTACCTCCTGTCCAATCAATATCGCTACACAGATAATCAGAATAAAAAATAGGAACCAGACACGACCCTTAGCTCTCGGCTTGCGCTGACGCTTAGCCTTCGGCTCGGGTTGTGGCGGACGAGGACGATAATTTTCGAATTGCATTTCTTGCGTAGAATTAGGCAAAACGGCTCCCAGAAATCACTTAACAAATCCTTTCTACGTGGGAATGTTCCCAACCTATGCTCAACACATCTAGTACCAGGGCAAAACTCACACTTAAATTCGTCCACGGTGCATGAGTCTGCAAATACATTCCTTTGCCTTCATTGAGCAAGATCTAACAGCACAGGATCATCGCAGCTCTTGTTAGATCTCACCGTATTTTAATGAGTTGGTAGCATGCCTCAAAGTGGTTAGCACAAAAATACTTAGGTTTTCTCTTCAGTGCTAACCCTTTAAAGAAGTCAGGTTAATCCCAAATAAACTCACGAAAATGCTTACGGCAAACCGATTCGTAACTTTCATTACCGCCGATAGCAACCTGCTCACCTTCACGCATCACTTTCCCTTCGCCATCGAGGCGCACGACCATATTGGCCTTGCGCCCACAGTGACAAATGGTTTTCAGTTCGATTAATTTATCGGCCCAAGCCAATAAATAATGACTGCCACTGAAAAGTTCGCCTTGAAAGTCGGTACGTAAACCATAGCACAAAACAGGGATATCAATTTTATCAACAACATAAGTCAGTTGTTTGACTTGCTCTTTACTTAAGAATTGACACTCGTCCACCAGCACACAACTCAAGTGATTCTGTTGGTGGGCTGTGGTGATCATGTCTAACAGATTGTCATGGCTGCTAAATACCTGCGCATCGGTTTCAATACCAATGCGCGATGCCACCTTGCCTTTACCGTATCTGTCATCGATAGAGGCCGTCATCACTAAGGTATTCATGCCGCGCTCGCGGTAGTTATAGGAAGATTGTAATAGAGAGGTGGATTTACCTGCATTCATTGCTGAATAGTAAAAATACAATTGCGCCAAAACGAATCCCTTTTTTAAACTGAATTTATCATTTCTGTGTAACCAGAGCTTATGGCGCCTAGTTTACCATTGCGCCGTGCGCTAACACACTAGGCCAATCTCAGCTTTTCTACTGAAATCCATACTCGATTTCACGAATGTGCATTTTAACAACTATCCCTCCCCTTCGACGCTTCGATTGATTGTTCGTATTTCCGTCCAAACGGTAAAAGGCGAATGGAGACCCGCGAGTAAAATGGTAATTGTTACAATAAGCTTAATTTAAACTTAAATATTGTTTTACATAAGGAAACGCACATTAACAAATATTTAAAATTGAGATCTACCTCCAAAGATATAGGCTCAAATGCGGTTTGGTTCAAAAAACAGACATCTCAATACCCGTACTATTTGGTTGAGACAAATGTACTCACAAAAACAAAAAAAGTTATTCGAACGCTTGCAAATTAAATCAGCGGCTCAAAGCACTAATCTCCCCTGCAAATTTAGTGCTGCAATCCGTGCCTTTAAATGCGTATTGGATTAAATGGAGATTATGATGAGAATATTCACATCTAAAAAACTGGCATACCTAGTAGCATTAGCCTTAACGGGTGCACTCGTAGGCTGTGGCAGTGATGGTAAAGACGGCGCACCAGGCCAACCTGGCGATCCTGGACAACCCGGTAAACCCGGAGACCCATGGACTCCACCACCAGTTACAAGTTCAACGGTGACCAATGTTAAAGTACTGGGCTACAGCTTTGGCGAAGGTAGTATTACCTATGAATTTGAAGTCACCGACGAAAATGGCAACTTAGTCAACGGACTGTTAAATGCTGAAGCTAAAGTCGCAGCATTAACAGACAAAGGCTTTATCAATAACCGTGACGAAGCCGATATCAACAATGTCGCCGATAATGTACAGATTGGTGGCGCAGCGACTCAGGCAACCGAAGGCGCAGAGATCACTTCGTTAGGCGATGGTCACTACAGCTTTAAAGCACCGATGAAAGGTGTAAACGCAAGTACTGAAGGCATTGTCTGGCTCAGAGTCGGCGGTAACAGCGAAAGCGGTATTGCGCGCTCAGCACCAATGGTTGTGAATAAACCCGAAGGTACCCATTCAACCACCACTGACAGCTGCTATTCCTGCCACGTGGATTACGCCACTAGCCCACGTCGCCACGCAAGCTATGTCGCAACTGGCATGGACAGCGAAGTCACCTTCGTCGAAGGCTGTTTAGTCTGTCACGGCTCCGTGAGCCGCGGCGCGAAAAATGCCGAAGGCTTCTCAATCGGCGGCTATGCAACCAATACACTATCTAAGATTGGCCACATTAATCACCAGAAATTCACTAAGGATTTCAGCGTGATGAACTGTAGCTCCTGCCACGTTGAAGCACCGACCAATATCAGCGTTTCAGGCCCAGGCTGTATCGACTGCCATAACACGGGCGGCGTACCTGGCGCGATTGTGCCAAGTAACGGTGCCGATGTACGGCCAATGCATGAAGGCAAAGAAGGTATTACCGAGCGTCAAGCTATCCGCGCTAAGTACAAAGTGACACTCTCAACGCCAATCAAAGTGGATGACATTTCAACCTTAACGGATCACTATGCGCCCGATGGCTCAAGCGTTGCCAAAGTTGAACCCGGTTGGTGTACTACCATCACAGTCAAAGACACCGACGGTAATATCTTTAGCATTAAAGATAACTTCAACTACTCAGACCCTCTGGTATTTGATGCCAAGAAGCCGATTGTCTACGCAGGCGCTTATCTACATGCCTATGACAACAACACCTTAGTGGGTCGTCCAGGTGACCGTACCAAGTACTACTATGGCTACAATGCCGATGGTACTAAGAATATTTGTCACCTACTGACTAATATCAACCCAGTAAACGCTAACTATGCTTACTCTGCACGTGTCACCTTCAGCACCGCAGGTTGGATGGAATACGACGGTAACCAACGTTACCAAAGCAATGGTAACCTTAGAGCCAACGGTTATGACGGTTCTATGGGTGTCTCTTTCACTGCCTACTCAGATGTTGTGGATCCAGTGACCACCACAAAAGTATCAGGCTTTGAACGTCGCACAGTGATCAGCGATAACAGCTGTACCACTTGCCATAACGATGCCACCGCCTTCCATAAAAACGGGGCATTCGATCAAGGCGGAAACGGTTGTATTGCCTGTCACGATAACGGTATGGCGCGGACATCGGCCACGCTCGGTGCAGGTTTTGGTCCTATGATCCACAGTTGGCACTGGGGTAATGGTGCTAACGTCGGAGAAATGAAGGCCGATGGCACTCAAGCCAACACAGCTAACGGCGCAGGCGCGATCAACCCAGTCACAAGCTGTGTTGCCTGTCACGAAACCGCGATTGACTTAAACAAAGTGCCAAATCAATACATTCTTGAACCCGGCAGCAAGATGACTAGCCCTGTCACAGCTAACTGTTATGCCTGCCATACTGACGATGCAGTGAAAGCCCACATGGTGAGCAACGGTGGTGAGATCAGCGTGCCAGCCACTGGTGATTGGTTCAAACAACCTACGGGTGAATCCTGCGCCGTGTGTCACAACACAGGTAGCAGCTCTGGTATCGACAAATACCATAACTTTACCCGTAAATAGCTAGTCGTCCCGCTATTTTCCCTGCAAGAAAATAGTTCAAGCGCCCTACGGTTGTAGGGCGCTTTTTTGTTTACTTTTACTTACAACTTCACCCTATAGGTTTTCAGTCCTATTTAAGTTAGTAACGCTAGAGTCACAAAAAACTACAATTCTAAGGAAATCACTCAACTATGCGTAAAAGTTTTATTGCCATCGCCATTGGCGCCACACTAATGACTGGCGCACTCGCAGGCTGCAGCACTCAAGATACTAAAGCGAGCAATGTGACCGCAGTTCAAACCCAAAATCCTCTGTTCCAAGCCAGCACACTGCAATACCAAGCGCCTGATTTCAGTGTCATTAAAGACGAGCATTTTCAGCCCGCATTAGAGCAAGGCATTAAAGAGCATTACCAGGAGATTTTGGCCATTGCCAACAACCCTGCCGCCCCGACCTTCGACAACACCATTGTCGCCATGGAAAAAAGCGGTGCCCTGCTGACCCGTGCATCGAGCGTGTTTTACAACCTTGCGGGTTCAAACAGCAATCCCGCATTGCGTAAAATCCAAGGTGAAATGGCCCCTAAAATGGCGGCCCACTCGGATAACATCAACCTCAATCCCGCGCTATTTGCCCGTATTGAAGCCATTTATAACGACCGCAATAACTTAGGCTTAACGCCTGAAGCGGTTCGTTTGGTTGAGGTGTATCACCAACGCTTTATCATGGCCGGCGCTAAGCTGACCGATGAGCAGAAAGTGAAGATCCGTGCCCTGAACGAAGAGCAATCGACGCTGACCAACGAGTTCTCACAACGTTTACTGCGCTTAACCAAGGAAATCGCCATCGTTGTCGATAGCAAAGAGCAACTGGCGGGCCTGACTGACAGCGAAATCACCTCGGCCGCAAACGATGCCAAGGCCGCGGGCCACGAAGGTAAGTACTTAATCAACATCACCAACACCACTCGCCAGCCCGTACTCGCCTCTCTAGAGAACCGTGAACTGCGCCAGCGCATTTGGGAAGCCTCGGCAAACCGTGGCTTAACGGGTGAAAACGAAACCGCATCTTTAGTGTCTCGCTTAGCGCAATTACGTGCCGAGCGTGCCGCCCTCTTAGGTTATGAAAACTGGGCCAGCTACCGCCTCGCGCCACAAATGGCAAAAACGCCTGAAGCGGTATACAGCATGTTTGGTTCTATGGTGCCTGCCGTCGTAGCCAATACAGAAAAAGAAGCGGCCGATATCCAAGCGATGATCGACAAGACTGGCGGCAAGTTTGAACTCGCGCCATGGGACTGGGAATTCTACGCCGAGAAGGTTCGCCAAGAGAAATATGCCCTCGATGCCAATAGCATTCGCCCTTACTTCGAGTTTAACCGCGTACTCGAAGACGGCGTGTTCTATACGCTCAAAGAGCTCTACGGCGTAACCTTAAAGCCACGTCCAGATTTACCTGTATATCACCCAGATGTGAAAGCCTACGAAATGTTTGATGCCGATGGTTCAAGCATGGCGATTTTCTATGCTGACTACTTTGCCCGTGAAGGTAAACGTGGTGGTGCATGGATGAGCTCGTTCGTGGGTCAATCCTTCCTCGAAGGCACTAAGCCTGTCGTGGTTAACGTGATGAACATCAAGAAGGCGCCTGAAGGCCAACCGACCTTCGTCAGCTACAATGAAGTCACGACTATGTTCCACGAAATGGGCCATGGTACCCACGGTATGTTCTCTAAGGTGACTTACCCAAGCTTGGCGGGCACCTCGGTTTCCCGTGACTTTGTGGAATTCCCATCAACCTTCGAAGAAGATTGGGCGGCCCATCCTAAAGTGTTAGCCAACTACGCCAAACACTACGAAACTGGTAAGCCTATTCCCGATGATTTACTGCAAAAACTGCTTAAATCCGGCAGCTTTAACCAAGGCTTTGATACCTTAGAGTATATGGCTGCGGCGCTCGTCGACATGGAATGGCACTCATTAAGCCCTGATACTCCACTGCAAGATGTGGCGACATTCGAAGCCAATGCGTTGAAAAAACACGGCTTAAATATCACTGCTGTACCACCACGTTATAAGTCAACTTACTTTGCCCACGCCTTCCCGGGTGGTTACTCAGCAAGTTACTACGCTTACATGTGGAGTGAGATTTTAGCGGCAGATGCCTACGCTTACGTGCAAACTCAAGGTGGCCTGAACCGTGAAATCGGCATGAAATACCGCAAGACGATTCGCGAAGTGGGCAATAGTATCGCACCAATGGAAGCCTACAAAAACTTCCGTGGCCAAGAGCCAACCACCGAAGGTTTACTCAACCGCCGTGGACTCAACACCGCCCTGTAATTGGGGATGAGTGAACGATAAAAAATCGGCCAGCATATTTGCTGGCCGATTTTTTTAACTCTCGCGAAATTCACCTTGAGAATAGCTGAGTAGTCATTCTCCTTAAGGGCGACTTATTTCGCCAAGCTTTTTGATTTAATTTGCAAGCCAATGATAGTCAACACAAACAATACGCTACAGGTCAGTAGCCCCGCATTGACTGATTCAGTGAAACCAAGCACGACATAACCCACCATGCTGATCAGCGCCACAATCACAGCGTAAGGAAGCTGAGTGACTACGTGGTCGATATGATGGCAACTCGCCCCAGTTGACGACAAAATCGTGGTATCAGAAATCGGTGAACAGTGATCACCAAATACTGCGCCCGCCAATACCGAAGCTAGCATAGGTAACATCATGGCCGTGTGGCTACCCATAGCCATATCGGCTGCGATCGGCAACATAATGCCGAACGTGCCCCAACTGGTTCCCGTAGAGAAAGCCGTCAGGCCCGCTAACACGAACATCAACGCAGGTAAGAAGGCAAAGGGAATGTTCCCCGTCGCGAGACTTGCCATAAACTTACCGGTTTCAAGCTGGCCAATCACACCAGCAATGGTCCAAGCAAATAACAGGATATAAATCGCAGGTAGCATAGAGCGAGCCCCCTGCACGATACCTTTAACGACCATCGACTTTTCAACGCCTTGCACTAGGTTTAGCACCAGCGTAACCGCTAAGCCAATTAAGGCACCAAAGAACAGTGATGAACTGACATCGGTTTTTTCAAAAGCGGAAATAATATTAAATTCAATACCTTCTTTCGCTAATACTTGAGCACCGCTATTGATCATAAAATACAGGGTTGCAAATACCAGCACAGTGATGGGTAAGAATAAACCGAGGATTTTACCCGTTTCGGCTTCAGGTAAATCGGCATTCGCTCCCGGTGGTAATCCTTTATTCTCATCGTATAAATTACCGCGCTGCGCATTTAACTCATGCTCACGCATAGGGCCAATATCTAAGCCCATAAATGCAACACATAGTAATAATAATAAAGAGAAAATAGCGTAGAAATTCATAGGGATCATTTGAATAAATACACTCAAATGACCAGAGTCGGCAAAACCGTGAGCGGTTAATATGCCACCGATCAGCGCAATAATATAAGCGCCCCAACTCGATACTGGCGAAATAACACAAACAGGCGCCGCCGTTGAATCTAATAAATAAGCTAACTTAGCGCGGGAAATATAATAACGGTCGGTGACGGGCCTTGCGACAGAGCCAACGACTAAGCTATTGAAATAATCGTCAATAAAGACAACACAGCCCAAGAACATGGTCAGTAATTTGGCATCGCGTTTATTGCGAATATGCAAGCGTGCCCAATCGGCAAATGCCCGCGCACTACCACTGACGGTAATTAATGCCGTGATCATCCCTAATACAATTAAAAAGCCAAGAATGTATAAATTCCAAGAATTTACACCATCTTCAGACCAAAAAAGCCCTTTTACACTGTTAACTAAAAACTCACCACTGGCCATAGGTGAAAACTGATTGAGCAATAACACCCCAATCACAATACCTAAACCGAGGGAAAGGAGAACTCGGCGAGTAAAAATCGCCAACACAATTGCGACCACAGGCGGCAGCAGAGAAAGTGCCGAATCGGCATAACTAACTACAGTCATTGATTATTTCTTCGTCAAAATACGAATGGAGGGCGACTGAACTGGTGGGAAAAGGCAATAGATACCCAAGATCACCTGTCCTATCAGTAGCGCTCCATAGTAACTATTCCTAATATCCGTATCAGAAAATACTATGGCAGTGTTATACCTATTCGGCACAACCCCAGCAGTTGATCGTGATAAATCAAACCACTTCGGCACCAAATCCTTTCGTGAACGATCATCGGAATCACCCTACTGATCACTACTGATATTTGGTGCGCCTCTACTTCTAAGAACGCCCATGCATGGGCGTGAGGCACATAAAAACATAAGCGGCTAAGCAGTTGCCACCGCAAAGCCGCTTACTTTGACTTAGATCACGGATAAAATCAACCTAGAGTTGCGATCAACTCTGGAACGGCGTCAAACAGGTCTGCTTCGAGACCATAATCGGCCACTTGGAAGATTGGTGCTTCAGGATCTTTGTTGATTGCAACAATCACCTTAGCATCTTTCATCCCAGCTAAATGCTGGATGGCACCCGAAATCCCCACGGCAATGTAAAGGTTTGGCGCCACAATCTTACCGGTTTGACCCACTTGCAGATCGTTAGGCACAAAACCTGCGTCAACCGCCGCGCGCGAAGCCCCTACTGCTGCACCGAGTTTGTCAGCCAGTTGCTCTAACATGCCGAAGTTTTCACCGCTGCCCATACCGCGACCACCAGAAACGATAATGCCTGCATTACCTAATTCTGGACGCGCTGAAACAGTCAGAGATTGAGATACGAACTGGGTTTTGGCTTCAAATACTTTATCTAAGGTGGTAACGGCAACACTGTTGCCCTGCGCCGCTGCATCGAAGGCACTGGCACGAACTGTCATCACTTTAATCGCGTCATGGCTTTGTACTGTTGCCAAAGCGTTACCTGCGTAAATGGGGCGAACAAAAGTATCGCTGCTCACCACGCCTATCACTTCAGAAATTTGTGCAACGTCTAATAAGGCCGCCACACGTGGTAGCGTATCTTTACCAGCGCTCGATGCTGCGGCGAGGATATGGCTGTAGCTAGGCGCTAAGTCCACCAGCAATTTAGCCACGTTTTCGGCTAAATGGGCTTCATAGACGCTGTTATCCGCCACCAACACTTGAGTAACGCCTTGTAATGCTTGCGCAGCTTGCGCCACGGTGCCACATTGGTGGCCCACCACCAATACATGTACATCATCACCAATTGCACGGGCTGCGGTGACAACCTTTGCGGTATCCAGTTTCAGTGCCGCATTATCGTGTTCTGCTAATACTAAAATGGCCATTTAGATCACCTTCGCTTCATTCTTTAACTTTTCAACCAGCTCAGCTACAGACGCAACCATGATACCCGCTTTACGTTCGGCAGGCGGCGTCACCTTCACCACAGTTTGATGGGCTTTTAACGTCACACCTAAATCCGCAACAGTGAGCACATCTAATGGCTTACGTTTAGCTTTCATGATGTTAGGTAATGAAGCGTAACGAGGCTCATTTAAACGTAAATCGGCAGTGACCACAGCTGGCAATGGCAGACTCAGGGTTTGCATACCACCATCGATCTCACGTGCCACTTGCACTGAATTGCCTTCCACTTTGATTTCCGAGGCAAAGGTGGCTTGCGGCATATCTGTTAATGCCGCAAACATTTGACCTGTTTGGTTATTATCACCATCGATAGATTGCTTACCAAACAGCACTAATTGTGCTTGTTCTTTTTCTTGTACTGCCTTAAGTAATTTGGCAATTGATACTGGCGCTAACTCTTCTTCAGTATCAATGTGAATCGCACGGTCAGCACCTAATGCTAACGCGGTACGTAATTGTTCTTGAACGGCTTTATTGCCGATACTGACGACCACTACTTCAGTAGCACTGCCCGCTTCTTTCAAACGAACCGCTTCTTCTACTGCAATTTCACAAAAAGGGTTCAACGCCATTTTGAGGTTTGCGGTATCAACGCTGGTGTTGTCAGCTTTTACCCTGACCTTCACATTGGCATCAACTACGCGCTTAACAGGCACCAATACTTTCATAGGGTTTCCTTCCTACACTTTCATGTACATGGACAAAACATTGGTAATCACCAATGCAGGATAGAGCCACTTTACGTCCTGTTAACGTTAACGTCAACCAAAGTCAAACGCCTGTTTGCATTTTTTAAGACTGTGGTATTGGCCACATTTTTGAACACTTATCTGTCATATTAAAAAAGTTCAAAAATTAAATAATATTTAATTTCTGTTTATTGCATAATTTTATTTGATTCGAACAATATTAGTTTCTATCATTTAGCTGTTGTTCACCATTATCCTGTAATAAAAATAGAGTGGGACGAAAATAGATATGAGCGAATTTTTAGAGATATTAACTCACGGTCGTCGTTTTAAAGCTGCGGTAAAAGATCTCAGCGTAGAAGAACTGCGTGATTTAGCGGCTAAGCTAGATAAAATTTTAGTTGAGCGTGAGTCAATGGAGGCAGAAGAACAGCAAGCTATTGCTGCGCGTAATGCCAAAATCGAAGAAATCCGCCAACAAATGGAAGCAGTTGGTTTATCAATCGACGACTTAGGTGGCGTAGCAGTTAAAGCTGCAGGTAAAAAACGCGCTCCACGTCCAGCAAAATACCAAATTGAAGTTAACGGCGAAGTGATCCAGTGGACTGGTCAAGGTCGTATGCCAACGGTATTTAAGAACGAAGTCAATAAAGGCCGTTCTATGGATGATTTCTTAATCTAATCCAATACAGTGCTGGTAATAGCCGTTTGCTATTACCACCATTGAGTAACATAAAAAAGCTCGCGCCCTGCGAGCTTTTTTATGCCTGAATGCCCCCGCCATTGCATTCAAGCAAATGCTTAAATTGCGTTACAATTCAGCTTTAGTATTTACATCTGCTTTAGGTTACTCTTTATTCCCCCTCCGTCTAAGTGAATAAAAAATGCAGATAAACAATAAGATAATAATAAGCTGCGGCATTATAAGTAGTTTGGTTTCCCACAACATTTTTGCCGAGGCCAATCCTATTTCCCCCGTCAATAAGTTAACAGCCTTTACCAATGCTGAATTAATCATGGCGCCAGGGAAGCGACTCAAAAATGCCACTTTATTAGTAGAAAACAATCGGATCAAAGCCATTATTGAAAAAGGTGATATCCCGGAGGCGGCATTAAGGGTTGACCTCAGTGGTTATACTATCTATCCCGGTTTTATAGATCCCTTTACCGATTATGGTATCGAGTTTGAATATCCTAAATTGGGGCTGACTCGTCCGGTATATGATATTAAGCGTATTGGCGGTAATGCGGAAAATGGTGCAATTCACGCTGAAAAAGAATGGTTTAATTACGTTTATCCGAATAAAGAACGCGCACGAGATTGGATCAATAACGGCTTTACCAGCGTACAAAGCAGTAAACTCGACGGTATTTTCCGTGGCACAGGCGTGAGTCTTTCATTAGCCGATAAAACCGCCAATGAGGTGATTTATCGCGCACGCAGCCAACCTTTTATGGCCTTCGATAAAGGCACATCTGAACAAGATTATCCCAATTCCCTCATGGGCAGTATTGCACTTATCAGGCAAACCTTTGCCGATGCTAACTGGTATAACCAAAATAAGCACAAATCGGTTAATAGTTCAGTAAATGCTCAAATTGAATTTAATATCGCCTTCGAACGCTTAGATAACTTAGCCGAGAAGCAAATCGTCTTTGAAACAAAAAACCTTAACGATTTGCTGCGCGCCGCTAACCTGCTTAAAGAACACAAGCAGCCCGCAAACTTACTCGCAAGTGGTCAGGAATACGCCCGGCTCAATGAATTAAAGGCCCTGAATTATCCTCTGATCCTGCCGCTCAATTATCCGCAGGCACCCGATGTGGGTACAGATGATGCCGACCGTGAAGTTTCCCTTGCAGAACTCAGACAGTGGGAGCGCGCGCCGACAAACCCAGCTGCAGTGGCTAATGCAGGAATCCCCTTTGCCTTTACCCAATTTGGCATTAAAACAGAAGCGTTTTGGCCTCGCCTACGTCAAGCCATCGCGCACGGGCTGAGTGAGGACAATGCCCTCGCCGCGCTGACGACTCAAGCCGCCGAGATTGCAGGTACTGCAGAGTTCGCCGGTAAACTTGCCCCCGGCTATATGGCCGACTTTGTGATTACAAAGGGCAATATCTTTAAGGATGGACAAATTTACAGTGTCTGGCTGCAGGGGGAAGAACAATCCATCCGCTCACTCCCACAGGCCAAACTCTTGGGTGACTATCAGCTCACGCTGAATAATTTAACCTTAGATTTGAGCCTTGAAGATACTGGCAAAGCAGGCAAAACCGCCTTCCAAGGTCAGCTGAGCAGTGGCGAGAAGAGTATTCCACTCACCAATCTTCAGCTTGAAGACGATGGCCGCGTGAGCTTTAACGCCGATTTAAGCGATGCAGGTATTCATGGCATTAGCCGTTTTATTCTCTGGCTCGCCAAAGATGGTATTCAAGGCCGCATGGTGGACGCCCAAAGTCGCAGCACTAATGTGGCTGGCATTGCTATCGCTTCGAGTCCAAATACAAAGCCAACCGACACGCCCAAAACCGATGCCGCGCCAACCTTAGTGAGTCAACTCACCTACCCTAACGTCGCCTATGGTTTGAGTGAGGCGCCAAAAGCCGAGAAACTCCACATTAAAAATGCCACCCTGTGGACCTCAGATAAACAAGGCATATTGGAACATGCCGATCTGTTAATGGCCAATGGCCGAATTGAAAAAATCGGTCAGCAACTCAGTACGCCTTCAGGTTATCAAGTTCTCGATGCAACGGGTAAACACTTAACTGCGGGTATCGTCGATGAGCATTCCCATATTGCGATCAATGGCGGCACTAATGAAGGTACAGACGCAGTCACCTCTGAAGTGCGGATTGGCGATGTGATCAATCCTGAAGATATTTCTATCTATCACGCCCTCGCGGGCGGTGTAACCAGTGCGCAATTACTCCATGGCAGTGCTAACCCGATTGGTGGTCAATCCCAGTTAATCAAGATGAAATGGGGTGAAAGTGCCGAGCAGCTTAAATTTGCCAATGCCCCCGCCAGTATCAAATTCGCCCTTGGCGAAAACGTCAAACAGAGTAACTGGGGCGAGAAGTTTGTTCAGCGCTTCCCACAAACTCGCATGGGCGTGAAAGCCTTATTCGAAGAAACCTTCGATGCCGCAATCGCCTATGAGAATGCACTGAAAGACTATGATGATTTACGCAGCAGTGAGCAGAAGAAAACCATTGCGCCGCGCCCAAGTTACCGTCTGCAAGCGGTGGCCGAAGTATTAAAGCAACAGCGCGATGTACATATTCACTCCTATGTGCAGTCAGAAATCTTAATGTTCCTGCGATTAGCCGAAGCCTATCACTTTAAAGTGCAAACCTTTACCCACGTACTGGAAGGTTACAAGGTGGCCAGTGAACTAGCCGCCCATGGCGCAGGCGCCTCGACCTTTGCCGATTGGTGGGCCTATAAGTTCGAAGTCTATGATGCGATTCCACAAAACGCCTGCCTGATGCAAAAACAGGGCGTACTTACCAGCATCAACTCCGACGACTACGAAATGCAGCGCAGACTCAACCAAGAAGCGGCCAAGTCAATGATGTATTGCGATATGTCTAAAGAAGATGCCTGGAATATGGTGACCATCAACCCGGCGAAACAGCTCAGAGTCGATGAGTATGTAGGCTCACTCACCCCAGGCAAGATGGCCGATATCGTGCTTTGGAACGCCGAGCCGCTATCGATTTACGCCAAAGTGACGCAGGCTTGGGTCGAGGGCAAACGCTACTTCGATCGCGATCAAGACCAGCTTGCCCAGCAGCAGGTTGTCGCAGAGCGCGCCGCCCTTATCCAAAAAATTCTCACTAGTGATGATAACGCCAAGGCGGGTGAGAAAGTCACTCCACTTAAGGAACCACAATGGCACTGCGATACCCATTATCAGGCTTGGGGCCTACATCATCAGGGAGCAAAATAATGAAGCACTTACCCACTAGCTTGCTGCTGTCGACACTGGCTATCACGCTGTCAGCCCAGGCACACAATCTCGTCCCTGCGGCCAAACAAACCCAGAGCGTGTTGATTAAAAACGCCACTGTGCATACCGTCAGCCAAGGGACATTGAACAATACCGATGTGTTGATTGAGCAAGGTAAAATTAGCGCCATCGGGCAACAGCTAAGCACCAATGGCGCTAATGGCCAAGCGCAGGTCATCGATGCCACGGGCAAACACTTATACCCCGGCCTTATCGCACTCGATACCAGTCTTGGTTTAGTGGAAATCGAGATGGTGCGCCCAACC
Source organism: Shewanella sp. (assembly GCF_047975355.1). Taxonomy (GTDB): domain Bacteria; phylum Pseudomonadota; class Gammaproteobacteria; order Enterobacterales; family Shewanellaceae; genus Shewanella. The sequence goes on along the minus strand of NZ_JBKEDJ010000025.1, from coordinate 131,883 downwards.
GTAGATAATGCAGAAGTCGGTGATTTTAATCCGCAAATTAGCGCTGCGACGGCTTACAACCCAGATTCCGAACTATTGCCGACCATTCGCTACAATGGCATCACCCACGCACAAATCGTCCCCAGTGGCGACGGACTCGCGGGCCAATCTGTGGTCGTAGACCTCGATGCTTGGACGATTGAGGACGCCCTGCAACCAAGCGAAGGCCAATTCCATGTTTACTGGCCGCAAATCAAGCGTATCCCAGAGGATGAAAAGGAAAAAGCCAAGGCGATTGAGAAAAATCAGCAAGCAATAGATACACTGACCACAGCCTTTGAGGATGGCTATCGCTACTTTTTAAGCCATAAGGCAAAGGATTCAGCCAAGACAGCCAATTTACGTTGGCAGGCCATGTTGCCCCTGTACCAAGGTAAGGCCACGCTATTTGCCCATGCGGACAGCGTCAGCCAAATTGAGCAAGTCATTGCCCTGACTAAAAAATATCAATTTAAATTGGTGATTGTCGGTGGTTATGATGCATGGCGATTGGCTTCAAGCCTAAGGGAAGTGAACGCCAGTGTGATTTACCCGCACACTCTGAGTCTGCCCAAACGTAAAGATGAACCAGTGGATTTACCCTTTAAAATCCCTTCGTTGCTAGCAAGTGCAGGCATTCCCTATGCCCTAGGGTTTTCATCGGATTGGAATAGTCGTAACCTTCCCTATGCCGCAGGCTACAGTGCTGCTTACGGCGTGACGCCCGAGCAAGCATTAAAATCGGTGACTTTAGATGCAGCAAAACTGCTGGGGATTGCCGATTTAGGCGCCATCGCTGTGGGCTTTCAGGGCAGTGTTGTGCTGAGTAATGGGGATATCCTAGACCCCATGAGCAACAAAATTGATGCGATCTGGATTGAAGGACGGCAAATAGATCTGAATAATCGCCACCAGCAGCTTTATCAAAAGTATCTTAAGCGCTAGAATTTGCTCAGATAAATCGCTCGATACCGCGCAGTCCGTTGGACTGCGCCTATTTACCCTTAATCTCAGGTCAAACCATGAAAATCATCCTCTCAAGTGCATTAGTGCTACTGCTTAGCGCCTGTGCCAGCGATTACAGTTTTAACAGCAATTTGGATAGCGAGGCGATTAATGACTACTTCAAGGCTGGAGATGTCACGCTGTTTGAGGGCGATAGTTTGCCTAAAGGCCATTACGAATTAAAAGGTTTGGTACAGGGTGAATCTTGTCAAGCCGATGTGAATGCGGTGCCCGCTTCCTTAAGTGAAGCCCGAACCGAAGCCCGCCGCGCAGCGGCCGATAAAGGCGCCAATGGCATCATCATCAAACAATGCGTGATGATGGAAGAAGCGGCCCAAGGCTGTGTTAGCCGCGCCCTCTGCGTTGGCCAAGCCATCAAAATGGCCTCTGCCGACTAGTTCAAAGCGTGTATACTGCACGCCAATATTGATGTACTTAACAACCTAGGCCATCTGAGTTTGGGTTGTTGCCCTTCCTTTAGGTATTTTTTGCATGACATTTACCAACCAGATTACCGCTGTCGCCACTTGCCGTACTCCCTATAAACAAAAATTTGGCATTCCACGGCAGCCCGGTTTGGTGGAGGCACGCGGTTATGTTGAGCTGGAGCCCCATGTCAATCATCTCGATGCCGTGCGTGGTATCGAGCAATATTCCCACCTTTGGTTGTTGTTTTGTTTCCATGAGAATCTCGCCCAAGGGTGGAAAACGACCGTACGCCCGCCCCGTTTAGGCGGCAATGAAAAACTCGGCGTATTCGCGACTCGCTCGACCTTTCGCCCGAATGGCATAGGCCAATCCGTGGTCAAACTCCACGGGGTGGTGCAACGTAAAGGCAAAGTATGCCTAGAGATTTCGGGCATGGATCTTGTCGATGGCACGCCCATAATCGATATTAAGCCCTATATTCCGTTCTCGGATTCGATTGAAGGTGCCGTCGGCGGTATCGCGCAAGAAGCACCAAAACTTATCCGCGTCGTGTTTTCAGAACTCGCCACAATCCAGATTGACACTTACAGCAAGCAGGACGCCTATACTGATCTAGCCATACTCATCCACGGCGTGCTGGGGCAAGACCCCCGCCCGGCCTATAAAAAAGCCAAGGATGACCCCAAGTTATATCAAGTCGCTTTGTATGATTTAGATATCTTTTGGCGGATGGCGGTCGATGAGGATGAACAGGAATACATTCAGGTTTTAGAACTCAAACCGGGGAAATGTGGCTAAATGCAGACGCCAATCACAACGGCCTTGCCTGATTATCAGAGCCAGCATAAAAAGCGTCTGTCTTGGATGCCCTGGTTGTATTTTTCACTCAAAGAAAAACACTTAGTTTGGGCCAAACCCTGGCAGGATGAAGTGCAAGCCAACCTTTGCGCCCTCGAAACCGTGACCATTGGCGAAAACTGTTTTATTGCGCCCGAGGCGCAGTTATTTGCCGAGCCCAATCGCGATATCACAATCGGTAATCGCTGCATGATTGCCGCTGAATGCTTTTTGCACGGCCCTATCACGCTCGGTAATGAAGTTGCCATCAATCACGGCTGCTCCTTTGATGGCGGACGAGTGGGCATTCACATAGGCTCCCAAACTCGCATTGCCAACCATGTGACCATTTATGCGTTTAATCATGGCATGGTGCCAGATACGCCCATTTATCAACAAGCCTCCCATTCTAAAGGAGTCGTGATAGGTAAAGATGTGTGGATTGGCGCACAGGCAGGGATAGTCGATGGTGTCACCATTGGCGACCATGCGGTAATTGGCATGGGCAGTATTGTCACTAAAGATGTTCCCGATTGGGCCATCGTCGCGGGCAACCCCGCACGGGTGATTGGCGATAGGCGGGATAAATAACTCACTCAGCTTTATCCACATGCTGCGTCCTCTGTGGCAACGCGGCACACTTTGTAAAATGAAAACGGCCATTTGTCTCCAGTTGATTGAATTTAACCTCAATCCATAGGTGACATCATCGAAGCAGGTGATAAAATGGCGCCCATTCAACTCAAATTTGGACATCGGTAATGCGCGTTAGCAAATACCTACTTTCTACTCAAAAAGAAACACCTGCGAATGCAGAAGTCATCAGCCATCAATTAATGCTACGTGCGGGTATGATCCGCCGTAACGCTTCAGGTCTATACAGCTATCTGCCCACGGGCCTGCGTGTATTGCGTAAAGTCGAAGCCATTGTTCGTGAAGAAATGAACAAAGCGGGCGCGATTGAAATCCTAATGCCTATGGTGCAACCGGCTGATTTATGGGTAGAAACTGGTCGTTGGGACAAATTTGGTCCTGAACTGCTGCGTTTTAAAGACCGCCATAACCGTGACTTCGTTCTGGGGCCAACCCACGAAGAAGTAATCACCGACTTAATCCGTAAAGAAGTCAGCTCTTACAAGCAATTACCGCTGAATCTTTACCAAATCCAGACCAAATTCCGTGACGAAGTGCGCCCACGCTTTGGCGTGATGCGTTCGCGCGAGTTCCTAATGAAAGATGCGTATTCTTTCCATCTGGACGTAGATACCATGAATGAAACCTATGAGGCCATGTATCAAGCCTATAGCAACATTCTTTCACGCATGGGCTTGGCCTTCCGCCCAGTTTTAGCGGACACAGGTTCTATCGGTGGCAGCATGTCACACGAGTTCCACGTATTGGCGCAAAGCGGTGAAGACTTAATCGCCTACTCTACTGGCAGCGACTATGCCGCTAACATCGAGAAAGCCGAATCACCAATGCCAACCGAAGCGCGTGGCTCGGCAACTGAAGCGTTACGTTTAGTCGATACGCCAGATGCGAAAACCATTGCCGAGTTAGTTGAACAATTCGGTTTAGATATCACTAAGACAGTGAAAACCTTGATTGTTAAGGGTGCGACGGAAGAAGCACCGCTGGTAGCGCTGATTGTACGTGGCGACCACGAGCTGAACGAAATCAAGGCAGACAAGCTAGATTTAGTGGCATCACCATTAGAATTTGCCCCAGAAGCCCTGATCCGTGACGCCATTGGCGCTGGTCCTGGCTCATTAGGCCCTGTCGGCCTGAATATGCCTATCATCATCGACCACAGTGTTAGCGTGATGAGCGACTTCGCCGCTGGCGCTAACCAAGATGACAAACACTACTTTGGCATCAACTGGGAGCGCGATCTGCCACTGGCACAAGCTGCCGATATCCGTAACGTGGTTGAAGGCGAGCCAACACCGGATGGTTTAGGGACTTATGCTATGGCTCGTGGTATCGAAGTGGGTCATATCTTCCAACTCGGTACTAACTATTCTAAATCGATGAATGCGACGGTTCTCGATGAGAACGGTAAATCACAAGTGTTGCTGATGGGGTGCTACGGTGTTGGCGTGAGCCGTATCGTAGCAGCGGCCATTGAGCAAAACTTTGATGACCGTGGCATTGTATGGCCAGAAGCCATTGCGCCATTCAGTGTGGGCATTCTGCCAATGAATATGCACAAGTCGCACCGCGTGACTGATATCGCCGAGCAGTTATACAAAGATTTAAGTGCTGCGGGTATCGATGTGCTACTGGATGACCGTAAAGAGCGTCCAGGCGTAATGTTCGCCGATATGGAACTGATTGGTATTCCACATACTGTGGTGATTGGCGATCGCAATATCGACGCCGGTGTATTTGAATACAAAAACCGCCGCACCGGTGAGAAGCAAGACGTACCATTCGACCAAATCGTCGATTTCTTAAAGAATCTGCAGCCTTAAACAAAAGTTTACCGCGCTGAATCCGCCGGTTTGAGCGAATACTTAAATAGGGTTCACGCGTATAAATGCAAACGCACTTAAGTCAGACTTAAGTGCGTTTTTTATTTTCCACCCTAATAACAGATTTGCTCTCTCCTCAGCTCAACCTCACACCAAAAACTAAAGATATGTCATTAAGATAACTGCTCAGACTTGCTTTTTTAGAGTAGGCATTGCTTTAATAAAATCATAATAACAAATCGTTGAGTCATAAGATTGCCAACATCAACAGCATTAGTTCTCGGAGGCGGTGGCGCCCGTGCAGCCTATCAAGTGGGAGTGCTAAAAGCACTGGTCCAACTCTATCCCCGCAACCATGGCGTACCCTTTAAAATCATTTGTGGCACATCTGCAGGTGCAATTAATGGCACTTCCATCGCCACCCATGCCTCCTGTTTCCACTTAGGGGTTAGAAAACTCGAATGGGTTTGGCGCCATTTTGAAACCAGAAAAGTATATCGCGCCTCCATTCCCGGCGTGTTAAGCCATTTGGCGAAAATGGCACTTAAAGGTCTACAGGATGATAAGGTCAATACGGATGCTGGCAGCCTACTCGATAACGAACCTTTACGACACTTACTCAATGAACTCATTGATTTTAAAAGAATTGATCGCAATATCCGCAACGGTGCATTAACGGCACTCAGTGTTGATACCTCCTGCTATAACAACTCACGCTCGGTGACGTTTTTTCAAGCGGCGCGGGATATTGAAAACTGGACCCGCGCAAGACGCAGCGGTGAGCGGCGAATGTTAAATACCGAACATTTGTTGGCAAGCTCGGCGATTCCCATGGTGTTCCCTTCAATTAAGCTTAACCAAGCCTACTATGGTGACGGCTCCGTCCACCAGCTGGCACCGCTTTCAAGTCCAATCCATTTAGGCGCCAATAAACTGCTGGTGATAAACCTAGACAGTCCCCATAAGCATTTCCCTATGGAGTTAGAATATCATCCCAAGACGGCAACCATTGCCGGTCATCTGCTGGATACAATATTTTCTGATACCTTAAATAGCGATCTTGAGCGCCTAGAGCGGATTAACCATACGCTGTCGTTGATCCCCGAAGAGAGCCGCGCTCAACTGTCATTACATCCGATAAAAACCCTAGTGATAAAACCCAGTGAAGACTTAAGTAAAATCGCCGCCCGTTTCTACGATGATATGCCTTGGGCGATCAAGACCTTACTAGGTTTTATCGGTATCGACAGGCAGTCAGACTCGAGTATTGTGTCCTATCTCTTGTTTGAGAAGTCATACACAAGTGCATTGATTGAATTGGGCTATAAAGATGGCATGGCTCAAATGGACGAACTAAAAGCGTTTTTTAATCTAGCTTGAGGTATTTATTGCCTAGGGCTTGTTACAAACGGTCAAATAAATCGATTTGAAGCACCAACCTCGACGTGGTATAAAATAAGTGTCGCCTCAGTGATCCAACGTGAATGTGGCAAACCCATTCTAAATTAAGGATTATTTGAAGGCGAATCGGCAGCAAATCAGTCTAAAGTTTGAATGGCGAAACAGATTTAACATTGATCATTTAAGTTGAATCGCCTATCATGCTGTACTAGATTAGCTAAAAATTAGGTTAATTTTTTCTAAAAGGGAATCACGATGAAAAAAACTTCATTAGCACTTATTGCTGCTATTTCAATGTTAGGCTCAGTTGCTGCAAATGCTAACCCAACTACTGGTGGCACAACTACTGGTGGCGCAACTACTGGTGGCGCAACTGGTACTCTAGTTGCTGGTGGTGTAGCAGGTGCAGCGGCTATTACTGGTATCGTAGTAGCATCTAACGGTTCTGACGGTAACCCAGTCACCAGCACTGGTACTAACACTACCACTGGTACTGGTAACTAAGCCATTAACCGGATATTTAAACAACCGCCACATGGCGGTTGTTTTTTTTCAGGCATTTAAAAGTAAAGGTCAACTCTTGATGACTTGAAATCCCCTCCACATGCCTTTACATTGACAACCAATTATTATTTAAAATAAGCAATCCGGATGCGTATATACACAAGATTATTTTCGCTAATATCGCTCTCAGCCTTTCTTATAGGTGTTTCTGGCTGTAGCCAACGAATTAGTGCGCTAAACGATACGATTAAGCTCGCCTTTATCGGTGATGATGATATCACTCTCAGTGCTGAACAAGTAAAAGCTAACCCCTATGCTAGTGTCTATGTAAAAATAGAAGATACACCCCAAGCATTTGTAGTATTAGCGTTTGCAGAACCCAAAGTGACTCTATCCCCTACCAAGCAAAATCCCGATGCTCTTGAACTTAAATGGTTATCTGCAGATAAAGGGATGTTAGTCACTGTCAATGGTCGCTTAGTCAAAACCCACAATCTACTCGCTGGTAATTTAAGTGCAGTCGAAAGTGATGAGCCAGACCCTTTGCTACTAGGTTTGCATTTAAGCAATACCCCAAAAACTTGGATTCGTACGCTAGACTGGCAACCCGGTTATCATTATGGCTATAAAGCAACATCTGAATTTAAATTGATTGCCGACGAAAAGATTCTAATCAACGGCCTCCCCACTCAAGCTCTACATTTTAGTGAAAATGTCTCTGTGGAAGCACTCAACATTAAATACCAAAATGAATTTTGGCTAGACCCAGAAAATGGTACCGTTCTTAAGAGTCGTCAGAAGATTGCGCCCAATCTGCCATTTATTGATATTACCTTGCTAAAGCCTTTTGCAGCTTAGTGGAGCCATAATGAAATCCTATACTCCTTCTTTAGCTCTACTGCTGAGTACATTATTTTTGCCTACAGTCCAAGCCAATACACAACTCTACGTCAGCACATCAGCTTCTAAAGAACCGCAGATGCAGATAACCTATCCTGCAACAATTCGTGTTGGACAAGCAGTGCAAGATGGTTTAACCCAACTGCCACTTTATAATAAGACAACAAGAAACGAAGCTATACCGATTTACTGGTTAGGTGCTGCATTGCTAGATCTACAAAACACCGCCGAACTAGAAGCCACTCGTCAGCATGTATTGCAGCAATTGGCAAATATTGGACAGCAAGTGGATAACAGCCAGTATATTGCGAAGCTTTCCAAATTTGCGCAGTTTCTCAGAAATATTAAACTCGGACAAAGGGTTAATCAGCCGTTAGATCTCGATTTAATTCGTATTACAGACGCCTATAATCCCAGCATTGATGGGCAATTTTTATTAGTGTTACCCCCTCGTCCGACAACAGTCACAGTGGTTGGATCCGTGGCACAAACGGGTGAACAAGTGTGGCAATCTCGTAAAAGCAGTAAAGACTATCTGAAGCAAGCTGGTTTATTGGAAAACGCTGAAAATAGTTTTGTATGGATAATTCAACCTGATGGTAATGCTATTCGACAACCTATTGCCTATTGGAATCATCAGGCTCAAGATATCGCACCTGGTGCAATACTCTTCGTTGAGTTTTCAAGCCTTTTTGATGATTATTCCACATTAAACAACAACATTATCGAATTACTCAAAAATCAGGCTCTGTAATGAAAAAGTCGACCCCCACTTTGCATACGTTCGGGCGTTTATCTGCGCTATCTTTAGCTCTACTACCTTTATTACACGTTAGCGCCGATGAATTTTCCTATCCCACACTCTTACCTTCACAATCAGATTTTGGTGGCGTAGGTTTAATGCAAATGCCTACGGGACGCATGGCTCCCGAAGGTGAATTTAATTTTGCCACCAGCTATAACGACGAATATCAGCATTTTACTGCATCAGTACAGTTATTTCCTTGGTTTGAAACAACAATCCGCTACACCCAAGTACAAGACTTACTCTACAGCGATGATCCAAGCTTTAGCGGAAGTACTAAATACACGGATAAAGGGATTGATTTTAAAGTTCGCCTACTCGAAGAAACCGATTGGTTACCCGAAACCTCCTTCGGCGTACGCGATTTTGGTGGAACAGGGTTATTTGATGGTGAGTTTATTGCAGCAACGAAGCGCGTAGGCCCACTCGACTTCACCTTAGGTATTGGTTGGGGTTATATAGGGAATAGCGGAAATCTCACTTCAGATAAAAAAGATCTCAATTACAACTGTGATAGAGATACTTCCTATGGAGGCTCTGGCGGCACTGTTGATTATCAACGTTGGTTTAAAGGCTGTGCCGCGCTCTTTGGTGGGATTGAGTATCAAACACCTTGGGAACCTCTGCGTTTAAAAGTTGAATACGATGGCAACGACTATCAATCCGACTTCCCTGTCGTTCGTGGTGGAGTCTCCATGCCACAAGACAGTAAATTTAATTATGGTATGCTCTATCGTTTTGGGGACTGGGGCGATCTGCATTTAAGTTATGAGCGTGGTAATACTTGGACACTAGGCTTTAGCCTACAAACCAACTTTAATACGCTAACCCAAATTAAACGCGACCCTGAAGCGGCCAAGTATAAACCCCTTCCAGCGGCGCCATTAACAAATGCAACAACAGAAGTAACTCAAAATTCTGATGCAACTAGTAAGGTTTCGAAGGTAGAAGTTACTGCTTTATCTGAAAAACAAACACCAGTTGAGCCTATATCAACCAACAAAGACACGACCCACAATGTTGACTGGAATAAGGTCGCCCAAGATTTACAGTCCATTGCTGGTTACTACAACGCCCAAATTTACCTCGACCATGACACAGTTACTGTGGTGGGTGAACAAAGCAAATTCCGCGACAGGAACGAAGCGCATCGGAGAGCGGCAACGATTCTCGCCAACAATACAGACACAGCAACTATAAAAGAATATCGCCTGATAGAAACCCACTATCATCAACCGGTAACAGAAACACGCATTGATAGCCATAAATTTGCTCAAGTGGCAAGTTATGGCTATATCAATGCAAAAATGGCCGACACCAGTGTGGTAAGTGTGCCAACATCACCACAGGGTAAATTAGTCACAGAAACAGACAAAGATTGGTTAGATAATTTCGGCTTTGATATTTCTCCAACTATGGTGCAATCCTTTGGCGGCTCAGAAGGATTCTATATGTTCAATATTGGCGTAACAGGTAGTGCGAGTTATCGCTTTAATGATAATTTCGAATTTTCTAGCTCCATATATCTGAACCTCTATGATAACTACGATAAGTTTTTGTACGATGTTCCACCTGATGGAACCGATCTAAAACGCGTACGTACACTAATTCGTCAATATGTACATGATAATCCTGTAAGGGTGAATAACCTGCAACTGACTTGGATGGATAATCTGAGTGAAAACATCTCCTATCAAGCCTATGGTGGCTATTTAGAGATGATGTATGGTGGTGTGGGTACAGAATTCCTCTATCGACCGCTTAACAGCCAATGGGCTTTTGGCTTTGATGTAAACTACGTCAAGCAACGCGATCCAGATAGTATGTTTGGCTTCTTCGAAGATGAGCATCAATTCGATCCGCTAACGAATAGAGCTTACAGAGTACAAACAGGTACAGTAACGGGTCATGCAACCGCCTATTATCAACCTAATTGGTTCCCAAATACCCTACTAAGGGTCAGTGCTGGCCAGTATTTAACTGAAGATAAAGGGGTAACCGTTGATTTCTCAAAACAATTTAATAGTGGTGTAATCGTAGGAGCCTTTGCGACTAAGACTAATCTCTCATCTGAAGAGTATGGCGAAGGAAGCTTTACTAAGGGGTTCTATATTTCGGTTCCATTCGATCTGATGACGATTAAGTCAACCCACAGCCGTGCATTCCTCTCTTGGATGCCATTGACGCGTGATGGTGGTCAGATGTTAGGTCGTAAATACAACCTATTCGATGTCACGGACGCTCGTGCACCTTGGTACACTCGCCCGAGTATTGAACATAACGACAAATAAAACCACATGCAGTGAGTGCCTAAAACTAGGCACTCACTGTTGCCTTCGCATCCCGAACAGACAGAATCGGCAGCTTGTCGAGTAGTGGCCAGTCAATGGCAAACTCAACACTATTCCACGCCAGCACATATTCATCATCTGGCGCGTAATAATCACTGCAGCGATAAATCACATCAGCATATTCACTCAAGACATAAAACCCATGGGCAAAACCAGGTGGGATCCACATTTGCAAATGGTTATCCGCAGAAAGTATCCTACCAACCCATTTACCATAGGTTGCAGATTGCGGACGAATATCCACTGCAACGTCAAAAATGCTGCCAACACACACACGGACTAATTTCCCCTGCGGATGCTTGCATTGATAGTGCAAGCCACGTAATACGTTCTGTTGTGAGCGACTGTAATTATCTTGTACTAATTCAACCGCCTTAAACCCTCGGCTTATCAAGCAATCAGCAAAGTACGCTTGTCGAAACGTTTCCATAAAAAAACCACGCTCGTCGCCAAATATCTTAGGTTCAAACACAAGTACTTCTGCAAGCTCGGTTTCAATGCACTTCATTAAACACCTGCTTATTTAATAATCCTAAGAGATACTCACCATAACCGCTTTTAAGCAGAGGTTGAGCTAAAGCGGTAAGCTGCACTGCATCTATCCAACCTGATTGAAAAGCAACTTCTTCAGGGCAGTTGACCTTCAAACCTTGACGTTTCTCAATAGCAGCAATAAATTGCGTGGCTTCGGCCATCGCATCGGGTGTCCCCGTATCTAGCCAAGCCGTTCCTCGTCCCATAATTTCAACCTGTAATTCACCAAGATGCAAATAGCGGTTAATCACATCAACGATTTCCAACTCTCCCCGCGCCGATAGCATCACTTTTTTAGCCCACTCACTGGCCCGATTATCAAAGAAATACAATCCAGGAATAGCATAGGAAGAACGCGCAATTCGGGGTTTCTCTTCGATAGAAATCGCTTTTCCGCTTTCATCAAATTCGACAACGCCGTAGGCATTCGGATTAGCTACATGGTAACCAAATACTGTCGCCCCCACCTTGAGTTGAGAGGCCCGATGCAAGTTTGTGCTCAGTTGTTGCCCATAAAACAGGTTATCACCGAGAATTAATGCACATGTATCGCCCGCCAAAAAAGCTTCGCCAATAATAAGCGCTTCGGCTAACCCATTTGGGGAAGGCTGGACAGCATATTCAAGCTGAATACCCCAGCGTCCACCATCACCAAGCAATGCCTGAAAAAGAGGTAAATCACCGCTAGTGCAAATAACTAAAATCTCTTTTATACCCGCCTGCATTAAGGTCACAAGTGGGTAATAAATCATTGGCTTATCGTAAATGGGCAATAACTGCTTACACACTACCTGTGTCATAGGATAAAGGCGTGAACCCGTTCCGCCCGCCAATAAAATGCCTTTTCTCATTGATATATCAAGGATTAGTGAGTCTAAGTAAAGGACGAAATTGTAGCATATAAATGCCAAGAAAGCAGAATGACACTAGGCCTGCAACAAGCAGCACCGTGGCCTCTAAGCGATGCACTGAGGTTATTTATCAGGGATCTGTATTTCAACCTTAACCCCTTCATGGGGAGATGAGGTCAGCATGATCATACCCTGTAGCTTTTGCGTCACCAGATTATAAATGATCGACATACCTAAACCTGTGCCGCCATCTTTACGTGCTGTAGTGAAAAAGGGTTCAAAGGCTTTTAATTTAACCTCGTCAGTCATCCCTACCCCATTATCTTGATACTGCATGCAAATATTCGAGCCTTGCTTTTCGACTCGGATGATAATGTTCTTATCCCCAGTAAAGCCCTCTGGAAATCCATGGCGAAAACTATTGGCGACTAAATTCGTAAAAATTTGCGCGATAGCGCCAGGGTAAGATTCAATAAAAATATCCTCATCAAACTCAACACTTAAAATGATATTTTTCTTACGCATTAATGGTCTTAACGAACTAAATATCTGATAAATATATGACTTTAAATTAAATCGCTCACACTCAAGCACCGATTGGTCCGCAGCTGTACGTTTAAAGTTATGGACTAACTCCGCGGCTCGAGAAAGATTGCGCTCAATCAGCCCTAAACCATCTTGCATGGTATTGATAAAACTTAAAAATTTATCTTCATCGAGATCGTTTTGTTCAAAAGCCGTTTTCAGCAGCGAGACTTCATCTAAACAATGGGTTACTGACGTCACGGCAATTCCTAGAGGCGTATTGACCTCGTGCGCAACCCCTGCGACTAAACTCCCTAACGCCGCCATTTTCTCGTTCTCGACTAAATGGTGTTGTATCGAACGCAAATCCGCCAGTACGGTCTCTAACTCTTGAGTCCGTTGCTCAACCTGCGTCTCTAAATCGGCATTAATGGCTTTTAACTGCTCCTGATAGTCCAAAATCTCCTTTGCGCTCATAGATCGGCCAAATAAGTCGGCCAACGCCGAAGCAAAGGCTTTTTCATCTCGTGTCCACTCACGAGGCTCACCTTGATGCTCAGAGCAGATAATGCCTACCATTTTACCTCGATGGCGTATAGGGCTATCTAACAGAGAGCTAATGTTATTGGGGACTAAGTAGGCCTCAACAAACTCATGGGTTGCTTTATCGATTTGAGCGAGATTTACCACTATGGCTCGCTCGTTATCCAATAGACTGAAATAATGAGGGTAATCCAGTCTGGTTAATATCAGCGCTTCCTGCCTGAGCTTATTATCGAGCAAGTAAAAGCAATGCATACTTTGGTGGTCTTCACTCCATAACCAGATACCGGCGCGGCTAATTTTTAAGCCTTTACAAACGGATGACACGATAAGTTGCGAAGCCTCAACGAGATCGCCACCATCAATAATGGATGAGCGACTTACGTCAAATAGAATTCTGTCTAACATACGCGTCATAATATTGCTGTATCCCGCTTAGAGCCTAGTGACTTAAAAATTTGTCAGTGAACTTGGCGACTCAACCTTAAGTAATACCATTCAGTATAGATTCAATCTGTAAACTAACGAGGCTAAATGTTTGAGCAGGATGCTATTTGTTTGCAAGGTCAATACTTAGTCTCCTACTTACTAAATCGAAAACACTCTCTGTGGTGTCATGAGCCATGATAAAAGCACGCTGAATAAATAAGGTTGGAACACGCTATGATGGCAGGTATCATCATACGACAGTCAATAAATCAAATGGTTAAGATGAACATGAAACTTTCACAGATTACACTCGCTCTTCTAGCCTTAATGATGACCGCATGCGGTGAGCCAGCAAACACCGCAAATAAGAACGGCGTTGCTCAAACCAATATATCTCTAGGCGATAACAGCCAAAATGCACTCGATTGGCCAGGTGAATATGTAGGTGTACTGCCCTGCGCAAGCTGTGAAGGTATTGAAACCACACTCACGCTACAAGCGGATAATAGCTTTCAATTAAAAAGTATTTATTTAGGTAAAGATGAATCCATCTTCAAAGTGGTAGGGAAATTTGATTGGGATAAGAGTGGCTCAAAAATCACCCTCTCTGATGGTAGCAAATACCACGTCGGTGAAAACCAGCTGTTTATGTTAGATATGGAAGGTAATAGGGTAAGCGGTGAACTAGCCGAACATTATATTTTAAAGAAGAAAGGGATTTAACATTGAACGCGCTTTTCTACGAGAAGTTTACTGTTAGATCTTGAGAAACTCGCATCCTAAAGCCACGTTGTTGCGCCTTATGATCTAATGAGAAACAAAAGTTGAAATCAAATATCCAGATCATCCGTTATCAAGACTGCGAATCGAGTTTATGGAAAAATGGCGGCGGCAGTACTAAACAACTGTTGATATCGCCAAAGGCTGCAGACCTTAACAACTTTGATTTTAGGATAAGCATAGCCACCATTTTGAGCGATGGCCCCTTCTCACAATTTTTAGGCATTGATAGACAGCTGTGTATCTTAGAAGGTGAAGGAGTAAGACTAAACATCAAGGCTGATAATTTAGCTCTATCAGAGGAAGTCGTCATCCTAGGTCCAAATGATCCCCCATTTTGCTTTAGCGGCGAAATTCCAATTGAAAGCGAGTTATTAGATAAACAGATTTTAGACTTTAATGTGATGACGAGACGCGCTAGTTACACTGCAAGGATTGAGCGCATCGAGTGCAATGGCACTCTTGAAATTGAAACAAAAGCTAACAGTGCTCACCTGAGTGCAAATGAGCAGTCTATACAATTTTTGCTCCCGCTAGCACCAATCACCTGTATTTATCAAGGAGAGAAGATGGCACTTCAACGTTACGATCTGCTGCAATTAGCAGAAGAACAGGAGGCAACAGTGAAATACTTCACGCTGATAAGCAGTAAAAAATGTCAGTTGATACGTGTATTTATTGAGGCCACACAGTCATTAGTATTAAGTAACAATTTAGCGCAATCCATACCAGATTGAATATATCGCGGACTTAACGGCATTGTGTGATGTAAAGCTAGAAATATCCAATCCACTGAGGCATTTTAGTTTAATTGTGCCTGCTGCGTAATCATCCAAGCGACAGTCTTTCTAAGCCCTGATTCAAAAGACTCTACCGCTTTCCAGCCTAATTCCTGTTGAATTTTACTAGCATCAATCGCATAGCGAACATCGTGTCCCGGGCGGTCAATCACATGTTCAATTAAAGCTGCAAAACCGTCTCCTTTCATCGCAAGCGATTGTGGGTGAGTAGGTATTAACTCCTCAAGTAATAAGCAAATTTGTTGCACCACAGCCAAATTAGACTGCTCGCAGGAGCCACCAATATTATAGGTTTGTCCAAGCTGACCTTGAGTGGCGACTAAATAGAGCGCCTTAACGTGATCATCCACATACAGCCAATCCCGCACTTGTTGACCATTGCCATAAATTGGCAACGGTTTACCCTGCAACGCATTGGTGACCATTAAGGGAATGAGTTTTTCAGGGTATTGAAACGGACCATAGTTATTCGAACAGTTAGTGATCACTATCGGTAAGCCATAGGTTCGATACCAGGCGCGAACTAAATGATCGGCAGAGGCTTTACTGGCCGAATAGGGAGAGCTCGGATCATAGGCAGATGTTTCACTAAACAATCCAGTTTCGGTCAGTGAACCAAAAACCTCATCGGTAGAAACATGATGAAATCTAAATAACCCTTTTCGCGTATCCGCTAATTGCTGCCAATATCGGCGCGAAGCTTCTAACAACGTATAGGTGCCCACAATGTTGGTTTGGATAAATGCAGCGGGTCCTTCAATCGAGCGATCAACATGACTTTCAGCCGCTAAATGCATTACCACATCGGGCTGATGAGCCTGAAAGACTTGCTCTAATGTCTCTCCATCACAAATATCCGCCTGTATGAAATGATAGCGCTCACTCTCGGCAATAGCTGCTAAAGCCTCAGGGTGACTGGCATAGGTTAACTTATCGACATTGATCACGACACACATCGTTTTCTCAATCAGCATTCGCACTAATGCCGAACCGATAAACCCAGCACCACCAGTAACCAAAATCCGCATTATATCTTTCACACCTTACAGCTTTGAAAGCAAAAGTAACGAATTATATCAGAAAAGCTAAGCGCTTAGCTGTCAATATAAGCGGATCATCACGCGCTAAGTCTAGAATCTTGATTCTAGAAGTTAAAAAACGCAGTATCCAAGCATTGGCAAGCAACGCCCTAGATTCTATCTCCTCGCTTATGCCGCTTTGACTGCCTGAGCGATATATTCAGCTTGTTGTTGGGTTAAGGCAATGTCCGTGGATTCAACCATCACTCTAATTAAGGGTTCAGTACCCGATTTACGCAATAATACTCGCCCCTTATCCCCTAAAACTTCCTCAGCGATTAGCACTGCCTGTTTAACACTGTCTTTAGCCAAAATGCTATCAGGGCAGCCAGAATTTAATCGCACATTGATAAGCACTTGCGGCAATTTAGTCATACCGGCTTTAAGCTCGGCCAAACGCTTACCTGACTCTAAAACGGCCTTTAGTACCTGCAAAGATGCCACAATGCCATCGCCAGTAGAAGCATGCTGCAAACTCAAAATATGCCCAGAGCCTTCGCCGCCCAGTTTCCAACCCGTTTGTTTGAGCTGTTCAACCACATAACGGTCGCCAACCTTAGCCCGCACAAAAGGAATATCCATTTGTTTGAGTGCCAGTTCTAATCCAAGATTTGACATGAGCGTACCAACCACCCCGCCCTGCATTTCACCTTTTTGATATGCCGCTTGTGCCAAAATAAACAAAATCTCATCGCCATCCACTACATGGCCATTATGATCAACAAATATGACTCGGTCGGCATCACCATCGAGCGCAATACCTAAATCCGCTTCATTGATCATCACCGCAGATTGCAAGCTATCTAAATGTGTTGCACCACAATGATCGTTAATGTTCACGCCGTTGGGTTTGTCGTTAATGCTAATCACCTCGGCCCCTAATTCGCGATATACATTCGGGGCAATATGGTAGGCAGCACCATGGGCGCTATCGACAACAATCTTTAGTCCCGCCAAGCTTAAATGATTCGGGAAGGTGCCTTTACAAAACTCAATATAACGACCGGCAGCATCATCAATGCGACGCACTTTACCCAGTTTTTCAGAAGCGACACATTGCAACGCATTATGCTCAAGTGCTTGCTCTAATAGAGCTTCAATTTCAAGCTCTTGTGCATCATTCAGTTTGGTGCCTGTGTTTGAAAAAAACTTAATACCATTATCATAAAAAGGATTATGGGAAGCACTAATCACCACACCAGCATCGGCCCTAAAAGTTGATGCTAAATATGCCACCGCAGGCGTTGGCATAGGGCCAATCAACGCCACATTGACACCAGCGGCTGAAAAACCCGCTTCCATTGCGGATTCAAGCATATACCCACTACTACGGGTATCTTTACCAATCAACACTTCTTTCGTGCCAGTTGATGCCAGCACAGTACCTGCCGCCCAGCCTAGCTTCATCGCAAAATCAGGCGTAATTGGGAATGTTCCTACTTTGCCACGCACACCATCAGTACCAAAATACTTCCTAGACATACAAAATCCTTAAAAACGCTAAAAGACAAAAAGCCAAATCCATGGGGATTTGGCTTTTAAAAAAGATTTAACTTTGCAACATCTAAACGACATAAGACATTGAATCAAGAAACTAACGTTACCACTTTCGGTTTTGTATCAGCTGGTTTAAATAATTTCCTTTGCTGCCAAACTAGATCACAAATACCGTCAGTTGGGGCAAAACCAGTTGGTGCCGAAAGTAAAATCTCACGAATCGCCTCATGGTTGAACTCATGGCAGGCTTTATCCAAACGATTCAAAATTAACTCTAATTCAGCCCATGGCAGGTAAATTTCATTCGCGGTCATAATCCGCTCATGGTCTGTACCTGTCACATCATCGCCAATCAGTAACTCTTCATACAGTTTCTCTCCAGGACGAAGGCCGGTAAATTCAATCGCGATATCACCATTGGGATTTGCTTCATCCTTCACATCATAACCACTTAAGCGGATCATTTTAGCTGCGAGATCAACGATTTTGACCGATTTTCCCATATCAAGCACAAAGACATCGCCGCCTTTACCCATAGCCCCCGCTTGAATAACCAACTGTGATGCTTCTGGAATCGTCATAAAAAAGCGGGTGATTTCAGGATGAGTAACAGTAACCGGACCGCCATTAGCGATCTGCTTACGGAACAATGGCACAACCGAACCAGAAGACCCCAGCACATTACCAAAACGCACCATACAAAAACGCGTTTGATGGACCTCTTTTGCTAATGCTTGCAATGCCAGTTCCGCCATACGTTTAGTGGTACCCATCACATTTGTAGGGCGCACGGCTTTATCGGTAGAGACCAAAACAAAGGTTTCTACTTTTGCAGCAATCGCCGCTCTCGCGGTATACAAAGTACCAAATACGTTATTGCGCACACCTTCAACCACATTATGCTCAACTAAAGGCACATGCTTATAAGCTGCAGCATGATAAACCGTCTGCACTTTAAATGCCTGCATAACCGCTTGCACACGGTTTTCACGCTGCACAGACCCCATAATTGGGACAATTTCAACACCAATACCCAGCTCAATGGCAGTTGCAGAGAGTTCACGCTCTATGGAATAAAGCGCAAATTCAGATAACTCGAATAAAACTAACTGTTTAGGCTGCTGTTTTAAAATCTGGCGACATAACTCAGAACCAATAGAGCCACCAGCACCTGTAACCATAACCACTTTGTTTTTAATATTGGCAGTCAATAAATGCTGTCTTGGTGCAACAGAATCACGACCTAACAAATCTTCGATTTCGACTTCTTTCACATCACTAAATAACTTATCACCACTCACTAAGTCCGCCATGGCGGGCAAAGTCATCACCTTAACTGTAAGCGGCTCAAGTTGATTAATAATTTCCTGACGACGTGAACGCGATGCACTCGGCATTGCCAGCAACACACGGGTTGTAGGTCGCTGTTTTATCAGCTTACTAAGTTGATGCGGCGCATAAACGTGCAAACCTTGAATCGAGGTGTTATGCAAGTTTTCATCGTCATCAACAAAAGCAACCGGATGATATTCATGGCTCTGTGCAAGTGCAATCGCCGTTTGCCGTCCGCTCACGCCCGCACCGTAGATAATAACCGGCTCTCCACGGCGGTTAATACCTGCACCAACTAATGAACGCATAAGCGCACGCGCGCCGCCCACAAACACGAGAGCAAAAGCAGCATAGATAAATGGCACTGTGCGAGGTAAATCCACTCCGCCATAATAGGCAAGTAAAACAAGAGCTATGGTAGAAATACCGACACCGGCAACGATTGCAGTAAACGCTTGCGAGCCGATATAACGCAGCACTGCGCGATAAAGCCCTAGCCTCACAAACCCAGCAATACTGATAGGGACAGTTAACGCAATCAATCCCCAATATTGCGATTTAAACAATACATCAACTGAGTCCAAGCGAACGAGTAACGCAAACCAAAAGGCAAAAAGCAAAAACACTGAGTCAATCGCCACGCTGACTAAACGTTTATGTGGCCGCTTTAATGAGAATAAAAACTGCAAAAAATCCATCTTTTGCTCCAGCTTAATTAAGTAATTCATGAATTTTAGTAACGGCTTATGCATCAATAACAGGCATCAAGTCCTTAGAGCGGAGAGTATACATGAGTTAACGAGTAACAGCTAAACCCAAATGCAATAACTAACTTGGTTTAACAGCATCACCACTGCCACTGCCAGTTGCCGTCATAAGAATGTATTTAAAATAGCGACCTAAGGTTAAGGTATCGATCATTTGCTTATCAGTTTGAGCAAGCAATTTAGGCGTAGACATATCAATATTTTGCACTTGTGCCAAACCTGTAACACCAGGCAACACATTATACACACCTAACTCATCACGCTCAGCGATCAATTCTTCTTGGTTAAATAAGTTAGGCCGTGGGCCGACCAAACTCATTTCACCTTTTAGAACATTAATCAGTTGTGGTAATTCATCTATTTTCGTCTTGCGCAAAAAACCACCAAACTTTGTGATAGCTGCATTACTGGCAAGATGGCTAGCAACCGATGCGGTATCCTTACTCATAGTACGAAACTTAACTAAGTTAAATGGTTTTTTATGTTTACCGACACGAGTTTGGATAAAAATCGGTGAACCAGTATCAAAAAGACCAATAATGGTGACGATTAATAATAATGGCCATAGCAACAACAACCCAAAGAAGGCTGCAAGAAAATCAATTAAACGAATCATATTCACTCTTTACCTGAACTAGATTTACCTGAATCACATAGTGTGGCCATAGCTTGTTTCATCGTTAATGGCGGTGTCCAATCTAAAACTTCTTTTATATTGGTTGAGTCAACTTGTAAATTCCCCACTAACTGCTCCACCATTGCAGATTTCCCCATCAACTTACCCGCTAATCTCATCAAGCTAACAGGTATTGGCAATTGCAACACTTTCTTACCTAGTCCTTCAGCGATAGCGTTAGTAAACTGTTTTATAGACACAGTTTCCATATCTGAAGCTAAAAATGTATGACCAGCGGCATTGGGATGGGTCGCACAAGTGATAAGAAGATCTGCGAGATTTTGCACTGCAATAAAATCACGCTTATTATTAGCATGACCGAAAGGTAACACGGGAAGTTTCTTAACAAGCTTAGTCAGTAAACCAAAATTACCAGGAGCATTAGGACCATAAACCAAAGTAGGACGGACAATAACAACTTCAAGACCAGTTTCAGCAGCTATCCTCTTAAGACCAATTTCAGCATCATATTTAGAACACGTATAAGAATTTAGTGGCTTGGGTTTATCGAAAATTGAAAATGGTTTTTCTAGCGTAGCATTACCATTTACACCTATAGAACTGACGAAAACAAATCGTTTAACTCCAGCCCTAACAGCTTCAACAGCCAAATGCAATGAGCCAAGAGTGTTAACTGAATGATAGTCTGATTGCGTGTTCAGTTTATTGTGTGCTAATCCTGCTATATGTATAACCGTTTCAACGTCATTGAAAGCGTTAATCCAATTAGTTTCAGCATCAATTTTTTTTACTAAAAAAACATCATCTACATTCAATTGCTCACTACATCTAGTAACACATCGAAAATTACCTTTATGGCGAATCACTTCACGACCTATAAAACCAGTAATGCCTGTTACTAAAACCTTCATGCATTAAACCTTAACAAATTTACGGGTTAACAAAGTAAACAACTTATAAGGTAACTTTAATGCTACTAACGCTAAATTAGTTTTAATGCCATTCTCTTTACAAGCCCTAACAACTTCCATGTTTTGATGAATGCGCCACATTAGTCCACTCGAACTTATTCCTCCCTCTCTCATTTTAACAGTAATAACTGGAACACGATTAATAACTACGCCATTAACAATACATCGAGTAATAAACTCAAAATCAGCTGCAACCCTATAGTCTAATTTATAAAGCCCGCATTTTTTATATACATCCTTTTTTGCATAAAAAGTTGGATGAGGTAACATTATCCCAAATTTCATCAATGATCTCTTAAACACTTTCGAGCTATAAAGCCTAGTTATCTTATCGGTATTTACTGCTTGAACATAAACCAAGTCTGAATATACAGCATCAATATCATCGCGATTAAAACCAGACATTAATGTAGAAACACTAGATTCAGAAGTAAAAAAATCATCAGAATTAAGGATGCCGATAACATCCCCTGTAGCCAATTCGATACCTTTATTCATTGCATCATAAAGGCCTTTATCTGGTTCACTTATCACCGTTGCAATACGATCTTGATACTCATTGACTATGTTGAGGGTATTATCTTTAGAAGCACCATCTACTATGATGTATTCAATATTAGGATAATCCTGCAAAAATACGGATTCGATAGTATCGCGGATAGTCGCAGCGCTGTTATAACATACGGTAATGATAGAAACTTTCATCTCAGTTCAATAATCCTTTCACCGCGCTAAGAATAACCTGCACCAAATGCTGTGCTTCAGCTTCTTCTGCAGACTCAACGTAACAACGTAACTCGGGAGCATTACCTGATGACCGCAAATGCACAATATCACCATCGACAAACTGCATTCTTAAACCGTCAGTTTGGTCTATGTTTTGGATTTGGCGTGACCTCTGCTCCAAAAGGACAAGAAACTCAACAGGAGACAAAGCGGTTTTTGCAATAAAGTTTTGACTCCACTCTGTCGGCACCTGCTGTAAACGATCACTTGCCGTATAACGTTGTGGCAAATTTGCAGTTAGGTTAGACAATGGCTGCTCACCAGCTAAAGCGAGTAATGCCAAACCAGGTAATAAAGCATCGCGGGTTGGTAAAGCTTTTAGCATCTTACCAGCAACAGTTATATCTGAACCAAGTATAAAACCGCCGTTAGCCTCAAAGCCAGCCACAAAACCATTCAGATTAGCAAAAGCAGCAATAACGTAAGGCGAGCCAATTTTAGTCCGCACAACTGAAGAAAATATTTCAGCCTTTTCTATGGCAGTATTGCAACTTACTGGTACAGCTAGACTTTGAATACCTAAGGCTTTCGCACAAAGTAAACCAACAATATCACCACGTAACCATTGGCCATTTTCGTCAGCAATCAGAGGGCGGTCACCATCTCCATCGGTAGAAAAGATAACATCGAAGCTATATCGCTTTGACCAATCCACTCCCTTTTGTTTATCCGCATCTGTAACAGCTTCTGTGTCGATAGGAACAAAAGTGTTTGTACGCTCTAACGAGGTAATCTCTGCACCCAACATCTTAAAAACTTTTTGATATAGATCTCTCCCTGCACTTGAATGCTCATAAATACCAATGCGTTTACCCGCCAGCATCTGCTTTGGAAAAATATCAAGATAACGTTTAATATAATTGTCAGATGCAACGGAACTTATGGCAGGCAGGACAGCTATTGAGCTTATTAGCTCATCAGATACATTAATGATCGCTTGTTCATCATCTTTAGTGATTTCACCATCAGGTCGATAAAACTTTAAACCATTGCGATCGAACGGAATGTGACTACCTGTAACCATTATTGCAGGCACTTTGTCCAGCATTGCCTGATAAGCCAATGCTGGAGTTGGCAATACACCATAATAATCGACCACATACCCCATTGACTCTAGAGCACCAGCGCAAGCCGCCGCCATTTGTGGACTGCTTGGTCTGTTATCAATGCCTATGGCAATCCGCTTAAAGCTGAAAGAGTATTGCATCACGCAGGCGAAACTCTGAGCAAAGGCTGCACATACTTGATCAGTAAAGCTCGTAACTAAGCCTCTAGCACCACTGGTGCCAAAAGAAACACCACTTTGCAATAAAACTGAGCTGATACTAGGCATAGACTACTTCCCTTCCACTCTTCCGTATCTATCTTCAAAACGAACGATATCGTCTTCACCAAGATACGAGCCAGATTGAACTTCAATCAGTTCTAAATCAACTTTGCCTGGGTTTTCAAGTGCATGAATTACACCTACAGGTATATAAGTCGATTGGTTTTCTGTTAACAGAATATCCTTATCACCATTAGTCACTTTGGCTGTACCAGAAACTACAATCCAATGCTCCGCTCGGTGATGGTGCATTTGTACCGATAACTTAGCACCCGGTTTTACGGTAATACGCTTAACCTGAAAACGGTCGCCATTATCGATGGAGTCATACTTACCCCAAGGTCGATAAACTTCACGATGGAAAGTCACCTCCGAACGTTGTTCAGATTTCAGTTGCCCCACAATCGATTTCACATGCTGAGATTGATCTTTATGGGCAACCAACACAGCATCCTTAGTGTTTACAATCACTAAGTCCTCAACACCGACTGTCGTGACCAGCTTATTACCACCAAAAACTAAGGTGTTTTTGGTATCAACAGATTTAACATCGCCATTAAACACGTTGCCATGATCGTCTTTAGCCGAAACTTCCCACAAAGCAGCAAAACCACCAACATCGCTCCAACCAGCGTCCATTGGCACTACCACAGCGTCATTTGTATGCTCCATCACAGCATAATCAATAGAATCGTCTGGACACGCCTCAAATGCAGCTTTATCAATGCGAATAAAATCTACGTCATTATTTTGAACTTGCATAGCAAGCTCGCAAGCTGAATAAATATCGGGGCGATAGACCTTTAACTCAGCAAGATAACGACTTGCTTTAAATAAAAACATGCCGCTATTCCAGTAATAATCGCCACTCGCTATATACTCTTTCGCAGTAACTAAATTAGGTTTTTCAACAAAACCATCAACAATATAACCATGTTGACAAGCTTCACCACGCTTAATGTAACCGTAACCGGTTTCGGGTTTATTGCCTACAATACCAAAAGTCACTAACTTGCCAGCCTGCGCTAACTCAGTAGCTCTATTGATTGATTGCTGAAAAGCATGAACATTCTCGATGACATGGTCAGCAGCTAAGACCAACAGCAAAGGATCATGACCTGACTCAACAGTTTTAAAAGCCGCTAAAGCAATAGCTGGCGCAGTATTGCGACCAACTGGCTCTAAAAAAATACCGCTATGCTTGACACCTAATTGCCTTACCTGTTCTGCGGCAATAAAACGATGTTCTTCATTGCAAATTAACATCGCTGGCACATGGTTGATACCAGCCAACCGACTAATAGTGTTTTGCAACATAGTAGCTTTGCCAGAAAGCGATAGAAACTGCTTAGGAAAATTGCCGCGAGATAGAGGCCACAAACGGGTACCGGAGCCTCCGGCCATAATTACAGGTAAAATCATCATCAATCCTTAATTAAATCGGTAAAAGCATCATCAAAGTACCACTTAGTATGAATGTGTACTTTTTCGTCAGACAGTAAACTTGGCACATCAACCCATTTATAACCGCCATGCTGAATGGCTAGGGGTAAATTATCTAACTGACTATCAAGCTTTAAGTAATAAGCAATTGCTACATAATGGGTTGTACTATCCGCCACGGAAACATTGTCTCTGAATACACTATCACTGAAGACATTATCAGCATAAAAGTGGTCAAATGGGCCGAGTAAACTCGCCTGCTCTATTGTAAATTCATGTCCAAGCTCATCACGAGTTAAACGCTTAAAAGCCTCTGCTAGTGGTTCATTTTTTAATATGCGACCACCAGGTACAAACCAAAAATCTTTAGCGGGACGATTTAAGCGCTGGCCAAGTAACACTTGCCCATTTAAATTAGTTACTACTAAATCGATGGACACTAAAGGGGTACTTGCAATAATTGTTGAAAAAGTAGGTTGATCTAAAAACATGCAAACCTACTTTCTAAAGTTATTTTGGTTGGCCAAGAACCATTGATAAGTAGCTAGTAATCCCTGCTCTAAGGCTATGGAAGCCTGCCAACCTAAGGATTTTAGGCGTGATACATCCATCAATTTACGTGGAGCCCCATCTGGTTTAGATGCATCGAATACAATTTCACCTTTAAAACCAACTACCTTGGCCACAGCCTCAACCAACTCACGAATAGTGCAATCAACACCAGTTCCAACATTAATATGGCTTAACATGGGCTCAGTATTAGCATCGTAAGTCGCTTGCTCTAAGTTCATCACATAAATTGAGGCTGCAGCCATATCATCAACGTGTAAAAATTCCCGCATCGGCTTACCAGATCCCCATGCTACCACTTGTGAATCATCATTCAGTTTGGCTTCATGAAAGCGGCGCAGCAGCGCAGGAATAACATGGGAGTTTTCTGGATGAAAATTATCGTTCTCACCATATAAGTTGGTTGGCATAACTGAGCGGTAATTACGACCATATTGGCGATTGTAAGACTCGCACATTTTAATACCAGCGATTTTGGCAATGGCATAGGGCTCGTTCGTGGGCTCCAAAATACCAGTTAACAACGTTCTCTCTGTCATTGGCTGGTCAGCAAGCTTTGGGTAAATACAAGATGAACCTAAAAACAATAAATCCTGCACGCCAGAGAGGTGCGCACTATGGATAATGTTATTTTGGATAGTGAGGTTTTCATAAATAAATTCAGCCGGGTAAGTATTATTGGCAATAATGCCACCCACTTTGGCTGCAGCAAGGTAAACTTGGTCAATTTTTTGAGTTGTAAAAAAATGCCGCACCGCTGTTTGATCAAGGAGGTCAAGCTCATCACGCGTTCGGGTCAAGACATTAACATCACAATTCCTTTGCAGTTGACGTACGATAGCAGAACCCACCATACCGCGATGACCAGCAACAAATATGTTTTTCATGTAAAAACCCATTAAACAATAAAATAAAAAGCTGAGAGTACACTCTCAGCTAAAACACAATTAAGCGAAGTTACTCAACGGACACGCTAATATCGTAACCATGATGTTTAAGGAGGGCATGTTGCTTGGCTTTATCTAAATCGTTTTGTACCATCTCAGCACACATTTCTTCAACAGTAATTTCAGGCACCCATCCCAATTTTGCTTTTGCTTTTGATGGATCACCTAATAAGGTTTCAACTTCCGCCGGACGGAAGTAACGTGGGTCAACCTTAACAATTATATCACCCACCTTAAGTGCTGCGGCATTGTCCCCTTCAATTGCAGTAACAGTGGCAATTTCGTCGACACCTTCACCGCTAAATTCTAGGGTAATACCAAGTTCTGCTGCCGACATACGCACAAATTCCCGTACCGAGATTTGCTTACCTGTAGCAATCACAAAATCTTCAGCAACATCTTGCTGAAGCATCATCCATTGCATACGGACATAATCTTTAGCATGACCCCAGTCCCGAAGTGCATCCATATTTCCTAGGTATAAACACTTCTCTAACCCTTGGGAAATATTCGCAATGGCGCGGGTAATCTTACGGGTAACAAAGGTTTCACCACGACGAGGTGACTCATGGTTAAACAAAATACCATTACAGGCAAACATGCCGTAGGATTCACGGTAATTCACCACAATCCAGTAGGCGTACATTTTCGCTACCGCATAAGGCGAACGAGGATAAAATGGCGTAGTCTCGCGCTGAGGAATCTCTTGGACAAGGCCATATAACTCAGAAGTCGATGCCTGATAAAAACGGGTCTTCTTCTCAAGTCCGCAGATCCGAATAGCTTCAAGTAAACGCAACGTCCCCATAGCATCAACATCAGCCGTGTATTCTGGCGACTCAAACGATACCGCAACATGTGACTGGGCACCTAAATTATAAATTTCATCAGGTTGAATTTCTTGTACCAAACGCACTAGATTCGAGGTATCGGTTAAGTCACCATAGTGCAAGTAAAAATTAGGATTAGATTCATGTCTGTCTTGATAGATATGATCCACGCGTTCAGTATTAAACGATGAAGCACGGCGTTTAATACCATGAACTTCATATCCTTTGACTAACAATAGCTCTGCTAAATATGAACCGTCTTGGCCAGTGATACCAGTAATTAACGCTACTTTTTTTTGCATAAAACAAACCTAATCATTTAGAGTAAACATTCAATGTGTGATTAAAACACTTTTCCCACGAAAAACGCTTTGCATTTTCGAGTCCCAAAGCACTAAACCTTCTTCTAGCATCACTGGAAAGCAGCGTTAAAATTGCCTCATATAGTAAATTTTCACATGATTTATCCAGCAATAAAGCAGCATTCCCCGCAACTTCTGGAATAGAAGAAGAGTTCAAAGCTATCACAGGGCAACCAGCTTGTTGTGCTTCAACTACAGGAATCCCAAATCCTTCATATTCAGATGGATAAACTAAGGCGATCGCCTGATTATAAACTAGATTAAGCTCATCATTAGTCAATATGCCCTTTACAACAAATCTTCCTTCCAAATTTGATTCCAGCAAATTTATTTCGAAATTTGTTAGCAAACCTCCACCAACAATTAGCAATTTAACTTCAGGTAACTTTGATAAAGCTGATACAACCAAAGCAAAGTTTTTATAGGAAGCTCGAGAACCAACAAAAACGACATAGTCCAGTACCTCTAATCCCAAAGAACAATAACTTTCAGAAACTCCATTATACACAACTTCAACTTTAGATTCAGGAACAGGACAATAACTAAATAGATCATTAGCTGTATTTTCTGAAACACAAATAATTTTATCACTATTTAGGATAGCTTTATATTTTTGGTAACTGTGAATTTTCGAACGAAAGCCGCCAACATATTTCTCATAGGTAAAGTCGTGCACCGTAGTAATTACTTTAACCTTACTAGTAGGGAGTCTATAATAAGTTGAATGGAATATATCAGTTTCATTCAGTTTGACATTAAACTTGAGATACCGTTCAAGAAATCTCGGATTGAGGAGCTCAGTATCACCTCCTAATTTAGGGCAATCTGAATACACATAATATCTACTTTTATCTTGCAATCTTTTATATAGCTCTTCAAAAAGTACACTAATGCCACCATGAGATTGAAGTGAATTAATAATCCCGTCATAAACTATCATTTTAACACCATAAAAAATCCAGAGATTACACCCTTCAATCTTGAGTAATAAACCTTCCGATTAATTTCTCTATTTACAGAAATAATCAACCCTGTGAGTATCCTTATGATAATGTAAAAATAATATAACATAACGGAGTAATCCTTATTGTTTACCATTCTTCTGACCAGATACCCAAAACCAACACCATATTTATAGTATTTTTTTATATCAGAAACACAATAATTGCCATCGATAACAGGGTGGTAAACAAACAAATCACCCAAGTACAAACATTTAGCACCATTTTTCAGCAATCTATAAACAAGGTCAGTTTCTTCTCCTGATCCTACATCCGTACCAGCACCTAGAGTTTCATCAAAAATGACACATCCAGAAAGTCTTGACTGCAATTTAATAAAAATCCCTACTGATATCGGATAAGAGAAGATATTCCTTTCATTTACTTCAATTGTGATGCCTTTAGGGCGACCTCCGTAAGTTTTATTATTTGAAGGGTCTAACACATTCGTACAAAGGACATCGTAAGATAGGTGACTATCAAAAAAATTAAAAATATTTTTAATTAAGGAGTCTTCATACCAGCAATCATCATCAGGAAAAGCAATAACATCAAAATCTGATAAATTAATATTTAATAGAGCCAAATTCCGAGCCTTCGATAATGATATAACTTTATTAACTTCAATAACATTTAGAGTTATATTTTCCTCAAATAAAAAACCAGGGTAAGACAATTTATGTTGATTAACAAAAAAAATATTTATATCAAAGGTAACGTTCTGAACATTTAGTGAATGAAAGAGTCTATTTATCACTAAGAAATCAGAGCTTGAAGTAACGATTAAGCAAATTTTCTTCATATCAACACTTCGTCCACTATCAATCTAGCTCAGCTATATAAATTTTATAAAAAATAAAAACTCATTAAACAATAGTAATAAAACGTATGCAGGCATTTATAAAACTACGCCAAAGGTAAGGTTTATTTTTAAATGTCATAAAGAAACTCAGCAAAAGCTGAGTAATCATGCAATTTTTTTAGCCTTGAAATATCTTGAGCAAACATTTTAGAATATTCATCTGAACCTAACCTACTAAAATAATTAACGCGCTCAATAACATCATCATGTTCTATCTGTTTCTTTACTGTTACCATATTAAAATTCTTCCAATACTTAGCACCATTATATTCCCTAACAATAACAGGTACATTATTTTCTATTGCTTCAATAATAATTGTTGGAAGAGCTTCTGTTTCTGAGTTAACTATCAAAATTCGAGCTAATGACACATTTTGCTCAAATGGATCATCTTTAAACCCTAAGAAACTTACTCGTTCCTGAACACCAGCGTTAACAACGATGTTTTGAAGATTAGTTCTTTCAACACCATCACCATAAATTTTCAAACTGTATTTAAAAGGTAAACTAATCAACAACTCAATTGTACGATCTACACGCTTTAATCTAGCCAAACTGGAAACTGACAACAATAGAAAAGAATCACTATTTAAAAAATTATTTTTATAGTTTATTTTTTTCTTAAAAAAGTATGGGTTAGGTAAAAAACAATCCTTTTTAAAAACAGGAGAAGCACTGATACATTTAGGATAAAAAATATATGACAAGCGATAAAAAAATCTATTTTTTTTGTTCAAAAAAAATTTATAATCATCAAAACTACAATGATTCCACAATATAAATTTTTTCCAAAAAAATATCCTAAACGGAAAAACAATAAGGCCTAATAAGCCCTCTGTCCCTATTATAATCTTATCAACCTTCTTTATCTGATTAAAAATCATCCAAAAAAACTTAATATATCGAAATAAGAAACGATAATGTAAAAAGGGTTCCATATTTATCCATATGAATTTATCTAAATTAGATCCAACCAAATTCTCGATTATTTTCTCAGCACCGCCCCCTTTACCTCTAATTGTAATAATCAATATTTTTCCCATTGCCGAATCCTTTCAATATCCAAATCCCACCAATTTTTATTATCAAACGGGAGAATTTTTACACATCTAGTTTTAATTTTTCTAGCCGGAACACCAGCCCAAATCTCATAAGGTGGTATATCTTTTGTAACAACAGAACCAGCTGCTACAATAGCGCCATCAGAGACATTAACGCCCTGCTTAATAATAGCACCATGTCCTATCCATACATCATTTCCAATTTTAGTTATTTTGCTTTCTATATTAATTATTTTTTTAGCACCATAATATTTATTGAAAATAATTGGATGTGTAGTATAAAAGTTAATTGGATGTTCAAAACCACCAATACTACAGTTAGATGATATAGAAGTGAATCTTCCAACTCTTACATTTGAAAGTATTGTATTTTTATTTATATAGGATAGATCACCAATCTCAAAATCACCATCGACATGAACTCCGGATTCAATTGTATTCATATAACCAAAGAGTGCGTTTGAAGGGATTTCCATGGTTTTAAGCTTAAGCTTTCTACCCCTGTTTTTAACTAGCAAATAAAAGTACTTTATTATTTTTTTAAACATAAAATCTCTATTAAAGCTCTATAATTGAAACTTAATATACTTTCTTTAATTAATCGTTTACGCCACGCTTTATATAAACTTTGTGATTGACATTTCAATATAAAGGCTGAGAAATACTCGACAGACTTAGAAACACTTTGTCGTTCATAAGAAGAACATTTTAAGCGAAAGTCTCTCTTCTTAGATAATTGCTCAGTTGCATCTTGATGATAAAAAAATATACTTTTACCGCTATAAAAACATGTATGTTTCAGGAAAATAGAACTAAACAACCATATCTCAGATATCCTGTAACTATGACTTATCGTAAATGTTCTTAAGACATTTGATTTTACAATCATCATATAGTCAGATGTTCTACCCTCATAAATCACAAAATCACTATAATCATTGATTGTTTTTATCTCAAAATCAATTGAACTTTCACCACCTGCAAATGTGAATCCATATAAATCAAAATTTGGATGATTTCTTCTAACTTCCTCTATCGTGTCAACAGAGTCCTCCAACAAAGTGTCGTCACTATCTAATAAAATAACATACTCATAACTAGCTTCAGAAGCACCAATAAGCCTAGCTCTTACTGGACCACCATTTTTTTCCAATAAAATATGCTTTGTAATTCTAGAGTCTTTTAACGCTTCATCAGATGCATCTTCTACAACTATTATCTCGGGCTTCTCTTTTCCTTTAAAAGCTTCATCTATAGAATTCAAACATCTCCTAAGCTGACTTATTCTGTTATAGTTTGCAATGATGATTGAATACATTTTTATCTCTTAATAAACATGATTGGAATAATATTTTAATAACAATGAAAATGGCAATGATATAATTATATTTACTTAAATCTTCGAACGAATGACTAGCATTATATGTTAAAAGGAATGTTATAGTAACCAAAATAGCATCAAGAATTAAAAAAGCCTTGACTTTCTTTTGAAATCTTAGTGAGACCGATAAATTAATACTCGAAACTGCAATCAAAACAACGACTAGATATGTTGAAACTAAAATACTTGACGAAGAAATATTTGTAATATTTTTTAGCAACTCAAAATTCGAACTAATATAATATAGTACAAATGAGCTAATTAAAGTTAAAGAAATCAGGAGTAAATTAATAAACAACATATTGAATTTCTGCTCAGTCTTTGAACTTAATATTTTTAGTGTAATTAAATTCAAAGGTATAACGATAAAGTTTGACAATGAAATTGACAAAGTATACTGCG
Organism: Shewanella sp.; assembly: GCF_047975355.1. GTDB lineage: Bacteria > Pseudomonadota > Gammaproteobacteria > Enterobacterales > Shewanellaceae > Shewanella. The sequence continues at coordinate 99,442 of NZ_JBKEDJ010000025.1, read as the reverse complement.
CAAGAGAATATTTATCAATATAGTTTGAAAAGTTTATATATGGAACTCGATTCATAACTATTGACAGGATTGAAAATAAATAAATAAAATTAACATATTTAAAAACATGCTGCAAATTAACATGTTCATGTTTTTCTGAGTTTATCTTAAACTTTTTACTAAATCTTAACGCTATAAACAGTGGTAATATTGGTGTAATTATAAAAACTAATGCATACCAATGTTCTGAAAGTTTATTAGTAAAAATAATCTCAAAAGGATTTAAATAAACCAGAAGCAAAACTAAAATATTACCAACAAATTGATAATAGCGAGGAAATTCAAACATACCGATTGAACTCATCACGCCAGTATTTAGATCGTTAAACAGTGATATGTAAAGAAATAAAAAAATAATAGCCTGAATACCAAAATCTCCATTTAAGAAAATGACATTCAATAAAGTAGATACAATAGCGGCACAGATAAGGGAAAATGAATTAATATTTTTTGGTATTTTCCCCTCACGACTGACCAAAAGAGATATTGCATTAGGCAAGCCAAAGATGGTTAGTGTAATAGCTATTTGAAGATAACTAAGATATAAGTCAAAATAAAATTTTACTTGAATACCATAAAAATCAATTATTTTTATTTGTGAATAGTATGAAAATAAAGAACTTAAATAGAGAACAATAGTAACTGCAAAAAACTTCTTACCTATCATTACGATACACCATTCTTTTTGCATAGTAAAAAAATAGGACGATTAATAACAATCTCGATATTTCAATAAAATCCCCTCGTACCCACATTAAAATACCATAGTAACAAGTTAAAATTAATGCTCTATCAAAAACATCAGCAACTAAAAATTTTTTTTCTAAATGATTTAAGAAAAAAACTATTACATAAGGAATGACCAGCAATCCAAAATATCCAAACCTATAATATATTTCTCCCAAGATTGTAAAACCAAAACCGCCACCAGCTTCAGCCCAACCGGGGTCGAAATTAAGTACAAACTCTGTAGCTAAGGAATTCAAAGGCTCAATACCTAGAGGAACTATAAGACTTTGTGGTAACGTTGTTAAAAAAACAAGAATAATTGATTGGTTTAAATCATCTAACACATTGATGTTAGACAGTATCATCGGAATGTTAGCCAATTCAATAGCCATTCTTAAGAAGATACTAGCGCCTTCACCATCACCTCCCTCTCTAAATGCTCCTGCAAGTACAATTATTGGTATAAATAGGACAGCTAATAGAAAACATTGTTTATATGTTATTTTTTTTAATAAGATAAGGAAAACTAAAATTGAAATTGTTGTGTAAAGAAAAAATGATCTGCTACCATACATAAAATAACTTACAACAATAAAGCTCATTATAAAAAGATAAATATATCTTTTTTCTTTCAAAAAATATAAAAAAAGTAAGAAGTAAAAAATTAAGGCAAAAGGAAAAAAAGATGTAGCCTTGATGCTCTGTTCAGAAGCACTTTTATATCCTGCAATATAACCCTCAGAAATGACATGAACACCTAGACTTACATTTTGATACACGACAATAAGTGCAGCTAAAGAAAATAAATAAAAGAACAAACGTGAGTATTTATAGTTGTTGCGATTAATGAAAATTTCTTTTCTAGTTCTAAATATTAAAAACACAATGTGAAATATGGCTATAGAGATATTAAAAGCCAATAAGAGTTTAAAAACAAGCTCACTATCAAATAAAACAAGATCATAATTGATAAGCGTCGTTACAATAGGTGTAAACCCACTTAAAAAATTAACTAGAAATACAAAAACCATACTGGAGGGGTGAGGTTTTAAAATTAACAATACGAAAATCAATGATAACAAGTAAAAACTTTCTATCATTCAGCCACCATATAAATTTTCTTAAGTTAATATGAAGTTGCATTCGCAGTTCTAAACACAACGGATAAAGTCTTTGCAGAATAAATACTTGAAAAATAAAGTTTAAATAACAATGTTGTTTTCATGCTATCGCTAGCAACAATCTGTCATTGACAATCTACAAATTAAATTATTTATTTCTCAATAAATTAACAACTAGCACAAACATAAGACCAACCATAAAACCAATAAATGTACCTAATACACAAATTAATGCACGTTTTGGTTTGGCCTTTTCTTCGGGTGCTAATGCGGGGTCAATGGTTTTAAATACGTATTCATCACGAACTTCGGCAAACATAATGGTTTTTGCCTGTTCTTCAATCAGCTTATAGAGTACTGCTTTAATATCGGCAACATTGGTTAAAGCGATTTGCTTATTTAAAAACTCAGTACTGCGATGCGCTTCAGCTACGTCACGATCCTTCATCACTTTATTAATGTCTTGAATTAACCAAGTGACCCATTGCTGCGCGACTGTTGGGGATAAATGCTCAACTGATAAAGTCACCATCCCCGTATCTTTGGCTTTATTAACAACGATCATTTTGCTAAAGGCTTTATAAGCCTCTTGCATTGATGGCTCAGGTTTAAATGGCGCTTTAACTTCGCGCACCCAAGTATTGGTTTGCTCGTTATATAGCTCAGGATCATAGATAAGTTTATCTGCATCCCTATCCCATTTTTCAGCCGCCATTAAATCGGCAAGGATATTGTGCTTTTGAATAAACTCGCTGGTAAATTGGCGAGACTTTAATACTTGAATTGCCAATTCAGTTTTATCAGTACCACCTTTACCACCGAGATTTACTCCCGCAAGGCTTGCTAAACCACCAAATTGAGACGCTAACGCACTTAAACCACCGCCTTGTTCTTCAGATGCAGGCGCAAGCAGGGCTTCAGATTTATAGATATTCGGTTGCTTTATGGCAAAGACCACTGCACCAACGGCAAATAAAGCAGTAATAGCCAAAATAATCCATTTGCCACGCCAAATGACAGCAAAAAGCTCACGGAGATCGATTTCGTCGTCTTGCACTTGAGGAAACCTGGCGTCGGATTGGTATGTGTTTGGATTTTGAGTAATTTGTGTGTTCATTGGTTCTTCAGATTCTAGGATATATGCCCTAGGTACTGAACCTAGGGCGAGCTATAAGCAAATTAGAGGCCGAATGCCTTTCTAGCTCATTATTTCTACAGCCCAGAGATGGCTGAGATAGCAACTGCGGTGTTATAGATAATGCCAGTCACTTGTGACCAGAGCGTCAAGTTATCTTTGTACTCAGTATCTAGTGGAACAATCACAGTATCACCAGGTTGCAATTGCTCACCACCGCTGAACCAGCTTGAACGCGAAGGCATTAGAACTGAACCATTAGCCTGAATAACATAGGTTCTTCCCTCATCAGCACGTTCTCTCGCGCCGCCAGACATAGCTAGGTACTGGTCGATTGTTAAACCTTCTTTAAATCTATGGGTGGCAGGATGTTGGACTTCGCCCATCACAGCAATTGTTTGCTTAGTTGAAGGGACATATAAAATGTCTGCATCTTCTAACTGCAAATCAGCCTGAGTAATACCAAGTGAAATTGCGGGTAAATCCACTACTAAACGGCCAACCGCTTTAATATTTTCAAGGTCGGTTAGCATTAATTGTGCATCAGCATAATTAACTACCGTGCCATCCTTTGAAATGCCGCGGGTAGCTATATCACGACGCAGTTGGTCCGCCAGCTTTTTGATTTCAATCTGCTCTTGTTGGCGCACAGACTCACGAACAAAGACTGCTGAAGATAATGCCGCATATTCGGTAAAGCCACCCACACGGGTGATTAAGTCACTTAAGGTTTCACCACGGCGAATATTGTAACGGCCAGGGAATTTAACCTCGCCTCTGACCTCAACCACTTTGGTCTCTTGCCAATCTGGCGTTGTCATCACAGTAAGAATATCTCTGCCAGATAACAATAAATTGGCACTTGAGTTATTTTGCAGTGCTAAAGCAAGGTCAATATTTTTATGCTCAGTTTTAGAACCTGAATTATCAACTACCGTTGATGTTAATTCGGCTCTAGTTGTGTAAGCACCTTCTTTTAAGCCGCCAGCAGCAACAACTAAATCATTGACTCTTGCACCTGCGGTTAATGGGTACAGACCGGGTAAACGTACCTGACCATCAATCCCTACAACCTGAATCCCAGCTCCTGCTCGGCCCTGGTTATTAAGCTTAACCATGACCGGATAGAGTAATTCTTGGCGAGCCATTTGATTACTGAGTTTGAGTAACTCTGTATCATCAAATAAGTTTGCCAACATTTTGTTGACGACACCTTTAACCACAGCCACATCTTCTGACTCAGTTTTATCAGTAACAACCACTCCAGCCAACTGCGTACGCTGAGTTAATCTACTTTTATCAAGCTGAACAAACCCCGCTTTGAATAAATCAGAACTGATCAGAGAATTCGTGTTTAAAGAGGTCACCTTCTCTACGCGCTGTTTAACTAACTTATTCAGCTCGAAACGATTTTGTACATCGTCAGAAAAATTAAAAATAATGATTTTATCACGGGGATTTAAAGCGATATCTTGGTCACTATTTTTGTCGTTAATAGCTTTACCCGGTGAAAACTGACGAACTTCAATATCACCATATTGGTTCACTTCACGAACTACTAAGGCATAATCTAAATCAGCAGAAATGGCTAAATCCCCCCAAATTGAGGGAAAAACATCACTGACTTTTTGTCCGGAAAACCATTGATATTTACCAGGACGTACGACAGCACCGACTACGGTCACGGCGCTTTCAAACTGTTCAGAAGCGTTTTTAACACGAATAACATCACCCGCTTTGGCTAATGTCATTTTGCCCAGTTCGCTAGTAAGGTCGACATTGATGACTGTTTTTAGCGATTTACTGTTGTAACGCTCAACCGAACTGCTTTTAGGATAGGCACCAGGATTTAAACCCGCTGCCATGGCAATAACATCAGCCATGGTTTCGTTGTTTTTTAACTCATAAATAGCTGGACGTCTTACTTCACCAGAGACGCTAACAAGGCCACCAATTGAAGGAATAAAGACAACATCTCCAGAACGTAAGCGCAGGTCGCCCGATGCATCCCCTTTTAACAGCAGATCATATAAGTCTAATGTACCGACAAGTTTACCATTACGTTTAAGTTGTACATTCCGTAATGAGCCAATTTCGTTAACACCACCAGCAACAAATAACGCTTGGGTGATAGTCGATAAACTAGAAACCGTATATGAACCAGGTTTGTAAGCATCACCCGCTACAAAAATACGAATAGAGCGCAATTCCCCCATGGTGATATTGGACTCAATACCAATCATTTGTTGTTGAATACGCTGCCCCAGCGTTTCTCTTAACTCAGAGAACGTTAACCCATTTACAGGAATGGGCCCTAATTCGGGGAATTGAATGACTCCTTCGCGATTAATTACTAAGTCGTATTCTTTATTCTCTTTCCCATAAAGCTGTACTTTGATGTTATCGCCTGGACCGACAAGATATTCCCCAGGGACTGGCACATCAGATACTGGCGCAAAGGTGCTAGGCTCACCTGCAAACATTTCATAGCCAAAGCGACGTAGTTTAAAGTTGGAAGAATCCGCAGAAAAATCTAATTCCGCTTTTTCTTTCTTATCACTTGCCGCATTGATGCGCTCAGGTTGCATGTCACGCTCGGAAACAACCTGCGGATTTGCTATCTGCGGCTGAGCTTGACTACCAGAAATCATACTGGGATCAATTCCGTACTGTCTCGCTAAGCGCTGTTGTTCTGCTTTGGGTAATTGTTTGAATTGTTCAATCATCTGCGGAGAGGGCGTAACGGCTTGCGCCTGAGCGCCCATCAATATTGCAGCACTCATGCTTGCGAATATCGCGACTCGAGGGGCCGCCTTGATGTATTTTTTAAGTTGTTGTAACACCAGATATCTCCGATTGGGTTTAAAGATGAAAAACAATGATAAAGCAGAGCGTCGCTACGCTCCTTCTAGATTCTAGCGCCACCGTAGTGGCGTCCTAGAGCAGTTCTCTTTGCTGCGCCCGATCCGAACAGTTGAAAAGCAATGTCCTTCTTTTCTTTCAGACACGCTACCGCCCATAGATTGCGGCCTCTATATTGCCCTTCGCGCTGCGAATATTCTAATTTTTCAAAACCTTAGCATTTGTCACTTGCTGTTTTTAATTGTTAGCGTTCTGTGGCCCCTGTGGTCCCAAACTTATCAGTTGACCATCTTTAGTTTGGCTACCATCTTCAAAAGACCTAAGCCCTGCTGGCAATTTAAGCCCGCGAGCCTCATATGCCACAGCGTAAAAAACAAGTAAAACTTTTGTTACACACAACTTAAATCAGCCGCAAAAATTGTACAGCCAAACCACTACGTCGTTTGTTCAAAAAGTGTGCACACAAATTATGTTTAACTTTTAATGGTGCAAATTTAGTTTTGTGATACCACCTCAACACACAAACAAACATAAAACACTGAAAATTATATATTTTTAATTTCAAGCTCTATGTTACTTGAAATGAAATAACTCTGCTTATAGCAAATGTCTTACACAACTCTAAGCTAAAGTCTTAATCAACATAGTAAAATAGTTCACAACTTACACTCGTTCTACAGACTGTTCTGGCACAGTTAACATATTGATCTGTCCCATAATATTAAATAAAACGTGGCAACGTTTGTTTGGGCATTTCTCTTGAAAAATAGCTTCTAAGTCTGCAAACGGGCCGTCTTTAAAACGAATTTTCTCCCCTGTCTTTAGCTCTAACGGAGTGTCTAAAACAGATTGGGAAGGCGTTAATTCTTTCATGCGAATGGCGTGGATAATTCGATCGTCTATAGGTGTCATTTTTTCCTGACAATTGACGATACGGCTAACACCACGAGTAGAGTTGACCTGCTTAACACTTGTTTGGCTTGGGTCGAAATTGATGAACAGATAATTAGGGAATAAAGGTACGCGACAGATCCGTTTCTGCCCGCGTTGAGATTTTTCTTCAGAAACCATAGGCAAGTATGTTTCTAAATTTTGAAGTGCTAAGTTCTGTTGTGCCCTCGCTTCACTACGAGGTTTACAATACAAAAGGTACCATGCCTTCATCTACTAATCTCACTACCCTATGTTAAGTGACGTCCATTCACGGCTGGCAATCATAGCAAAGTAGTGAAGATGGATGGAAGCAGTTTTTTGACTCTATTAGGCTTATCGCACGGTATCTGAGCAAGACTGGATATATTAGTAAAATCAGCATTAATCGGCGTTTGCGCTAAGTTGCAGATAATCTCACCAGTTAGCAAGCCAAAATTGACTTTAGTTACTTTTAAAGGGTATATAAGATGGGATTTTAGCGAAATTATTCAATTTCACGCTAAAAATATTACTTTTATTATAAAAACGTAACAATAACTCATACGTAAGCCGTCGTAATTCAACAAGTTACTCTTGCCTTAAAGCTTGGGTTAATCAATGAATTCTTAGCGGATAAATGAGAAGAGCAATAACCATTTTTCTGTGGTGACATCATCCTGTTACAGGGGCGCCACAGGCAATCACGAGCTTAAGGTGGACACTTCATGAGCGTAGCAAAACCACAAGGGACGATGCTTGGTCATCCCAAGGGCCTATTCCTACTTTTTACAACCGAACTTTGGGAACGTTTTAGTTATTATGCAATGCGCGCCATTCTGGTGCTGTATTTAGTCGATAAAGTTCAGAGTGAAGGGGGGCACGGTTTAGGGTGGTCGCAAGCCGATGCGATTTCACTCTATGGAACATTTACAGGCCTTGTTTACTTAACACCTTTACTTGGTGGTTGGTTAGCTGACACCTTTTTAGGCCAACGCCGCGCCATTATGATTGGCGGTACATTAATGGCCGCAGGTCAATTTATCCTGGGTACTCCTCATGCTTGGGTTCCAGGTATGGAAACCGAAGTCTTCTATGTGGGCTTAGGTACCTTAATCCTAGGTAACGGCCTCTTTAAACCCAATATTTCCACTATGGTGGGCGATCTGTACGAAGAAGGCGATCATCGCCGTGACGGTGCTTTCACCATTTTCTACATGGGTATCAACGTTGGTGCTTTCCTATCGGGCATTATCGTAGGTTCTGTTGTCGCAGCTTATGATGGCAACTTCCAAGCCGGCTTTATCTGTGCGGGTATTGGTATGATCCTGTCGTTAATCATTCAGCTTGTGTTCGCACAAAAATTACTCGGTAACATTGGCAGAACTCCAGCAGCTAAACTTGAGCGTGAAAAAGCTGCTGAAAAAGGCGAAGTACGTAAAGAACCTCTCACCAAAGTTGAACGTGACCGCATTAAAGTCATCATGGTAATGGGTCTATTTACTATCATCTTCTGGGCAGGCTTTGAGCAAGCTGGCGGCCTGATGAACCTGTTCACTAACGACTTTACCGACCGCATGATCGGCACTTGGGAAGTACCAACCACTTGGTTCCAATCATTAAACGCAATGTTTATCGTGATTTTTGCACCTGTCGTTGCCTCTATATGGGTACGTCTAGGTAAGAATGAACCCAACTCACCTGTTAAGTTTGCTTTAGGCCTAGTTCTATTAGCCATTGGCTTCTTATTTATGATCGGTGCCGTGGTTGAAATGGGCGGTGATGCTTCAGCTAAATCGAGCATGTGGTGGTTAGTGGGTGCTTATTTCTTCCATACCATGGGTGAACTTTGCTTATCACCTATCGGTTTATCTATGGTGACTAAGTTAGCCCCACTACGTATTGCTTCATTAATGATGGGAGCTTGGTTCCTCTTCGTTGCTGCTGCTAACAAAATTGGTGGCGTGGTTGGTTCATTCATCGGTCATGGTGGCGAAAAAGAAGAACAGCTTGCCAATGCGATGGCCATTTTTTCCGGTATCGCCATTACCGCTGCGCTTTCTGGCGTAATCTTATACTTTATGGCAGACAAGTTAGTCGACTGGATGCACGGTGCCGAGAGCAAACACCAGTCTGAAGCCGAAGCTTTGGAAGATGAGATTGCCGTCACCGGTGAGCACGAAGCGATTAAACGCTAATTAGCTTCACATTGAGTCAATAAAAAACGCTGCCCTTGGCAGCGTTTTTTATTAGCGGTTTGAAATGGTTAACGAAGAGATAGAATTTATCTCAATAAAAAGCAGAGTATCAACCCTCGCAAATATCGACATTCGTCGTGATGTATTTGCCCCCACCATAAACAATTTGATTTTATGAGCTCAATTGCATAAAACCACCCGCAGGAAGCTGCGGATCATAAACGAGCCCTTTGAATTGGTTTTCTAATAGCTGCTGCTTATGTTCGGGTTCACTTGTGGCAATACAGAGCTGCTCCTGCGGCAGTATGGTCCGAAACTGAATACTGGGTTTACCCCAATCTAACATACCTAATTGCAAACTATCTGAAAGCGCTAGTGGGCTTAACCCCTCATCATTACGCAAATAACATCTCAGTCCCTTTCCAGATTGGGCAATCGCAGCGCGGTAACGAGTTAATTCGATAGCAACGTAAATAATATCCACAGTAATATCGAGACCAGATTTGACTAAACGTTCATTCAAATAACTTAGCATATTAAATGGCTCGATAATGGTCTTGCTTTGACCACTACGATAACTTTTGAGCTTTTGGTTAACAAAGCTGCGCAGCAGCACACAGGCAAAAGCCGCTCGATTGTCTTCAGGATAGAGATGGGCCATGTACATGATAAGGTAATCACTGCCCACCATAGTGGAATCAATAAAGTAGCTGCTGATATCACTACTCTTAAACAAACTGTAATCCACTTTTGCCATAGGATAGCTAATGTTAGAGGCAGGAAAAAGTTGCTGCTGAACTTGCTTTGCCGCTTCAACGCTTTGTTCTAACAGAACCAAGTTGTCCTTGAGTTCTTGATTCGATAAAGCATCAAACTCGGCTTGAGTCACGTTGTCCGAATGGTTACGTTGTAAACCCTGTTTAATCGCTTGTTCAATGATAAACAAATCTGGAACTGGTTTAACGAGATAATCGCAGGCTCCAACGCGCAGGGCTTCTACCACATCCGCCATCACGTTATTACCCGAAATCACAATTGAAGGCACCAGAGGCTCTAATTTACTCATTTCTTTGAGCATATCGAGGCCACCGAGCTTTGGCATACTGAGATCGGCAAGGATAATATCGAAACGTTGTTGCTTAAAAAATGACAGTCCCTGCTCACCATCACAGGCCTGCACCACTTCGGCACCGCGGCCACTTAAAAAAGTGGCGACGATTTGCCTAAAGACGGGGTCGTCTTCGACTAAAAGAATAGAAACATCATTTAACGCCATAAAGATTCCCGAATAACATTTATTGCGATAGCAATAACTCAATCATGACATCGGAAGAATCATTCAATATACGGCAAGGGCTTGGTTGCAAAAAGGTTTTACAGCCAAGTACAGCGCATAAGCTTACTCAAGTTCCTGCATGTACTGATCGAGCAACTCATCATCTTCTTGTTTTTGAGGAACATTACCATCATAGACTTTATAGTCCATGTGTTGTAAGTACGCATCTTTCACGAAGGTATAGGGATCGAGCGCATTATCAACAAGCCTTTCTTGGTCAATCGCTGACGCTCTCGCATGGAGACTTTTAAGTCCCCATTTAACAATGGATTGCCACACTGTTAGCTCAGATAATGGGAAGTATAGACCATCAACCCAATCCGATGCGAGTTCTCGCACTACATAGGGACCGGCAAAGGGTGCCATAAAATACGGCCCATTCGGCACACCGTAGTAACCTAAAACTTCGTTAAACTCATCTTGCTTACGTGGCATCCCCATCATATCAGCCACATCGAACACCCCGAGCAAGCCGATTGTCGTATTCACCGTAAAACGTCCGCCAGCATTGGCCGCCCAGCCCCATTTACCCTGTAAAGCATTGTTAACGAGGCTGCTGGGCTCCTCCAAATTCTGTACGAAGTTATTTATCCCCGTTTTTGCGGGCAATGGCAGATAATCGTTATATCCATGGGCAATAGGGCGATAAATATATCTATCTAAATACAGATAGTTAAAGTCCCACATTGCACGGTTAAATCCCTCAAGGGGATCTCGAGGATCATCGTAAGTAATCTTTACTGCTGAAGCCGTATCCTTTGGAGTAGTATCGGGCACTGTCGTCTCTGCCCCATACACCTTAGGCAGTAGTGCAAATCCTAAAAGTACCCCTAGCCATTTCAACTTCATATTGCTCTCTTAAATAAATGTACTGCTTAGATATCGAGTTTTGCTAAAGTGACCAAGGACAAGTGACGATAAAAGATCATTCATCTGAGTGGCATACTCTAGTATGACAGAGAAACTGTCGTTGTTTTTACAAAGCGCATAAGCATACTTGGCAAAACATTTTGGTCAATTGTTAATTTTTCAAAATAGCGTGCCGTTAGATACACCAACAAGGGCCTCACATGGAGTCGATTCCACTTATTAACACCGCCAATGCGCAATTAATCACTTCAGGGACATCAAACGATGCCACCAGCGCGACTCCGCGGCCAATTCCTGCTGAGGTACAGGTTTCTCCCGAAGGCGATAGTATTATTCTAAACGGTACAGAATTTAATTTAAAGCTTGTTAATGCACAGCAAAGACAAGCCTTGATTGTGGCAAGTAGTTTTTTAGTGAATCAAATCGTTCCACAAACCAATGCCAATGGAACTGTACCTAACGCGCAATTATTGACCCTAGGCTCAACTCTGACGCTAAAATTGCCGGACGCAATTGCACAACTGGCGCAGCAAAATGGCATACCCTTGGAAAAGCTCTATACACTAGCAGCGAGGCCGCAAGGGTATCCGCTACCCAATGTCACTGTTACAACGAAAGAATTTCAATTTGCTAACGGGACTGTGGTGCCACAGGATCCAGGTACTAGACTCAGCGCAGGTGAATTCCAAGCGAATATCAGCCTCTCTCAAGGCCGACCTATTCTAGTCTTGACCCCAATACTGAGCAAACTCGAAATCCAAATTGGCGCGCCAATAAATGAAACTCAACTTCCCATTATTGATAAGCAAGCCGCCAATCTGGTGCTCACTAAAACTGAACCTGTTCAGATAATTGCCACATTTTTACGCAAACTTGAGGGGCTCACACCTCAAGCTGAATTATCAAATACACCAAAACCAAGCATTCAAGCACAAGTGCTAACTGAGAACAAAGCGGCTACGGGGACAACGCCCTTTTTAGTAACAGATAATCCAACCAACAAAGTCAGTGCATCGGCGCTTAGTGTTCAAACCAGTCTACAAGAAAATACTGAACCTAAGCTGACTGCTGTTAATCAAAAGTTAAATCCCGAAATTCAATCCCCTGGGACGGTAAAGACTCAACAAAAAGCCTCCTCTTTGGAGATAAATCTCACTGAGGCTAAAAATACCACTTCCAACACTCAGCCAACTCGCGATGAGAATATCCGTAACACTGCATCGGCAACGCTATCGGCGAATGCGATGAAATCAGAGGCGGCATCAACCACCTTGGCAAAATCGGTCTTGACCAGTAATGAACTCCCCTTAAATTTCAAACCTCTGGCTGCTGAGGCACAATTAACGGAGAAAACCAACAAAGCCAGCGAAACGACACTCAGTGTCAATGAGGTATTACAAAAAGCCTTTACCAAAGCTGGCGCACTACCGTTAGAACAAATGCTAACGCGTGGTGGTACCAATCTTGCGGCTGAGCTATTAAAGCATTTACCACATTTGGGCCCACCAACATTAGGGCAATTGAGCGACCCGGGAGAGCTTAGAGACACTATGTTTGGGCTTTCAGCCTTGAACCTTGCCGCTCCACAACTTAATCAAGCCACAGTTTTGATCAATGCCAATGCGATTACCTCGCTATTTCAATTATTACTGGGGTTCAGAGCCAATAATACAAACAATACCGTTAGTCAAAAACTGGCAGATTATTTAGAGCAACTACAGGCCAAAACGGGCCTGTCGAGCAATCTGCTTGGACAATTGAGTAAAGCCGGAGGACTTGAAAGCATGGGGCAATTGGCTTCAAGTTTACACCTCTACCAGCAAGCCAGCGGCGAGAACAACGGCAATCTGGCGTGGTATTTTGCTCTGCCCTATGGGATCAACCAGCGACATGAGCAGCTTGAGGGGAAATTTGAACGAGATGCCAATGACGATGAACAGCAAAAGTATATAGGTTGGCATTTGCAGTTGAAGTTTAATCTTGCACAGGGACCGCTGCTGATTTCGGCACGCTTTCATCAGCAAGTGTTAGATATTCAATTTAAAGGTAATAGTCAGCAATTACTCAATCGCGTCGATAACTTCTTAGTGCCACTGGGCCAAAAAATATCCCAGCTAGGCTTTACTCCTGGGGAGCTTTCCACTCAAATTGCCCAAGTGCCTGCTACCCTACTGCCTGGCGATCATTTTTTAGTAAAAACAAGCGCATAGAATTGAGAACGAATGATGGATGAAGAACCTAAAACTCAGCAAGCCGTCGCCTTAAGCTACGATGGAAAACATGCCCCTAAAGTTGTGGCATCGGGGGAAGGACTCGTTGCAGATGAAATCATTGCGCTAGCAAAAGCGTCTGGCGTTTATATCCATCAAGATCCTCACCTTAGCAATTTTTTGAGATTACTCGAATTAGGTGAGGAAATTCCGAAAGAACTTTATCTGCTGATCGCAGAACTGATTGCGTTTGTGTACATGTTGGATGGCAAATTTCCTGAGCAGTGGAATAACATGCACAAGAAAATTGTAGAGAAAGCCTAAAATAAGGGCGAGCCGACTTTGTCTGCCTATTTCCGATGCAAACGGATTAACAGTTCTGCCTCGGCTTTAGGCAGCTCACACTCTTTAATGAGTTCGTCCACTCCCGCACCTAGTGCGACCATCTTCATCGCACGGGTATAGAGTTTGGCTTGAGGATCCTGCTGAGTCGACTCTTCGATACGCTCGGATTGTTGATGTAAGCGCTTCTCAAGCTCGATAACACGCCGTCCCATGCCAATAGTGCCGCTGCGAAGCTCCTGCAATTCACGTTTAAAAGACTCACGTTGGCGATCGCCTTCTTTGACTAGTACGGTTAACGCTTCAACTTTACTGCGCAACTTACTCAATTGTTTTTGGAGATAAAGGACTAATCCTAAACACGCAATCACATAAACTAAGGCTGCGATTAAAAATTCATCGCCCATTAATCATCCTTACGCATCACAATAAACTGAAATCCACAATGCAAAGGCTCATCAAACGGTAATCTTAATGATTAATCAATGGCAAAATGCACCATTTGCATCATGAAAAGAAAGACGACAGATTAGTTAATCTGTCGTTTCATGCTGGAAGCCTAGAGTTGATTTAACTCAGCCCATTCTTCATCGGATAATAACTTGTCTAAATCAACGAGGATCAGTAGCTCATTATCGCGATTACTGACGCCTTGGATAAACTTGGCGCTTTCTTCGGTACCGACATTCGGCGCATTATCAATTTCAGAACGGCGCAGATAAACCACTTCAGCCACACTATCCACTAAAATACCAATCACTTGTTTTTCTGCTTCGATGATCACAATACGGGTCGAATCATCCACTTCCGCCGATTGCAGGCCAAAACGTGAGCGAGTATCGATAACGGTCACCACATTGCCGCGGAGGTTAATGATCCCTAATACGTAATGAGGTGCGCCAGGCACAGGGGCAATCTCGGTGTAACGCAACACCTCTTGCACCTGCATCACATTGATACCATAAGTTTCGTTGTCTAACTTAAAGGTAACCCATTGTAATACTGCATCATCTTTACTTGCAGCCACGGCCGCGACATTTCTTGTATCTTTCATGTTTACCTCAACCAATGGAGTCCTGACAGCCTAAACCCGCATCAAGCATTTCAACTAAGGCTTGTACGTGCAAAATGCCACACATTTGTTCTTTCACTACACCAGCTAACCAAGGACGTTTCCCCGCTTTGCTGCGCCAGTTTACTTGCGATTTATTAATTTTTACTGCATTAACGAGAGACTCACAAGCTAATCCCCAATTACTGCCTTCTAATAATACAAGATATTGATAATTTACCGATTGCGCCAGTTTATCCGTGTATTTTTCTGGCATGACCCAAGCACAAGTATCAACAAGATTTAACTGCTCTTCCCTATGGGTTTGCACCCCTAAAAACCACGAAGGACGCCCAATAATATGATTAATCCGCTCAACCTTAACGATCCCGCCAAGACTCACTAACGGCACGGCTAAGGTCAACCCTGCCACCTTAAAGAATAGTACTTGAAACTCATCATCGAGTACTTCTTGCAGGTCTTTTGTGATACTCGGAGGAGCAAAGCCAACCTGAGTCTCGGGTGTTGTCTCAATGACAATCTCGCTATCTACCACTGCCGATGGCTGCTCAAGTGGCGCAGCGCGAGACGGAGTACTCTCCTCATGAGCATCTTCCTGAACTTGAACCACTTCAGATGAAACTTCGGTAAATACCTCCGCAGGCTTGTCCTCAACCGCAACCGTTTTTAATACCGGTGCAAGGAGTTTTTCCAAAGCCTGTTTATTGACTAAAGGCGTTGGCTCCTCAAGATGAGGCACACTGCTGGCAGGCTTTGCCTTCAGCGACTGAACTTCAGCGGCAATGGTTACGCCCGCATGGGCCTTAGCCAGACTACGCTCGGCTAAAATGGCATCATCGAGTAATTGTGCTTCATTTTTTTTCCCAACCAACGGGACCGCAGCCTCGTTTTGAGGTTTATTTGGGGAAGCAACAGCCTTGCTGTCTTCTTCATGCAGCAATAATTCAAAAAAATCAAAAACAGTTTCATCAACCGATTTTGACATGGCCAAACTCCCCAGCTAAAAGAAAATCTAATAATCGCTCGTAAGCTTTCACGCCACGACTGCCGCTTGCATAATGAGAAGCGGGTAAATGTGCCAAACTGGCATCTCTAAACTTAGTATCAACGGGGATCACATCTCGCCAAAGGCTATCGCCATATTGTTCACTCAGCACCTGTAAAGCCGCTGGTGATGCCTTAGTGCGTTTATCGTACATAGTAGGCACTACAGTATAGCTGTAACGAGTTTTCTTAGAACGTCCCATGATCTCCATGGTTTTTACCATACGCTCCAGCCCTTTTATGGCTAAAAACTCGGTTTGCACAGGGATCACTATGTGTTGACTAGCTGCAAGCGCGTTCACCATCAACACCCCTAACACGGGAGGACAATCCACAATCGCCACATCGTAATCATCGGCGACGAGCGCCAGTAAGTTACGAAGCACTAGCCCCATGCCTTCTTGGTGCCCTAAGGCTCTATCGAGGGTTGCCAATGCCATAGTGGCGGGCAGCAAATCTAAACCATCGACTAAGGTGGGTACTATGTGGGACTTCACTAAGTCCGTCGTCAGACTCTTATGCGCCACAAACACATCAAACAACGAACCGGGAACCTCTTCAGAGTCAATGCCAAGATAATAACCAAGCGATGCATGGGGATCGGTGTCAATCATCAGTACACGTTTACCCCGTTTAGCGAGAGCCCCCGCTAAACTGGCTACTGAAGTGGTTTTTCCAACCCCACCTTTTTGATTCGCAATGGTCCAGACTTTCAAAGAACTGACCTCTTAAATGTTGATTTTCTGCTATTCATCATGCAGGTTTGCGTAACACAAACATTACTCGCCTTCCCTTGTGGTCACTCTTATGCCACCGTTAGGTAGACTAATGACCTTCACCCCATCGGCGTTTTCTGAAATAACCACAGGTACATTATTCGGTTGAGATTTCGCTGCCGTCGATAGGACGGATGAGGTCTCTGGGCGCAATGATTCAGGCACAGGGTCAACGGCGGTTTGTTGCTGCGACTGTTTATCATCAGCCGGTTTCTCAAGCGTTGGCGGAATTTTCGTTTCGGGTGCCGAGAAAGTCTCGGGGCCTAAGGTCACCGCCTTTTGCTCTCCGGGTGAAGCCAGCTTTAACATTGCTTTGGTTTGATCCGGATGGGAAGCTAACCAAGTTGCTATCGCTTGTGCTTGTTCATCCGGTACCATAAGCAAAACCTGTGTCGATTCTAATCGCTTTACATCATCGCGTAATGCAATGATTTTTCGATGATAATCGAAACTTAAAGCCGCTAGACACAGTATGGCTATCGCCATTAACACAATGATAAGCAAAATATTGGTGCTTATCTGTGTCTTGGACTTAGCCACGCGCAGACTCTTTTAAAATCGACTCAGCCATGTTATCCAGCGAAATAGACTGAGTAGCGATACCGGCACTTGCCACCGCCTGCGGCATACCATAGACCACGCAGCTCGCTTCATCCTGTGCCCAAATGGTCGCGCCCGCAGATTTCAGCATACGCGCACCTTCGCGGCCATCGGCCCCCATACCCGTCAACACCACAGCCAACACATCACCACCAAACGCTTTTGAAGCAGAAGCAAAGGTGATATCGACGCAGGGCTTGTAGTTCATCTCCGCGCTACCTGCCAAGACTTTGACACGGCCCGTGACACCCGTACGCTCAACCATCATTTGCATCCCACCGGGCGCTAAATACGCGCATCCTGGACGCAATACATCACCATTAGCCGCTTCTTTGACTTCAATCTTACACAAACCATTTAAACGATTCGCAAAGGCAGGTGTAAAGGCCGCTGGCATGTGCTGGATAAGTAAAATAGGGTGCGGATAATTTGCTGGGAACTGAGTTAAAATCTTTTGCAAAGCAACAGGCCCGCCCGTCGATGTGCCTATCAACAATAACTTATATTGTTTACCACTTGGACGAATAGACACAGCAGGTGAAGAGCGAACCGGCGCAGGTGCAGGTTGCACATGTGTTGATGCGCCACCTAATACTGAACTCGCGCTCGAACGAGATGGCGGCGTTGGTGCGGTAGGACGCACCACAGGACGGAAAATCCGGCGACGACCTAAAGCCTTAACTCTTTGCTGCAATAGCAGAATGGCGTCATCTTTATTAGTCGCAATATCTTCAAAGCGCTTAGGTAGAAAATCAAGAGCACCCGCATCTAGGGCATCAAGAGTGGCCTTGGCACCATCATGGGTCAATGAAGAAAACATCAAAATAGGCGTCGGACACTTGGCCATGATCTCACGGACAGCTGTAATACCATCCATTACCGGCATTTCAATGTCCATTGTAATGACTTGCGGATTAAGCTCGGCAGCCATCTTCACCGCTTCGGCCCCGTTAGAGGCCGTTGCGATCACTTCCAGTTCAGGATCTTGATTGACTATTTCACTAACACGTCGTCTAAAAAAACTCGAGTCATCAACGACTAATACTTTAATGGCCATTCCATTCCTTATTGGAAACTAACTTTTATTTTTCGCATAATGCTTTAACAATCCAGGGACATCCAAGATGAGCGCAATTCCACCGTCGGAAGTGATTGTCGCCCCCGCCATGCCAGGCGTGCCATGCAACAATGCACCAAGGGGTTTAATGACCACTTCTTCTTGTCCAATTAAAGCATCGACAACAAAACCAATTTGCATCATTCCCAGCTGTACAATCACCACATGACCATGCTTTTTGTCGCCATGTTTAAAACTGGTTCGATTGCGATGTAACCACTGTTCGAGATAGAAAAGCGGTACCGCCTTGTTGCGGACTATAACCGTAAGCTGCCCATCGACAATATTGGTCTTGGTGAGGTCGAGATGGAAAATCTCATTCACGCTGGATAAAGGCAACGCAAACACCTGCTTAGCAACGTCCACCATTAAGGTCGGCATAATCGCCAAGGTCAGCGGCACTTTGATCTCAAGTATGGTGCCCTTGCCTTTCATCGAGTCGATATGTACGGTTCCGTTAAGCTGGGTAATACGGGTTTTCACCACGTCCATCCCCACACCACGGCCGGAAATATCTGAAATTTCCACTTTTGTCGAGAAGCCTGGCGCAAAAATCAGGTTATAAGCTTCACTGTCTGTCATCCGCGCCGCGGTATCCTCATCGAGTACCCCACGCTTGATGGCAATTTGCTTTAACTTTTCAGGATCCATACCTGCGCCATCGTCTTCGATTTTCAGCAGGATATGGTCACCCTCTTGGCTTGCAGACAGAGTAATAGTGCCCGTTCTTGGCTTGCCACTAGCCTCACGATCATTTGGCATTTCAATGCCATGGTCTACTGAGTTACGCACTAAGTGCACTAACGGATCCGCCAGCGCCTCAACTAAGTTTTTATCTAGATCGGTCTCTTCACCTACGAGGACTAAATCGATTTCTTTATTCAGTGTACGGGCTAAATCACGTACAACCCGAGGGAAACGACCAAACACTTTTTTGATTGGCTGCATGCGCGTTTTCATGACCGCACCCTGCAAATCAGCCGTGACCAAATCTAAATTCGCCAATGCTTTAGACATTTCTTCGTCATCACGACTAATGCCTAAACTCAATAAGCGGTTACGGACTAACACTAATTCGCCGACCATGTTCATGATTTGGTCGAGCCGAGCGGTATCGACACGAACGGTGGTCTCACCCTGAGGCACATTGGCTGAAGCTGCTGCGGCCGCTTTTGCTGGCACTTTTTCAGCAACAGCTACGTCTGTTTTGGCTTTAACAACAGGAGGCGTTGCTGGTGCGGCAGCACTTGCTTTGGGAGCTGCTGGCGCAGAAGGTGTAGCTGCACTTGGGCTTACTTTCGCAGGTTCGACTTTAGCTACGGCTTTTGCTGGCGCGCCGCCTTTGCCATGTAACTCATCGAGTAGACGCTCGAACTCATCTTCGGTGATTTCGTCGGAATCGACCGGAGCTGCCGCAGATGCTGGCGTTACAACCGCTTCAGCCTTAGGCTTGGCGGGCGCTTCAACTTTCCCTTTAAACTTACCAGAGCCGTGCAGCTCATCGAGCAGCGCTTCAAATTCATCATCGGTGATATCATCACTGGCACCAACTGTCGCTTGAGGCTTGCTGACATTCTGCACTGCTGGCGCAGCATCAACTTGAGGCGCCGAAACGCCTGGACCTTTTCCTGCACCATGAAGCGCATCGAGCAAGGCCTCAAACTCAGCCTCATCGATTTCATCAATGCTTGAATCTGAGAGCTCTGATTTTTCAACCGGCATTTCTTCTACGGCAGTAACTTCAACGACAGGTTCGATAATAGGTTCAGGTTCTGGTTCAGGCAGAGATTCAATTTCTGCGCTACTTTGACCTGATTCGGAAGGTAACGGCTCACCAGAGCTCAGCATTTTTAATTTAGCGAGTAATGCAGGGTCTGCGGGATCTTGTTGCTCACCTTGTTGGGTTTGAGCAAACATAGTGTTAATCGCATCGACAGCCTGAAGAATGATGTCCATTAACTCGGCAGAGACACTGCGCTTGCCTGTGCGTAATAAATCGAAGGTGTTTTCTGCCTCGTGGCAAACATCCACCATGGGAGTAAGACTAAGGAAACCTGCGCCGCCCTTTACGGTATGAAACCCCCTGAAAATGGCATTTAGCAAGTTAGTATCATCAGGATTGTTTTCAAGCGCGACGAGTTGCTCTTGTAGCAACTCAAGAATTTCACCCGCTTCAATTAAAAAGTCCTGGAGTATCTCTTCATCTACATCAAAGGCCATCAAATTGACTCCCAGTTAGAAACCCAGACTCGATAGCAGATCATCGACTTCGTCTTGACCGGTAACGACATCTTGACGAAGCTCGGCATTCATTATCGGTCCTTCAGCTTCAATATTATTTTTCTGAGTAATCTGACTCTCAATCATGGGTTGCTCACCGAATACTGTCAGCATAGACACCAGATTACTTTCAACTTCCATCACTAGATCGATCACCCGCCGGATCATCTGTCCAGTCAGGTCCTGAAAATCCTGCGCCATCAAAATTTGGTTGAGCAATTCGCGTAAGCGGTTGGAATCCAATTCACTACGTGACATCAAATGCTGTACATTGTGGCAAAGCACTTTAAAATCGCTCAGGGCGATTTCACGCCGCATCAACTTATCCCAAGATGGCATCACTTGCTGAATATTCGCCGTTAATGCATTTGCGAGCGGCAAGCATTCCTCAACCGCATCCATGGTTTTATTCGCAGCTTGCTCTGTCATGTCGATGACATAACTTAGCCGTTCCTTAGCATCGGGAATTTCGGTATTTGCTAGTTCAACCAAACGATTGTCAACTTGGAAATCCATTAATGCGCTATGAAGTTGTCTCGTCAGTTTACCAACTTCATCAAAGAGCTCCCTTTGGAGTGGAGCCGCGAGTTCCCTAAATAAATCATCTGCTTGAGCTTGTTCATTCGCGCTTAATAATTCAACTAAACGCTGAGCCTTCTCGAGCGTAATGAGCCCTGATGTTTGTGACTTCATAGCTCATCCCTGCTTAAGCGAGTCGTTCAAATATTTTATCTAACTTC
Organism: Shewanella sp.; assembly: GCF_047975355.1. Classification (GTDB taxonomy): domain Bacteria; phylum Pseudomonadota; class Gammaproteobacteria; order Enterobacterales; family Shewanellaceae; genus Shewanella. The sequence continues at coordinate 78,062 of NZ_JBKEDJ010000025.1, read as the reverse complement.
TCTTTTAGTGTTGCTGCGGTAAAAGGTTTAACCACATAGCCATTCACTCCAGCTTGTGCGGCAGCAATAATTTGTTCACGTTTTGCTTCAGCGGTAACCATGAGCACGGGTAAATGCTTTAGGGAATCATCGGCTCTAATAGCCTTAAGCAAATCAATACCCTGCATACCTGGCATATTCCAGTCTGTCACGACAAAATCAAAGTCGCCCTTCTGTAACATAGGCAGCGCGGTTGAGCCGTCGTCTGCTTCTTGGGTATTGTTAAATCCCAAGTCTCGCAACAAGTTCTTGATGATACGTCTCATTGTCGAAAAGTCATCAACGATGAGAATCTTCATATTCTTGTCCAAGGTTTCCTCCGGTGAGCTGACATTCTGTGCTCAATAAATAATTATACTTATGTCCAATGCTTGAGTTTGCCTTTGAGTCGCAACATTGCCTGACTTAATATCTGGCTAACTCGCGATTCGCTCACCTCAAGAATGGCGCCAATTTCTTTTAAATTCAATGCTTCATCGTAGTATAACGATAGCACTAGCGCATCTCTTTCGGGCAATAATTTTATCGCCTCTACTAGTGCTGAATGAAACTGGGTTTCTGCTAATGCTTCAAATGTACCATCACTCACATTATCGCTCGAAGTGAGTATATCCTGTGATACGCCTAAGTCTTCTATCCCTATGATTTTACCAACAGAAACATCGTTAAGAATATGATGGTACTCATCGAGCGTCATATCAAGTTTTTCTGCAATTTCTGTGTCGCGTGCATCACGACCCAATACTTGCTCTAACTCATCAATGGCTTGAGCAACTCGACGGTTATTACGATGAACGGAACGGGGAACCCAATCGCCACGACGGATCTCATCCAACATGGCGCCACGGATCCGTATGCCGGCGAAGGTTTCAAACTTTGCACCTTTGCCACCATCAAACTTGGATGAGGCTTCTAATAACCCCATCATCCCCGCTTGAAGCAAGTCATCGAGCTGCACTGAGGCAGGTAATCTGGCGAGCAAGTGATGTGCAATTCTTTTAACCAACGGTGCATACTGTTCAACGATTGACGTTTTACTGTCTAAACAAGTATACGCTGCGGCTTTATTCACTCGTTTTTTCCTCTTGAAAATCTGGTCGCTGAACTAAGCGCTCAACGAAAAACTCCAAATGCCCACCAGGTTGCTGTGGCACTGGCCAGCTCATGATCTTATTCGCTAGGCCATGGTACGCTATCGCAGCTGGAGACTTAGGATAAGCCTCAACTACTAACTTTTGTTTACGCACTGATTTGCGAAGGTTTTCATCAAATGGAATGGTCGCAACCAGTTCAAGTGCCACGTCTAAGAATCTGTCGGTCACTTTACTGAGTTTAGCAAACAATTCCATACCTTCGCGTAAACTGCGCACCATATTAGCAACAATTTTAAAGCGGAAAACACCATGTTCACGGCTAAGAATTTTGATTAATGCATAAGCGTCGGTAATGGATGTCGGCTCGTCACAAACAACAACCAGTACATCCTGTGACGCGCGGGAGAAACTGAGTACCATGTCAGAAATCCCCGCGGCTGTATCCACGATGAGAATATCAAACTGGGTACGCATCTCACTGAACGCACGAATTAAACCTGCATGTTGTGCAGGGCTCAACTCTACCATGCCTTGAGTACCCGAGGTCGCGGGGACAATGCCTATACCCTTAGGACCACGGACAATAATATCATCCAGCTCAGCATCGCCTGAGAGTACATGGGAAAGGTTACGTTCAGCACGGATCCCTAACATGACATCGACGTTTGCCAAGCCTAAGTCGGCATCAAGCACTAAGACACGCTTGCCCTTTTCGGCTAATGCTACTGCGGTATTGATGGACACACTGGTTTTACCCACGCCACCTTTACCACCCGTAACCGCGATTACTTTCACTTTTTCGTTATAGGGTTGATTCATCATACGTAAACCACTTGCTTGATCCAGGGTCATAACTCTACTCAAATGCACAGGTCATATTATCTGACCACGCTGTGTCTGGTAACGATTGTTCTTCAGTGTTTTCTAAGGCCGCTAATGCCTGCTCAGCGAGCAGTAAAGTATCGGCGACTTTCATATCTTCGGGCACTCGCTGCCCATCCGTAACATAACTTAATGGCAACCCACTTTGGATCAACACACTTAATGCGCCCGCTAAAGACACGGATTCATCGAGTTTGGTGAGTACAACACCAGATAAGGGAATGCGTTTAAAGTGATTTACAGCATCTTGCAGCACGCGGCGCTGTCCTGTGGCAGACAGTACCAGATAACTGCGGATAGGTATTCTGCTATTTGCAGTTAAATTATCAAGTTGCTGGTAAAGCCGCATATCTCGTTGACCCATACCCGCGGTATCTATCAATACTAGCTTGCGATTTCTGAACTGATACAGAATTTGCTCTAGCTCAGCAAGGTCATGGGCTTGCTTGACTGGGCAACCCATAATTTTGCCATAGGTGGCCAATTGCTCATAGGCGCCAATACGATAATGATCTGTAGTAATCAAAGCCACTTGGTCTGCACCATGGTGGGCAGCAAAGCGGGCGGCTAATTTGGCTAAGGAAGTGGTTTTACCGACTCCAGTTGGGCCAACCAGCGCCACAACTCCACCTTGCTTAACAATATCATCACCTTGATTATCAAGCATATTGGCGAGACTTTGCGGCAAGGCTCGCACTAATTCTGCAGGGGTATAGTGTTGACTGAGCGCCGCTAATTTGTTCGCCACCGCTGGAGAAAACTCGGCCTCAAGCAGCTTTGATTCCAGCATCGCACCGACTGGGTCGATGCGTTTTTTATGTTCAGTCATCAGCGCAGACACTTGATGAGTGAGTAAATTGCGTAAGGATGCTAACTCATCACGCATCGCTTCGAGATCCGCATTTTGCTTCTGTGATACCTGCGGCTTCTTATCGAAGGCATTTCCCATATCACGGCGCTCAGCTTTTGGCGCCGTGGGTGCCTGTAGTGCTTGTGCCCACGCAGGCAGTTCGGCGTCTTGCTGTTGATGGGTGAGTTGTTGGTTTAAACGGCTTTGTTGCTTCTCGAGCAAGGCTTGGAGAGAGTCCGCTGGCGCCGAGGGTTTTAACTTAGTTTCAGCACGAATCGGCGCTTTAGCACCGAGCGACACTAAGTCATCACTCACATCCATAAAGGTAGGAGCGGCAGCAGGTGCCTTCGCTTTGGGCTCGTCGTAGTCAACGGCGGCCACAATCTCAATGCCGCCATTCACTTTTTTATTAGACATAATCACGGCATCGGAGCCGAGCGTGTCCTTCACTTGGGCCAGTGCAGCACGCATGTCTTTGGCAAAAAAACGTTTAATCTTCACTTATGCGTCCTCTACTGGCCGACGGCAGACACTATGCGTATTTGCTTTTCATCGGGGATTTCTTGGTAAGAAATCACTCTGAGATTAGGAATAGTATATTTAACAAAGCGAGACAGTGTCGCACGTAACATACCTGACGTTAGCAAAATAGCGGGCTGACCAACCATTTCTTGCTTTTGAGCGGCATCCGCTAAGGATTGCTGCATACGCTCTGCAAGACCGGGTTCGATATTTGGACCATCGCCACCGGTTGCCTGCATCGACTGATGCAACATCTGTTCCAACTCTGGCGCCAAAGTTATGACGGGTATTTCAAGCTCAGGACCTGAGATCTCTTGAACTATCATGCGCTTCAATGCGATACGCACCGCCGCCGTTAACACTTCAGTATCGTTACTCTTAGTGCCGTATTCTAACAAAGTTTGCACTATGGTACGCAAGTCTCTGACAGAAACTCCTTCATTTAATAGGTTTTGCATCACTTTTACGACATTTCCGAGCGGCATCACATCAGGAATAAAGCCATCCACCAACTTAGGCGAATGTTTAGCAAGCATATCCATCAGTTGTTGCACTTCTTCGTAGCCTAAGAGTTTCGCCGCGTTATTCGTCAATATTTGGCTGATATGGGTTGCCACCACTGTCGCAGCATCTACTACGGTATAGCCTAAGGTTTGTGCATGTTCACGTAGCTCTGGGGCAATCCACACAGCTTCGAGACCAAAGGCAGGGTCACGCGTCTCGATACCATCGAGCTTACCGTAAACTTGGCCTGGGTTGATGGCAAGTTCGCAGTCATGGCGAATATCCGCCTCACCTACAACGACTCCCATTAACGAGATACGGTAAGCATTAGGTGAAAGATCTAGGTTGTCGCGGATATGCACGGCTGGCACCAAGAAGCCCAGTTCTTGAGAAAGTTTTTTACGCACCCCTTTGATCCGGCTCAGTAATTCACCACCTTGGCCCTTATCAACCAAGGGGATCAAACGGTAACCCACTTCCAGACCGATAGTATCAACATGGTGCACATCGTCCCAGCTAAGTTCCTTAGGCTCTCTTTCGGCTCTTTCTGCTGGGCCCGTTTTGACTTGCTCTAGGGCTTTAGCACGTTTGGCTTCATTACGCTTGAATACAAAATAAGCCGCGCCGCCAGTAATCACGGCAAAGCTTAAAAACGCCATATGCGGCATACCAGGTACAATACCCATCACAAAGAGTACGCCGGCAGCAATCCCTAAGGATTTATGACTGTCAAACATCTGACTCATCAACATCTGGCCCATATCGCCAGACTCATTTTGACGAGTCACCATCAATGCCGCTGCGATTGATAGTAAAAGACCTGGAATTTGCGCGACGAGACCATCACCAATGGTTAACAGCGTATAAATTTCAACGGCTTGGGAGAATGTCAAACCGTGCTGCACAATCCCGATAATAAACCCACCGAGAATGTTGATCACCAAGATCATAATACCAGCAATAGCATCGCCTTTTACAAACTTAGACGCACCGTCCATTGCGCCATAGAAGTCGGCTTCGCGGGTCACCTCGGCGCGTCTGGTTCTGGCTTGATCCTGATTAATAATGCCAGCATTTAAGTCGGCATCGATGGCCATTTGCTTACCGGGCATCGCATCTAAGGTAAAACGAGCACTCACCTCGGCAATACGGCCAGCACCTTTTGTGACAACAGCAAAGTTGATAATAATCAAAATGATAAATACGACTAAACCGACAGCATAGTTACCGCCAATCACCACGGAGCCGAAGGCCTCAATCACCTTACCCGCTGCATCGCCGCCGTTATGACCTTCGAGTAAAACAACACGGGTCGACGCCACGTTAAGCGCGAGTCGCAGCAGTGTCGCAACTAATAAGACAGTCGGAAAGGCAGCAAAATCTAAGGGTCTATCGGTATAAATCGCAACCAAAAGAACAATCAAAGCCAAGGCAATGTTAAAGGAGAATAAAACGTCGAGTAGAAACGGCGGGATAGGTAACACAATCATGGCCAATGCCGCAAGCACTAGCATTGGCGTACCTATGCCCTTGAAAGAGCTCAGTTTCAACTGTTTTACTTGGCCTAGGGAGGCTTTAACATCCATTCACAGATACCTAAACTTTGACGTATAACAGCCTGCAAGCAAAAAGCGCGCCAACCACTAGCACTTCAAGTTGTGGTCTTTGTATCTGTGAACATTCACTTCACTAACCTAACACTTAACTAGTGTTTCAGCTCGTCAGGAATGGGTTGATTAACAGGAATTGGGATAGGTTTACGGCCACGACCTTTTTGGTACTGGCGTAACTGGAACACGTAAGCGAGCACCTGTGCGACCGCGGTAAATAGGCCCTCAGGGATCTGCTGATCAAGCTTAGTGGTGTGATAAATTGCCCGCGCAAGCGGCGGTGCAGAGACGATAGCAATATTATGTGCCCTTGCCACCTCACGAATTTTAAACGCCACTTCGTCCACACCCTTAGCGATTACAAAAGGCGCGGCTGAGCGCTTTACATCGTATTTAATGGCCACCGCATAATGCTCCGGGTTCACCACAATCACATCCGCATTGGGGACTTCAGCCATCATGCGTCGCTGCGCTAATTCACGCTGCATTTGTCGAACTCGACCTTTGACCTCAGGTTTACCCTCGGTATCTTTATATTCGTCTTTAACTTCCTGCTTGGTCATTTTCAGTTGCTTGTTGTGGTTCCAGATCTGGAAGGGCACATCGATCACCACTATCACCAATACTGAGGAACAAAGCAGAATAAACATCCACACCAATAAATCCAAAGCGTGATAAACGTTACCGGGAAGATGATCGGCAGACAGGAGTAAAATATCGTTAAAATAATAAGTTAGAAGAAAATAAGCCGCAATGGCCACCACGGAAAACTTGGCAATCCCTTTGGTTAATTCAACCAAGGCCTGCACACCAAACATCCGCTTAAAGCCTGCAATCGGACTCATTTTGCTGGCCTTGGGCATCATGGCTTGGGTTGAAAAATTCATCCCACCAAGGGATACGTTACCGATAAATGCCACCACCACAATCAGTGACATAATCTTGAGTAGCGGCCAGCCAATCTCGCTCCCCACGACGCCCCATACATTGAACATCTGGTTCGTATCAAAAATTGCTGCGCGGTCCATGGTAAAGACGCGCTCAAACACATTAGAAAGTGCTTTAGCAATCCCAGGGCCAAGCATATAAAACCCTGTCGCTGCCGAGAGTAACACGGTCGCGGTACCTAACTCTTTTGAACGGGCTACCTGCCCCTTTTCTCGCGCCTGTTCGAGGCGCCTCCCGGTGGGTTCCTCGCTGCGTTCGCCGCTACTTTCTTCAGCCATTACGCGTTCCTATCCGGTTAAAGTATGCCATCGACTTGACACTGAAGCCCCAAAATATCGCAAAGCAAAAGCTGTGCCGACGCCCAGACTTCTTCGAAATGAGCCATCACGGGAGTCAAGGTCAACCATAAAATGAGCAGTCCACCAATCATAGTGATTGGAAAACCTATCGAAAAAATGTTGAGTTGCGGCGCGGCGCGGGTCATGACCCCGAAGGATAAATTCACGACCAATAAGGCAATAATTGCCGAAAGCGACATAGTGAGTGCCGCGCCAAACATATAGGAGCCCCATTCCGCCAACGAGCGATAACTTGTCAAGGTTAATCCTTGATTCGAAATAGGTAAGGTCTCAAAACTGGCGACAAGCATGCGGATCATCAACAAATGTCCATCGACGGCGAGAAAAATCAACGTCGCGAGTAATAAAAAGAAGTTACCTATCACTGGCGTTTGTTGGCCAGAACCAGGGTCAACCATAGAGGCAAAACCTAAGCTGGTTTGCATACCAATGATCTGGCCCGTTAACACAAAGGTTTGCATCACCATTTGGGTTACAAAGCCCATGGCGACACCAATAATAATTTGCTGAGCGGTAATAAAAACAGCACTTAAGGAAAAGAGCTCCGCATCCTTAACGGGCGGTAATACTGGTGCAATGGCCAGAGTGATCGCCACCGCTAAGAGTAAACGAACTCGAGTCGGGGTTGTCGTAGCACCAAACACCACCATGACCATCAACATGCTGGTCACACGAAACAATGGCCACATGTAAGAGGCGATGGTTTGCATTAAGGTGTCGAGCAGCAGCTCCATGGACTTAACCCACCACTTGGGGAATACGGTTAACCATTTCGATAAAGAAATCCATAAGAGTTTGCACTAACCAGTGTCCCATGACCATCAAGGCCAGTAAGGTCACTATCAATCGAGGTAAAAAGCTTAAGGTCTGTTCGTTAATTGAGGTAGCGGCTTGGAACACCGCCACAATTAAGCCAATACCCAGCCCTGGCAGCACGATGGCCGAAACCATCATGACAATCACGGCTAAGGCTTCACGGAAAATATCGATTAGGGCTTCTGGCGTCATCGCGAATCTCCGCTCGTCTAACCAAAGCTATTGGCGAGTGTGCCCATCACTAGGCCCCAGCCATCGACAAGCACAAACAGCATGATCTTAAAGGGTAAAGAAACAATCATCGGCGAGAGCATCATCATACCCATGGCCATCAAGATACTGGCCACCACGAGATCAAGCACCAGGAAAGGCACAAACAACATAAAGCCAATTTGGAAGGCGGTTTTAAGTTCGCTGGTGATAAAAGCTGGCACCAACACGCTCATTGGCGCTTCTTCTGGGGAATTAATGTTTTGATACCCCGAGATATCGATAAAGGTTTTCAGATCTGTGGTACGCACTTGACCTAACATAAATGCCCGTAATGGCTCTTTGCCCTTATCGAAGGCCTGCTGCAGCGTGAGCTGCTCATCGATATAAGGCTTGACCCCTTGGTCATAAATTTTGTCGAACACCGGCGCCATAATGAAAAAGGTCATAAACAGGCTCATACCAATCAAAACTTGGTTAGAAGGTGTCTGTTGTAAACCAATGGCTTGGCGCAAAATCGATAGCACCACTATGATGCGGGTAAAGGAGGTCAACATAATGACCATAGCTGGGATAAAGCTCAGCGAGGTCATTAGCAACAGGATTTGCATGGTCACCGAATATTCGGTCGAACCATCGGCGGCAGTTTTTACAGTGACCGCCGGCAATACACCATCGGCCGCGCCCACCGATGCGGCAAACAACAGGGTACTGACCCCAATTAAGGTGAGTATGTACTTCATCATTGTTTTAATTTCGCCTGCCGTAGCTTGTCCGCAAAGGAAGTGGACTCAATTTCGATAGGTTCAGCTAATTTATCAATTAAATTAACTTGTTGCCCGCTAACACCCAACAAATATTGCTGCTCGCCAACCTGAACCAACACCAAACGTTCTTTCTGCCCAAGGGATGTTACCGCAAGAGTTTTCAGCACACTGTGATTAGTTGGTACTAAATTGAATCGCCGCAGCAGGTAAGCTAAGGCGAAGATAAGCAATAACACTAAAATAAGACCGCCGAGCATGCTCGCTGCAGCGGCCATTTGCGAGGGTTCAGCCACTTTCGTTGCTGCCGTAGCACTTTCGTTGGCAACACCAGCAACACTCGCCTGAGTCGCTGCTACTAGACTAAGAATTACCGATGTGCTCATCTCGCTCCTTCAGGCTTTGTGTTTATCGGTTAATTACTTAAGCTTTTTAATCCGCTCGGTTTGACTGATCACATCCGTTAGGCGAATACCAAACTTATCGTTAACCACAACGACTTCGCCATGGGCGATAAGTGTGCCATTGACCATCACATCCAAGGGTTCACCGGCAACTCTATCGAGTTCAACGACTGAACCTTGGTTCAGCTGCAACAGGTTACGAATGCTGATATAACTGCGCCCAACTTCCATCGAAATCGTCACTGGAATATCTAAAATTGTGTCTAGTTTGGCGGCTTCGGCCTTACTAATTGGCTGCGACTCGTCTACAAGCTCGTCAAGATCAATGGCATTAGCTTCTTCCAATGCTTGCTCGGCCATGGCCGCTGCCCAATCATCATCTGTACTCATCTCACTTCACCTTTATAATTCAGATATGTCTCTGGCTTTGCCTTTACGCGTCACTAATTGCAGCTCGGATTTGACCGTTTCAGGGCGTGGGATTTTTTCGTAAATTTTAAGTGCTAGATTATCGCGTGAGCGCCCCATTTTACAGCGATATGTCGGTAAGTCTTCGATTTTCATCATAATGTACTCTGGCAATTCAATAGGAATAATATCCCCAGCCTTAAAGTTCATTACGTCTTTGAGTGTGAGTTCATGCTCAACGACTGTGGCATCAAAGCCGACCTTAACGTCCATAATCTCGTCATGCAATGCCTGTGACCAACGCATGTCCGTGTCTTGCTTATCACTCTGCACACCGGCATCGAGCAGTTCACGGATAGGTTCAATCATCGAATAAGGCATAGTGATGTGGAAGTCACCGCCACCACCATCCACTTCGATATGGAAGGAATTAATGACCACCACTTCGGTAGGACTGACGATGTTCGCCATCGCAGGGTTCACTTCGGAGTCTAAATAATCAAACTCCACGTCCATTACAGGCGCCCAAGCATCTTTGTAGTCTTCGAAGATAATTTTAAGCAACAATTGAACGATGCGGCGTTCGGTAGGGGTAAATTCCCGTCCTTCAATCTTGGCATGGAAACGGCCATCGCCACCAAAAAAGTTGTCCACCAGAATAAACACTAAGCGCGCGTCCATGGTGATTAGCGCCGTACCTTTTAAGGGATGGAAGCGCACCATATTCAGGCTAGTTGGGACGAATAAGGTATGTACGTACTCACCAAACTTGAGCATTTGTACGCCGTTAATCGACACTTCGGCCGCACGACGCATCATGTTGAACATACTGATCCGCAGGTGACGGGCAAAACGCTCATTCACAATTTCGAGCGTGGGCATACGGCCACGCACAATACGGTCTTGGGAGGAAAAGTCGTAGGAGCGAGCTTCCAGCCCCGCGGCATCAAGCTCATTATCCTCTTCGACGTCATCGACTCCGTGTAAGAGCGCATCAATTTCGTCTTGGCTTAATAAATCACTCACAGTATTGTCTTCGCCTCTTTAAAGTGCTGAAGATAAAAGGTCATTGCATTACAAAACCGGTGAAGAGTACTTTCTCAACCACTTTACGTCCGGTCACTGATTGCAAGGTATTTTGTACACTCAGCAAGGCTAATTGCCGTAATTCATCCTTACCCGCCTGAGTACTCAGTTTTTGTACATCGGCGCCGCTAAAGGTGGTTAACAGCGCATCCTCAATCAACGGAATGTGCTTTTGGGTCAATACATCATCGTCTTGGCCTCTGACCATTAGTTGCACTTTTATTTCAACGAGACGAGCACGATCTGGCCCAGGGAGATTAAATAAAAACGGACGAGGCATAGGCACATAGGCCGCCATTGCTGCTTCCGCGGCAGGCGTTGCAGTCTCCGTTGGTGCGGCACCTTCGGCCGCGACTTCAGGAGCCTCATCACTACTGCCGAGGAAAAACCACAAAGCGCCACCTATTAGCAGGGCTGCAAACACGCCCGCGCCGACAAAAATAAATAACTTCTTCTTACTCTTTGGCGCTTCGGTGCTTTCAAGTTCTAATGATTCTTCCTTGGCCATTTTCTGTACTCTTTAATTGGCTAAATTCGGGAATGGGATCAGGGCTTGGCGCATAATCCGCTTTATCACTATAGGTTACCTTCTTAAGCGTAATAATCTATACCTGAATTTAAACTAGTTGCTTGATTTAAACCTAAATCTAGCTCTTCTGCCGAGAAATCATCCACATTTACACCGCTCGACCCGCCAGCTTCACCAAATTCCCCCTCACGGCGCTGACCTTGGTCACCTTGGGAGACATGACTGTCGGCCAGTTGCAAACCTTGTTCCTGTAATAATTCACGTAAACGCGGAATCGCTTGTTCTACCACATCACGGGTCTGTGATTGCGTCACATGGAACTGCACTTGAGTCTGGTCGCCATGCACTTGGACTTTAACTAACATATGCCCCAGTTCTGGCGGATCTAAACGAATTTCCGCCTGCTGGATCCCTTGGCTTACCATAGTCACCAGTTGCTGTTTCATCACGGGCGAAAAGCGCTGGATCATTTCCTGCATTTGGTTTTGAGTCTCAACACCTTGACGTAAGGAAAGCTGTATTTGAGGAGTATCCGGGCGATGCATCGCCTGCGCAGCCAAAGAATGCACTGAAGAAGATACAGGTTTGAAATCCACTGGTTTGAACTCGCTCCCCGCCTCTTCACTACCATAACTAAAAGAAGAGATACGGCTATCTTGCTGCGCATCGAGAGTAACCGCTAACTTAGCGTCTTTTAACAATAAACCAGCAGAGATTTCGGAGCGGGATGGGTTGTCGGTTGCAAGGCTGGGATCAATAGTTACCGCCCCTAACGTATTAGTACCTAAGGTATTAAGATCTTTAGTATTCGCGGCAGTTGTTGTATTTATTGATGCTTGATTATCAACGGCTTGGAACGTCATGGTTTGAGGTGCAATGGCTTTATCCACAGCATGCGTCGACAGATTAATTGTCTTACCACTCAGTTCCATCTCCTTTGTGCCGAATTCTTTTGTACCAAGCTCTTTCGCACCTAAGATAGATTCACCTTCTATGGGTAAAATATTATTTTCGGGCGGTTTAACAAATTTTTCAGTCCGCAGACCAGTGAGTAAGGATGCATCATCAATCGTCAGCGAATCATCGACAGAGGCGCCTTGAGTATCTGAATCTTCAACTGCCGCAGCCGCAACAATCTGTGCATCGACATCCGCAGGAAGCTGTTGCTCCACACTTTCATCAGCAGCTTTCTGTTGTGAAGCTTGCTGTTGGGAGAGCAGTGTCACAATTTTTGCGGCACTTTGTCCGGCTTGAGTTTGAGCTAACGGTTCTGTTTCTCCCGACTCAGCACCAGCATCAAGCTTTGTATTGCTAAGGCTCGTTGTATTTGACGAAGCAAACTGAGCCAGTTCATCGGAAAAGGTGCCAACCACAGTAGGGTCTTCTGTTTGAGAAAGCTCATCGGCCAATACGGAAGAGGATGCAGAGTCAGCGTCTTCAGTTGCCGCAATATCCGCTGCAAGCGGCAAAGCTTCGCCCGTTGCAGCCGCTTTTTTCATCTCATTTGCCATACCTATCTGGGCAAAAATCAAGTTGATATCGGCGTCATCGTCGCCATTGGTTTCATCAGCGCTCGTTTCCACTTTCGCCGATTTAGCGGACGACTCTTGTACAACTGTGGCTTTAGTCGAGGGGGAGGACATGGAGGTGACTGAAGCCAACGCAGCAGAAAAGTCTTCACTATTAGCATCTTGAGTCAATGCTTTACTTGAGCCAGCGCTATTTTTTGCGCTTGACGCTAATAGGATATTGTTAATTTGTTGCATATCAGCTCCTAAACATTCGCCCTTGGAACTAAAAGCGAGAGGGAAAACGTCAATTTATGCGGCTTAGGCTATATTTGATATAAAGCAAGCAAATAAAGTGCCAACAAATAGGAATGACTAACTCAAGCAACAACAGCGAGATAGGATGATTATTTCTTACGACGAAAAAACTGTTGTGAGGCAAATTCATCAGTCATCTTTTGCTCTTTCTTCAACTCAACGGCTTGACGTTTCTTCTCTTTATTCTCTAAGAGCAATTCAACCGCCTTACGTTTTTTTTGTTTCTCGAGCCAATACTGCTGACGGTAGTTTTTTTGCTTCTCACCATCGGCGACCACACGATTTTGCTGAGCAATGGCCTCATCGATTTGCCGGATAAAACGGTGAAATTGGTGGTAATGGCTGGCGCTGATGGCCTGTCCCTGCTGAGACTGCATCTGTTTCATATAGTCCAGACGATAGTTGTTGAGTGCATCCAACTGATTTTGACGCTTTTGACACTCTAATTGCGCCGATTTTAGCAACAGCGCGGCCTGCTCCTCTGCATCGAGGGCTAATTTTAATACCAGTAAAAGGGGATCGGCATTCGCCATAACAGTCTCGATTATTTACATTGCGCCGCGAGTTGTCCAAGCATGACTTGGCTATCGGCAAAACTAAAGGCATCACGCATGGTCTGCCTTAAGAAGGCGTTCATTGCAGGTTGCAGACGTATCGCGTTATCGATTCGAGGATCGCTACCTTGGGCATAAGCGCCAATCGAAATCAGATCCTTATTCTGTTGATAGAGTGAATAGGTCTGCTTGACGCGGCGCATGGCTTCTAAGTGTTCGTTCGAAATCACCATAGGTGCCACACGGCTAATGGAAGCCTCAATATCAATGGCGGGATAGTGTCCAGAATCTGCAAGCGAGCGTGAGAGCACGATATGGCCGTCGAGGATCGCTCGGGAAGCATCGGCAATCGGATCCTGTTGATCGTCGCCCTCAGTCAGTACGGTATAAAATGCGGTGATGGAACCTTGCCCTGGGCCGCCATTGCCCGCCCGTTCGACCAGACGCGGCAATTTCGCAAATACCGAAGGTGGATAACCTTTAGTGGCCGGCGGCTCACCTACGGCTAGGGCAATCTCCCGCTGCGCTTGGGCGTAACGAGTCAAGCTATCCATTAATAACAATACGTTATAGCCTAAATCCCGAAAATACTCAGCGATACGCGTAGAAGTTTCACAGGCGCGCAGACGCATCAAGGGTGAGGTATCGGCGGGCGCCGCCACCACAACGGAGCGTGCTCTGCCCTTTTCCCCGAGGATTTCTTCAATAAATTCTTTTACTTCGCGGCCACGTTCACCCACCAGCCCCACCACAATAATGTCAGCAGTCGTGCCACGAGTCATCATACCTAACAGCACACTCTTACCTACACCTGAGCCCGCAAACAAGCCCATACGTTGGCCCTTACCAACGGTCAACATGGCATTGATGGCACGAACGCCCACATCGAGCGGTTCGGTGATCGCACGGCGAGAAAGCGGATTGATAGCAGAGCTATGACGCGGCGCCTGCTGCTCCGTTGATAATGCGCCAAGACCATCTAAAGGCACACCATTACCATCGAGCACACGCCCTAACAGGGATAAGCCCACACTGAGCCCCGCCTGCTCGCCAAGGGGAATCACCCTTGCGCCGGGTAACACGCCACGCAATTCTTCAATTGGCATCAGATACAGAAGTTCATCATCGAAACCGACAACTTCTGCAATCAGCTCTCCCGCCATGGTTTCGATGGAGCACAGGCTGCCCACGGGCGCGCGACAACCACTAGCCTCTAAAGTTAAACCAACGACACGCACCAATTGACCACTGGCGATAGCTCGAAACGGCGGGACTTTGTCTATGCAGTGATTTAGTTTATTCAGCAGTTGATGGCGGCGATTTTGCATCTTGCTCTCCATCATCTTGAGACAGGTGACTCTGTGCTTCGTCACCAAGCTCGGTTGTCGAGGCAACTTTTGTTGCGTTTTCCTCATCGAGGACTGCTTGGCGCTGTTGTTGCTGATGACCTAAATGGGACTGTTGATTTCGTAATGACTCAAATACAGCATCGATGCGCGAGGACAGGGTTAAATCCACCAACGAACGTTGGCTGCTGATAATACAATCCCCCGCATTTAAGCTAGGATCTGCCTCTAATTGCCATTGGTTACGGTTCAATTGGGTACTGGTATATAACTGTTCCACCAAGGCGACATCATCGGGGTGCAGGCGAATACTGACGCTTTGCTCCTTGATTGGCAGCGATTCAACGCCTAAACGCAGCGCAGATAAGATTTGCTCTGGATGGGTTTTGAGTTCATGACCAATCACAGATTTAGCTAACGTCATAGTGAGCGTCATTAATGAATGCTCAATATCGCCATCGAGTAATTGCAATGGCTTTTCAAACTGACTTAACAGCCCTTCAAAACGCGTGACCAAAGCCTTTGCCTCGGCAAGCCCGGCTTCGAGCCCCTGCTCATGCCCTTGTGCCAGCCCTTCTGTATGACCTTGCTCTAAGCCCTCGAGCCTACCTTGCTCTAACCCTTCGGCATAACCTTGGGTTTTGCCTTCGTTAAAGCCTTCTTCTTCGGCTTGAGCACGAATATCTTCAATTTCTGCCATCGTCGGCGGCGCGATGGTTTCTGCGACCACAGCCTTAGGCGCATGCTGCTGAGCAGAATAACCAAACAGGTTAGAAATACTCGCCTCTTCGGTTTCTGTCACATCGGGTAATTGCCAATGGCTGAACTCAATCTCTGAGTCGCTCACCACCCGATGGGACAGTTTATTGTCGCTGTTGTCACTCCGATTAGAGGAACTCATCGCCGCCACCGCCGCCTAACATGATTTCACCGCTGTCACTTAAACGACGTGCAATTGACAGAATTTCTTTTTGAGCGATTTCCACTTCACTAATCCGGATCGGGCCCATGGCTTCTAAATCGTCACGCAGCAATTCGGCGGCCCGTTTTGACATATTGCCCAAAATTTTGTCTTTGAGCTGATCGTCGGTACCTTTGAGTGCCTTCATCAATACATCCTGCTGCACTTCACGCAGCAAGGTTTGAATACCGCGGTCGTCCACATCGATAAGGTTTTCGAATACGAACATTAAGTCTTGGATCTGCTGCGCCATTTCCTCGTCGGTTTCGCGCATGGTTTCCATCAACTGGCTTTCGATACCTGTATCGAGGTAGTTCATGATATTGGCAGCCGCTTTTAGGCCGCCCATTTTCGCCGCTTGCGCGCCACCTTGGCCTGCGAATTGTTTCTCCATGATGTCGTTTAACTCCTGCAATGCCGCAGGTTGCACTTCTTCAAGGTTAGCAATACGCATCATTAAGTCTAAACGGGTATTCTCAGGGAATTGGCCGAAAATTTCCGCCGCTTGATCAGGCTCTAAATACGATAAAACAATGGTTTGGATCTGTGGATGTTCGTTTTGAATGATAGTTGCCACTTGGCGGGCATCCATCCATTTAAGTGAATCCAAGCCCTTGGCGCCGCTGCCCATGATAATTTGTTCAATCAAATTACCAGCTTTGTCTTCACCTAGGGCCGCCGTTAACGCCTTACGGACGAACTCTTCGCTGTTAAAGCCAATAGAAGAATACTTTTGAATATCGTCGAGAAATAGCTTGTGCACCCCGATGACTTTTTCCTGGCCAAAGTCTTCCATGGCCGCCATCGCCATACCGACCTTTTGCACTTGTTTAGGTTCTAAGTGCTTTAAAATGGAGGCGGCATCGGCTTCACTCAAACTTAACAGTAAAATTGCCGTTTTTTCGATACCACTGAGATCCTTAATATTGAAACTTGAGGTTTCAGCGGCGTCTTTTGATTTATTCTCAGCCATTGTCTTGTAACCAGTTTTTCACGACTTGGGTTGAAAGCTCGGGCTCATTGGCCACAAGCGCACGGATAGCTTTAATCATATCATCATCTTTATGCAGATTAGGGATAAGAATTGAGCCATCGTCGGCATAACTATACTCTGCTTCTTTGGTATTGAGCATCCCTAAGGTGTCGGCGGCATATTGGTCTTCAATCTCGGCCAACTCATTACCCAGTCTTGAATCCTCAGGCATGTTCACATTATCTGGGTAGATTAAGCGTTTCAGCATTGGACGAACCACGGCGAGGATCAGCACTAAGATCACTAAGGCACCAACACCTAATTTGACCGCACGCCAGAACCAAGGTTGCTCCCAAAGCTCAGGTGCTGGTACATCTTCAACCAATTGATCCATAAAGGGAACAGTCACCACTTCCAGCACATCACCACGTTGCGCGCTAAAACCTACCGCACCTTCTAATAAACGGCGAATATTGGTTAGCTCTTGCTCGGTACGGGCAACGCGGGCAACTTGGCCATTTTCACCTGCTGCCCCCGGTTTAAAGTCCACCGCAACCGACACACTCACGCGGCGCACTACGCCAATTTGCTGACGGGTATGGCTGATGGTGGTGTCTAATTCAAAATTGCGAGTCGCTTCGCGGTGCGAGTTACCTGCAGTCACGCTTTCAGTCGCTGTGGTCGTATCCTGTGGAATATCAGATTCCATTGGGGGTTGATTCGATAATGCGCCAGGAATACCACCAGTTGAACCGCCAGTTGAATTATTCTCAACCGTCATTTCGCTGCGTAGCGACGGTAAGTCAGGATTGAAGCGTTTAGCGGTTTGCTCGACCGCAGTGAAATCCATGCTCACATCCACTTGGGAGGTGAAATTATCGGGCCCGAGAATAGGCGATAGAATTGAGTCAATTTTAGTACGGTATTCGGCTTCTTTCTGTTGGACTAACTCAAGCTCACGGCGCGCTCTTGCAGATACACCATCTTGGCTACCGGAATTGAGTAAACGGCCATTAGAGTCCGTCACTGTCACGCGGGAAGGCTCTAAACCCTGTACGGCAGAGGCGACGATATCCACAATGGCATCGACCTCTCCTTGACCTAAACCGCCACGGCGAGTGTTGATCACAACGGTCGCGCTCGGCTGTGCGGTATTGCGGGCAAATACGTTTTCTTTTGGTAGGGCTAAAATCACTTTGGCGCGGCTAACACTTTGTAACTGTTCAATCGCGCGGGCGAGGTTTTCTTCTTGGCTATGCTTGAGGCGAGCCTGTTCCATTCTTTGGCTCACGCCAAAACCACTATCTTGAGTGAGGAAATCTTTGCTAGAAGCAGCACCATCGATGCCCGCACGGCTAAGCATCATTTTAACTTCTTGATATTTATCCTCAGGCACCTTCACGACGTCGACATCGATTTGATACTTAATTTTATTCTTATCAAGCACATCGAGTACCTGAACCATTTCCTGAGTTTCCATTTTACCTAATGGACGATACTCAGGCTCCTGAGCCCAGATCATGACAAACACGGCTAACGCCAAACAAATGGCGAGGGCTAAAATCATGGTGATTTGACGCATCATATCGACGCCACCGAGACTCCCCAGCACGCCGGATTTATTTTCCTGTTGGACCCCTTGGTCCACTGCGCCGGCGTTTGATCCGACGATCATTTCTGTGCTCACGATTCGTACCTGCTAATTGCGTTATTCACTGGCCTAAACAGGCATGCTCATTATTTCTTTATAAGCTTCAACGAGCTTATTGCGCACTTGGACTGTGGCTTCAAAGGCAACACTGGCCTTTTCGCGGGCGATAACTGTATCAGAAAGGCTCACAGTGGTGTCACCCATTTCGAGTCGGGTCGCGAGATTCGATGAGGTTGACTGCAAACCGCTTACATTGCCAATGGCTTGGGAGAGGAGTTGTCCAAAGTCAGCACCGCTGGTGTTATTCACTTGCTGCACAATGTTATTGGGTGAAATCCCAAAAGAAGGTTTGATTTCACCTTGAAGTGACTGCATTTCTTGCAGTAATGAATTCGCGCCAATTTGCATGTCGTGCTCCCCATCGTCGAGTTATTGACGATTAAACTCTCTAGATAAACAGGATATGCAAAAGCACGGCCAAGTTTTCACTTAGCCGTGCTAAAAAGAATTGAGGGAATCGTCAGATATGAAATTGCCACAGGGTAACACAGTGGCAAAGGTGCAAGTTAGGTTGCAAAAACCGACTTAGTTGGGCAATTGAATCCCCATATCGCGCATTCTGGCCATCTTGTATCTTAAGGTACGCGCACTGATCCCGAGTTTCTCGGCAACCAACTTACGGCTACCTTGGCATTGCGCTAAGGTTTCAAGAATGATCACATGCTCCTGCGCCTTCAACTCTTCACCTAAACCTTCAGGCTCGTTGGCGTATTCGGCTTCATCGGATGAAAGAGGCACATCTTGGGCATCGATAATAATATCGTTGGCGGTAATCACAGCCCCAGCACGTAAAATTAACGCGCGTTGGACAACGTTATCCAACTCGCGCACATTACCCGGCCAGCGGTGACTGAGTAAACGACGACAAGCTGCCTCATCAAACTCAGGTAAATCAAGCACATTTAGCGACTTGGCGTGTTTCGCGAGTAAATGCCGAGCTAAGGGCAAAATATCCGCAGGGCGTTGATTCAGTGCAGGCCACGTCAGTGGAAACACGTTAATGCGATAATAGAGATCTTCCCGGAATTGCCCTGCGGCAACCACGGCCTTTAAATCCCGATTCGAAGTGGCAAGCACCCGAACATCTAACTTAATGGTTTTGCGACCGCCTAAACGCTCCACTTCACGCTCTTGCAACACGCGCAGCAGTTTAGCCTGTAACCCCAAATCCATCTCTGAAATTTCATCGAGTAATAAGGTGCCGCCCTGTGCCTGCTCAAATTTACCAGGGCACGCCTGATAAGCCCCTGTAAAGGCACCCTTTTCATAACCAAATAAGGTCGCCTCGAGCATATTCTCAGGGATGGCCGCACAATTGATGGCCACAAACGCTTGGTCGGCGCGGCTGCTATGTTGATGAATATAACGGGCTAACACTTCTTTACCCGAACCACTTGGTCCAAGGATCATCACCGAGGCATCGGATGCCGCCACTCGCTGTGCCAGTGACAGCAGCGCCAGGCTCTTTTCATCGGCAACGACGGGTTGATCGCCACTTTGCTTGAGCGGCAAATAGCGGGAAACTTGGTTTAGCAACACCTCAGGAGCGAAGGGTTTGGCCAAATAATCAACTGCGCCCAATTTAATTGCACTAACTGCGCTACCAATGGTGGCATACGCTGTCATCAACAACACGGGCAGTTTGGGATGATGCTGCTGCAGGTAATTTAATAGCCCTAAGCCGCCGATACCTTGCATCTGCACATCACTGATCACTAAGTCAAACTGATGCTGTTTTAGTGCGATAATGGCTTCCTCGCCGGAAGCCACATCGATACAGTCGTATTGCGCCAACATTAAGGTATCGAGCAAAGCCTCACGCAGTGAAGCATCGTCTTCGACTAAGAGTAATTTGGCTTCAGACATAGGGTTTCTCCAACGGCAATACAGTGGCAGATTTCGCCTGCGGGAACGTTAGCGACACAGTGCAACCTTTATCAGGCATACAGCTTAATTGAATTTGGCCGCCATGATTGCGTACCACAGACTGCACAACGGCTAAACCGAGACCCGTTCCTTGTGCTTTTGTGGTAAAGAAAGGCTCTAATACTTTTTGCTGCATATTGGCATCCAGCCCTTTGCCGTTGTCAACCACATTCAAGGCTAACTGCTCGCCGACATCATTGGCTACGATTTTGATCTGCGTCGCCCCAGCTTCAAGGCTATTCATCACCAGATTATTAACGGCAGAACTCAGTGCATTCACATTCGCGAGCATCAAGCCATTGGACGCATTAGTTACCGTCAATGCTGCGCCTCGCTTAGCCACTATCGGCTCGCAGTTCGCCATGACAGTATTAATAACCTCATCAAGGTTTACCAACTCACCCAATTCATCCTGCCGCCCTTTGGCCATCAGCAACATATCGTTCACTTGGCGCTCAAGTTCGTTGAGTCTATCCACTAACTTCTGTTGAAATTTTACCTTTGCGGATTCGGATAATTTAGGACTGGCGAGATTCGCAGCATATAGCAGTGCTGCCGATAATGGCGTACGCACCTGATGCGCCAGCGTCGCGACCATTTTACCGAGGGCTGACAGGCGTTGCAGATGCGAAAGATTCTTTTGCAATAGACGGGTTTCAGTCAGATCCGTCAGTACAATTAATTGACCAGGCTCCGGTGTTAATGGGGTAATCGCAAATTTGACTCGGCGACCATTACGGAGTGACACCTCATGGCCGTCATCGTCCTGTGGTGCAAACGCCGTATGGATCACATCAATCCAGCGGACGCCGCATAACGTCTGCTCCAGCAATTCCACGGCAACAGGGTTTGCATCGGTGACAATGCCATCACCGTTCAAAATCACCACGCCAGAGGGCATAGCCTGTAAAATATGCTCCATCCGATTGGACATATTGGCGGCCTCACGCAGTTGGTTCCATTGTTTGCTAGTGTGCTTGAATGTTTCAAGTTGCGCTAGTGGATGGGCTGACATAGTCACTCCGTCAAAAAATTGCTTCTAACGGAATGACTGCAGATTCTATGCCAAATTAAGAAATGAATTTAGAAAGGTAAAACAATAGGATACGCAACAGCGAAATGACTATTCCTTAGTCATTCCATATTTACGCATTTTCTCGACTAAGGTAGTACGGCGAATACCGAGCATTTCGGCGGCACGCGCAACCACGTTATCCTGCTGCTCTAACGCTTGGCGTATCATATCGATTTCAAGCTCAGCCAACAGATCCTTAAGGTTAACCCCTTCCGGCGGTAACTCACTCGGGAAACGGGTTTCAGGGATTTCAACCGGCTCTTCACTGGTGAAGATGGACGCCAATGCATCACGTTCCTGTTGTTCTTCACTGAGCTCGATGCTGTATTCAGGCACATCGATATGGCGATACTTGATGGGCAAGTCATTCACATCGACTAAACCGCCCGGATATAAAATCGTTAAACGCTCAACCAGGTTAGAAAGTTCACGCACGTTACCCGACCAAGCGTGTTCTTTTAACGATTCAATCGCTCGCTGAGTAAAGCGTACCTTGCCACGCCCTTCGTTATAAACCCGGCTCACCAACTCTTGCAACAGCAAAGGCACGTCATCCTTACGGTCACTCAACGCCGGCATTTCGATCGGAAAGACGTTGAGGCGGTAATAAAGGTCTTCACGGAACTCGTTGCTGGTGATCATGCTTTCGAGATCTCTGTGTGTTGCAGCAACAACACGCACATCGGCGTTAATCGTCTTAGTGCCGCCAACACGTTCAAAAACACGTTCTTGCAACACGCGCAGCAATTTTACCTGCATCTGCAAAGGCATATCGCCAATTTCATCGAGAAACAGTGTGCCACCTTCGGCGAGTTCGAAACGGCCTTTGCGCGAGCTAATTGCGCCGGTAAAGGACCCCTTCTCATGACCAAATAATTCACTCTCCAGCAACTCAGGCGGAATCGCGCCACAGTTAACCGGAATAAAAGGACCATCACGGCGCTCAGACAGGTAATGAATGTTACGAGCGACAACTTCTTTACCCGTACCCGACTGCCCTAGCACTAACACCGTCGCATCAGAAGTCGCAACCTGGCTAATCAAATGACGAACATTGGCGATACCTTCACTACGGCCCACTAAGCTACGGAATAGTTTGGTTTGATTAGCACTGGTTGGGACTTGAGGACGTTTGACCTGCCCATACACTTGGCAAAAATGCAGCAACTCGGTTAACTGCGGATAGTTTAATGGTTCTTCGATTTGGCCTAGGATATTTGCAGCCTGTAACTCGCCCACATTCCCAAAGGACAAGATAGGTTGCCATGGATACTGATTCGCGAGCGACTTTAATTCGTCAACGGACACAGTCTCAGTGCTTATCACCAAAGCGCGATAACGGGTGTCTTGGAGGCTAGTGCTTAATTTTTCGATGGCGAAAATCTCGATTTGCTCGCCCAAAAATTCAAAAATGCAACACAGGCGACTTAAGCGCTCTGATGGGGTTCCGACAAGTAAAATTCGTTGATCTGTTTGCATCATTCAGTAGGCCGTAAAGCGCTAATTAGGTATCAATTCGCATTAATTATTTATGATTAGTTGCTGTAAAAGCTTAACAAATTCAATGTAACAATCTGTGCCACCATCACTACTGTGATGAATATTGTATTATCAGCAGTCGAGAAGCAAGCTTCGAATGCGGATTATGCCAAACTGAATTGATTTTAGTTCATTTATCCCATGATTCTAGTTAATTATGTCAACAAATTGACGGAGACCAAAAAAAAGACGCATTCTGTGCGTCCTTTTTCCTGTTGATCTATAACACAATTAACGAGCTTCTGAATGCGAAGAGATATTGTGTTTATCAGCGGGAATGGCATCCCAACCTTCTTTGATGGTACGTAAAATATCGCACACATCATCAATCGCTTTCACATCGTTATTGAGGTTAGCTTCAGAAATTTTACGTAGCATGAAATCATAAAGATCGCTGAGATTTTTAGCAATTTGCCCACCAGCATCCATATCCAAGCTATTATTTAACCCGGTAATAATTCCAATAGCCTTGTTTATATAAATTCCCTTGTTTGCTAAGTCATTTTGTTCTATTGCATAACGACTTTGGGCTAAACGTTGCAGTGCGCCTGCAAACATTAACTGAATGATTCGATGTGGGGAAGCTACGGTAATTTCACTTTCTAGTGAAACCTTACGATATGATTGCAGTGACCCTCTCATAAACACCTACCTATTTGAATCTATAGTCTCATAAACACTTATCTGGCGCTTATTCTTACTGCTTGCATGTAATAATGCTTGCCTGTCAGCCATGATAATACTCGCCTTTTTTGAAAAGTCCTGAGTAAGATTAAGCTGACTTTGAAGATAATTAGCATCAGTCATATTGGTATCGGCGACTAATACATAGAGTAAAAGTTGACGCTCTTCTACCATGCTTTGCAAATTTGAGACCAAGTCATCGGTTTGAATATCTTCTGCCGGGATTCGTCTTAACTGTTCTAGCACTTGCTCCAGTGCCACATTGAGCTCATCAAGTTGCTTCACAAACGACCCCTTAACTTACGTAAATCAATTTAGCTCTTTTTAACTGCACCAGGTAATGAGTTTAGACGATCGACTAATCCACTACTCTGTTGATTTAGTTGGCCAACTACAAGGTCCATAGCATTAAATTGTTTAGTTAAGCGAGCTGTTAGCTGATCCATTTTCAGCGAAAATGCTTCCCGTTGATCATCTAAACGGTTCTGTTGATTAGTATAGCTAGTTTGGCGATCAGCAATTAAACCACGCGCTTTAACATAACTGTCAGCAAAATCATAAAATCGGTTTGCAAGCCCTTGTTCTGGGGTTGAAAACAATGCTTCTATGCTAGGCATATCTTCAGAAAGCGCTTTGGTCAGCTTTGTGTCATCAATAGACATTTTGCCATATCGATCTGTTTTTATACCTATATCGTATAGTGCAATCGAGCCACCACCTTCTGTAGTGACTCGCTCACTTGAAATACTGCGTAACTGAGACTCAATAGAGCGGATCATAGAATCGCCCTGTAATGCCGCCGCCGTCTTCTTATCTTTATCATAGGCCGACATCTTATCTACAGCTGAAGCTAGATTATTATAGGCATCGACAAAAGCTTGAATATTGGTCTTTACCGCATCATTATCCTGTTCGATTTTAACCGTTGTCGTTTTCGCAACATCTGCATCGGTTAAATTAAAAGTAACACCATCTATGGCATTTTTGATTTCATTTGATTGTGAGGTTACTTTTTGATTATCAATGTAAATAACTGCATTTTTCGCATCTTGGAGTGTGGAGATATTCCCCGCACCAAACATGTCATTAATGCCCGTGCCTGAAGTATCATTGGCAGTGATGCTAATTTGGTTATTTTCACCCGTTTCATCGGAACTAAAAACTAATTGGCTGCCCGAATCGGTGGTAATGACTGTAGCGGTAACACCCACATTATCAGAAGCGTCATTGATTTTTTTAGCTATTACGGCTAAAGAGTCAGTGGCAGCAATATCGACAGAGAAATTCTTACCATTAACACCAAAATCTAGACTCCCCTCTCCGACAGGCAATGCTGGATCGGTTACACTTTTTCCAGCGATCTTATGGCTCACGGCAAGTTGCTCAACCTTAATACCATAACTTCCTGCTTGAGCAGTTTTATCTGCAGTAGCCTTCAGATAAGTTTCATTACTTACAGAGATTTTTCGCTGATTTAGCGTATCGCCCGTTTGTAATTTTTTGATGGCATCTTGAAAAGTAGACAGCGCACTTTTTAAGCTTCCCATGGCGGAGACTTTAGCTTTAATACTGTCTTCGGTTTTATTAAACATCGCCTCTTTCGGAGTTTTTTCAGCATCGACTAACACCTTTACAATGTTAGCGATATCCAAACCTGAACCGATACCTGTCGCTGTTAATGCCATATAAACCTCTACTCATCAATACTCACCACATTTAGTATGAGTCTTATGCCTCTGTTTTCATCAAAAGTCCTGTCACTTCAGACAGTTTTTCAGCTAATTTCAAAGCTTCTTCACTCGGCATTTGTCTTATGACATCACCAGTATCTCTATCTAAGACAGTTACAACTGCTTGACCTGAGTTTTCGTCAACCTTAAATGCAAGACCTTTACGCATCATTGACATCATATCAGAAAGCTCAGTAGCTACTTGCGTTAACTTCTCAGGATTTTGTTCATTTTCAGTCGCACTTTGCTCAGGCGGTTGTTCAACCGTAGATACGGCAGCATCGCGTTTTAATTCAACATCAGCCGTCGGTGCTTTCGGTGGCACTTGAGCTAAATCAATTCGGCTTTGAACCGAAGTTGATATATTGGCTATATTGATATCCATAGCTATACCTCACCATCAGGAGCATTTGTCTTATTACAGCAAAACAAACACTATAACTTTAATGACCATTTATGCAGCAAAGGGAGATCCGTCTCCGAACCTCCCTTATAACCTTATACTTCAGTATGTTATTAAAGTAGTGATAAGGCCACTTGAGGTAATTGGTTAGCTTGAGCAAGCATTGCCGAACCTGTTTGCTGTAACACTTGGTTCTTAGTCATTTGTGAGGTTTCTTTAGCAAAGTCGACATCTACAATACGGCTTTTCGCATCGGCAACGTTTGCTTGAGTATTGGCACTGTTGCTAATGTTGTGAGCTAAACGATTTTGTACCGCACCTAAATCGGCGCGTTGTGTATCGATCGTTTTGATTGCTTTATCGATTGCAGCAAGTGATGACGCACGGTTTGCAGAAGTCGCAAGCGCTAATCCACTAATTGACAAAGATGTTTTATCTGTTTTCTTCACTTTTACAGTAACATCTTCACCTTCTTGGTGACCAACTTGGAATAATTTTCCAGCAGAGAAGCCACCTTGCATTAATTTTGTATTACCGAAAGCGGTTGTTTTACCAATGTTATCAATTTCAGTTGCTAACTCATCCATTTCAGCTTTTAGTGCTGCAATGTCGTCTGCGCTGTTTGCACCGTTTTCAGCTTGAACAGTCAGATCACGCATACGCTGTAACATGTTAGTCTGTTCTTGCATCGCACCTTCAGCAATCTGTGCAATAGAGATAGCATCGTTGGCGTTACGCATACCCACTTCTAAACCGCGCACTTGGCTATTTAAGCGGTTAGAAATTGCTAAACCAGCTGCATCATCTTTTGCGCTGTTAATGCGCAGACCACTGGATAAACGTTCCATTGAAGTGGCCAAACCGCTAGCTGAAGAGTTTAAGTTCTTTTGTGCTTTTAAAGATGTGACGTTAGTGTTTACTGTAATGGCCATGATCGTTTCCTCTTTATACCTGGCTTGTTAGCTAAATTTGCCTGTCTACTTAAGCCAGGCGGGTCTTAGTGGTTACAGTATATTTAACGGCAGCACCTTTTTTATCTTTAGAATTATTTTTTAAAAATTTTTACTTTTAAAAAATAATTTATTTTTCATAGTGATAACTACTTTACCCAATAAAAACTTTGCCTACTTTTCTAGAAACCTAGAAAAAGTAGGCAAAAAGCACTTCCATACGCTCGTAAAACTAAATTAGCCTAACAGTGATAACGCCACTTGCGGTAGTTGGTTAGCTTGAGCAAGCATTGCCGAACCTGTTTGCTGTAACACTTGGTTCTTAGTCATTTGTGAGGTTTCTTTAGCAAAGTCGACATCTACAATACGGCTTTTCGCATCGGCAACGTTTGCTTGAGTATTAGCACTGTTGCTAATGTTGTGAGCTAAACGATTTTGTACCGCACCTAAATCGGCGCGTTGTGTATCGATCGTTTTGATTGCTTTATCGATTGCAGCAAGTGATGACGCGCGATTTGCAGATGTCGCTAGGTTTAAGCCTGACACAGATAAAGATGCTTTATCCGTTTTCTTTACTTTAACGATGACATCCTCACCTTCCTGATGGCCAACTTGGAACACTTTCCCAGCAGAGAAGCCGCCTTGCAACAACTTTGTATTACCAAATGCGGTACTTGTACCAATGTTATCAATTTCAGTAACTAACTGATCCATTTCAGCTTTCAGTGCTGCGATGTCGTCTACGCTGTTTGCACCGTTTTCAGCTTGAATAGTCAAGTCACGCATACGCTGTAACATGTTAGTCTGCTCTTGCATTGCTCCTTCAGCGATCTGAGCAATAGAAATTGCATCGTTTGCGTTACGCATACCTACTTCTAAACCACGAACTTGGCTATTTAAGCGGTTAGAAATCGCTAGACCCGCGGCGTCATCTTTAGCGCTGTTAATGCGTAGGCCACTAGATAGCCTTTCCATAGAGGTCGCTAAACCACTACTGGAGGTATTTAAATTTTTCTGTGCCTTCATCGAAGTCACGTTAGTATTAACTGTAATAGCCATGTTGAGTTCCTCTTCCTAGTTATACTGCCAAGGCTTGGAGCTTGGCTAAATTTTTAACAATTTATCTTACAGAGGGTTAGGTCTTTGCTTTCTGTTAAATAAAGTCAAACAGGGAAACAGAACCCACCTTACTAAACACGTTAGAGACTGCGTTCAATGCAAGCTGCTGCTTTTCAAATTCCGTAATCGCTGACGCATAATCCAGATCTTCCAGAAGAGAAAGCGCTGAAGTATTTACCACTTTCTCTTCTGTATGAGTATCCTTGTAACGCTCGACGGCTTTCAGATTATTTCCCGCCACACTTCTGGCAGAACTGATCTGATTGACGCCACTGTCGATATTATTCAATATTTGTGCCAACTTTGCTTTACCTTGAGGCGTGTTTGCCGCGTTAGGATCTTCGATCAAAGCGATCGCATTATTGACCGTGTCGAAAATACTGACCTCAGCCTGTGGTTCCATACTGAAACTATCACCAGCACTGGGTTTACCGTCTATCTTGACTTCAATACCATTAAAACTCACCGGATTAGTCGCATCGAAGTTCGCTACATTTGCTACTGGATTATTTGCTGAATCAAGCACCTGTAGATTGACGCCATCAGAACCATTATCAGAAAAATTAAAAGTATAAGTATCAGCAAGATAAGTCGCTTGGTCAGTAATTTTTGCCGTTTGAACGTTAAAGTCGCCTTGCTGGCTGGCCAAATAATTGACGCTAAAATCACCAAGCCCATTAGGTGCTTTCATAAACGCGAGATCGCCAGGCACATTGGTGCCAAGGGCCACTCCTGACTGAACTAAGCTATCGCGAACGCCCGAGTCGCCGCTGTAAACGATCTTTGGCGGCGTAGAGTTATCGAAAGCAAATGGTTGTTTGTCTGTACTAAAGCCAGAGAACAGATAATTGCCTGACTCATCCTTGCTATTGGCAATGGAAAGTAACTCTTCGAGGCTGTCTTTCATCTCATCGGCAATCATTTGCCGCTCTGAGTCGGATAAGGTGCCGTTTACGGCGCGCATAACTTGTTCACGGATAGATGCAGTTAAATCTTCGGCACTACCTAACTTACTCTCCGTCACTGCGAGGCGATTATTGGCATAGTCGATATTCTTCATAAATTGATCGACTAAGGCATTGCGTTGATTCAGGTTATCGATACCTAAAGCCGCAACAGGGTCATCCCCTGAAGTACTCACCTTTTTGCCACTGCTGAGTTGCTCTAAAATTTTGCTCGTGGCCGTTTGTTTTTGCAGCACACTACTAATGCTTTGATTAAAGAGCTGCGCGCTTGATAGTCTCATCGTCACTTCTCCTAACGCACTGAGGTCAGTAGGGTGTCAAAAATTTGCTGAGCGGTTGACATGATCCGCGCAGAAGCTTGATAGGCCTGTTGGAAACGCATCAGGTTGGCCGCTTCTTCATCTAAGTTCACACCCGATTCACTCTCCACTCTGGCGTAAGCCTGTTGATAAATGGCATCCGCTGCCCCGACTCGCACTTCCGCCGCTTTGGTTTGGCTACCGATATCTTGCTTGGTCTGTTCAAACACATCAGCAAGCGTCGACTTGCCGCCATTCATCACTTTGGTATCGCTAAGCTTTGCCATTGCCAATGCATTAGTATTATCCCCTTCGGCAAAGGATAAATCGAAGGTAAATTTGTCACCTGCAGCCGCCGCACTGCTATCGACTTCAAAGGTAAAGCCAAACGCACTAATGCTCGGTGGTGTATATGCCGCCGGTGCGCCAAGGGATGTGCCGTTGGCATCGAAGGCTTCAAAGGTTGGAGGCGCGGCTGTGGTGTCTAATTGAATAGTCAATTCGCCACCCGTTATGGGGAAGTTTGCTGCATTACGATCGGTAATTTGCGTTAACTTGACTTGAGTATTGCCCGAGTTTGCCGCATCAGGGGTGATTTTAGGCGCCGCGGCGGCAATGCCTTTGGGATCTGTCATCACCACTTCAATGCCATTGGCCGCCCCAGCGGTTGGGCGAATAGAGAATCTGTCACCCGAGGCCATTGCCCCCGCTTTGATATCGATCGAAAATCCTGCGCCACCTTCAAGCTTAGTGCCATTTAAGGTGAGCGGTGTGATAGTGCCGGTTTGCGTGTCTCTGAGTTCATAGGTGGCTGGTGCCGTAAAAGACAGCTCGTAGGATCCACCCGATAAAGCGCTCGTATCGTCAATATTCACACCTAAGGTCGCATTGCCTGTGTTGCCAGAAAATCCCCCTACACGGCCTAGAGACATCAAAGGATCGTTGATATCTTTAAAGATATTGCCGCCTACTTGACCGTTAAGATCAAACCCTTGAGCCTGTAATTTGTTAAAGTTATCGGCAACCCCGAGGGCGAGTTGGTCGAGTTCTAAACTCGCTGGCACTAAGGTTTGTTCACGATATTCAAACAAGGCACCGAGTTGACCACCTAACTTATTTGGATCAACACGTACGCTCTGGGAGCCAATGGTCGACATCAACTGCAGTTCATTGGGGAAAGGATCACCCGTCGTAGTGCTCACCGACATCGGCACTTCACCCGAAACCAACATAATGGCGCCGCCGAGCATGATGCTCTTAGCCCCATTTTCTAAGGGGATCACATTCACCTGCGCGTACTGACTCAGCTCCTGCACCAGCGCATCTTGCTTATCCAGTAACATGGCATCTTGATTGGGCGACTTCATCAGTTCGAGGTTCAGATTAGCAAGTTCCGTGCTGATCTCATTGATACGTTTGGTCATGCCAGTGATTTGATCATTGGTTTGACTGAGTTGTCCGTTCAGCGTCGACTGCATCTGGTTCAAACTGTTCGCCAATTGTTTGGCATCGTTTAAAGTCGAACTGCGAATGCCTAAATCAGCAGGTAAGTCCGCCAAGCTATTCAAGCCAGAAAACAGATCGTTCAAGCTCTGCGGTACCACTTTGCCTATTTGCGAAAAAATTTGGTCAAGCTCGCTCAACTTGCCATAGCTCGCTTCGGCCGCACTCAGCGTGGTTTGACCAATACGCAATTCGCGCGCAGCATAGTCGTTATAAATACGCTTAACATCAGACACATAAGTGCCTGTACCGTAAAAACTATTGCCAAGGCGTTGAGAATCTAAGGTAGTTTGCGTCGCCACTTGTCTGTGGTAACCCGCGGTGTTGGCATTGGCAATGTTATTACTGGTCACCCCCAGTTGTGACTGGGATGCGAGCACACCGGTACGGGCAATATTTAATAGATCGATAGCCATCAGCCGATACTCCCCAACACTAACATCCTATGAAGAATGATCATTTGTCTTCTCCTGGCAGTATCGACTTCAGCTCTTCACTGATGGACTGCATGACTTTAATGACTTTTTCAGCATATTTAGGATCGGTGGCATAGCCAGCATCCTGCAATGCGCGAATAAACTGAGTCGGTGACGCCGCCACTTTCTTGGCATCTTGATAGCGCTCACCGTCAGCAATAAAGGAAACAAAATCGTTAAAACTGTGCTCGAAATCGGCATACACCCTAAAGTCGGCTTTTTGTCTAACGGCAACAC
This sequence comes from Shewanella sp., assembly GCF_047975355.1. Taxonomy (GTDB): domain Bacteria; phylum Pseudomonadota; class Gammaproteobacteria; order Enterobacterales; family Shewanellaceae; genus Shewanella. The sequence continues at coordinate 46,760 of NZ_JBKEDJ010000025.1, read as the reverse complement.
CCTGCTCAAATTCCAAGGTGCTCACGTTAGCCTTATCACCTTGCCAGCGGCGATCGGCTTTAATGTTGAACAGGTTATGGCTAGGCGCGCCATTATTGCCACGGACAATTTTTTGCCCCCAACCTGTCTCAAGGGCCGATTGTGCCAATAACACTTCGGGTTTAGTGCCAAGGGCTTTGGCGGCTTTTTCCGCATGGGGATAGAGCGTCGCCAAAAATTCTTCACGGCTACCAAATTTAAGGGTCTTTTGCGTCTCTCTAAATGCCGCCGTCGGCAAGATTTGGCCGCTGATCACAGGTTCGATTGGCGATAAAGGCTGCTCTGACCAAGCAGGCTTTGGTGTATCTATGGCCAATAAACGTTCGGGTCTATCAATATCCAAAGAAGAAGTCACGCCACCTGCGTTATCCACTTCAAAACTTGGGCGCGCAATCGATGCTGGTACGCCTTGGGCTGCAACGACTGGCGCAGCGGCGCTTTGGATTTCGGTTGCCGATGAGGTTTGAGTGGGAATGTGGAATGCTTTCGCATCATGTTGCAGCTTCATGCCACCGTCATTACGCAATACGGATGCGGGCGTAAACTGACTCGACTCAGGGGATAATTGCTGCACCATCATGTCTGCAAGGCCCAGCACACCTTTATCCGATAAATCGACGGACAACTGCTGGTCCCGCATTTGCTCATAAAACTTAGTGTATTGGCTGTTGAGTGGGCTGTCGGACTCGAACACCGCGTTGGCATCACGCATGCTTTTCATCAGCATTTGCACGAACACGCCTTCAAATTGTTGGGCGACTTTTTTCAAGGCGCCCTTCTCATCTTTCTGTGCCTGGGCGCGCAGGGAATCGAGCCCGCCCAGATCAAGAAAATGTGATGAACTTGAAAGCTTTTCCATGATTTTCCCGACAGAAATTAGATGATGATAAGTTCACCATGCAAAGCACCTGCCACTTTTAACGCTTCGAGGATAGCAAGTACATCTGAAGGGGCCGCGCCCACCAAGTTTACGGCTCGCACTAACTCGTCTAAGGTCGTGCCAGGATTGAACATAAACATACGACGATTGCTTTCACTGGCATTAATAGTGCTGTTGCTGGTCACCGTGGTTTGACCATTCGCTAACGCATTAGGTTGAGACACCTGAGTCGCTTCAGCGATAGTCACAGTCAAGCCACCATGCGTCACCGCGGCTGGCAATAACTTGACGTTCTGCCCAACCACAATCGTGCCTGTACGTGAGTTAACTATCACTTTGGCTGACTCGTCAGCAGGCTCCACTTCGATATTCTCAAGCGTGGCCAAAAAAGACACCCGTTGTGACACATCCCTTGGAGCACTAACCTGCACAGAAGTCGCATCCAATGGCCGCGCCATATCCGGGCCAAGCAAGTCATTGATCGCATCGGCCATACGCTGCGCGGTAGAAAAATCCGAGCGGCGTAGGTTGAACGTCAAATAATCGCCAGTCGAAAATGGCGTTGCTACGCTACGTTCAACAATCGCGCCGTTAGGAATACGACCCACCGTTGGCGTATTTTGAATGACTTTAGAGCCATCCAAACCATCGGCGCTAAAGCCGCTGACCACTAAGCTGCCTTGGGCAATAGCGTACACATTGCCGTCGACACCTTTAAGGAAAGTCTGCAATAGCGTGCCGCCGCGCAGGCTTTTCGCTTCACCTAGGCTAGATACGGTGACATCCAATTCTTGGCCGGGTTTGATAAAGGCTGGCATATCCGCATGCACAGCCACCACAGCTACGTTCTTAATTTTGGGTCTGAAATTATCGGGCAAGTTAATCCCAAAGTTTTTCAGCATGGTCATAAAGGTTTGTTCGGTGTAACGAGTCTTTTCGCCCGTACCGGGTAAACCGACGACCAAGCCGTAACCAATCAATTGGTTATTACGAACCCCTTGAACATTGGCAATATCTTTAATGCGCTCGGCTTGGCTAGGCAGTGAAAACACCAGCATGGCAACCGCTAAAATCAGTTTCAATTTCATGATACGACTCCTTAGAAGGGCCACCAATCGCTCATAAAGAACTGGCTTAACCAGCCCACTTTTTGCGCTTCGGCGAAGGTACCAGTACCGCTGTATTGAATACGCGCATTGGCCATACGGGTTGAATCAATCGTGTTATCAGGCTTAATATCCTGCGAGCGCACTATGCCCGTTACGCGAATAAACTCATCGCCATTATTGATAGATATCCACTTTTCACCGCGCACCACTAAGTTACCGTTATTGAGCACTTGCATCACGTTGGCGGAGATGCTGCCGTCTAAGCTATTGCTTTGATCGGCATCGGACTCACGCTTAGTGTTCATGCTGTCTTTGTAACGCAAGTCGAGGGGCACGCCACCAATGGACACATTGCTGCCGCCAGCATAAATAGGGTCGAGCGACATATCAGAGCCTTTTTTGATCTGATTACCCGCACTCTTTTTCGCTTGAGTCGCTTCTTTCAACACGATAGTGATGATGTCACCCACTTTATGGGCGCGAATATCCGAATAGAGACTGGCCGCTTGGCTGTCTTGGTAAATTGACCCAGTCGCGGCAATTTTGGTTGGCGGCGCTTCGGGATAAACCGGTGCATAGAAGGGATCATCTGCAATCGGCTTCTTGGGAGTAGAGCTACATGCCGTAAGCAAGAGCGCACCGGCCAATATAAAATATCTAGCCATGATAATGTGCCTCTATAAATTCTGATTCACATAAGCCAGCATCTGATCGACCGCCGAAATGACTTTGGAATTCATCTCGTAGATCCGCTGACTTTCAATAAGATTCACCAGCTCTTCAGTCACGTTCACGTTAGAGGTTTCTAACGCGCCTTGACGAATCGCCCCCATACCATCGAGTGATGCAGTGCCTTGAATAGGCGTACCACTGGCACCAGTCTCGGTATACAGGTTTTGTCCCATAGGGTCTAAACCCGATGGGTTGATAAAGTCAGACATGCTGAGCTGTCCCACCACTTGGTTCTCCGCCGCGCCCGGCGTCTTCACAGAGACCTCACCTTCGGCAGATACTGTAATACTGGTCGCATCTTCAGGAATCGTAATCGCAGGTTGCAGTACATAACCCGAACCTGGGGTTACAATTTGCCCAGTGTCATCTAAGGTAAATTGACCATTACGGGTATAAGCCGTGGTGCCATCGGGTAGCTGCACTTCAAAAAAGCCAGGGCCTTCAATCATCAGATCGAGTGAGTTATCCGTGGTCAACATATTGCCTTGGGTAAACATCTTTTGGGTGGCCACCACTTTTGTACCCGCACCGATATTTAAACCGTTTGGCAACTTAGTGTTCGAGGCGCTAATGCCCCCCGCTTGGTTAACGGTTTGATAGAGTAAGTCTTCAAAGACTGCGCGGCTCTTTTTGTAGCCGACGGTGCTGGCGTTCGCGACGTTGTTTGAAATCACCGCTATATCGGTTTGCTGTGCGTCTAAGCCAGTTTTACTAATCCATAAGGCTGGATGCATAATTTATCTCCTAACTAATCCGCATTAATGAAGATGCCGCGCGGTCATTTTCTTCCGCGGTTTTCATCATCTTCACTTGCAATTCAAATTGTCGCTGTAGGTCGATTAAGGACACCATCTCATCCACTGGATTGACGTTACTGCCCTCTACAGCACCACTCTCAACAAACACATTCGGATCGGCTGGCGCAGGATTACCCGACACCAAACGGAACAATCCATCCTCGCCACGCATCATTTGTGCGTTACCAGGATTAACTAGCTTTAACCGCCCGACCTCTTCGATCACTTCCGTTGTCGCGCCCTGAGGACGTACAGAGATAATGCCATCCTGTGAAATCGTCACTTTTTCAATCGGCAGGGGTAACACAATCGGCCCCGCATCGCCCATCACTGGATTACCGCGGTCGTTATGCAATAGCCCTGTTGAGTCAAAACTTAAACTCCCTGAACGGGTATAGGCCTCACTGCCATCCTTTGCCTGAACAGCGAACCAACCATCACCTTTAATGGCAACGTCAAGATCCCGCCCAGTGGTTTTAATCGGACCTGCTCGAAAATTGGCGGAGGGCGTTTCGACCATGGCAAATACCCTCGATGGCAATCCTTCACCAAAGGCTTGCATCGATCTGGCTTGTGCCATATCCGACTTAAATCCATCGGTATTGGCGTTAGCTAAGTTGTTGGCACGCAATGCCAATTCATTCATATTTTGCTTAGCACCGCTCATGGATATGTAGAGGAATTTGTCCACAGACTGCTCCGTCAAATTTTCAACCTGACAATAGCAAAGCAAGCATCATGCCAATAAAATTAATGGCTAATTTACTGATAAATTGGGAGAAGATTATGAGGAAATGGCTACAGCGCCAAAAGAGGCTAAGTGTTGCCGCCAGCGGCAACACTTAGAAAAGGGAGAAATCAGCTTAACGAATTTGCAGTACTGTTTGTTGCAGGGTGTTGTTCACTTCGAGGGTACGGGAGTTGGCCTGGAAGTTACGTTGCGCCGAAATCAAATCCACCAGTTCTGTCGTTAAGTCGATGTTAGATTGCTCTAACGCCGAAGAACTGATGCTACCGAATGTACCACTGTTTGGTTCACCCGCGAGCGCAGGACCCGACTCAAGGCTGGCCTTCCATGAAGTGTTACCTACTTGGGTCAAACCTTGCTCGTTGGCAAAACGAACTAAGGCAACGCGGGATAATGGCACGGTTGAACCGTTGGAGTAGCTGGCGGTGATCAAACCATCTTCACCGATTTCAACGTTTGTTAAACGGCCCACTGTTGTACCATCCTGCGTTAATTCGGTTGCCGCAAACGGCGCCGAATACTGAGTCGGTGCATTGAACTTAATAGTCACATCTTGAGTACCATCGGCACCTGGACCTAACACTCCAGCACCACCTACACCTAATGATTCAGTGGTAACGACCGCAGGATCGCTACCGGTATACACGCCGACAGAGTTAAACTTCAATACTGAACCTTTCCAACCGCCAGTGGTTTGGGCTGTCCCAGTACCATCAGCCGTACCGTCACCATCGGTATCAGTCTGATAAGTCCCCGCTGGACCAGACACGTCCACTTGCTTACCATCAATCGCGTAGTAGGCAACCCAGTTGTTTTCACCGTTATAAGAGCCGTTATTTGGCTTCACGAAATAGGTGGTCATGATATGCGGCTCACCGAGTGAGTCGTAAATCGTCATTGAGGTCACGCTGTTATAGGTTTTGGAGTCCAGCGGGTCAAATGCTGCGGGGTCGAGTGAACCTTCTTTCGCGTTCAAGTTCATCTGCATAGTCACGTTTTCAGTCTGAACCGGGCTACCTGCGGTATCAGGAATTTGTACTGGCTTAGCGGTGGTTAAACTGACTGATGTCGAGTTACCGTCTTTATCTACAGGGAAGGTTTGTAAATAATTACCAGCTGAATCAACCATATAATTATTTTTATCGACTTTAAATGCGCCTGCACGGGTAAATTGGTGATCTAAAGTGCCAATTTCAGATGCGGTCACAAAAAAACCGCCCCCTTTAATCGCTAGATCTAAGGAGTTATTGGTCAACTGCAAACTACCTTGGTGGAATTGCTGCGCCACTTGGCTCGTTGCCACACCACCACCAACGGCGGTTTTAGAGTTAGAGAAAATTGAATTAGCGTAAACATCCGCAAATTCAGCACGCGATTCTTTAAAGCCAATGGTGTTAGCATTCGCGATGTTGTTCGCTGTAGTGTTTAAATCTTTCTGAGCAGCAGAAATGCCACTCAATGCAATGTTAAACGACATAATTCACCTCTACATTTCACTCAATTCAATTAAGGACCCAGGTCCAACTTAATACTGACAAATTAGGTTTCTGACACGGCCAACACATCGGACAGTTTGATTCCCATTCCGCCCCTGAGGTTTAAAATTGCCCCAGTGCTGGCTGTACCTAAAGAAACACTCGTGACATGGGCATATGTGGAAACAGCTAAGTCTTGTGATTCACCCTCGACTAACCCACTTGCTTTAATCGAATAGTTCCCCGGAGCCACAGGCTGACCATCTTTATTTAATCCATCCCAAGTGACTGGGACATTTCCACCTTCGCTGCCATCAACAGTAAATGTGGCAACAACTTGTCCTTTCTCATCTTCAACACGCACATTGATCACAGGAATTTTCTCTGGCGTACTCACCACCCCGCTCAGGGTTGGGCTTTCGGCAGACACATTGCCGGTATCTGTCGGGATCAGCACTTTACGTCCAACTAATCCCGATGCTTGCAGTGCCTGACTCGATGTCATCACACTGTTTAAATTAACAATTTCATCGTTAAGCTTAGAAATACCATCCACGGTCGAAAAGGATGCCATTTGCGCAATCATCTGGTCGTTGTCGACTGGCTTGAATGGATCCTGCATCGACAACTGCTGACTGAGTAATGAGAAAAAGTCTTCCTGCGTTAGCTGTTGGCTCTTGGCTTCAGGAACAATGGAGTTACCAGGCAAACGGATCCCATCTAAAAAGGGATTGCCAGTTGAGCTGCTCGTGGTATTCGTTGCCACCGTATTCGATTGACTCTTAGTTTGAGTCGTCTGAGCCGAATTCTGGCTAAGTTGATTAATGAGGCTCACAGCTTACCTCCTAAATAGCGCATGTTATTTACCCATCCCAAGTGTTTGTTGCAGCATAGATTTTGCGGCCTCAGCAACTTGAACATTCATCTGATATGAGCGAGAGGCAGAAATCATATCCGCCATTTCTTCCATGACATTCACATTCGGCTTATAAATAAAACCATCCGCATCCGCCATGGGGTGATCCGGCGAATACTCTTTTAAAAGGGGTTTATCACTTTCGACGATGCCTTTTACCGCCACACCTTGAGAGGCTTGTTGCTGACTCTGCGCCTTGGCCATTTCAGCTTCAAAAATCGGATGGCGGGAGCGATAAGTTTTATCAATACTGCTAGAAACTGAATCGGCGTTAGCGATATTACTCGCCGTGGTATTGAGTCGGACGGACTGGGCAGACATACCTGAGCCAGCCACATCAAAAATGCTAAATAAACTCATGATTAATCCCCTCTCAGCGCTTTTTTCATGCCGCTAAACTTACTGTCTAAAAATCCCAAAGACATTTGATACTCAAGGGCATTTTGCATAAATGCCGACTGCTCCTGTTGAATATCCACAGTATTACCATCCCCAGTGTCAGGCTGATTTGGCACACGAAACTTCACGTATTGCCCCGTTAACTGTGCGAGGCCAAAGTGCTGCTCATCGCCTGTCATCTCTAGGCTATTGCGCTGCTGTTGCTGGGTTTTCGCAACATTTAAAGCCGCAGAAAAATCGACGTCACGGGCTTTATAATGTGGCGTATCGGCGTTCGCGATGTTGCTTGAAATAACTTCGGCACGCTCGGCACGTATACCCAAAGTGAATTGGTGCACACCAAGTGCCTTATCAAAACTAATCGCCATAAAATTGCCTCCATCGTGACTCTCACGGGAACAAAGCAATTCATGTGCCAAAAAGTGGTAACAAATAGAAATGTATATAGATGAGGTTTTACGAGGTAAAAAATTACCGACTATTGCCGGTAATTTTTATTTAATATCATTTTGTTAGGTCTTTTTCTGGTAATAGATGCCAGGATTGCAACGTACCATATCAAACTCATCCGTCAGACCCGCTATCGATTCTGACGCACCGAGGAACAGTATGCCCTTCGGATTCAAAGCGGCAGCGAATTGCCGCAAAATTTTTGCTTTTGCCTCTGGGGCAAAATAGATCAGTACATTTCGACAAAAAATGATGTCGAACTTGCCGAGCAAGGTATAACTCTCAAGTAAGTTATGGGCGCGAAAATTGACTAAACGCTTAACGTTTTCCTTTATTCGCATATTGCCAGAAGGCAAAGCATCAAAAAACTGGCGCTTACGTTCCTCAGATAATCCGCGTGCCAATGCCAAACTGTCGTACTCGGCATTTTTGCAACGCTCCAACATAGAAGGCGAGAGATCGGTCGCTTGAATCGAGGCTCCTCCCGGTAAAGCTCCTGGTTTTTTCTGTTGATATTCTATTATGGTCATCGCCAACGAATAAGGCTCTTGGCCGGACGAGCAAGCTGCTGACCAAATCTTTAATGGACGCCCCAACTTACTGTATTCAGGTAACAATACATTGTTTAACAACTCAAACGGATAACGGTCACGAAACCATAAGGTTTCATTGGTTGTCATGGCGTCAATAACTTCAGCCCTTAGGGCTCGCTCCGTTGGCTTCATCGAATGTTTTACTACATCGGATAACGAAGGTAGATTATATTTGCCCATCAAAGGAGCAAGACGACTGCGCACTAGGTATTGTTTATTTTCCCCTAGTACGATGCCGCTGTGTTGTTCTAGGAACAACCTAAATTGATTATATTCGGCTTCAGCGAGTGATTTGTCAGGCACATTCACGTCCTAGATCCTATAGCAAGCACCCAAATAAGTGCCAACAATCATGTCATAAGGGCTAGATTATAGCGTAAAGCTCTACTAGGCACTAACCCACACTTTCACTATAAACTTAAATGCTTGTTCACTGCCGCAGCTAGTTCATCGGGATTGAATTTGGCGATAAAGTCGTTGGCGCCCACTTTTTGTACCATGGCTTGATTAAAGACGCCGCTTAATGAAGTGTGCAGAACGACCTTGATATGTTTAAGCTTTGGATCGTCACGGATCTCTGCTGTTAAGGTATAACCATCCATTTCTGGCATTTCAATATCAGAAATAATCAATGGAATTTCTTCGGCGACATTGTTCATTTCGGCTGCGATAGTCTTCAACTTATCCAATGCTTCACGGCCATCTTTTGCCGTATCAATCTGTAAGTTTAACGACTCAAGTGCGCGAATAATTTGCTTACGAGCAACCGCAGAATCGTCAATCACCATAATGTGATAATGCTGACTTCTATCGATCGTGAGCTGCTCATTGACTTCTTCACTGATAGCGGTTTTCACGGGAGAGATTTCATCTAAAATCTTTTCAACATCAAGGATTTCGACTAATTCGCCTTCAATTTCAGTCACTGCAGTTAAGTAGGAATAACGACCAGCGCCCTGTGGTGGCGGCATAATGGCTTCCCAATTCATGTTGATAATACGCTCAACTGAACTGACCAAGAAACCTTGCACACTACGGTTATATTCTGAAATGATGATGAAACAATTTTCGGTACTCGCTAACGGACGACCGCCAGTTGCAGCGCTCAAATCGATAACCGAAATAGTCGTTCCGCGAATATGGGCAACCCCCTTAACGTAGGGGTTAAGCTTAGGTAAGGCAGTTAATGGCGGACACTGCAGAACCTCTTTAACTTTGAATACGTTAATCCCAAATCGCTGACGACCATTCAACTTAAATAGCAATAATTCTAGTCGGTTTTGACCTACGAGCTGAGTGCGTTTGTTGACTGAATCAAGAATACTCGACATAACTCTGCCTTGTTGTTCTGTTTATGTACGGCCCTAAAACTCGTTTGAGTATAGGCATATTAATTGCTTGCGTCTTGTCATCCATAACCATAGTTGAAACTGAGTCAAACTTCTGACACAAAATTTTGGCCTTAACGACACAGAACAGTTTCACGTTTGATAAAAGTATAGGTGTATTCTGGCGTTACAAGCTAGTCTCTTCATTATGAAAGTAAATTTAGTCTATTTTTTGTGTGTTCTCGCATTATTTCTTACCATGGCCGCCAATGCTGCTCCCGTGGTACCTAGCGTATCGGCGATATCCGAACTCGCTAAAGCCCTTATTAATGAAAAGATTTCAGTACCGTCGAATGCCAAAGTGGAAATTGCTCCCCAACCCATAGATAAACGTACACTGCCAGCACAATGTGCTTCCCCGATAAAAGTTGAGTTGGCATCAGATCGTGAAATCAGCCGCAACAACACGGTAAAAGTGAGTTGTGATACGCCTGATTTGTCCTACCCTTGGCAGATTTTTATGTCAGTGCGCGTCGATATCCTTTTCCCGGTTGTAGTCGCCAGCGAAGCATTGGCTCCGGGAGAATTAATCAACCCTAGTCAGGTTGAAATTCGTTACGTCGATCAAAACAATTTACGTGGTATGCAATTTAGCGATACAAACCAAATTTCTGGTGTACGTGTTAAACGCCGTGTCGCCAAAAACTTTCCCATTTTTGCCAACAACCTTTGCTTTGTTTGCAAAAATGATTCAGTGTCAATTTATGTTCGTTCCAGTAATTTTGTGTTAAAAACCGTGGGTGAAGCATTACAGGATGGTAATATTGGTGATCAAATCCGGGTCAAAAATAGCAGTTCAAACAAAGAACTAGATGCCATAGTCACAGCCATTGGCGAAGTCGAAGTTAGAATGTAAAATAAACTAAAGCTTTTCGATGAGCTGCCGATACCCCAGTTAAGAAATCCCCGTATACACGACGCTGGAGCCTAAAATGGCAATTGATATTAGCAAATTTAACGCCGGAGCGGCCGCGCAAGTCCGTTCAAACACTACAAAAAAAAGCAGCGATAGCGAGCAATCAACTCAGGTTGCGGCTAAATCGACTCAACAAAAAGGTGACTCCGTAGTCATTACGGCTCAAGCTCAACAGCTACAAGGAGCTCAAACCAAAATGGCTAGCCTCCCTGAAGTCGACCAAAAGAAAGTAGCTGAAATCAAACAAGCTATTGCCGAAGGTCGCTACAAAATTGACCCCGAGAAGTTGGCTGCCAACATTGCCAGCTTCGAAGCTGAATTGAATGACCTCAATAAAGAGTAACTATGACAGAAATAGCTAAACTGGTAGATCAACAACACGCCCATTTGGCTGCTCTTAAACAAATTATTCTTAAGGAAAAAGGCGCTTTGGTTGACCAAAACGCCGATTTACTTTTATCGCTTGCTGACCAAAAATCAAAATGCCTGCGAGAGCTTAAGGCCAACGATGATTTACTGGCCAATCACAGCGATAAATCCCTACTCACCGAGCAAGTAGAACTATCCCATAAAATGGCCGCAGTAAAAGAGGCCCTTGCCGAATGTAAGGATCTTAACGCCCAGAATGCCAGTCTGATCGAAATGAATCTCGCGAGTCTAAACCGCTTTGCCCAAGCCTTACAGGTGAGTCGAAATGCAACTACTCTGACTTATAATGATAAAGGCAGAACCTCGACCCTTTCTAGCTTAGGCAATGATTTAAAAGCCTAAGTGTTAAGTAAAGATAAAGCATCACAAAGTAAACGGGATATAAACAAAAGCCGCGCTTAAAGTAAGTGCGGCTTTTGTTTAATGGTACACCAACAACGAGCAGTGAGCCTAGACGGCTCTAGCTCAAAAGTAGGTAACGTCTTTAATTCTTTGTGGGCGACTCTGCTGCTGGTAAATCTGCCATACCTTGGCAAAATCAAGTTCTAACTCAGTAACATAGTGATCCCCTGCCGGATAGCTTTTTACCACTCTGGCTCCACGGATCACTCCAGTCACAGAGGCTTTGACGTTATCATCTGTCAGCATCCAATCACTAACACTGCTATTGGCCGTGATCTTTTGCCCATAGACCTGTTCAGCCAGTTCACGGTAGGCCACGATTTTTGAAGCCTGCATCGCCATCAATACTCGTTGGGACTGTTCCTTCGCTGGCTGAGTCGCTAAGGGTGCATAACCGATTGCCGTCAACTTAGGGAAACTGCTTGGAGGCACATCTTCCCATTGAACATATCTATCTTTCGCCGCACACCCAGTAAGAAGGAGCGCCGCAACGATTAAAAGGTAGCGTTTCATTTTCCATCTCCTAGCACTCGTACTTCGTTCATACCAGGGCTCGACTGGCGATATAAAATCCCATCCTGAGAGATAACTTGCTCAGAGGGCTGCATATAATTGCTCAACTCTTTTTGGGTCACAAAGGTTTGAGAGGCAGAGACAACACGGTTATTACTCAAGGTGACAATTCTGGTATTGATTGCCATGCCATTGGTCGTCGGGCTCATGGTCGACACCACAATATGGTCAACGGGTAAGTTGGTAGACAGTTTTTGCCAATCGCGCGTCAAAATAAAATCGCCATTAGGCGTGACGCTAATGCCGTTACCTAAATTCAAATCAACCACATTAAACATAAAACTATGCAAAGACGTCATCAGCCCTTGCTGCAGTTGCTGCGCAAGCGCATTGGCGCTGCTCATATCTCCCACTAACACAGGCGTGGTAACAACGATAGGTTGATCGGGGCGCAGTGCATCATTCTGCTTGACTAACTCAGTCACAATTCGCTGCGCTAGATGATTAATCGTCGCCGTAGGTGGCAAACCATTGCCGTCTACTAAGCTAGGTTTGGGCGGTGCCACGGGTTTAGTCGCACACCCAACCAGCACTAACAGTGCCAGAGGAATGAATGCACGCTTCAGCATAGGAGTAACCTCGTCATCAGTATCAATGTGGCCCGGTAAGAGCCGCAATCTTTGCCATAAAGCAAGCAAGTATTAGACCAAGTCAAAAAATTGCGCTCAATTAACTCTCTAGATTATCGATAAATCCATGGATAACTTTATCCCCATACCACATAAATCAGGCATACAATTTGCTTAAGGCGATATAGCACTGCCAGTAAACTGACTCATCCCAGCAATTTTAGTTAAGGGCTTATTGATGAACATACTAAGAAAGAACTTGCTCATAATCAGCAGCCTACTGCTATGTGCTGCACAGGCAAACGCCGAATGGGTGGAGGCCAGTGGAGAAGCAGTTATCGCCAATGGCAACATAGCCCAAGCACGTGAAGAAGCGATCAACCAGGCGGTGAGTTATGCCACGCTCAGTACCGGAATCCAAATCACCAGCGAGCAACAAACGACCAACGGCAATCTGACACAAAACAGCTTTGCGATTAATCGTTATGCCCAAGCGATTAGCATTCAATTAGTGAGTGAACGTATCCAAGGGAACAAAATCTATGTTTCTCTCAGACTGGATCTCAATGATGATCCAACCCAGCAATGCCCTGCAGGCCAATTAAAAGCCGCTATCCTAATCCCTCAGGCGCAAATAAAAGACCGCGCACAATTACGCTACGGACAATTATCGGGATTTGAAGAAGTGATATCCGAAAAGCTGGGTAATAGTATCGATGGATACTCATCCACTGGGTTTAGCCATATCCATGCCAAGGAGAGACTCGACATTGCACAAGAACTTGTCGATATCCGCGGCTATCGACTCCCAAGTTGGTTGAGTGAAATCACCGATAGCCAGTATATTTTATTGCCACAAATCATCGATATATCGACAGAACCAGTACAATCTACCTTTATGGGTTGGTGGGACGAAGCACCACAAAGACAATTCCAAATTAAGCTCAGCCTGTATCATGGTATTAGTGGCGAGGAAGTCTGGAGCAAAACCTACAACACTTCGGCACCTTGGGAATTTGAAGAGCAAGCCATTATTGCCCCTAATAGCGACAGATTTTGGCGATCGTCCTATGGCAGAAATATTAGCCAAATAATGCAAGAAGCAACCCGAGATATTGATAACACGCTCAATTGCAGACCGCTATTAGGGCAAGTTGTCAGCCGTCAAGGCGACAGAATTATCCTCAACCTAGGTCGCAAACATGGGATCCGAGTTGGCGATAAATTCCAGGTCGTGTTACAACAAAACTTGCCCGATAGGCTCAACGAAATGCGTGCCGTCGCCACTAAGAGCCGAGCAACAGTAAAAATCGAACAAGTTAGTGAAGAAGGCGCAACTGCTGTCCTCGTTGACCAAAATGCGGCATACAATGTACAGATAAACGACATCGCGCTTAAGATTTAAGCAACTAAATCATAAGCCTTTTAATCAAAGATAAAACCAGTATAATCACAGGCGTCTCTTCATAGCTCAACAGGATAGAGCAGCCGCCTCCTAAGCGGCCGATCGGGGTTCGAGTCCCTGTGGAGAGACCAGTTAATACTTATTTATTATACATTTCAAAAATTACGAAAAATAAAAAATCCTGTACAACATCTCTGCAGCCAAGAATCACTCCTCAGTCAATAATTAACGACTAAGCTCATGGGTAACAAAACGAAAAAGTGGTACCCGAAAGGCACTGTACAAACACTTAAAAGCTTTAGGCTTTATTCATATTTAAATAAACCCACGCGTTAAACGCCAAATTGTTGTCAAGAACAGCCTTCGCATGTCACGGCTGCAAACCACACTATTTTCACTCACTTCATAACCAAATAAAATCAAGGCATTGGTGATAAGCTAAAAACCATCTGGCATTTGGTTCATTTTTTGCATTAACTTTATGAAGTAGGTCAAACTAGATTCATCATGTGAATACAAAAATAAGATAAAATTTAGTTTTCTGTGTAGTAACTTAGATTTTCTAACTCAATTTTGCATAAGCATATCCAACACCAATAGGATCCCCAATGACGGACATTTTGAAATTGATAGGAAGGGAGAGCGCACTTTTCGTATCAGACATCAGCCATCATAATCCCTTGTTAAATCAAGAGGTCAATCGCTCACGTTTTCTCGTTATCGGTGGCGCGGGCTCTATTGGTCAAGCGGTTGTTAAAGAAATCTTTAAACGCTCTCCGCTCAAGTTGCATGTTGTCGATCTCAGTGAGAATAATTTAGCTGAGCTGGTCAGGGATATACGTAGCTCCTTTGGCTATATTGCGGGTGACTTTCAAACGTTTGCCCTTGATGTCGACTCCATTGAATATGATGCTTTCATCGCTAGAGATGGCCAGTATGATTATGTCCTTAATCTCTCGGCACTTAAGCATGTGAGAAGCGAGAAAGACCCCTTCACTTTGATGCGCATGATTAACGTCAATATTCTTAATACTGACAAAACGATTAAGCAATCGATTGCCAATGGGGTTAAAAAATATTTTTGTGTTTCTACCGATAAAGCGGCTAACCCAGTGAATATGATGGGAGCATCAAAACGTATCATGGAAATGTTTTTGATGCGCGGCAGTGAACAGTTGGCTATTTCTACTGCACGGTTTGCCAATGTTGCCTTTTCCGATGGTTCTTTACTGCATAGCTTTAACCAACGAATGTTAAAACAACAACCCATAGTTGCACCTACTGATGTAAAACGCTATTTTTTGACGCCTCAGGAGTCTGGAGAGCTTTGTTTGATGTCGTGTATTTTCGGTGAAAATAGAGACATTTACTTTCCCAAGCTCGATGAGTCACAACACCTTATCTCCTTTGCCGATATCGCAACCCGCTACCTGTTAACTCGTGGTTATAAAGCCTATATTTGTAACAGTGAAGATGAGGCAAGAGAACTCTCATTTACTTTACCAGCCAAAGGGTTATGGCCGTGCTATTTCAGTGTTAGTGATACCTCAGGTGAAAAGGATTTTGAGGAGTTTTTCACGGAAAAAGAGACACTGGACATGAATAGCTTTGCTGAATTGGGCATTATCAAAAATGAGCTCCAATACGATGCCAAGTTAATCGCGTTTTTCGAGCAGAGTATTCAAGCTATGCTTTTAGAAAAATCATGGACTAAAAAACAGTTATTGGATCTTTTTTTGTTAATGTTACCCGATTTCGCCCATAGGGAAACGGGAAAGTCTCTCGATGAAAAAATGTAAATTCGCTAGATTTTAAAGGTAGCAATCTAATGTGGTCATTGATTGAGTTTATTCGCGACACTTATCAAACCAATGAGTTTATTCCCTTACATGCGCCAACTTTTCCTGGGAATGAGCAAGCTTATGTGGCAGAGACTATTACTAGCACTTTTGTGTCTAGTGTTGGTCGATTCGTAAACGATTTCGAACGCAAAATAGAGACCTTTACCAAATCACCTAAAGCGGTTGCGACCTCTAGTGGTACGAGTGCTTTGCATACGGCCCTGTACATGGCTAATGTCAAGCGCGGCGATCTGGTTATCACGCAAGCGCTCACTTTTGTGGCTACCTGTAATACCTTATACCATCTAGGTGCTGAACCCATTTTTATCGATATTTCAACAACAAGTCTCAGTCTATGCCCTCAAGCTGTCGCCGTTTATTTAGCCGAAAATGGCATTATCGATGAACACGGAAAATGCATCCATAAAAAAACCGGCCAAACAATAAAAGCACTATTACCGATGCATACTTTCGGCCATCCAGCACAACTGGATGAATTACTTCAGATTTGCCAACAATGGAATCTGGTCTTAATTGAAGATGCGGCAGAAAGTTTAGGTTCTTACTATAAGGGAGCACACACAGGTACTATGGGGGATTTTGGCGCACTGAGTTTTAATGGCAATAAAATCATCACCACTGGCGGCGGAGGTATGTTATTAGCCCACAATAAAGTCAGTGGCGAGCGAGCAAAACACATTACAACAACCGCGAAGGTGCCCCACCCTTATGAGTTTTACCATGATGAGGCGGGGTTTAATTATCGAATGCCCAATCTAAATGCGGCCCTTGGCTGCGCCCAAATGGAAAGCTTACCTCTCTTTATTGAGCAAAAACGAGCACTGGCACAACACTACCAAGATTTCTTTAGCAACACCGAATGGCAATTTGTGAATGAACCCGATTATGCCAAGTCTAATTATTGGCTTAACGCAATTATTTGCCCAGATTTACGCCGTCGTGATGAAATATTAAAAGCGACTAATGATGCGGGTGTGATGACCCGGCCGGTATGGAAATTAATGCATAAACTGCCGATGTTTAAAGATGCAATGCGTGGCCCAATGGACAATTCTGAAATGCTTGAATCCCGTCTCATTAATCTTCCAAGTACTCCAATTGCGTTAGGGTCTCATCATGCATAAAAAAATTGCGGTGTTCACCGGAACCAGAGCTGATTACGGACTCCTATATTGGTTACTTAAAGATATCCAAGAGAATGCAACGCTGACTCTACAACTGATCGTCTCTGGTAGCCACTTATCGCCAGAATTTGGCAATACCTTTGAGCAAATTGAAAGGGATGGCTTTTCCATTGATGAAAAAGTCGAAATGTTATTATCATCCAATTCAGCGGTGGGTACAGCCAAAAGTATGGGACTTGGAATTATTGGCTACGCTGAAGCACTCGATAGGCTAAAACCCGATGTGTTGGTCATATTAGGGGACAGGTTTGAAGCTCTTGCGGTCGCCCAGACTGCAGCTATTTTAAAAATTCCCCTATTGCACATACACGGCGGAGAAATCACAGAAGGTGCCTACGATGATGCATTTCGGCACGCGATAACCAAACTCAGTCATATTCACTGCACAGCAACAGAAACCTACAAGCAACGCGTGATCCAGATGGGTGAGATGCCAGACAATGTCTACAATGTTGGAGCTATTGGCTTAGATCACATTCATCGCAGCACATTAATGACGACAGAGCAGTTATCATCCGATTTGAATTTTGACTTAAGCCATCCATACTTTTTAGTCACTTATCACCCTGTTACACAGGCAGATGAACCCGCTATCAAAACATTTAATGCCTTACTAACGAGCCTAGAACAGTTTCCCCTGCATAATGTGATTATCACGTATCCCAATGCCGACAATGGCAGTAGAGAGATAATCAGTTTAATTCAGGACTATGCGCAACAATCTAAGGGAAAAGTGTTAACAATTGCGTCATTAGGTCAAATCAGATATTTAAGTTGTGTGAAATATTCAGCCGCAGTGATAGGAAACTCTTCAAGTGGCATTATTGAGGTTCCCTCATTTAATGTCCCGACCGTCAATATTGGTGCCAGACAACAAGGCCGCCTAGCAGCCAAAAGCGTTATTCATTGTCAACCCGACTCATTATCTATTACAACGGCGATAAATAAGGCGATTTTACTCTTACCACAACTGCAATTGACCCCAGTTACTAACCCATATGGACAGGGCCAGGCGAGCCAATTGATTATTGAGCTATTAACAACTATACGCCTAAAATCCAACAAATCTTTTTATGATCTTAAGGTATAAAAATATTATGACGCTAATTATTGCTGAGGCGGGAGTCAATCATAATGGTAACGAAGCGTTAGCAATTGAGCTGATTGATGCCGCCCATAAAGCAGGGGCTGACGCAGTAAAATTTCAAACCTTTAATGCTAAAAACTTAGTGACCGAAAGCGCACAACAAGCCGCTTATCAGGTCGCGAATACCCAAAAAATAGAGCCGCAACTTGCGATGCTAAGTCGCTTAGAGCTAAGTTTTGAAACTCATCAACATTTGATCCGCTATTGTCAAAAACTGGGGATCCAGTTTTTATCTACCGCATTTGATTCTGAAAGCTTGGCATTTCTTGTCGATACTCTGCAACTAAAGACGCTCAAAATAGCCTCAGGAGAAATCACCAATGCCCCCTTTTTACTTGAGCATGCTCGTACTGGCTGTGATCTTATTTTATCCACGGGCATGTCAACCTTAGCTGAAGTTGAAGCGGCATTAGGGGTCATTGCCTTTGGCCTAACATCTCCACTCAACACGCCCCCGGATCCCCAAGCTTTCCAAGCCGCCTATGCCTCGTCCCAAGGCCAGCAGGCATTACAAGCAAAGTTAACTTTACTTCATTGTACAACTGAGTATCCGGCTCCCTTTGATCAAATCAATCTCAAGGCAATGGACACCTTAGCTTCGGCCTTCTCTTTACCCGTAGGGTATTCAGACCATAGTCAAGGGATAACTATTCCTATAGCGGCCGCAGCACGGGGCGCATGCATTATTGAAAAACACTTTACCCTAGATAAGGAATTACCAGGTCCAGATCATAAGGCCTCACTTGAGCCCAATGAGCTAAAGGAGATGGTTACTGCGATTCGCACCGTTGAGCAGGCAATGGGTAATGGTATAAAAACGCCTCAGCCCGCTGAACTGACAAATCTAACCCTTGCAAGAAAAAGCTTAGTAACTACGACAAGCATAAAAAAGGGCGAGCTATTTTCAGTCAACAATCTTGCGGTCAAACGCCCAGGAACGGGCACAAGTCCATACAAGTATTGGCAAAAACTCAATACAGGTGCAGAGCAAGATTACCAGTCAGGTGAGGTGATCTATGACTAAACCTATCATAATGGTTGGCTCTGGCGGACATGCCAGTGTATTAACAGAAATCTTACTGCAACAAGGTTACACTTTGTTAGCTGTGGTTAGCCCTAGCAAAGGCCGTAGTCCGCTCTTTAGCGATATACAACACTTTGATTCTGATGATGATATTTTGCAATTCCCTTGTAATGAGGTTAGATTAGTCAATGGTTTAGGTTCCTTACCAGGGCAACATTTACGCCATAAACTATTTACTCACTTTACTCAGCTTAATTATGAATTTGAATCCGTAATATCTAAGCATGCGATGTTATCGTCATATGCCGCTATTGGCGCTGGCGCACAAATTTTAACTGGGTCTATCATACAAACGGGTGCAAGCATTGGCAGAGGTACAATAATTAATTCAGGCGCAATCATTGAACACGATTGTGATATAGGCAATGACTGCCATATCGCCCCAGGTGCAATTATTTGTGGCGGAGTTCATATAGGCGAACGCACTCATATTGCTACGGGTGCCAATGTGATACAAGGTATCTCAATAGGTAAAAATTGCATTATCGCGGCGGGGGCCACAGTGACTAAAGATATGCCCGATAATTCGATAACTTATGGGTACCGCAGTAATATAAAGGAAAGGTCATAATATGAACCCAATATTGAGTAAAGTGACAATATCACCTGACAAAACACTTCGTGATGCCTTACAACTAATTAACTCACAAGCGCTTCAAGTTGCATTAGTGACTGATGAAAATGAACGTCTATTAGGTATCATCACCGACGGTGATATTCGAAGAGGTTTACTCAATAACCTATCACTTGACGCCCTTGTGACTCAAGTGATGAACACCAATCCTAAGACAGCTTCCCCTAACACTTCAAAAAAGAAACTGCTGCAATTAATGCAACAGTACAGTGTTCTATCTATTCCGCTCGTTAAAGATCATATTCTTGTAGGATTAGAGACCTTAAAAAGTGCACAACAAAAAGCGCATTATGAGAATCCAGTGCTTATCATGGCGGGAGGCTTTGGAACACGTCTAAAGCCCTTAACTGATAAATGCCCCAAGCCTATGCTTAAGGTTGGCAATCGCCCCTTGCTAGAGATTGCACTCTTTAATTTTATTCAAGCTGGTTTTTCTAATTTTTATATTTCTACTCACTATATGCCGGAACAAATTGCATCGTACTTTGGAGATGGTAGTCGGTGGAATGTAAATATTAACTACGTCCATGAAACTACACCATTAGGAACTGGTGGAGCCGTCGGCCTGCTTCCAAAAGACCTTTCACCATTACCCACAATTGTGATGAACGGTGATATTTTAACTAAAGTCGATTTCCAACACTTACTTAAATTTCATGAAGACAATAATGCTGATGCAACTATGTGTGTTCGTGAATATGACTACCAAATCCCTTATGGTGTGATTAGCGGCACAGGTAATCGTATTACGGAAATGGTCGAGAAACCCGTACAACGATTTTTTGTTAATGCCGGTATTTATGTTATAAACCAAGACATTATAAAAAGTGTTCCCGCTAACACTCATATTGATATGCCAACACTTCTAGAACAAAGAATTACAGATGGCGGACAAGTTCTTATGTTCCCTATTCATGAGTATTGGCTCGATATAGGGCGTATGGATGACTTCAAACAAGCCCAAATTGATATTTGTGCTATCGGTTTTGAACAATGAATATACTCGCTGTGATTGGACTGGGTAACATTGCCAAACGTCATAGACAAAACCTAAAAACACTTTACCCACAAGCGAATGTTATTGCGCTTTCTGCAAGTGGAAGAGTCGCAAATCAGCCAATAGAATTTGCTGATCTTGTACTCTCTAATATAAACGAGTTAATCGACTACAAACCAGAACTGGTGATTATCGCCTCCCCTGCTTCATTGCATGAAACCCATGCCACGACGTTAATGACACACAATATCCCCATATTGATAGAAAAGCCATTAGCCGCAGAACCAGAAAGTGCAGAGCGTATTTTGGCACTAGCTCAAAGTCACAATAGTCCAGTCATGGTGGGGTATTGTCTTCGATATCTCAGTTCTGCAATCGTTATCAAACAACTATTATTAGAAGATCTTATTGGCAAAATATATAACTGCTCTGCTGTTGTAGGACAATATTTGCCCGACTGGCGTCCCAATAAACATTATTCTAAGTCAGTATCTGCCCAAAAATCCCTTGGTGGTGGTGCACTATTAGAGTTAAGTCATGAGTTGGATTATTTGTATTGGTTATTAGGTCCATTAAAACTCAACTACGCACAGCTAAGAACGACAAATGAGCTAGCATTGGAAGTGGAAGAGATTGCAGATCTCATTTTAACCAGTCAACAGGGTACTGTTTGCTACATCCATATGGATTTCATTCAGAAACAAGCTCAACGAGAGTGCACTTTTATTGGTACTAAAGGCAGATTACATTGGGATTTAGTCGCCAATACAATCCGCCACTATAGTTCAGAGGGTACTCAGCTTCTATATTCACAACCTGAATGGAACAAAAACCAAATGTACCTCAACATGGTGACAGAATTTGTATCCCATATTCAGCATAAACAACATACAAATACTTCTCTAATAGACGCACATCAAACAATTCGCCTAATCGCAAAAATTAAGCAGCAAGCTGAGTGGGGAGTCACTCAATGACACGATACGCCTTTATTTTCGCTCGCGGGGGCTCAAAAGGACTTCCAGGAAAAAACATTAAAGAGTTACTTGGAAAACCCCTAATTATTTATTCCATTGAAACCGCACTGCAAACAACGAAAATTGAAAAAGTCTTTGTCTCAACCGACGATGATCAAATTGCTACCATTGGTTTAGCTGCAGGTGCAGAGATCATACCCAGACCAGCACATTTAGCCACAGATAATTCACCAGAATGGCTTTCTTGGCAGCACGCAATCGACTGGGTAAACCATAAATATGGCGAATTTGAGCAATTCATCAGTTTACCCGCTACAAGTCCATTACGAAGTGTGGAAGATGTCGAATCTGCGATGAATAAGCTTAATAGTAGTAAGGTTGATATTTGTATCTCCACCACTCCGGCAAATCGTAGCCCATACTTTAATATGGTCAAAGAAAGTGCATCCGGTAATGTTGAATTGGTCAATGCGCCTTCAACTGAAGTATATCGGCGACAGGACGCCCCCCAAGTTTATGATATTACTACTGTTGTTTATGTGGCCAAACCAAGCTACATTCAAAGAGCCCACAATCTTTTCGCAGGTAATGTCGCGCATATCATAGTGCCGAAAGAAAGAGCGGTCGATATTGATGATATTTATGATTTTAAGCTGGCTGAAGCCATTTTAAGCAGCAAAGGACAGTTATGCTAACGGGAAAAACAATACTTATCACCGGTGCTGCAGGTTTGCTCGGCTCCCAAGTAACAGCATCTATACTCGCCCAAGGCGCAAAAGTACTAGCTGTAGATCGTTCAAATTCAACAATGAGACTTAAGTTTCAAGATCTCATTCAGGATTATGGAAATTCGTTAACCTTAGTTGAACTAGACATTACAGATGAAGTGGCAGTGAAACAGTTTTTTTCCGGCCTTAGTGAACTTTCTGGTGCAGTTAATTGTGCCTATCCTCGAAATACGCAGTATGGCACTTCATTTTTAGAGGTCAGCCTAGAGAGCTTTAATGAAAATCTATCACTACATTTAGGTTCTTCATTTCTTTTTATGCAGCAATGTGCAGCCCTATTTGTCAGGCAACAATCCCCCATGTCGGTAGTCAATATTTCATCAATTTATGGTGTTGTAACACCAAAATTTTCGTTATATGAAGGCACCCCAATGACTATGCCAGTTGAATATGCCGCTATCAAATCTGCCCTACTACACCTAAGTAAATACGTAGTGGCATTTATTAAAGACAACCGCTTTAGGATCAACAGTATCAGCCCTGGAGGCATTTTTGATAACCAACCAGCTTCATTTCTAAAGGCATATAAAGACTCAACAAATGGCCATGGAATGTTAGCCCCGAGTGATATTGTTGGTTCAATAACATTTTTACTGTCACAACAATCTCAATATGTTACAGGGCAAAACATCATTATTGATGATGGGTTCACATTATAAATTATGCTAAAAAAACTTTGCTATTGGTTAAAAGTAAAACGCATTGGGCCAGACATACCTCTGACTCATTTTCTTTTACACTCAAAGCGCCTTGGTAGATGGTTGTGCAAAAATAAATTTGCAAAATTTGGTCGTAATAGTGCTATGAGACCTGGCAGTTATGCCATCTGCTGTGATCATATTAGTATTGGCGATGAAGTCGTACTTAGACCAGGGACTATGCTTTTTGGCTCCGAACACTGCGGTAACTCAGTCAACATCACTATCGAAGATTTTGTTCTGATTGGTTCTGGTGTACATATTTATACCTCTAACCATGAATTTGCCGATCCGAATCAAGCCATTTTCTTTCAGGGACATAAACCTGTAGAACCCGTACTTATCTGTCGAGGATCATGGATTGGGGCCAATGCAATTATTTTACCAGGGGTAACAATCGGAGCAAATAGTGTAGTGGGAGCGGGCTCTGTGGTCACCAAAGACGTACCGCCCTATGTCGTTGTTGCAGGGCAACCAGCGAAAATAATTAAGAAAATTATGTAACTAGTTAAATATAGTGATTAATTTGGCGGTTTAAATAGCTAAAAAAGATAGAACATTATTGTATCACTATATTAATTTTCATAGAAAAATCGATTTTAACGAGGAACTGATGAGTTTACATAAATCCAATATACAAAACACTTTCTCTATCAGTCGATTTAATGAATATTATCTCCCAAGTGTTAACCGGAGTATGTTTGAATCTATTGATTCAAAAACGCAATACGATAAAAAGTTCAAGAATGACTTCGCCAAAGAAGATATGTTACAAGTCGTTACCGGATTAGACTCTGGCTTGCTGGTAAACTATCTTCTTGAACAAGGCATACCTAAGGGCAGCATATTTATTTTTGTTGAATTAGATGAGGTGCTTAATCTCCTCAACATTGATATCCCCAAAGAAATAGAAAATCAATTATTTATTTATAACTATGAAGACTTCCAAGAGAATTTTTCCTCTGATACATATGGAGTCTATATACTTAAAAATCACTTTAAGCATTATCGAAGCTTAGGAGCTACATCAAGCCACCTTCCAGAATACAGCATTTTAAATACTCAAATAATCAAAATTTTAGAAGCTGGCTACTTAGAACAAAGAGTAAACTCATCACAACAAAAATATTTTGAAGAACAATTTAAAAACATTTCTGAAAATGTACTCCCAGCTTCCCTATTAGCAAATAGATTCACCGGGCATACTTGTCTTATCGTTGCTGGAGGTCCTTCATTAGATGATCAAATAGACTGGATACGATCTCACTCTAAGTATCTCTTTATCATTGCGGTATCACGTATTGCAGGTAAATTGTATAAAGCTGGGATCACGCCTCATATTATCGTATCAGTAGATCCCTATGATTTTAGTTTTGAAGTCAATAGAGATATGATGCCCCTTGCAAATTCCAGTTTATTTGTAAACTCTTTTCATGTGAATTCCAGGCTCCTAGGCCAATGGCAAGGAAAAAACCTTTTCATGGATAATAAATATCCTTGGCAACTGGAAGACAAAGAAAATATTGAAACAATAGGACCAACAGTAACTAATGCTGCCGTTCATCTGGCAACTAAGATGGGCTTTTCAAATATTTTACTCACGGGAGTTGATTTATGTTTCACTAACACAGGTTTTACACATACCAAAGATTCTGTTGAATCGACCCTTGGACCTAATTTAGGGATCATGGGTGAATGGATAGATACCTATGGAGGAGAAAAAGCTGAAACTGTTACCCAACTAAAATTGGCTATTGAAGCTTTAGCTGCAGAAGCTAATATAAATCCTGAAATTGATTTTATCAATCTATCTCTCAATGCTGCAAAAGTGAACGGTATAAAATATAAGAATACAGAACATATAAACCTACAGACCGAAGAGCCATCTCCCCTTGAGTTACTTGACTGGGTTCCTCACTTTAGTTTGGAAGATAAAAAGCAAGATAATCTTATTTCTAAAAAAGAAATAAACGGACTAATAACTACACTTAGTAAGATTGTCACTTTATCTAAGGATATTTTAGATTTAAGCCAACAACTTAAAGTTCAAACAAAACCACCTCATGCAGTACAAAAAATATTCAATAAAATTGATTTTATTGATAAAAAAATAAACAAAAGTCACTCTGGCATAGTTAAATTAATCAAAACCTATGGTTTTTCAGAGTTTTCCGCCTTTTTAACCACCAAAAAGACCGAGGAATGGGATACTTTACATGTGTTAGATATGACCGAAAACTACTATAAAGCATTTATCAGTATCGCAGAGCAGTTAATACGATTAGCTAATGATAGTCAGGCAAGATTAACTCATAGAATTAATGAATTATCTCAAGATGCCGATCTAAAACCTCTAGTACAATTTTGGCGTACTGAAAAACAACATGGTCGCATCAATATATGGTTAGAAAATCACCCAAATTGGCAAGAGCATCAAAAATTTAAGCAGAATGCTCAATTATTGGAAGAATATCGCCATCTTATACAATCAGTTCTCGATGAATACCAAGAACAACTCACTGTCGTACCTGAGGAATACATAGAGAACGTCAAAGAGTCGGCCTCGATGGAGAATGTCTTCGAAAAGATAATTGTGCTTATTAGAGACAATGATCATACTGGCTTGGTCAAGATGACATTAAATCTAAGAGAGTTAGCTAAAAAAGATCAAGCCGCTAAGCGTCTCTATCATCTTGCATATAGTCATCAGCTACTTTTAGAGCAGAAAGAAAATGAAGCACTGCTAGTTTTACTCGAATTAGATGAAAACTTACAATCTGAAATTGAGTTAAAGCAGATCAGTCTACTCGCATTAAGACAAGGAAAAATAGACATTGCTGAGTATGCGATAGCGAAATTAGCTGATAACATTGATGAATATATTCCTCAATATGCCCACATATTAAAGCTACAAGGGAAACATCAAGATTCAATTAATTTATATTTAGATTATTTAGAAAAATACCCTAACGATATCTCCACATGGATTAAGTTCGGATTATTTATGATTGATATTAATCAATTCGCTAATGCTGAAACCGCATTTAATCAAGTGTTACAAGCCGATCCTGACAATCGGGTTGCACACGAGTATATCAACTGGTTGCAATCACATATTTAAGCATTGAAATATAGACTCTTTTGCTAAAAAGCCAGATTTACTCTGGCTTTTTATTCACAAAAATAACCTATTGAGTATAATATAGCGTCCATAACAACTGCTGAAAATCAGCTTCCACCATTATATCACCAGCAGGAGAATTCGATTGTTGCTTACGTACGTATCGCTAGAGCATTACAAACGTAAATGGATTTTTAACCATAAAGATTTACCTGTTTCTAATGAAGATAAACTCTCGATTAAGCCTCTAACAGAGAAATCATCGATGGAAATTTGGAATCAGTGGATTAGCAATAAAAGTAGCCGCGCCGAGCAGTTTACTAAAGGGGATTGGGCCGCTAAAGCCAACGCATGGGTCAAAACGGATCATTGGCAGAGTGCTTGGGACAGTGAAGATAACAGCTTACCCGAGATGCTGGCAGAGTTTATCCAGTGGCCAGATGCTACACCTGTCTATTTTTGTTACGAAAAATATCAAGTGATTGAGACTCGTTGGGATGTATTTGTCCGCAATTGGAAGTGCTTTCTGTTCTTCGATGATGGCCCGCTCCTGATCTCCCCGAAACAAAAACAGGCAGTAATGTTTGAACAAAACGGTCAATATAAGCTAGGGGTTCGTGGCTAACTACGCCAGCTAATAAGTCAAACGGGTTGAGCCATTAATTCCAACCTCTTGCTTTCTTAGGATATCCAACAAATGAAAGCAGTCCTGCTTGATTCATATCTTAGGCGATAGCTTGCGCACATTGAGCTATCGCTCTTCTTTGCTTTCGATTAGTATCGCGTGGCAATCAACAAATTAATCCCCGTTTAGACGTAAATATTATTGATGTTCTCAACGGTCATAACTACAAAAATATGAGGTGTATGATGAAGTTACTCTCAACCCTGACGCTTACTACTGCTTTGCTTTTTCCACTATTGACCCAAGCTAAAGAAATTTCTGGTGTCCAAGTTGCCCACAGCATCACGCTCGATGCTCAGGCGCTGCAATTAAATGGTGCTGGCGTTCGCAGCAAATTCTTTATGGATTTGTATGTCGGTAGTCTGTACGTTCCCACCCCCAGCAAAACCACGACTGAGGTGATCAATGCCCCGATTGCAGCGATTCGCCTCAATATTACATCTGGAATGATTACGTCCGAGAAAATGCGTGATGCGATAATCGAAGGGTTTGAACACGCAACTGCCGAGAATACGACGGATATTCAGCCGCAAATTGATGCTTTTATGGCGCTATTTAAGGATGAAATCAAAGAAGGCGATCAATTTACCTTGGTCGCCAACAAAAGCCGTGGTGTTACCGCCTATAAAAATGGTCAAGAACAAGCGACAATTGAAGGGGAAATGTTCCGTCAGGCCTTACTCAAGATTTGGTTAGGGGAAAAACCTGCCCAGAAGAGCCTCAAAGAGGCTATGCTGGGCCAGTAACTAAAATCGAAACTCGAGATCCAAGGCCGCAGCGCCTTGGTTATCGAGGTCGAGCGCCGCTTGATCGGTGACTTCTAATTCGCCATTAAAGTAGTAACCCGCATAGAGGTTCAGCGCAATGGCAGGTGTCGCTTGCCAGCCGGCGCGCAAATAACTCACCCATTCATTGGTCTCCACCACGGTTTCTTTATCGGCGATTAAAAATCGCTCGGTACGACGTGAATTGCCAAATCCGACATTCCAGGCGGGGCTCACTTGATAACTCAGCTCCAAGCCCGCGGGACCGCTAAATCCAGCTTGGAAAGGGTTTGCTAAACGCCAACGGTCATTTATCTGCCAACTCACTGCCAGATAGGGCATAGTGCGCACTTCATCGATATCGTTTAAATACGCAACACCAAAACCGAGCATATTGCCTGACTCGAAGGCATACATAGCTGAGGCTACCACACCATAACTCTGCGCATGGCTAGAGGATGCAGTATCGGCATAGGCATATTGAATTTGTGGTGACAGCATAAAAGACCAATGCTTATCCATCCGATAGTGAAGGGAAATACCCGCACGGTAACGGTCGATATTTTCCCAGGTTTCACCCGTATCACTAAACAGGCCGGCAGCGTTATTCGCCCCCGTTAAACGGATATTGCGCCAATCATAGTCGAGCCTGTCGTAACCGACTCGCATTCCAATAGACCACTGTTTATCGAGGGGAATATTGACGCTGGCGTTGAGTAATAAGCTGTCACGCTGCAACTCAGTATCGCCATTAGCCACCGCGGCGCTCTGGGTACTAATTTGCGAGACACTCAGCTTAAAGGGTTTATATTGCTGTCGCGATTCAGCCGCGGATACGGAATAGCTAAAAAAAGCCATTAGCCCCAATCCGATGCACACTAGGCGGGGTTTTATGCTAACTCGAGAATCAAGTGTTCTAGTCACGCCTGCTCCTTGCGTTACTGTTAAGTCATTTGTTGCGAATAATACGCTCGATTTCTAACAAAAGTTCACTCTTTTCGAAGAAGATACAAACTGATACCAACCGTTTGATGCTGTTACAGTCGATAAGCTTTTAAGAACATCTCGGCACAACCTCGAACATATTGCTCACGTTCCTCCAATAAGCTCTCAGTCTCCAACCCCAGCTCTAACCTGAGTTTCAACTCGCCAAACAGCATCAAACACAAACGTACCGCACAGTGATGCGGTTGTGGGAATCGATATCGTCCAAGCGACTCAACGGCTATTAGATACTTGGTCAGCATGGCAAGCATATGTTTAGGACCGGCCTCAAAAAACAATCGCGAGACTTCTGGGTGGCTCTCAGATTGCGCCACACAGGCTTTAAATACGGTTATCGCCTCAGGGCTAACAATCATCTCACCAAATTGCAGTGCAAATTCGGTAAGGGTAGCTTCGGGTTGGCTTGGATCGCTGAGTAAGTCGTCATTTAAGTTATGGCCAACGCATTTGGACTCTATCGCCGCCACAAACAAATCGTCTTTACTGCCATAGTGGGAATACACAGTTTGTTTGGACACACCCGCCTGTTTCGCCACTTCATCCATGCTGGTATGGGGAAATCCCTGGCGACAAAACAAATCAATGGCCGCCACCAGCACTTGTTGTTTCTTTTGTTCACTGCGGCTCATTGGGATATCGGAGGACAGAGTCATATCTTCACTCAAGGTAGCAACATAATTAATTCGTATTAGTTAAGCATAAAATAGACTAGACAGTCCAGTTCTGCACAATTAGACTAGCAAGTCTAGTTACATAAACTCAACCTTGAGTTTACAACGGAAGGATTCAAATGGATCGAGCTGCCCGACGTTCTTGGCGTGTATTTTACGTTTGCGTGATTGCCGTCACCGCCTTAACGGCCTGTCAAAAGGAAGTGACAGAGCATGCCAACACGGCGCAATTACAAACCGTGACGACTGCGCCGCTACGCTTATCGACTAGCTATCAGAGTGAGCAAGTGTTTACTGGCACAATCCGCGCGGGCAATACCACAGGCGTAGGATTCGAGCTGTCGGGTAAGCTCAGTGAGTTAAGTGTCGATAGCGGCGCTAAGGTGATCCAAGGGCAAGTGTTAGCAAAACTCGATACCCGTTTGCTCGATGCCGAGCATCAGGAAATCCAAGCCAGTCTGGCGCAAACCCAAGCCGATGTTGACCTTGCCACCAGCACCCTCAACCGCAATCTTGAGCTTAAAAAATCGGGTTATGTATCTGAGCAGTTACTCGACGAGAACCGCACACAACTGGCAAGCCTAGAAGCTGGCAAAAAGCGTTTATTGGCCTCTCTACAGGCAAATCAGCTTAAACGCGATAAATCACAGCTTCTTGCGCCCTTCGATGGCATCATCAGCCAGCGGCAACACAATCTAGGGGAAGTGGTGGCCGCAGGCAGCCCAGTGTTTACCTTAGTCGGCAGTGTGAATACCGAAGCCTATATCGGTGTCCCAGTCGCAGTCGCCCAGCAATTCGTCAACGGGCAGAATGTGACTGTAAGCGTCCATAATCAGCAATTTACCGCCAAGATTGCCGGGATCAGTGCCGAGGTACATCCCATCAGCCGCACCCTGCAACTGCGGATCAGCCTGCCAGAACATGCCAATGTGATCAATGGTGAAATTGCCTATCTGCATCAACAACAAACCGTCGAACAAGCGGGTTACTGGGTGCCGGTATCCGCTCTTATCGATGGGATCCGCGGCCGCTGGAATATCTATGTGGCGACGCAGCATTCCGCCTCAAGTTCCACCGCCAACTCTGCACCAGATAAGGCTTCAACTCAGATTGAACGTCGCGATGTCGATATCCTCTACACCACTCAAGATATGGCCTATATCCAAGGTGCCATTAAGGCCGATGAACAATATGTGACCCAAGGCCTACATAAGTTAGTGGTGGGCCAGGCCGTTTCTTCTATCGCAACGACGAGGTAATCATGATTAAAGCCTTCGTCGAAAATGGCCGCTTAGTCAGCCTAGTGATCGCCCTACTGCTGGTCGCGGGATTTGGCGCGATATCCAGTTTGCCACGCACTGAAGATCCGCACATCACCAACCGATTTGCGTCGGTCATCACCCCTTATCCCGGCGCTTCCGCCGAGCGAGTCGAGGCACTTGTCACCGAAGTATTAGAGAATCAGTTGCGTCGCCTCGAGGAAATCAAGCTTATTCAATCCACCTCAAGACCGGGCATATCGGTGATCCAATTAGAGCTCAAAGATACAGTCACTGACACAGATCCTGTCTGGTCTAGGGCACGGGAACTGTTGGCCGATGCCAAAAACATGCTCCCCGATGGCATACAAACTCCGACCTTAGACGATCAAGTTGGTTACGCCTACACCGCCATTTTAAGCCTAGTGTGGAACAATAGCAGTCAGCCACGGGTGGATATGCTCAACCGCTATGCCAAGGAATTACAGAGCAGGCTCAGACTCTTATCTGGCACCGACTTCGTTAAACTCTACGGCGCCCCCGAGGAAGAAATCCTCGTACAGCTCGATGGCTACAAGATGAGTCAATTGCAATTAACGCCGGGGACGATCGCTAAAATCTTAAGCAGTGCCGACAGCAAAATTGCCGCAGGCGAGATCAATAACAACAATTTTCGCGCCTTTGTCGAAGTCTCTGGCGAACTTGATTCCCAGAACCGCATTCGCCAAGTACCACTCAAGGTGGATGCGCAGGGGCAAATTATTCGTTTAGGGGATATCGCCAACATCAGCCGCCAACCTAAAACCCCCGCTGACAGTATCGCCCTTGTCGATGGTGAGCAGGGCGTGTTTGTCGCGGCACGTATGCTCAACAATACCCGTGTCGATATCTGGCAGGGACAAGTCAAACAGCTAGTCGATGAATTTAATCAGGAACTGCCAGCTAACATCAAAGTGCAGTGGTTATTTGAGCAAAACAGCTACACCAGCGAACGTCTCGGCGGATTAATCATCAACCTATTACAAGGGTTTGTGATTATTCTGGCGGTCTTACTGCTGACCTTAGGCTTAAGAAACGCGATTATCGTTGCCCTGTCGCTCCCCCTGACCGCCCTGTTCACCTTAGCCTGTATGAAATATATCGGCCTACCCATTCATCAAATGTCGGTCACAGGCCTAGTCGTTGCCCTTGGGATCATGGTGGACAATGCCATTGTGATCGTCGATGCCATCGCCCAGCGCCGCCAACAGGGGATGAGTCGCTTAAGCGCGGTAAGTGAGACCTTACATCACCTCTGGCTGCCCTTGGCGGGGTCAACCATAACCACCATTCTAGCCTTCGCCCCTATCGTGCTGATGCCCGGCGCGGCGGGTGAGTTTGTCGGTGGTATCGCCATGTCGGTGATGTTTGCCCTACTGGGTTCCTATGTGATTTCCCATACTTTGATCGCAGGCCTTGCGGGACGCTTTAGCCTCGAAGGTAAACATCCTGTCTGGTACCAACATGGAATCAATGTGCCTTTAGTAAGTGGTTACTTTCAGGCAAGCCTAAGGTTTGCACTTAATCGACCGCTGCTGAGCGCGACACTCATCGGGATTATTCCACTATTAGGTTTTTATGCTTCAGGCAAGATGACTGAGCAATTCTTCCCGCCATCGGATCGGGATATGTTTCAAATTGAGCTGTACCTCGCGCCCCATGTCAGCCTCGAAAACACCTTAAACCAAGTGCAATTGATGGATAAGCAGTTGCATCAAATTGAGGACATAACCCAGGTCGATTGGGTGGTGGGTGGCAATACGCCTTCCTTTTATTACAACTTAACTCAGCGCCAACAAGGGGCCACCAACTATGCTCAGGCCATGGTCAAAGCCAACGACTTTGAGCGCGCCAACGCCCTTATCCCAGAGTTGCAGCAAACCTTAGATAAGGCCTTTCCAGAGGCACAGGTGTTAGTGCGTAAACTCGAGCAAGGTCCGCCCTTTAATGCGCCGGTCGAATTAATGATTTTTGGTCCTAACCTTGAGACCTTACGCTCACTCGGGGATGAGGTGCGCAATATCTTAGCCGCCACACCCGATGTGCTTCATACCCGCGCCACCTTAAGCGCCGGCGCCCCCAAGGTGTGGTTGCAGGTGAATGAAGATGCGAGTTTGATCAGTGGATTAACCCTGACGGATATCGCCAAACAAGTCCAAATGGCCACCACAGGTGTTATCGGCGGCAGTGTGCTAGAACAAAGCGAGTCTTTACCAATTCGTGTGCGTTTGGGCGACACGAGTCGCGAGCAAGCCAGCCGTCTCTCCGAAATCCAGTTGGTGACGCCCTCTGGCACCGCCGTCCCCTTATCAGCTCTATCTCACAATGAGGTGCAAGTCAGTCGCGGGGCAATCCCGAGGCGTAATGGTCAACGCGTCAATACGATTGAAGCCTATATCGTGAGCGGCGTGTTACCAGCTCAAGTATTAAAGGATGTAAAAGATAAGGTCGCAGCAATCTCGCTCCCTGCGGGTTATCGAATTGAAATAGGTGGCGAAAGCGCTAAACGTAATGAGGCCGTAGGCAACCTTTTATCGAATCTGATGTTGGTCGTCACCTTGTTGCTAGCAACCGTAGTCTTGTCCTTTAACTCCTTTAGGCTCACTGCGATTATTTTACTGAGTGCATTACAATCGGCGGGGCTTGGATTGCTTGCGGTCTATGTATTTGGTTATCCCTTTGGTTTTCCGGTCATCATTGCCCTACTCGGCTTGATGGGGCTGGCGATCAACGCCGCAATTGTGATCTTGGCCGAGCTGGAAGATACCGAAAATGCCCGGGCTGGTGATAAGGACGTGATTATCACGACGGTCAGCGGTTGTGGTCGTCATATCAGCTCGACCACTATCACCACGGTCGGCGGGTTTATCCCGCTTATCATTGCGGGCGGAGGCTTCTGGCCTCCCTTTGCCATCGCGATTGCCGGCGGGACTTTACTCACGACGTTGCTATCGCTCGTTTGGGTGCCAACCATGTATCTATTACTGATGAAAACGCGCAACAAGTCACCAAGCTCAGCGCTATCTTCTCAAATCGCATCATGAACAAGGTATTGATATAACTTATCTTTAAGATAGAGTCGTTCTAATTTTAAGGCCACAAAGTGCTCATCTTCGGTGGGCACTTTGGTTAACTCTAGGGCACGAATTTTATGGTCTAACTCATGGTAACGCTCAGCCATAGTGGCAAAAACGCTGCTACTTGTTTTTAGCTTTTGAATATGGTCGACAAAATCGGGAAATTCATAAATTAATGCGTGATTCTCGCCAAGCATAGCTGTACTCCTTGTTGCCCTGTATCGTTTCATCACAGTGAAAGCTTGGAAATGCTTCCGTTTAGTCCCCAAATATTCCCTCACAGCTCCCTTTTCGCTCAGTAACGACTATATTCATATTGACTAAAGTTAATCTAAGTTATCGTAGGTCAACACTGGCAATGTTTAAGCGAACTATCTATAAATAATAGAAAATCTTAGACCCATATCAAGACCACAACGTCAAACTTAGGTTACATTAGTGTTAACCTTTACCCTGTAGGATCGCACAATGAATTATAAGAATTGGCCTATTGCAAAACAGATTGGTGCCCTCGCTTTTATCCTTACTCTGATCATTTTCTGCATACTGAGTACCCTATCCTATAAATCCGCATCAAACGTGCTCGAAGAAAAAGGCATCAGTGCCATGAAAGCCGAAATGCACGCAGTATCCGATATGCTTGAGCTGCAATACGATAGCTTGCTGCAACTGGCAAGACGCAATGCCGATGTGTTTAAGGAAATGTATCCCGGCCAATTTAGTCGCCCAGATAAAACCGTGAATGTGCTCGGCGTAAACACCCCTGCGCTACTGCATGAAAAAGAACAAATTAACTCATCAAAGAGTAAGGTTGATCGCTTTGCTAACCTTACAGGGGGAACCGCCACAGTTTTTGTGCGCGATGGTGATGATTTTGTCCGAATTGCAACCTCCCTGAAAAAAGCCGATGGCAGCCGCGCCTTAGGTACCTTCTTAGGAAAAACTCATCCAGGCTATCCGACCTTAATCAAAGGTGAAGTTTACGAAGGCTACGCCAAGCTCTTTGGCAAAGACTACATGACTGTCTATCGCCCGATTAAAGACACTCAAGGGCAAGTGATTGGGATCTTATACATAGGGTTTGAAATCACTCAGTCCCTCACCCAGTTACAAGCCGCGGTAAATAAAATCATCCTAGAAGAAACTGGTAGCTTCCTGTTAATGCGCAAAGCCGACAATGTGCTAGTCGCCAATCCTAAATTTAATGCGGGTGAACCAGTCACTGAGTCCATGCTCGATGGATTAAGCCTCAGCCAAGCGACACAGGACCAAGCTGAATGGCGCTACACCAACAGTAAAAACCAACCTATGTTTGCCTACACCCAAACGGTGAATGGTTGGAATTGGATGCTGATTGGACAAGTCAATGCGAACGAACTCAATGAAGAGAGCCTACTGTTACTGACCATCAACGCCATTGTCGCGGTCACAGGCATAGTGCTTATTACCGTACTGCTCTCTTTGGTATTAATACGTTCACTCAAGCCATTACATACACTCCAGCGACATATGGAAATCCTAGGTACGGGGGATTTTAGCCATCAACTCCCACCATCGGCTTCCGATAGCCAAAATGAGGTCGATAAGATCACCACTAGTGTGTCGACTATGTCATCGGAATTGCGACAATTAATCAGCGCACTGCAAGCCTCTGTGCAAAGCATTGAGCAGCAAGCCTCTAAAGCGCAGCGCATTGCCAAGCAAAATGGTGAAGAAGCTCAGGCACTTATGCAACAAACGGATCAAATTGCCACTGCGATTGAAGAAATGTCGACCTCCATCCGTGATGTAGCCAACCATGCTCAAGATGGTGCGAACCAGAGCCACCAAGTGGATATTGCCGCGAAAGAAGGCCAGCAGCAACAAACTCAGGTGGTGCAGGATCTGCTGAAATTGAGTCAACAGCTCAGCAGCAGTCACCAAGCCGTCGAAAAAGTCAGCCAAGAGAGTGAGGCCATCAGTAAAGTTACCGAGGTGATTAACAGCATCGCCGAACAAACCAACCTGCTCGCACTCAACGCGGCCATTGAAGCGGCCCGCGCAGGAGAACAGGGCCGAGGCTTTGCCGTGGTCGCCGATGAGGTGCGAACCTTAGCGCAGCGGACACAATCATCCATTCTGGAAATTTCGCAAACCATTGATAAGCTGCAATCTCAAGTGAAAACGACCACTAGCCAAATGGCGCAAAGCCACCAGCTCGGTATCGCCTCGGCCAATCAAGGGGAAGCGACTGGCAAGCAGTTGGAGGAAATCACCCGCAGAATTGGCGAACTGGCGATTAGCTCACGCAATATTGCATCGGCGACTGAGCAGCAAAGCAGTGTTGCCCAAGAGATCACTCATAATCTGCACCAGATAAGTGAGCTGGCAAATGAAGGCGAACACAGAGCGGCCGAAACGGTGAACTCGGCAAATGACTTATCCGCCCTCGCCGTCGCGCTTAAGCAGCAAATCAGCCAGTTTAAAGCTTAAGTAAGGAGTTCCTTTGTCGAAATACCGCCCACTTGGGCGGTATTTTTTTTACTCCGCGAAACCACAAGATAAACCAAATGCCCGTAACGCCTATCTCTTAAGTACAGCAGAGGCCAAGGTTCGAAGCAACGCGCTAAAACATAAACTTTCAAGTAACCTGGTGGTAGGTATAATGGTTTCCCACAAAGATACTGATCTCCCTATATCAGCAGATGACTGACTTAATACTACGAAGAACTTAGCCAAACTCTAATTAACTCATGGTTGTTAGGGCCATAAATTATAAGGGAGTATATGGCTCCAGTTATGGAAGTTCTGCTTGTTACTAACGAATACCAGTAACCTAAACTGGTCGAAAGCGTTGAGCATTTATCGCTTGGCGGCAAAAATGCCGCCCTTCTGGCGGCATATAGCATTTTGATATAAATAACCGGTACAATATTTTATTGTAAAGGCTAACAACGATTAAAATTTTGCCTCTAAAGTTAGCCAGAACTTATCAGCATCATCGCTAAATGAATATCCAGAATCGGCTCCTGAAAAGCTCGCATATTTTGCACTAACGCTATAATAATCAGCAAATGGGTACGTTAAGCTCACTCCCCATTCATTCCCCATATCGATATTATCGATATCAGATTCAAACTGATGGTGAACTGCCAATAATTGCATGCCTAAGAATTTGCCACTCATACTGATATAAAAGTCTCGGATACCTTTATCCCAATTGCCTGCACCATTGAATAGAAATTTATCCGTCCATCCTTGAAAAGAATGCAACGTCGCCAATGGTGTAATAAAACCAGCCGAGCCATCATCTGAACCCAATATCTCGTAGCTTAGCTTCAGATTTATCTCTTTGTAGCCAATCCCTGACTCAAATAGTTGGTAATCAGCATCATAGGATAGAGGGTTATTACTTCCATTTTTCTGTTTAGCATATTCGAAAGCATATTCCAATTTGAGGACATCAAGCTCCCCCTTGCCGGCCAAACGAACACCATATGTATCGGTAGAAAAACGCTCAACATCATTATTATCAATGAGGTAAGCATAAGCACTTAGATTGGCCCAATTATTCGGTGTGTATTTAACATTGACAAGATTAGTGCTATTTCGATGATCCGATTTCCCAGATTCTTCACTAAAGATACGATTAACATTGGTCACATAAGAATAGAATGCGGTAAGATTTTTTATTTCTTGTGACTTTACAGAAAATGCATCATATGTTTGCTCATTTTGACGAAACCCAACCCCACCAACGAACCTTTGATTATCGAGCAAAATACGTTGACGCCCGTATTTTAAAAGTGTGTCATTCGAAACTTTATAGCCTAAGAATGACTGGTTAATTTCGGTATATGAATAATCAGCAATCCAAGGTTTTTCATTTGTAGCACGTACATCATCTAATTCAGCTAAACCAAAAAAGTTATAAATATCACCTGTTTGATATGTCAGCCTTGATCTAAATGAGAATAAATCCTGGCTATCAGATAGCTGGTCTACAGTTTCATAACGCCCACGAATCTGAAAGTTAACTTTGGAATCATCAATGAGAGCCTCACTTATCGGGTCAGCAATAGCAGTATTAAACTGAGTAGATAATATTGCTGCTATACATAAACTTATATTTTTTAATTTCATTTTTCAATCCTTATTTATCAAACATACTTATCCATGAAGCAACTTAAATATCACTGTCACTATATGAATGGCTATTTTTATAAAAAAGAGTGAAATGTGGCATTATCCTTCATAGCACCAAAAGTATAATGGTTAAGCAATATCATCCTTGACATTGCTCTACTGGCAGCTCCAAACCATAGATTCTTCACTGCAGCAAAACACTATCTTAACTATAACATCGCTTGCTGGGAGCACTCCGGCTTACGAATTATAGTAATAGGTTTTACTTAAATATCAGTATATTAACTATGTCACTTACAGGTTACCTTAGTCTTAAGTAATTAAATTCAATGTTCATCATTATTTAATTTCTGCATAGAGTTAACACATAAAACTAACTAATAAATAATTAAACTTATACTTAGAGAAAATGAACCTATAATCTAATTTTTAATTGTATTTATTGTTAAATAACCAAACATTAACACATTAAAATATAGATATACCTCATTTCACTCTAAAACTTAAAAACCAAATTGGTTGAGCGAACTTAACATTAGCTCATTACGACTGTAAACTTTAGTTGAAACTGCTCTATTAAATTCATCAATTATCTTCAGTAATGGATTTTTGATATAGGTGTAAACTGCATCTTCAGAATTATTTTTTTGTAACTGCAATTTAAACTTACTCCGTTCGACAATAT
The DNA here is from genome assembly GCF_047975355.1 of Shewanella sp. Classification (GTDB taxonomy): domain Bacteria; phylum Pseudomonadota; class Gammaproteobacteria; order Enterobacterales; family Shewanellaceae; genus Shewanella. The sequence goes on along the minus strand of NZ_JBKEDJ010000025.1, from coordinate 8,138 downwards.
CCACTAACCAATAGAAATATTTCGAATTTACCCAAGCACTGGAATCATCTTCATTGACGGAAAATTCGTCACTGTATATAAGATCAATAGCATACTTACCCGAAGAAATATTTATATTATATACGGCCAGACCATCAATTAATTTGACACCCAATTTGTTAGGTAAAGGCAACTTGGTTGCGAAGCTATTTGAGGCAACAAATAAACCAACAGTAACTAAAAAAATACGACTAAGTTGTAGTATGGAGAATTCAAATGTAAACATAGCAGGACTCCCATAAAATTCAGAAATAAAACTGTCAAGCAAGGCTTAAAAATAAAGCCTTAGTTAAATCTGATAGAAAGTGGGAGGGGGAGTTTGCTGGAAAAGTATAGTAGTTTGTAAACTCCAACTTTGTAATTCTACCTGTTGACTACTAACAGCTAAAACAGGTTGATTAGAAGTAAATGGAATTGCAGCAGGTGAGAAATTATTGAAACAATTGTCTATATTACAACAATCCATATCTATATCACAATTAGTACAATGTTTCTGCTCCTTGCAACAATCAGACTTCGTTATGGCAGATGTGGCATGGCTCATATTAGTATGCTGCATTTCAGGCACCAAGGCAGATGCTTCTACGGGCAACATAATCTGCCCGAGCATCATTATCAGCGTAAAACACAGAAACAAATATTTCATCAACATCCTTCTGAAACTAGTTTTTTATAGTACATATCCTTTACCCTTTCAGTTTATGTGTTTTCTCAACCCAAATATGTTAACTTATTCACATTTCCAGAACCAGATCAAGATAATGACGCTGAGATAAATAAACTTAAAACATTAAAGGCTATAACAAAAGGTTGAAAAAGCCAGTTATAAGGGAGGAATTTATTCAAGAATTGACCTATCGACGTTTTCTTGGTATCTCATGCTCCTAAATAATTTCTTCGTTGATACCAACTAAACCAACCCATTCAACGTGAAAATATGGCTCTTCTTTGTATACATGGTGGAGTATATAGTTCTAGCAAATTCTACTTTCATGATTATTTATTTTCATTTGATAAAATTCTCTAATCAACCATGCTTCTTGTGTCCTCTAACTTGTGGTGAATAAGAAGGCTTCTTTTAGTTAGCCTGGGCGTTATTCAGACTTATAGCCTCAAGGAACAATCACCACCGCCTCTGGCGTTTTTTGGGGAAGACAATAAAAAAACCCCACGATTGCGGGGTTTTAAAGGGTTCATGCTACAGGAGGTTAGCTATTACTCAGCCTCATCGCTTGAGCGGTCCATGTTCTCGGTGTTTTCAAGCCACAGGGCGTTGATCACACCAAAAGAACAGGCTAACAAAACCCCTAATATCCACGTGAAATACCACATAGTAGATGCTCCTTAATTCTAATAGAGTGAGGCTTTGTTATCTTCAATATGTTTGCGGTTTAAGCGGCCAAACATCTTGAAGTAAGTCCATACAGTGTAACTTAACACGATTGGCACGAAGATAATCGCCGCCCAAGTCATTACAGTTAGTGTAGTTTCACTCGCAGTCGCATCCCACATGGTCAAGCTCACGTTAGGATCTAATGAAGATGGCATCACGAATGGGAACATTGCTGCACCACAAGTTAAGATCACCATAGCCACAGTCAGCGAGCTAAATAGGAACGCGAAACCCGAGCGATTTAAGCGGCTTACCACAATCACCAGCAGTGGTAATACTACACCTAATACTGGAAATAGCATAGTAATAGGATACTTATCGTAGTTGGCTAACCAAGCGCCAGACTCAACCGCAACGGTTTTCAGCGTTGGGTTAGACAGTGCATGGTGGTCAAGGGTTGAAGTGATAACATAACCATCAATACCATTGGCTAACCACACACCCGCAGCGGCAAATAATACTGCCACTAACAGTGCACATAGCTGAGTCGCATTCGCGGCACGTACACGTAGCTCACCATCGGTCTTCATTTGTAACCAAGCAGCGCCTTGCATCATAAACATGCTCACGCTCACTAAGCCCGCCAGTAAACCGAATGGGTTCAACAGGCCAAATAAACCACCGTGATAAGTCGCACGCAGGAACTCATCGAAGTTGAATGGCACGCCTTGAAGTAAGTTACCGAAGGCCACACCGATGATCAGCGGTGGAATAAAGCCACCACAGAACAACGCCCAGTCCCACGATTTACGCCATTTTGGATTTTCAATCTTAGAGCGATAGTCAAATCCCACAGGACGGGTATACAAGGCAAACAGCACTAACATCATGGCTACATAGAAGCCAGAGAAAGACACTGCATACACCATAGGCCATGCCGCAAACAAGGCACCACCCGCGGTGATTAACCACACTTGGTTACCGTCCCAATGGGGAGCAATGGTGTTGACCATAATACGGCGCTCAGTATCGTCTTTACCGATAATCGGTAAAAGTGCACCCACGCCCATGTCAAAACCGTCAGTGACCGCAAATCCGATGAACAGTACGCCGATCAGAGCCCACCAGATAACTCTCAATATTTCATAATCAAACATAATGAAATCCTCTGCTTAGGCTTCTAGTTTCTCGAAGTGATAACGACCAGTCTTTAAACTGCTAGGGCCAAGACGGGCAAACTTAAGCATCAAGAATATCTCGATCACCAGCAGCACAGTGTAGAACAGTGAAATCGAAAGAATACTGAACCACAGATCCCCAGTCGTTAAACTCGAAGCAGACATAAAGGTCGGCAGCACCTCAGAGATGGTCCAAGGTTGACGGCCATATTCCGCCACAAACCAACCACACTCGATCGCAATCCAAGGTAATGGCAAGCTAAAGAGTGCTGCTTTAAGTACCCATTTCTTCTCTTCGATCTGATGACGTGTGCTTTGCCAGAAGGCTGCCGCGAACACAAACAACATCACAAAGCCTAAGCCAACCATCACACGGAAGCTCCAGAAAATCGGTGCCACATTCGGGATAGAATCCTTCGCTGCCGCTTTGATTTGCTCTTCTGTCGCATCTACAACATTGTCGGTGTAACGCTTCAGCAGTAAGCCGTAACCTAAGTCAACTTTCGCCGCTTCGAACGCGTCACGTAACTCTGGAGACTTATCACCAGCGCGCAGTTTCACCAGCATCTCGTAAGCTTTCATACCGTTGCGGATACGTACTTCGTGTTCAGCCACTAAGTCACGTAGACCTGTCACTTCTTCATCTAAAGAACGTGTTGCTACGATACCCATAGCATAAGGGATCTTAACCGCGAAATCGGTGTGCATGGTTTCTTGATTTGGGAAACCAACTGCAGTAAAGGCTGCAGGAGCAGGTTCTGTATGCCACTCAGCTTCAATTGCCGCTAACTTAACGCGCTGCGCTTCACCCACTTTATAGCCTGATTCGTCACCCAGAACGATAACAGACAGGATAGACGCCATACCAAAGCTGGCTGCAATCGCAAATGAACGACGTGCAAAAGGTAAGTCACGTTTCTTCAGAATGTAGTAAGAGCTGATCGCTAATACGAACATTGCGCCAGTCACATAGCCAGAAGCCACAGTGTGAACAAACTTCACCTGTGCAACAGGGTTGAAAATAACATCAGCAAAGCTGGTCATTTCCATACGCATGGTTTCGTAATTGAACACGCTACCCACAGGGTTTTGCATCCAACCGTTTGCCACCAGAATCCACAATGCGGAGAAGTTGGAACCAAAAGCTACCAACCAGGTTGTCGCTAAGTGTTGACGCTTAGAGAAACGATCCCAACCGAAGAAGAACATACCCACGAAGGTCGATTCTAAGAAGAACGCCATTAATCCTTCAATGGCCAGTGGTGCACCAAAGATGTCACCCACATAGTGCGAATAATAAGACCAGTTAGTACCAAACTGGAATTCCATCGCTAAACCCGTTGAAACACCCAAGGCAAAGTTGATACCAAACAACTTACCCCAGAACTTAGTCATATCTTTATAAATTTGTTTATCTGTCATCACATAGAGTGATTCCATGATAGCCAGCAAAAATGCCAACCCCAAGGTTAAGGGAACAAACAGGAAGTGATACATGGCTGTCAGCGCAAACTGCAACCGTGATAGCTCAACAACCTCTTCAACAATCATCGGTGACTCCTTACGTGGTGCGTCCAATTGCTACGACTACTTGAGCCATTCGTAGCAAGTGCCTTTGTAGGATAGTGAGTTTTCATTTTGTGTTTATAGCTGAATCCAGTATAAACCGTTAAATTTCATCTTTTTCATTACATCGAAGCAGCAAGGCTTAAAAATCCCCTTTTTCCTCGCATACTGAGACCCTAGTCACACTATCGCTCGGCTTTGAGACTTTCACCTCACCACCCAATCCTACAAATGATCCCATCGATATAAATATCAGATAGTTAAGATATTTAATCGCTTTCATTTGTGAGTATTTTATACCACCCGCCTTTGATTCAAATCAATCAAACTCAGGGCTTTAGATGGGTTTTGCAACGGGGCACACACTTCACTTTTACCCACTGTTGACAGAGTCATAATTATGGGGTAGAGAACACGCTAAGGTAAATTAAAAAGTTAGTTTTTACCAACTTGAGCGAAAATCCAATGAATAAGCAGTAAAAATCACAAAAAACAAATAAAAAACAATATTTACACTAATAAAACATCACTAAGAGCATTATTATTTAAATAATTAATTCTATAAAAATCATTATGATAATTCACAAAACCTTTAAAGATGAAATGATTTAAAACCAAAATCAATTAGTTTTACTAATGATAAAATGTATTTTTTCTCGTTTGAGAAGACGACTTAAGCTGGTTAATATATCTCCTGTGTTAAGGAGACGGTTTGATGTGACTGGTGAAGCGCCCCAGGCAAGCCAAACTCCGCGCACATAGGTATAACTTTGGTGTGGAGAAAGAGATATGACAAACTTATTTGAACGTCTGGTTAACAGCTATAAGCGTGTTTTTGTTGAACTTTATACAGCTCGTGAGCTGTAATCGTTCACCGCTTACTCTGAAATAATACTGATTTGATTTGAAGTTTTGTTAGCGCAAAACGAGCCCCCTTCTCGATGAGTTGGGGGCTTTTTGCTTTTATGTCTTGAGAATACGGGCAAATACAGTGACTAAATTAAAGCAAGTCAGTTTTGTTTCACTTGTGTGAACTACTTATTAAGGGGTATTTAGTCTTTAAGATTGATATTTTTGAACTTCATTTTATTAGGTTTAACAAATATAAGACTAAGATCTTAAAATACCTTATCTTTTTTAAAGATGCGTTTTATATATAAAAAAGAGCGAAAAATTTCGCTCCTTTTTTTGCTCACTTAAGTCGTGGTTTTCTCAATAAAAACCTTAGCCTAAGTTAACTCGCGCATTGCGGAACATACGCATCCATGGGCTGTCTTCACCCCAGTTATCTGGGTGCCAAGAGTTTGCAACCGTTCTAAATACACGCTCAGGGTGTGGCATCATCAGTGTCACACGGCCATCGGTAGTACAGATACCGGTTAAACCGTTTGGCGAGCCGTTTGGGTTTTGTGGGTATTGGGTGGCAATTTCACCTTTACCATTCACAAAACGCAGCGCGATAGTGCCTGAAGCCTCAGCTAATGCCAACGCCTGCGCGTTAGCAAATTCCGCATGACCTTCACCGTGTGATACGGCGATAGGCATACGTGAACCAGCCAGACCTAGGAAGAACAGTGATGGACTTTGCTGCACTTCAACTAAGCTGAAACGCGCTTCAAAACGCTCAGAGCGGTTACGCACGAAACGTGGCCAGTGCTCGCTACCTGGGATGATTTCCTTCAGGTTAGACAGCATTTGGCAACCGTTACACACACCGAGGGCAAAGCTTGAATCACGCTCGAAGAAACGTGAGAACTCATCGCGAGCACGGGCGTTGAACAGGATAGACTTAGCCCAACCTTCACCCGCACCTAATACGTCACCGTAGGAGAAACCGCCACAGGCCACCAGACCTTGGAACTCTTCGAGGCTAATGCGGCCCGACAGAATGTCAGACATGTGCACGTCGCGGCTCTCAAAACCTGCACGGTCAAACGCGGCCGCCATTTCCACATGGGAGTTAACCCCCTGCTCACGCAGAATCGCCATCTTAGGTGCAGCACCTTTGAGGATGTACGGCGCAGCAACGTCTTCACTTGGATCGAAGCTTAAGTTAACCGTTAACCCTAAGTCGGTTTCATCCTGCTTAAGCTTAAATTCTTCTAATGCACAGGCGGGGTTATCACGCAGCGCTTGCATGCGGTAAGTGGTTTCAGACCATAAGGTACGCAGTGCAACACGCGTCTCGCTGAAGACTTCACGCGCGCCATCTTTAATGGTGATGCGTTGATCGTTTGCCAGAGTACCAATCAAATGACAAGGCACACCTGCTTGGGCAAATTGCGCTGTGATAAGCTCGGCATCCGCGCGGCTCACTTGCAGTACGCCACCGAGTTCTTCATTGAATAGACGTTCAACGTCAGTACCTTGCAGTGCACTTAAGTCGATAGCAAGACCCGTGTTACCGGCAAAGGCCATTTCCACTAAGGTGGTGAATAAACCACCGTCACTACGGTCGTGGTATGCAATAACCGACTTCTTCGGCACCAGTTTTTGCATGGTTTCGAAGAAACCACGTAACAGAGCAGCATCGTCTAAGTCTGGCGCGATATCGCCTAACTCACCGTAAACCTGTGCCAAACAAGAACCGCCTAAACGGTTTTTGCCAGCGCCTAAGTCGACTAATAGCAGCGAGGTTTCGCCTTTATCGCTGCGAAGCTCTGGCGTTACCGTGTTACGGATATCTTGCACCACACCGAAGGCAGAAATCACCAGTGACATAGGTGCCGTCACGGTTTTGTTCGCGCCGTCTTGCTGCCATGCAGTTTTCATCGACATGGAGTCTTTACCGACAGGAATGGTCAGGCTCAGTTCTGGACACAGCTCTTCACCCACGGCCTTAACCGCTTCATAAAGACCCGCATCTTCGCCAGGGTGACCCGCGGCAGACATCCAGTTAGCGGACAGTTTGATACGTTTGAACGAACCAATATCCGCACCTGCGATGTTCATAATCGACTCGGCCACCGCCATACGGGCAGAGGCACCAAAATCGAGCAGTGCCAGCGGCGTACGTTCGCCCATAGACATGGCTTCACCGGCATAGGTATCAAAACTTGCCGCCGTTACCGCGCAATCTGCGACTGGTACTTGCCATGGGCCAACCATTTGGTCACGGTTCACTAGACCCGTTACCGTGCGGTCACCAATGGTGATAAGGAAGGTTTTGTCCGCCACAGTTGGCAGGCTAAGAATGCGTTTAACCGCTTCTTTCACATCAATGTTGCTTTGCTCAAGCGCTGGTGAAACTGCCTTAGCCGATACCACATTACGGCTCATCTTAGGAGCTTTACCTAATAACACCTCGAGTGGCAAATCGATAGGATTGTTATCGAAATGGCTGTCGGCTAGGGTTAAATGCTGCTCTTGCGTCGCCTCGCCCACTACCGCAAACGGTGCGCGCTCACGCTCACAAATCGCCGTAAATAAAGGTAAGTCTTCGGCAGCAACCGAAAGCACATAACGCTCCTGCGATTCGTTACACCAGATCTCCAGCGGGCTCATGCCCGGTTCGTCCGATGGCACATTGCGCAGATTGAAGATACCACCACGGCCACCATCGTTCACTAACTCAGGGAAAGCGTTAGATAAACCACCCGCGCCCACGTCGTGGATAAATTGGATTGGGTTTTTATCGCCTAACTGCCAGCAACGGTCGATCACTTCCTGACAGCGACGTTCCATTTCAGGGTTTTCACGCTGAACCGACGCAAAGTCTAAATCTTCGCTCGATTGACCCGACGCCATAGAAGAAGCCGCGCCGCCGCCAAGACCGATATTCATCGCAGGGCCACCGAGTACAATCAGCTTAGCACCGACGGTGATTTCGCCTTTTTGTACGTGCTCTTCGCGGATGTTACCTAAACCACCGGCTAACATGATCGGCTTGTGGTAACCGCGGACTTCTACGCCGTTGTGGCTAGAGACTTCTTGCTCATAGGTACGGAAGTAACCTAACAGGGCCGGACGACCAAACTCGTTGTTAAACGCCGCGCCTCCAAGTGGACCTTCGGTCATGATAT